>JBCBFT010000024.1:0-69608 GCA_038527485.1 Bacteroidota bacterium
TTCGCAGGTAATCACTTACGGAACGATGGGAGCTAAAACTGCCATCCGTGATGTGGGACGTACGCTAGGGATTCCCTCATCATCAAAGTCAATATCAATATCAGGCGGAGACACACGTTCGGGATTGAGGAAACGCTCGAAAAGCAGATCATACTTCATCGGATCGATGTCGATAATCCCCAGTACGTAGGCAATCACCGATCCAGCAGCAGAGCCACGTCCAGGTCCGACATATACCCCTCTGTTCCTTGCCTCTGTCGTAAAGGACTGCACGATCAAAAAGTAACCCGCATAGCCCATCTTCTTGATAATCGCTAGTTCTCTTTCGATGCGTTCGCGATGCTCCTCTGTAATCTCGTGATAGCGACGCGGCGCCCGACTCCATACCATATGACGGAGGTAGTCGTCCATGGAGGCAAACTGTGGCGGGACCTTATACTGAGGCAAAATCATGTCCCCCGCCAGATTCATATTGAAGTGGCAACGCTCCGCCAAGTGCATGGTGTTGTCAATCGACTCAGGTATATCCGAGAATAGTACCTGCATCTCTTGCTGGGTCTTGAAGAAAAAGCGCGGATTCAGTCGATTGTAATCGTCCGTAAACCGGAATCGATTGGGGTCACTGTAATCAGAGGAAGTCTGTAGCGCGAGCAACAGGTCGTGCGCTTCGGCATCTTCTTCGTTGACGTAGTGGACATCGTTCGTGGCAATGATAATCAGATCGTGCTTGCGGGCCATGCGGATCAGCCACTCATTGCACTTATCCATGTCCTTGAGATCATGGCGCTGTATCTCCACATAGTAATTTTCCTTGCCAAAGATGTCCATGTACTCCTTGAGCATCTCCTCTGCTTCAGCTTCCCCTTTCTCTATGAGGGTACGATTGACCTGAGAAGCCAAGCAACAAGTAGAGGCAAGAATCCCTTCTGTATGCTTTTTGAGGATCTCTTTGTCGATCCTAGGCTTGTAATAATAACCGTCTGTGTAGCCATAAGAACAAAGTTTGACCAGGTTCTGGTACCCTTGCGCATTTTTGGCCCACATGATTTGGTGGTAGCGCTTCTTACTTCTGTCACGCTGGGTCGCATCTCCATCGATAATATAAAACTCACATCCAACGATGGGCTTCAGACCATTTTTCTTCGCCGATAAGACAAAGCGCGGCACTCCAAACATATTGCCGTGGTCCGTAATCGCGATATGAGACATCCCATCTGCGGCAGCCTTGGCAGTGATATCATTGATCTTGGCTGCCCCATCGAGAAGCGAATATTCTGTATGATTATGTAGATGGACAAATTTGTTCATGTTCCAATACTTTGAGACAGGCAAGTGTGACCACTCTTTATTCTGTTCCTCTCCAATAACGAATGGGGAGATTCCTCTATTCTTTCTTCGAACGCCCTATCATCATATGATCCCCTGCGCTAGTAAAATCAAAAATAGTCAATGAAACGGAGAAGATATCGACAGCGTTTCCACAAGACGAGAAAGGCAATCTAATTATCCTCCTTTGTTCATTTAGAAAGCTTCTCACGTTGGACAAGCCTCAATTTGGACAATCTCCAGCATAGGTACTGCTGAGTAGGATCTTTCCCACTACAATTCATCCTCCAAATATGTCAAGAATACATTTCCAAACACAATAGGTCTTCCAACAAGTTGTACAGTCAAATACATTAAATTCATCCTATATGATTCCTAAATCTGCCATTTTTGAATTCCTCACAGACCTACGCCACAACAACTCTAAAGACTGGATGGATGAGAATCGCGATCGATACCACCAAGCCAGAGACAGATGGATACAAGAAGTAGGGCAAATCCTCGAAGCCTTGGCCGAATTTGATGAAGGGTTTGGGCTATTGGAACCTAAATCTACCCTCTCCCGAATCAACAACAACCGAAGATTCCATCCTGATCGTCCGCTGTATAAGGATTACTTCACCTGCGACCCTTCGCTCGATGCAATGCAATTGAGTGTGCTTCACATTTCGATAGGGCCTGGGACCTCATTTGTAGGGGCAGGCATGCATCATCCTTCATCCGAACACCTCAGACTTTTTCACCAAGCCATTGATTTACATGGAGATGAATTTAGAGAGATTATTCAGCAGCCAGAGATCAAAGCATTCTATGGGGAATTATCTACCTCTGATCGAGATTTAAAAACAGCTCCGAGAGGATACGCAAAGGATCATCCCCACATTGATATCTTAAGAAGAAAGTCCCTCACACTGATGCGGACAATGACAGATGAGGAGGTATGCGCAGATGATTTTGCTGAATGGATCGCCCGTGCCTATGAGTTGTTAATGCCGTTCAATGCGTATCTTGCTGAAGCCATTCAGAAAGAGTCAGTATAAACCAGCGTCTTTTTGAATTGATTAGAAGGGGTTTAAGGACATTTTCTAAAGATCAAAAACTATGGACAAGGCAAGTAAATCACATATTTGGATTCAAGCAGGTTACCAAACCTTTGCCTTGGAGGGTCCACAGGGCCTCAAGGTGGAACGACTCGCCAAACAAGTACAAAAGAATAAATCCAGCTTCTATCACTACTTTGCTGATCTAGATATTTTCACTGAATTCCTTCTCAATCACCATCTTCAGCAGGCCCAAATGCTGGCTGTAGAAGAGGCAAAATGTACTTCACTAGATGAATTGATCGATCTGATCGTAGCGTATAAATTTGACCTCCTGTTTAATCGCCAACTGAGGGTTCACCGTGAGATTCTAGCCTTTCAGCAATGCTTCGAAAAGACAAACGAACTCACAGCCCAAGCTATCATGGGGATGTGGGCCAAGATGCTGGGCCTCCACGACAACTCCTACCTCGCGGCACTTGTGCTCAAACTGGGAATTGAAAATTTCTACCTACAAATCACCCAAGAGAATTTGAACCACGAGTGGCTCCATCAATATTTTTCATCTTTTCGTACCCTTGTCAATGAATTCAAAAATGCCAAGAATCTATCAGAGTTAAACGGTCCCGTCTAAAAGACCTGCGCGCTTCCCCCTACTTTAGAGACATCAACATTAAAGTATTCATTATGATGTCTCAAAAATTCCATAAATCTTGGCTAAAAGTATCTTCTATTGTCGTTTGGTCATTCGCCCCTGTCTTCTTTTTAGGGACAATGGAAGGAACAATAGAACCCGCTCGCCTTACATTAGATTTCCTGAGTTGGCCAATAGATGGAAATATAACCTACACCTCACCTGATACGCGATTTCTATCTGCGCTTACAGGCGGCTTTCTACTAGGTTGGGGGGTGATGATTTGGTGTCTATCCGCATGGGTCTATGACCACGCACCTGAAGGCGTTCGCAGAGCTGTACTTGTCGGATTCCTCTCGTGGTTTTTGTTGGATAGCCTCGGGTCGATCGCTTCTGGCAACGCCTCCAATGCCTTCTTCAATATCCTGGTCCTACTGGTAGGTGTCGGTCCCTTATGGCGACCTGCCAAAGAAACCATCGTAAATTTACAGGAGCACTAAACGGTTGTTCTCGCCTCCTTCAGTTTATACCTCAAGTTATGCAGCTTGGGTATGATCTGAAGGGGTGGTCATTTTCCCCAAAAAATCCGTTGTTTAGAGATAAATCCATGTATTCATCATCTCCATCAAAATCTCATATGACTAAATTTTCGTATATTACAAAAAATAGTGTATGGTTCAATTAAAGACACACATCATATCAGAAATTCAGTCTATCAATAGCCCTACCATTTTAGGGAAATTATTGAATTTCCTAAGCGTGCTGAAACAAAGTAGAACGAAACCTCAAGCTAATGGGAAATCTGTGCTAGCATTGGCTGGAACCCTTTCTAATCAAGATGCAATGGAATTGGAAAACATAATTCATGAAGAATTTAACGAGATCGAGGGAGAATGGTGAACATAAATGAACTTGTCTTAGATACAAACATTGTCATTGCAATTTTAAACCAACAATCAAACGTAGTTCAAAATCTTCAATCAGTTGAAACCTTCTATCTACCTATTACAGTGGTAGGAGAATTACTTTTTGGAGCTAAAAACTCTTCCAAATCCAATGAAAATATCCCAAAAGTTTGGGCACTGATTAACCGTTGTGAAATAATAAACTCTAATCTGTTAATAGCTGAGGAGTACGCGACAATTCGTAAAGAGTTAAAAAAACAAAGGAAAACCTATTCCAGAAAATGATATATGGATTGCTGCAGCTTGCAGAACGAATCATCTACCACTTGCCACTAGGGATAAACATTTCCAAAATATTGAGCGACTTAAATTAATGAATCTTTGATCTAATTACTTCAGAGATAACCGAACCTCCACACACTACACAGCCCCATTCCTTCAGGATAAGCTAAAATCCCTATCTTACCCTCAAAAATCAAATGATCCGATTATACCTCACCACGCTCCTCCTGTTTCTGTCATTTTTTCTATCTGCGCAAGAATCTGACAGTACAAGTGTTCAAAATACTGACAGTACAGGTGCCACAGCCATTGACCGTATTTTCATGCCTTCTTTTGAGTTTGGCTATATGACCAATGCCTCGGAAATGCTGACCGGGGGCACATTTGCCAAACTCTCCCTAGAATACCGCTTTTCCAATATCAACAATGGATTCCTCCGAGCCAACCTTGATACAAGAAATGCAGATTATGTCATCGGAGAAGCAGGGGCAACAGATGTGGTCGAAGGTAGCCTAGATTTAACTGAATTCCTTATAGGGGGAGGATACAGAGGAGGAGATAGGCGCTATCGATTGTTTGTTCTTGGCCAAGTAGGACTTGCCTTTTATGATTACCCGATAGTGGAGCGAACGGGTAATACCGTCAATATATCTTTTGAGAACCGCAATGTCACCTCTACCCGAGCAACCGTAGGAATTGAGTATTACTTCGATGACCGCAACGCACTAGATTTAGAAATCCTCCAAGATCAGGTTTGGGATCGCAAAGATTTCTGGATCAATAAAGGAGGAAGCTGGGGGATTTCTGTAGGTTGGGTTGCAACCATCTTTTAGAGAGAATAGGAGAAGTGAAAGTAGAGGGGTAAATCGAATCTTCTCGTTTTCCCCTCTTGTTGACATAAAGGTAATGCTTACGAGATCACTGTCCCTACTGCCTTGAAAAAGGTATAACTGAAACTGCCTCCACCTTCTGCGGTGCGCAACAAGTCTTTGATGCCTTGGTCTATCAAGTCCTTTTTGATGAGTTGCTGCGCCAAAGCTTCTGTACGAATCCCCTGAATCATTGCCGTGAAAGTATCCTCCACAAAACCCTTGAGCTTTTCAGGATTAGAATCGTCCACATATACCTGCCTCGGCTGCACCCTTAAGTGCCCGAAACCACTCTGCTGCAACAGCGGATATAGCTCCCGACCGATATTGGCATTGCCCCCATTTTCTTTCTGAAGACGTACCTGTGTTTCTACCGCCTTCTTCGCCGCGATACTGTCAGGATAAAAGAACGTAGATCCATGATCCCCTTCTACGACCGTGAGGGTTCCTCCTACTTTTAAGACACGTTTCAACTCATTTAACACATTTTCGGGACGCTTGACATGTTCCAGGACAAAGCACACAAAGATATGGTCGAAAGAAGCGGTAGGATAAGGTAGCTTGTGTAGATCGGCTTGGGCAAAACGCACATTGGTGAGCCCTGCTTCGGTGATATTTTTTTCGGCTTGTGCCAATGAAGAAGGAGAAAGATCAACAGAGGTAAACTGTACCTCAGGATTTTGACCCGCAATGATCTGCGTCTGCGCCCCTACTCCACAGCCTGCTTCCAAGACATGCGTCCCTGCCTCCCAGTGAGAGTCATAGTGGATCAACTCCGAAATCGAAGCCGCCTGCGCCTGCAATCGTTGGGTCTCCTCAACAGAAAATCCGTGTACATAATGTTGCAAACGATCATGCTGAATCTCCTGTACATGTTGCTGTAGATCTGCCAGTTGAGAAAGGATACTTGAGCTACCCTCGTAGAAAGCTTGCCCCTCTGCCGTAAAATGAAGACGATTATGGATGCGATAAAAAATCTTTACTCCCAGCCCCGATTCTAGCTCCTTCAATTGATGGCTCAAAGCAGAAGCTGTCAAGCACAGTTCATCCGCCGCCATACTCAGTGTCCCCAAGCGTGCGATCGAGTCCACCAACTTGAGATGACTAATCTTGATGCGTACATCTTTATCCATACCACAATTTATAGGACACAGATAGACTTTCTTACATCAAAAGGCTGAAAAAAATTGAAGGCCAACGTGAATTTTATTCAAGCTAGAAGAAGTGGCCCACTTACACCACTCACCACCGCCTCGCACCGCTCTACGTAGCCATCAAGCTACGTAGCTCCCAAATCTATTAGTTTCCCAACTAACAACACCCCAAAAGCAAAGCCCAACCCCCCGCTCTGCGTAGCCATCAAGCTACGTAGTCCCCCAAATTTATTAGTTTCCCAACTAACAACGCCACAAAGCAAAGCTCAACCAAACACAAAGCGCCATTTTCTCTCGAAAATAGCGCTCCACATATCATAAAAGAATATCTCACCGCTTATCAATCGCCATCACAATTGCCACAGCATCTCTTTGCCCGTTGATCTTCCCATCAAAACTCACCGAATTTCCGCCCTGGTACTGCACCCCTTGAATCAGGCGACCGCCCAAAGCATTGTTGAGCTTCTCTGCATAGTTACCGCCGCGGGCACCATTAATCGCACTATTCAGCTGATTAAAGTCCAGCGCACGCTTAGAGACAACTACAGCCAAGACATCAGATGACCCTACGTCATCAGGTACCATCGAAAAATCCCTTGGAAACAGACGCACACCTGTCAGTCCGCAGTAAGGCGAGTGCTTGGACGTATAAGGAAAAAGTACATAGCTCGACCCATCTGTCTCCATCCCAAACACATAAGTATAGCACTCCGTCGTATTATCCACCGCAATCTTGAATCGAGTCCCCTTGCGCAAAGGCTGCTGCGTCCGGAAGAAATTTCCTCCCTGATAATTGAGGGGGATCTGCTGCTGGCCTTCATTGGTGACCAACGCAAAACGAACACCCAACTGATCTTTATTCTGCTCCACATAGTTCCCCATGGGATACAAGCCATAGGCCTCCATCACAAACTCTTGGAAATCCTTGTAACGTACCCAAGCGATCCCGTTCTCTCCCCATTGTGGACCCCAAGAATTCATAATCTGAAAGGCTCCTCCTTCCATATTGTCATCATACCCAATGACACACATGGCATGCCCGCCGTATCCGCGTCGCGCATAATCATTTCGAGTAGGATACCACATGCGCTGTCCCTCCATCGGTGTCATAAATGTCCCTCCGACTTCCATCCCAATCACCACGGGTCCTCCCTTGGCGATGTACTGGCGAATGGCGCGGATATCAGGACTGCGCTGCGAACGACTCAACGTCAAGCGCTGATAGCCCCGTGTACGAAACTGCGATGCCTGGTTTTTTTGCTGGTCAGTTGCGCCGATGCGGCATGTAGAAGGATCATAAGGGAATGTCTGCAAGGGCAAAGCGCCATTCTGCTTCATGAACTGCATCGCATCTGGCAGATAGGAGCCCTGACAGTTGCTATTTGGTAGGGCGATGTAGTTATAAAGAAAAGAAGGACTGAAAGCCGCCGAATTGGGATTCTGGCCAGTACTCTGCGCATGCAGGATCGTGCGAGCCGCATAGGCAGAGGCCCAGCCGACACAAGACCCCTGAGGTCCTTGATTCAATCTGCGTGGGGCAAACTTCTCCAAAGAATAACGCGTGGGAGTCCCATCACTTCCATAGGCCAATGGCTCGAATATCTCTGTTTCCCGATATTTTTGATCATCCAGGGTTGCGCCAAAGGTATAGTCCCCCTGATAGTTTTGAGTATCCTGATAGTTGAGATTTTCTCCTCCATTAAACATCTCTTTTCCCCCAAAAAAGAAATACCAGACAGCAGCAATCGCCAGGATAGGAATGGCAATTTTGGGTTTCTTAAATACAAATAAGAAAATCAATGGGAGGAGCTTGGCTAGGCCGCCGCCACCACCACCGCCTCGGTTGTTATTGTTACGACCCTCGTTGCGAGGATCTTCTTCCATTCGGATAGGCATAGGATGTATATTTGTTTGATCATATAAATGTAGGGCAATGCTCCATAATTTGGAAGTATTTTGATAAGAGAAATCGCCTACATGATTTTCAAGTCGTTCATTCAGTTGCTTACAAAAGAGCTAAAAATGAGGCTGCGGGCGATCCTGTAGGCATAAGAGCTTAGCGTCATGGCTTCCCCAAGCTTAAAAATCGAGACTCCATGTGGACCATTCGATTTCTCCTGTCCAACTACCCAACGCTTCTGACGAAAAACACATAAGAAGTAACAAAGTCCAAGTGGAACTTTGCTCATTTGCCCAAATAAATCCAAAAGAAATAATCTTCTACTGCTCCAGAGGATTATATACAAAGGTGAGCATCATCAGGAAAGAAAGGCCGAGCAGGATAATGGCGACTTTGACAAAAATCGGGTAGCGATCCTGCACATAGCGGTAGGTAATGTTTTGAATCTTGCGCGTTTCCAGCTGCGAAATCTCTGCAAAGACCTGCTGTAAGCGGGCAGAGCCTCCTGCATGAAAAAATTTCCCTCCCGTCATGGCTGAGATACGCTTAAGAGTTCCTAAGTCTAAATCAGACGGGATAGCAGGCATATTTTTCTCGACGACAGGTACAGCTGCGTCCCGTCCCATCCCGATGGTGTAGATACGAATCCCCTGCTCACGCGCAAGCTTCGCTGCTGTGATAGGGTCCAACTCTCCTCGATTGTTCGCTCCATCTGTCAGTAGCACCATGACTCGCGAATTGTTGTCGCTGTAAGCCATCCGATTGATGCCCATGCCGATGGCCGAACCAATGGCAGTCCCCTGGCGAGGAATCAAATTGAACGAAACGGACTGAATCATGCGAGAAAGCAGATTGTGATCCAATGTCAAAGGTGCATACGTCAACGCATCAGAAGCAAACAAGATCAAGCCCATGCGGTCCTGAGGTCTTCCTCGAACGAAAGAGGTAGCATGTGATTTAGCTGATTCCAGTCGATTAGGCAGGAAGTCTGTGCTTTCCATGCTCCCACTGATATCCAGTAAGACCATGATGTCAATCGCCTCAACCTTTTCTTCGATGATCTCATCGGCACTCTGTGGTCGAGCGATGGCAAGAATCAGCAAGGCAACAGCAAGCAGCTGGAAAGTTCTCGGGAGGTGACGCATGAAAGCAAAATTCCAGCCTGTTTGCTGTAGTTTGGAAGGATCGTAACTCAGCCGAATGACCAGACGCTGGGGTTGGTAGAACCTGATATACCAAAATAAATACAGAGGCAGCAGGAATAATAAAACCAGCGCCTCAGGATTTGCAAATAGATCTATGCCCAACCATGCTTTCATAACCGTAACAAATATGGGAGCTAAGGGATCAGGATGCAAGTTAAACAGGTGGTGAAAATAGCCATTCGCCATCAGAGTCTGCCCGTCATGCGGCCCTTCAACGAATCTTGTGTATCTTAGCCCGAAATAAAGAAGGATTTTTTATGTGGATCAGATGGATTTTGTGCGGGATCGCGTGTGTATTTATCCAGCCAACTTTAGCCCAGTCAGACAATATTTTTGGTCTCTTTAATCAGTACGATGTCATCCACTATGACCTGGACATACAGGTCAGCCATCAGATCCCTCGTATCGCAGGTACAGCCAAGATCCAATTTGAAACGACAGCTCCTTTGAAGACCCTCCTACTCAATATGGGGCCTCAACTGGAAATCGCTTCGCTTACATGGTCTGGCAAGAAGTTACCCTATGAATTCTTAGGTGAATTTCTCAAAATATCTTTTCCGCTCACCTTATCTAGAGGAAAAGTCCACGAGGTAACGATTGTATATTTCGGTGATTTAAAAAGTGAGAGTGAATATCCCGTGTGGGAGCGAAACACTCGTGGTCAAGTCCAGGCCAGTCTCGTTGAGGTACGCATCCCTTCCTATTATTGGTGGCCCTGCAAAGCAGAAGGAGACGACTCAGCAGATAGCATGTCTATGCGCATTTTGTTCCCTGAAGAAGAACCTATTTTCGCTACAGGTCGAGAGGTCCGTGTGACAGAAGAGCCTGGTCGCTTTCTTCAACATCAGTTCCAAATCAATCATTCAATTCGTCCCCAAGAAGTCAAAGTCTTGATTGGGAGCTTTGAGACTATAGAAGAAGTGTTTGAAGGACTCGAACAAAATATGCCCCTCACTTATTTCATCCAACCAGGACAAAACGCCAACGCCAGAGCGCACCTCAAGCAAGTACGACGCATCCTCAAAGGCCTCGAACAATACTGGGGAACGTATCCCGCTTACTCCGAAGGCTACCAATGGTTTCAGCCTATGGGTCAGCAATCCAGCTTCCTCCGCAACAACAAATGGGGATTTGATCCGCTACTCGTTCGTGACATCGCCCGTAAGTGGGTCAGCACGCAAGAAAGTCCCCAAGACAGCAACAACCGCTGGTTTTACCAAGCCTTTATCCAATATGCACCCGTACTCTTGATCGAATATAACTACGACAAGAAGGCCGCTAGAGAGTATATGGATGCCCAAGACCAAGAATTTGCCCAAACAGGTGCTCTCTTTCATAGCCTTCGCTATCATGTAGGTAATGATCCTGTGTTTTTCGCTGCCATGAAAAGCTTTCTCGAACAACCCGTCGATGTAGATTTTTTGGACCATGTGGAGCGGACCTTGGGAAAAGAGACATTCGATTTTATGTCGACCTACATCGAAGCGCGAGAAGTTCCCATCATCGAGTACTACACTGAGCGGCAGCGAAAAAAACTGACATTTTCTTACCGCCTGATTGGTCCTAAAAATCTCGTCCTACCCTTTCAGGTCATCATTGGGGATGAATTTTATACCTTAGAAGCAGGAAGAGAGTGGCAATCCAGTATATACAAAGGAGCAGGCGTACAAAAATTTTCCGTTCAGAAACCAGATATCTGGTGTGAAATCCAGGAGGTCAACCGAGAATAAAACCCTCATTAGGGAACCTCTTTTTCCTATCCTCCACTCCTAGACATTTTCTATCTTGTGCATTCAAGTCAAATGAATAGCTCATTTTCTTATGCGTCCATTTTTCATTTCCCTCAGCCTCTATCTGAGTTTGTGCTTTCTCACAGGCTGTCCAGCCTTACTTGATGTACAAGAAGGGGCCTCCAATTCACCTAATTACCCTCCGCTGATCACAGATGATGTATCCTACCAGCGCAACATCCGAACGGTTACCCTTTATCTTGGAAACGTCCCTGAGTCTTATCCCGTCATGCGGCTCTCTCGACGTGAGGTCCTTACATTAGAGTTCGACGAATGGCTACCCGAAGACCAGCCCGAATCCAATTTATATGTAGACATTGTGCATTGCAATGCAGATTGGACACCATCGGGGCTCGTCGCACCTGAATTTTACGAAGGCTTCCTCAACGATCGTATCAACCAATATGCACGTTCCCGATTCACCAAGATTCCTTATATACATTACACCTACTCATTTCCACAAGAAGATGAGTTTTTCAAAAAAAGTGGAAACTATCTCGTCAAAGTATTCCGCAACAGCGATCCCAATAATCTGGTCCTCACCAGAAGATTCATCGTCGTCGATGAGAAGGTCAACCTCGCCCTCAAATACCAGCTGAGTGATCGCTTCCAGCGGGAGGAGCTACGCAATATTGCGTTTGATCTTGCCCCAGGTAACCTAGACATACTCGATCCCAGCCGAGACATTAACGTCCAAATCCTTCAAAACTTCCGCTGGGACAATCGCCTCCAAAATCTCAGCCCCACCTTCCAAAACGAACGCAACTACGAATATCAAATTGAGCTACAGGATGCATTCTCGAGTGGGAATGAATTTCGAAGACTTGAATTGATGAGCACACAACTGTACGGGGGAAATGTACAAGACATCGAATTTCGACCTAACTCCACAGATGTGTACCTCTTCCCAGACAAGCTCAAATCGACGAATAAATATGGTGCGCTACGGGATAGAAATGGAAGCTTCTCCATCCGGAATGACGAATATCCAGAACCCTGGCTCACCTCTGATTACCTCAACACCTTCTTCTTCCTCAAAGCCAATGAGCCTTACCAGGGACAGGTCTATGTATTTGGGGAATTGACCAATTGGCAGGTTCAACCAGAGTTTAGATTGGATTATAATGCGACCAATCGGAGATATGAGGGAAGTTCCTTGATCAAACAGGGGCTCTATGATTATCAATATGTATTGGTCAAAAATACGGATGCGATCCCCGATCCGAGTCCTCTTGAAAGCGCACACTACAGAGGAGAAAATTTTTACTCCGTGTTGGTCTACTATCGAGGTCCTATGGACCGAGCCGATCAGTTGCTAGGCTTCCTTCCTATCAATTACTTTGAATGAATGATGCTTGATCTTCACACACGTGTCTTGGGCATGTTGTACGGGACAGCTATCGGCGATGCGGCTGGGGGGCCTGTTGAGTTCATGGAGCCTTCGCTCGGCAAGTCCATCTGGAAACCAGAGACCCAACTTTCTGCCCAACACATTCAAGCGCTTCACTCGAGATTTCAGCTAAGAGAGTCTACACGGGAAGCTGAGCCATTTGGATACTGGATAGCAAACGCACCCGTAGGAACTATAACAGATGATACGCGATTCAAGCTCATCCTCATACAAGCTTTTCGACAGGAAGGGACAATCAATCGTGCTTCCATCGCACGTGCGATCTTAAACTTTACCTATCCCCCATCGGCAAGTCTAGCAGAAACTTGGCTCTCTGAGTTCAGAGAAGCCGCCCATTGGGCACTAGGAGAGGGAGGCTTACCACCTGATAGGATGTGGGGAGGGATCGAAAGCTTGGCAGGGCAACTGATTTTTTTGCCGATCGCTGCCTTACATCCAGGACAGCCTGCCGATGCCTACCTTCATGCATGGTCAGCCAACATCTTCGATACAGGCATTGCCAAGGATCTCAACTCCGCAGCCGTGGCGGGACTATCTGTAGCCCTCGTAGGCGGGGACTGGCCTGAGATTCGTCAGCAGATGATCACCGTAGATCCCTACAAGTTTGGTCAAGCACTATATGGAGAAAGACCGCTGCAAAAATGGCTACATCTAGCAGAAGAAATCGCCGCACAAGCCAAGAAAAGACCTGCGATCTTATTCGATTTGATGGAAACACACTTGCAAGCGCAAGTATGGTGGGAGGCTTGGGTTCCCCTTGTGGTAATGTTCGCTTGCATAGACATGGTCGATGGCCATCCGCTAGCTGCTATGCAACTGGCGCTCGAATTTGGTCATGATACAGATTCCAACCTTCAGCTGATGGGAGCGTTCATAGGTGCCATGTACGGACCTGAGATTTTCCCTTTAGATATGAGGCATAAAGTACAGCAACAGCTTCAAATTCAATATGGAGAAGATCTGGAAAATTGGGTTTCTGTCTTATTGAACCTATCCAACTAGGTACCGTTTGATTGTTGCTACAAATGAATCATCTATAGTCGAGAATCAACAGTTCCTCCCATCTTTATTCTTTCCCCTGACCTATCTTAAGGAAGAGGTCAAATGTTGAGACATGATCCCGAAAGGGAGGACCTCTTATATCTGTCTTTCTACTTACATGCTTTACATCAAGATCCCAAATACAAAAATGCTCCCTACTGGGAGCACCTTCGTTCAATGGCAAAATGATCGAATAGTTCTAAAAGGTATTTTATGGATTGAGCATCGAAAGGGCTTGTTCGACGCTGTCTACTTGTAGTGCCACATCATGCGTGGGTATGATTTGGCCTTCGCCTACCAAGGCAAGGACGGTCGCCCCAAGCATCAAAAGAGATGCGATCACGATCAATACTTTTCTTGCCTTTTTCATACTCCTCGCCGATTAAATAGTGAATCTCGAATTCCTGTTCTGACTTTAGGAATAAAACGGGTATGTACTTCTTTACCCTACACTTCATTCCTTCTTTCTTATTCTAAATGTAAAACGGATTCCTGGTCTTTTTTACATGAAATGGATAAGCGTGGCGTTTGAGTGAGTAGACGTGGAATATGAGATAGTGAACACGAAAAACATAGTGTGAATGGGAGGGTTAAGAGAAATATAAATTCGAAAACAGACTTCTATCAATTAGAAAGTGTTTACATCCCAAAAATTTATGTGTATATTTTCTTTCGAAATCAGTTTTTTCTAACTAGAAATTGGAAAAAGCTTTGTTTGGGAAATGATTGTTTTGTACATATGCGAACATTTTCTTGGAGATTTGGTACAAATCTTTTCTATCAGGCATATGAACTTCGCGAAAAGTCTATAAAATTGGATAGAAAAACTAATATCCAATTTTTTAGGTAGTCATAATTTTTTGTAAAAATGATTTTATAATTCCTTACCTTTACCACGAAGTAATTATATGTTCGGTTTTAGTATTGAGATTAATCGTAATTCACATGCTACAACTGATTTTATTAAGCGCAATTTTTTAATTTTTTTATATGAATATTTTTGTAGCAAAGTTGAATTACAACACAGATGAAGATACCGTTCGCAACGCGTTCGAAGAGTTCGGTGAAGTCGATTCTGTGAAAATTATCATGGACAGAGAAACAGGTCGTTCTAAAGGATACGGTTTCGTTGAGATGCCCAATGATGATGAAGGCTATGAGGCCATCAGTAACCTAAATCAGGCGACACTCGATGGGCGTGAAATTGTTGTCAAGAAAGCAGAACCTAGAGAGAATCGTGGCGGCGGTGGCCGTGGCGGATATGATCGCGGTGGCGATCGCGGTGGTTACAACCGTGGTGGTGGCGGTGATCGCGGAGGCTACGGTGGTGGCGGCGGTGGATACCGCAACCGTTACTAATTCTCCCTGAGAAAATAAGACTTGAATGTGATGAGGGCCTTGTCTTGCGACAGGCCCTCTTGTTGTTTGTATCTCACATGTTAAGGAATGATCCTCTGTTCATTTTCTTCTGTGACAAACTATTTCTTGTCCTCCTTACTTTCATCAATCTGAGGAGGCGTCCAATCTTTTTTCAAGGTATGGATACTGCCACCTGTAGAAGCAGCCAGTCTCACATAGTCTGGGTGAAGCTCTCCTCTGATGTCACACAAAATGATCCTAACTGGCTTGTCGATTTTATCGAGTAGCTCAATGTCTCGAATCGCACTTTTATTGTCTGCAATCAGAATGATTTCCCGATAATCTTCTAGGTATTGAATCCCTGTCAATATGGCCTCTAGGTCATTCTCCGCAGCATCTCCTCCATCTCCTTTTTGCATGACATATAGCATAGTAGAGACGATTTCCTCGATTTCATCCGTTCGCGCTCGGTACACCCCTCCTGTACGACCGATTCGCTTCTGCCATTCCTTTTTCTTGTTTCCATCATTGAAGAAGACAAAGTGCTTGGCATCCGAATGATTGGCCACCATATTCAGCTTGTGCCACAAGACGAGCTGCGCCCCAAACTTATACATGCTCCCCGTCCAGTCCATGACCACGAGCATATTGTCCCATTCTGGGTGTCGCTCCATGACATGAAATACGGTAGAGTCTTTGATCGTGGCATAGCCTGCAATCAAGGATTTCAACTCTTGAGGCGTACGCACATCTTTGACGACACGTACACGGCGCGGCCTATACTTGATGACAAAACCATGAAAATGAGATTTGGCTTCCTCCTCTGAGGAGGGTTCTGTCTGAAGGATCATATTCCACTTGATTGTGGGCGAGTTGAGCGCGGAGTCCAAAGCAAATAATTCCTCCATGCGCCCATTGAGTAGCTCATAATAATCGGTACGCCACTTGGTAATATCCTGTGGGTACAGCGTAAAAACCAAATCGATCTCGTAGGCGACAGCCTTAGACGCAATCTTTAACCATGCGCCTGCATTTTCAATCTCATCTTGCGCATACGCCATCTCCAACTTGACATGAGGAGTATAAGCACCTAGCTGGTAGATAGGTACTTCCACCTTACGGAAGTCGAGGTTTCGATAAAGAAAACGATCGTCGTCATCGTCGGCAAGCAGGGAGCTATTTGCTAGCATGCCCAGCAGCAAGGGAATAAGGCATAGATACCGTTTCATGGGGCTTTGGGTTTAGGCATAATTAGGAAGAAGATAAAAATTATGGTGCTGAATGTCAATACATTAATAAGGTTCTTCTCACCAGGCTTGAGACGTATCGCATATCACTTCTTTTATATTCTCTAAGAGAATACGATGCTGGTGCTTACGTCGATTGTACCAGACACTATTGGGATCTTGAACCATAAGCGCCTCTGTATCAAAATCTATCAGTTTACCTGTGTAAGTAAGATCTTCCCATGTGATGACATGCAAAGTAACTCCCTTCCACTTAGGTAGACGCTCAGATAGTTCCTGAGGTTGGTAGCGTATCGTTCTTTTTCCCATTAACCCAAATTTCAAAAAATTAAATTAAACATGTAAGAAAATATCGGAATTTAGCTTATTTTCACTCCCGACTTGTCATAAGTCCCCCAGCATCGGGCGAATAATGATTTCTTCTACGACCGTACGGTAACTTGTGTTGTACATCGCCCAAACCATCGAAGCCACATCCTCCGCAGGCATCAATCGCTCCTCTGGCACATCTACCCCTTCCCACGAGGCGGTGAAAGTAGCACCAGGCATGACACTCATCACACGGATACCATGTGGTTTGAGTTCTTCTCGGAGATTCTTGGAAAAGCCGAGCATCGCAAATTTGGAGATAGAATAGGAACCGCCATTGGCATATGCCTTCAAACTGGCAATACTCGCGATGTTAAAAATGGTTCCCTTTGCTTCCTTTTTCATCAGCGGAATGACCCCCTTGGTCAAGTAATAAGTGCTGTCCATGTTGGTCCTAAGCATGCTTTCATACACCTCATCTGCTTCTGCATGCACTTCCCCAGGTTGAAAAAAACCTGCATTATTGACTAAGATCTCCAATGGTCCTATTTCTTCATTGAGCCAAGTAGCCATCTTTTGCACTTCAGATTTGTTGGCGACATCACAGGCATAGGTAATCAAATCTGGCATCTCGGCCTTGGCTGCTTGCAATCCTGCTTCTCCCCGCGCACAAATCACTACTCGAAACTGTTGCTGATAAAAAGCGCGGGCAATCGCCAAACCAATCCCCTTAGAAGCACCCGAAATAAAAATAGTAGGTTGAGACATGTATGTTGTTTTTTTACAAAAAATAATATCGACAAGAAAGCATCCTTTTAATAGAAACAAGAACAGGAGATTACAAATAGTCCTTTTTCATCATGGACATGCCTTTTCTCCCTTGTTCTTCCACTGGATTTTTCCCTTCAGCCCAAAATATACGATCTTACTGCCTTTTCTGGTTTATTAGAAGATAATTCCCTTTTTTCGTAGTTAGACAATCAAATACATGAAGCTGCTCAGATCGTTTTTATTCCATCTTGGTCGTTACACGATGCTTCTTGGTGGGATATTCAGGACTATGGAGAAGCCCAAAGTGTACTACAAACTGGCATTGGGTGAGGCTGTCTCTATGGTGGGAGGAAGTTTGAGTATCCTGATTGTCATCTCCTTATTTATAGGTGCCGTCACCACCCTACAGACAGCTTATCAGCTTACTTCTAGCTTGGTTCCTACCTCTATTATTGGAACCATCGTCTCTGTCACCGATCTCCTAGAATTATCTCCCACGATCGTCAACCTTGTCATCGCAGGGCGAATCGGTTCTAAAATCGCCTCTGAAATTGGTACGATGCGTGTCACCGAGCAGATTGATGCACTGGAAGTCATGGGTGTAAACTCACGTGCCTATTTGATTTTGCCCAAACTCATAGGTGGAGTGGTTGCACTTCCCATTTTGACTACGATCTCTGCTTTCTTAACACATACAGGAGGCATCTTTGCAGGCTCTATGACAGGTGCAGTCACGGCACAGGAATTTACACTCGGGCTCCGAGAGTATTACGACCACTACCAAGTAGTGATCATGTATGTCAAGTGTACCACATTTGGTTTCATCATCACCTCTGTATCTGCCTACCAAGGATACTTCACCCGAGGCGGTGCTTTGGAAGTAGGGGACTCTGCCACCCGAGCCGTTGTGTATAGCTGCCTAACGATGGTCGTCTTCGACTATATCATTGCGCAGGTGATGATCTGAGCACAAAGACCGTCAGACTTTAAGAGGTCAGACGAAAGACTGAAAGTGTTGCTCATAATCATTAATTCCTACATACATCGTTTTCTGGTTGGAAGAAACGTTTGATAACATCAAAGCATGTAATATCAATCTAAATATTTCGGCTAGAAGACTTGACTGTCCATACTTTCCAATCTGACTTCTCAAGATCTATAGTCTCATCGTCTCCCCTTTCCAAATAATCCTCCATTCCCCACACTTAATCAAATGTTATGGGCAGCACATCAATCTGCGCTGAAATAAGTCCATTTCGTCATATGTTTAGGAAAAAGTGTATCTTTCCCCTAGCCCATCGTTAGGAATAAAATACCTATCTCTACTAGCCTTTTTTATCGGATTCTCAATCCCCCATGCAAGAATGAAAAAAACACAACTCGTACCCATCGCCCTTTCCTTTGTGGCTGTCTGCCTGACCGCATTTTTCCTCTGGCCCCAAGACAGCCAAGATGCTGCCTACTACTGGACCTATGACCACAACTTCGATCCCTACATCTCGGCTTACTCCTCAGGAGAGATCTCACGCTCCAGCCCCATCAGGGTTAGGTTCACCTCAGATATGGTGAATGAGACCGCTACAGGACAAATGCTTACTTCTTCTCCATTTTCCATTAAACCCAAGATAAGTGGAACCACCATTTGGGAGGATACACGAACCCTGAAGTTTACCCCAAAAGAAGAACTTCCCTCAGGTCAAGAATACCGTGTAAAGCTGGCCCTAGATGAACTCATGGACGGAGACATTCCTTCTCATTTTCCTTTTGCCTTCACCACACGCCCACAAGATATTCGGGTTGAGTGGACCAGTTCGCAGTCATTTTCCCATCAGGATCAGCAATGGCATCAGGTCCAAGGAATTGTCAAAACCCTGGATGTAGAATCCCCAGAGAAGATTGAGAAGCTATTTGAGGCGAAATTTGACAAAGAGAAAGTTAAAGTAAAATGGAAGCATGACACGAAAAAAGGCGAGCACACATTCACCATTGATAGCCTCGAACGTAAAGAAGCTGCTGCTCCGATCCAGCTTTCATGGAGTGGAGACAAAGTAGGCATCAGTGTAGAAGGTACAGCAGACTTTGAGATTCCTGCAAAAGGTATTTTCCGCCACCTCCACACCTACGCTTACACAGATCCCAATCCATTTGTCGTCATTGAATTTACAGATGATCTGACCCAGCGTCAGGACATCACAGGCCTAGTGAAGATCCCAGGCGTGAGCGTCAAGACCTCGATCAAGGACAATAAAATCCTGGTATATCCAGACAAATCGATTACAGGTCAAACCAAGATTCAAGTTGAGCCTGGCATCAAGAGCATTACGGGAGATATCATCGACAAGCCCTATCAGACATCTCTGACCTTCAGTACCGTCAAACCTGCCGTCCGCCTCAAAGGAAAAGGAGTCATCATCCCCAAAGGCAAGACCTTGCCCTTCATCTTCGAAGCCATAGGCTTGAAATCAGTTGACGTCCGCGTGATCAAGATCTACGAGAAGAACATCCACCAGTTCCTACAGGTCAATCAACTCGAAGGCATTCGAGAACTGAAGCGTGTCGGCCAAGTCGTAGCCAACAAGCGTATTCCCCTGGACCTGACGTCTGGTCTCGACCTCAATCAGTGGAATCGCCATTCGCTGGATTTGAGCAGTCTCGTCAATACCGATCCAGGAGCCATCTATGAAGTCGCCATTGGCTTCCGCCAGTCCTACTCACTCTACACTTGTAGCAGCGAGGAAGTGGAAGATAGAGACATGCTGTCTTTAGGAGATCGATGGAATGAACATACGGGCGACTACTATTATGACTATGGCGATTATTATTACTACGACTATGACGAGCGAGAAAATCCCTGCAACAAGGCCTACTACCGAAACGATCGTGTCGTCAAGCGCAATGTGCTGGCATCGGATCTAGGATTGATCGCCAAGCGAGGCACAGATGGCATGGATTTCTTCGTGACCAATCTACATACGACACGCCCGCTAGATGGCGTCCAGCTCAAAGTCTACGACCTTCAGCAAAAACTCATGGGCACCTATCGCACAGATGCCAATGGACGCGCTAAAATGCCCCGTCAGGAATACGCCCCCTTCTTGGTAGTGGCTGAACAAGGGTCCCAGCGCGGCTACCTCCGCCTAGACGATGGCTCAACTTTGAGCTTGAGCAAGTTCGATACGCGCGGAAGGACGTACGTAGAAGGACTCAAGGGCTTTATTTATGGAGAAAGAGGCGTATGGAGACCAGGAGATCCCATTTATCTCAACTTTATCCTCGAAGACAAGGACCAAACCCTTCCCAATAATCATCCCGTCTCATTCCAACTCATCAACCCCAAGGGACAAGTAGTGGATGAAAAGGTGAGTAAGGAAGGCATGAATGGCTTCTACAAATTTCACACAAAGACCGATGCCAGTGCCGTCACAGGTAACTACACAGCCAAGGTCAAGGTAGGAGGGGCAAACTTTTCCAAGGTGGTCAAGGTAGAGACCATCATGCCCAACCGTCTCAAAATAGAGATGAACTTCGGTACGGAGCGATTGAGTCCGTCTACCTACAGTCAATATGCAGATCTAAAATCTACTTGGCTACATGGAGCGATCGCTAGAGGATTGAAAGCAGATGTACGTGCCAACCTGACACCGATGAAAACGACTTTTGGCAGGTATCAGGGCTACAACTTTGATGATCTCGCAGGCAAATACGAGTCAGAAGAAGTCACCATCTTTGAAGGCAATCTTAATGACCAGGGTATTGCAAAAATCCCTGCACGGATTTCTACCAAAAAACAAGCACCAGGACGCCTCAAAGCAAACTTCAAAATCAAGGTTTTTGAGCCAGGAGGCGCCTTTAGTGTCGATCGATTCTCGATTCCCTACGATCCATTCGATACCTATGTTGGAGTCAAAGGCCCCGAGTTCAAAAGCTATCGAGACGTACTCGAAACAGACAAAGATCATCCCATCAACATAGTGACATTGACCGCAGATGGCCGACCTGTCTCCCGCAAAGTGGAAGTACGCGTCTATCAGCTTCGCTGGCGCTGGTGGTGGGGACGGTCCAATGAAAATATTGGGATTTACAATGGAAAAGTGAGTGCAGAAGAAATCTCTAACTCTACCCTCACAACTGGAACCAATGGAGAAGGCATGTACCAGCTCAACATCAAGTATCCTGAATGGGGCCGCTACCTCGTTCGTGTCAAAGACTTGGAAAGCGGGCATGCCAGTGGAGAAATTGTCTATGTAGACTGGCCAGGATATGCAGGACGCTCGCGAGATCAAGCCAGCGACGGAGCGCAGATGCTGACATTCTCAGCAGAAAAAGAAACCTATAATGTAGGAGAAGATATCATCTTGAATGTACCCACAGCTGAGGCAGGACGTATGCTCGTCAGCATAGAGACAGGTTCCAAAGTGCTGGACGCTTACTGGGTCAATGCGGAAAAGGGCATCACGCGTTTCCGTGTCAAAGCTGATACCAGAATGGCTCCCAATATCTACGCACATGTCACGCTCCTGCAGCCACACGCACAAACGAAAAACGATTTACCCATCCGCATGTATGGCGTGATCCCAATCAAGGTCGAAGATCCCAATACCCATCTCCGCCCTCAGATCACCATGCCTGAGAAGATTCGCCCCAGCTCTCAGTTCAATGTAGCGGTGAGTGAAGCGACAGGCAAACCGATGACCTACACAGTGGCTGTCGTAGATGAAGGCTTGCTAGGACTGACGCGATACAAAACACCTGATCCCTGGGGCACCTTCTACGCCCGCTCCGCCCTCAACGTAAAGACCTGGGACCTTTTTGACAAAGTCGTAGGTGCCTACGGAGGTGAAATTAAGAGCCTGCTCAGTATCGGAGGAGACGGTGCCAATGAAGAACCAGGCAGTCAAAAAATCAATCGCTTCCGTCCTGTGGTGAAAATGCTGGGACCCTTCACCCTCAAGCCTGGACAAAAGCGCACCCACACCATCGACATGCCCAACTATATCGGAGCTGTCCGGACCATGGTGGTAGCAGGCGATCCCGACGGTAAATATGGCAAGGCAGAGCAATCCACCCCTGTCAAACAACCGCTGATGGTACTCGGCACGCTTCCACGTGTCCTGGGGCCAGGGGAACGGGCCAAACTCCCTGTGACGGTATTTGCGATGGAGGACAATATCAAGTCAGCCATTGCCAAAGTCGAAGTAGGAGGAAAGCTTCTTGTCAACGGCCAAGATCGACAAGTGCTAAGTTTCCCGCAGCCAGGAGAAAAAACAGCAGCTTTCGAGGTGGATGTATTGAGCTCGATAGGGAAAACACCTGTCAAAATCACGGTGACTTCGGGTAATGAACGCGCCGTTTATGAGACGGACATCGAGATTCGCAATCCCAACTCTCGTGTGACCAATGTATTTGCGCAGACCATACAGGATGGAGACAAGTGGGCACAGCCCTATAAGCCCGTAGGTATGTACGGCACAAACAATGGCACATTGGAGGTGAGCCATCTGCCCTCTTTGAATCTGGCGCGTAGACTGCGTTATCTGATCCGCTATCCCTATGGCTGTATTGAGCAGACGACTTCCAGTGTCTTCCCACAGCTTTATCTCACGCAGTTGATCGACCTTGAGCCCGAGAGACGTGACAAGATCAACAGCAACATCAAAGCGGGGCTTGAACGCTACATGCGCTTCCAGCGCAGCAATGGCGCCATGGCCTACTGGCCAGGTGGATATGCCTCCGACTGGGGAACGAACTATGCAGGGCACTTTATGATCGAAGCCAAACTCGCAGGATACACCATCCCTTATGGTATGCTCGACAAGCTACTTGCTTATCAAGCTGCTCAGGCCAAAGACTACACTTACGATGTCAACCGACACAACGGCTATTATCGAGGCAATGTCATGATTCAGGCCTATCGCCTGTATATGTTGGCACTGGCAGGAAAAGCAGAGCTAGGCGCCATGAATCGCTTCCGCAAGCTCAATAGCCTTCCCACAGCTGCACAGTGGTTCCTCGCAGGAGCCTATTACCTTGCGGGGCAGGAGTCCGTCGGCAAGCGTCTTGCCAGTGAACTAGACTTCGACATCCCAGCGTACCGCGAACTATCCTACACCTATGGTTCCTCCCTACGAGATCGTGGCATCATCTTGATGATTCTCAGCCGTATGGATCAAAAGGATCGCGCGACGCCTCTGGCTAGAAGCATCTCTGATGCCCTCTGCAACAACAATTGGTACAGCACCCAGACTACGGCTTATAGCTTGCTGGGTATGGCAGCTTACGGATCGAGAGCAGGAGGTAAAAATACCAAGTTCCAGTATCGTCTGAAAAAAGGTGATGCATGGAAAACGGTCACGATGGATTCTCCAATCTGGCAAATGGACATGAAGGAAGTGACTACAGGAGAATTGGAGATTCGTAATCAAAGTGGCGGCCCTCTATTCCCGCGTTTGATCCTAGATGGCATCCCCATCAATGGAGACAAAACCAGTGCTTCAAATGGCCTACGTATGGATCTTGTGTACACGGACCTAAAAGGCGCGACGATCAATCCACGTGAGTTAGAGCAGGGAACAGACTTTATCGCCAAGGTCACCCTGACCAATACAGGCAACCGCTATTATCGCGAGATGGTCCTCAATCAGGTGTTTCCTTCAGGATGGGAGATCACGACTTCACGGCTAGATGGTAATGCCAATAAAGGCAGTAAATACGACTATCAGGATATACGAGACGATCGCGTATATACCTTCTTTAGTCTAGGTAAAAATAAGTCTGTCACCTACTACGTGATGCTCAATGCTGCCTATCAGGGCCGCTATTGGCATCCTGCGGTGACCTCCGAAGCCATGTATGACAACACCATCAACGCCAGGGTAGGTGGAGATTATATCACGATCATCGCCCCAGGAGAAGGCGGATAAGCTACTGCCCAATAGAAAATCTTTAAAAACGTCATTCCTACCCATCAGGAATGGCGTTTTTCCATTATCTCTACCAAACAAGACCCCTCGTAGGACCACCGCCATGGCGTGGTCAACACCATACATAAAATCTTCGTTGATCATTCGATTTTAAGCGCAAGAGGAAAGCGCTTCTGGGAAGGGGAACTTATTGGCTAACCAAGCAAATTCTTGTAAAAAATGGGCTTTATGTGCTTCGGGACAGACCAGATAGCCGAAGGCATGGGGTGTCCTCAACTCACCTGGATGAAGGGGATGCCCATCAAAATGACAAGTGGCAAAGCCTAACTCCTGCAAAATCACCGATCCTGGGGACCAGTCCCAGACAGGGATGTGACGATACAGTCCGATGATGGCATCTACTTTTCCAGTGGCTAAGGTGAGTCCCTTGGAACCAATACTTCCCGTCGGAATGATCTGATGTGGTTGGACACCCAACTGCTGATAAAGCTTCCACTGAGAGGGCGCATATCGATAGCGATGGTGGCCAAAGCGAAGCTCATCCCAAGCCCGATCTGTAGGAGGTAGCAATTGACTCACATGTCCCATGCGGCTGATCCATGCACCTTGTCCCTTGACACCCCACACCATGACATCATCGATGGGATCGTATATCAATCCCATCAATATCTGATCCCAATCATCGACATAAGCCATCTGAAAAGTGAAGCCCTTGCCATGATTCAAAAAGGTGTGTGTTCCATCAAGTTCATCCACGATAAACCCTCGAACTTTGGGCTTGTACTGATCGCACGTCTCTTCTGTCAAAAGACCAAACTCTGGAAATCGAACCGCTACCTGCTCACACACATATCGGCTGATACGAAGATCTACTTCACTGACCCAGGTTCCATTGGCTTTCTTTCTGGCAGCTACCGGTCGCTTCCAATACCTACGCATGATGGCCCCAGAGCCATAGGCCATGTCTCTGGAAAACTTCAGAATGTCCACCATACTTTTTACCATATGCTAATATATTTATCATATTCGATATGTCCCTCATCACACGACGCAACGGTTGGAAATAGACAATCAGTGGTAAAAAACATAACCCCCTCTGATGAGGGGGCCAACACAAACAAAAACACAACCCAAATTAACCTAAACTCTTCGCATTCACCACCAAACCATCTCTATTCCCTGTATTCTATCTCTTCGTTTTCATTTGATAGACACAAGATGAAAAATGATTTTTACTGTGGAAAGTACGAATAAACATAAATTAAACCTGTGTTATAAAACCTCAGAAAATGTGAAACTATCCCACTCACATTTCCCCTTAGCACCTCACAATCAACCCTTCACGTCATTCTTCGAATTCTTTTCCTATCGTCATAGATTTACTTATTGTGGACCAAGCGACCTGAATTATTCCTTCCCTACCTTATATCAAACATTCCACCACAGGCAGCAGTTTATTCGTTCCATTCTAAAATCCCCATATGAAACTTCCCGAAACACCCGATTATTATCGTCATTGGAAATGGATGGCTCCAGCAGGACTTGCCTGCATCGGCCTAGGTCTCAGTCTCACAGGACAGGGAATCATATGGAAAATGGATGGAAGCCCCTGGTGGTGGTGGGTACTCATGGGCACAATCGGTCTCGTAGCGACGAATAGCGGGATCTCCATCTTTGGGGATGCCCTCAAACGGAAATTCTGGCTGGAAGTATACGAGCAACAGAGAAAGAATACAGAACATGAATGAAGCAAGCTGGTTATCTCCATACGAACTTGAAACGCTTCAAGATCAAGATTTCTTTCCCCTGAAGTTTCGAATCTGTGAAAAGGTAGAAGCACAACTCCAACAGCTTTATCAACAGATCACGTCTACCCACAAAATTGACCATCCTTATTTTCAAACAGCAGGTAAGCTCTCCAAGGGGGAGAATTACCAGACTTATCCCTATCGGGTGCTAGATTTTCCAAGATACTTTTCAGGGGATGACATGCTCCTGATCCGCAGCATGATGCTTTGGGGAGATGCATTTAGTTTTCACCTCATATTGACGGGCAAACCTCTAGAAGCATGTAAGGACAGACTGTGGGACATACGCCAGCAAGCACCTTTCTCCTTTTTCATCGCCCAACATGAATCTCCTTGGTTGTGGATGCAAGATGAAGGACCATGGGCTGAATGGCAGGCATGGCAGAGATCAGACTGGGAATACCACCTCAAGACCTATCAATACCTGAAAATATCTACTTTTCTCCCCCTTAACCAGGCAGGAGAATTTGAGCCATTTATCCTAGAAAACTGGAACTGGGCGTTTCAAGCAATTGCTCCTCAAGCATCCATCAAAAGGTAACACGCGGTCTCCTCACGCCATCCCCCAAAAGGGGGAGATACCCTCCCATCTAAAATGAGGATTTACCCATTATGCGTCGTCCCCATATAAGGGGAATTTCAACATTTATTGTGCTAAATTCATTATTTTCAAGCAAATAGGATCAACCTTTTGATGCAAAGACCAGTACATCTAACAGTTTTAACATAGAAATTTGCATCAAAAAACAGCATGAAAAGTGAGGGTAGTCGTTCATTCACCAGTTATATAGCCTACATGATGGATGATCATTTTAAAATACCTTTTGAAGTAAGACCAAACTCACACACGCTATCATACTTACTGTTTCTCTGAATCTCACATACACCCAGCATGAATAGGAATTCGCTCATACTCATCGCCCTCATTTTAGCCTCTGTAGGCGCTGCCGTAGGACTTTATATGTATAATCTAGCTCCAGAGAAAGCCAGCGAGCAGGATGCCGCTTTTTCTCTCCCAGCAGGAGAGCTCGTAACCCAGTTCATGACTGATGAAGCCCAAGCGCAAAGCACCTATCTGAACCAAATCATTCGGGTAGAAGGTCGAATAAGCCAAAAATCAGAAACCCCAGCAGGTATGGTCATCATCATGGAAGCAGGGACAGGAACTGTCAATTGCGCCTTCGAACCCGAAGCCAACGAGGAGCTGAAAGATGTCGCCATAGGCGATGCGCTCTCAGTCAAGGGATTCTGTACAGGATATGCAGATTTATTCTCAGAAGTGAGCTTGGCAAGATGTGTACAAGTAAAATAAGCATTTGAAAACAATCAAGATTTAACCATTTCATCCATTATGTTTCATTCCAACGCGATGCCTGGATCAGCTAGGCTCATAATCGTCCTGTGTCTTTGCCTAGGGTTGCTATCGAGTTGTACCTTTGACAAAGAAGAAGATTTACTCGTCGCACCAGTTACCTGCGATACGTCAAACGTTTCCTTCACAGCAGATGTTTTTCCTTTACTCAACTCCTACGGCTGTGTAGGATGTCATCAAGGAATCAGTGCCAGCGCAGGTGTTCGGCTAGATTCGCATGAGGAGGTCGTAAAATGGCAGGTTCGTATGATCGGATCTATTGCACATGAGGCAGGCTTTTCCAGGATGCCCAAGGGAGGAGGAAAAATGAATGACTGCGAAATCGATCAAATTCGAGCCTGGATCAACTTAGGCTCCCCCGACAACTAAGAAATAATAATCGTAAGTTCAACTATTGCCAGCCCTATACAACATCAATTTTAAGTAAACATTCCTAATCTATCAATTATGAAATCCATCGTATTTGCCCTACTCTTCCTCGGATTTTTTGGCAGTCTGTCTGCTCAGCGTATGATCTCCAAGACAGGCCATGTATGGTTTGTTTCTGAAACAGGATTGGAGACCATCGAGGCACACAACTATCAAGTAGGTACAGTCATGGACGCCTCCAACGGTAATCTTGCTTTCCAAGCTTTGATGAGAAGCTTTCAGTTCAAAAAAGCCTTGATGCAAGAGCACTTCAACGAAAAATATGTAGAGTCTGATAAATTCCCCAAAGCAACCTTCAAAGGACAGATCCAGGACTTCGCAGATCTTGATCTCACCAAAGAAGGAACATACGATGTAGAAGTAGCAGGAGATCTTACGATTCACGGTGTCACGAAAGCTGTCAGCACACCTGGCAAGCTCTCTGTCAGTGGAGAAGGGGTTCAGGCTACAGCTAAGTTTACGATCGTACTGGAAGAGTACGAAGTAGATGTACCTGCGCTCTACCGTTCCAACATCGCAGAGAATATTGACATACAAGTCGATGTAACCTATACTAAGTAATACATTGTACAAATCCTTTGTCTGATCCCTCAGGCAAAGGACTTTGATAACTTTCCCTGTCTTCCCCATCATGTTTCACCGTATTCAATCCATTACCTACATGAAATCCTATCTATTCTCCCTCTTACTACTCGTCGGCATGCAGGGAATATTTGCTCAGGATGATCTATTAGATCTCCTGGATGCAGAAGAGGAGCCCCGCACAGATTATACCATTGCCACCTTCAAAACTGTTAGAATCATCAATGGACACTCCATCGAAATGCCAGCTCCAGGGGTGATGCAGATGATTATTTCTCACCGTTTTGGTCGACTGAATGGCGGCCTGTATGAACTCTACGGGCTCGATCAGGCAAATATCCGTATCGGCCTCGAGCAAGGAATCACGCCTTGGCTGACGATCGGCGCAGGACGAAGCAATATCAAAAAGACCTATGATGGCTTTGTCAAATGGAAACTACTTCGCCAGAGCACAGGCGCACGCAAAATGCCCATCACGCTGGCTGGCCAAAGCACCGCAGCAGTCAATACACTCCGCACGGCTTCGCTCGGGCTGACAATTCCTGAGGAAAACTTCAAAAGAGCCTATCGTTATTCCTATGTACACCAGCTCTTGATCGCACGTAAGTTCTCCGAGCGCTTGTCCGTCCAAATCATGCCGACCGTCGTACATCGCAACTTGGTCCCCACCGCTGCTGAATCCAACGTGGTGTTGGCAGGAGGAATTGGGGGACGAATCAAACTTACACGTAGCCTAACCCTCAATGCAGAATATTACTATGTGCTTCCCGATCAACTGAGTGACGAGTTCCGTAACTACCTAGGGGTAGGCATCGACATAGAAACAGGAGGGCACGTATTCCAGCTGGTATTCAGCAATACCCGCTCGATGACAGACAACCTGTTCTTGACAGAGACAGACGGCGATTGGCTAGCGGGAGATATCCACTTTGGCTTTAATGTCATGCGCGTATTCACCACCGCAAACAAGTGGACACAGAAGTATCAAGGAAAATTCTAGTAGAGACGCCATTCATGGCGTCTATATACCCATATGCCTAGCAGCGACGCTATAAATAGACGTCTCTGCTAGGCTCTATTTTTTATTGTGATGAAAAATGAAAATTGACGCTGTTCTCTGATCAGGTTTCTGCTAACTTTGCGCCAAAGAATTAGTTATACAAAAACTATCAGCATCGTCAGCTGAACCCTGAAAGTTTATCCTGCATATGAGTGATCAAGTAGTCGTGCGATTTGCGCCCAGTCCTACAGGACCTTTGCACATCGGGGGGGTACGTACCGCCCTGTACAATTACCTTTTTGCCAAGAAACACAATGGCCGCTTCATCCTACGCATCGAAGACACAGACAGAACGCGTTATGTCCCAGGTGCGGAGACCTATATCAATGAAGCACTGGCTTGGTTAGGCATTACCTTCACCGAAGGGGTACAAGAAGGGGGCGATTACGGTCCTTACAGGCAAAGTCTCCGCAAAGAACAAGGGCTTTATCAAAAATTTGCCGACCAATTGATTGCTGATGGGCATGCTTACTATGCCTTTGATACGCCCGAGGACCTTGACGCGATGCGTGAGCGACTCAAAGAAGCAGGTTCACAGGTACAGCAGTACAACTACATCACACGCAATACGATGACCAATAGCTTGACCCTATCTGAAGAGGAGGTACAAGCAAGACTAGCAAGAGGGGATAAATACGTCATTCGATTCAAGATGCCGCGCAAAGAGGAGATTCGCTTCCACGACATCGTGAGAGATTGGGTGGTTTTCCATTCCTCTCAATTGGATGATAAGATTCTACTCAAGAGCGACGGGATGCCCACCTACCACTTGGCTGTGATTGTGGATGATTACCATATGGGCATCACGCATATCATTCGTGGAGAAGAGTGGCTTTCTTCTACTCCCCTTCACGTGATGCTGTATCGTGCTTTGGGCTGGGAGGCGGCCATTCCCAAGTTTATCCACCTACCCCTTATCATGAATCCCAACGGAAAGGGTAAGATGTCCAAACGTCAGGGCGATAAGCTCGGATTTTCTGTTTTCCCTACCCAGTGGACTTCAGAAGACGGCAGTGTCTCTACAGGATATAGAGAGGATGGCTATCTACCTGATGCACTCATGAACTTCCTTTCGCTGCTGGGCTGGTCTCCTGGCAATGATGAAGAGGTCATGAATGAGGATCGATTGATAGAGTTATTCTCCCTAGAGCGTATCGGCAACTCTGCTACCAACTTTGATTTGGATAAATTAAAGTGGTTCAACCAAACCTACATCCGCCAGTATCAACCTGAGGATCTACTTTCACTGGTTCAACCCATTGCAGCAAAGCATGGTTATGATGTTCCTTCAGATGCATATCTAGCCAAGGTGATTGAACTCATGCAAGAGCGCGTCACGGTCATCCAAGATTTTGTGGAGATGGCCCCCTATTTTTTCGTGACACCTACCAGCTACGATGCCAAAATGAGCAAAAAACGCTGGAAACCTGATACAGGAGAGATTGTCATTAGTTTAAAAAATAAATTTGAGGCCCTTACGTCTTGGAATACAGAGTCCATCAAATCCATTTTCGATGCATACCTGGAAGAAAGAGAACTAGGCACAGGCAAAGTCCTCGCTCCTCTGAGACTAGCGCTTACAGGCGTAGCAGGGGGTCCTGGGGTTTTTGATATTGCGGCCTTGATTGGCAAAGAAGAAACCCTCAAGCGAATGCAATCAGCAGTAGACACACTGGGATAAATAGAAAGATAGGAGAGAAATGTACAGATATTGGTTTTCTCATCTAAAACTTCTTTCATATTTATCGATGGATTCGTAATTTCCAGCTTCGTGGTTAGCGGCAGGTCTTTATCTTTACATCAAATGTCACGTGATTTGCAATAAAATCATGTTTGATAGAAAAATGTAAGGTTTTTGAGGCAAACAGTTCACCCGAATTGTGCGTAATATGATTAGGTCAATTGCGCCTGAGAATGAGGAAAGGATGTGAGGAGAATTGTTATGGGCAACTGGGCCCTCGTTTATAAGTAAAAAATACATAGACCTTGGCAAAGTCAAAAAAAGGTTCGGCACGCATACAGAAATTCATTAATTACACCAAAGAAGCATTTTTTTGGCCCGTACACTTGACCATCATGGCGTCAATTACAGGTCTGGCTGCGATTGGTGTTTCATTTGCAGATTTTATTGGGAATGCGATTGGAATGGGAGAATCAGGTTTGCTCATTGCTTCAATCCTGCTCATTGCAGGAGGTGCAGAGTTGATTACACTTAGTACCATTAGCCGCAATCCTCGATTTATTCGTGCCATCAATGCGAAGTATCAAAAAGATATTGATGCCTTCCAGAAGACCAAAACGCTGGTCGACTACTACAATGAATTGACCCTAGAATCACAGCAGCGTTTTGACAAGCTCCGCAAGCGCATCAAAGATGTGCGAGAGGGCTTTAAAAAGCTGAATACCGCTGTGCCTTCATTGGTCAACAGCTTTCTGAACAAGCTCAATGCCATCGAATTATCCTATGCGCGTTTGTTGTACTTCAAGGATAAATTTCCCGAACTGACAAACGAAACGGTCATCCAGCGTACGGTGCAAGAAATTGATCGACTTAACCAGGAGCTCAAAAATGCTTCTAGCCGCTTGCGCAAAGTCAAAGAAAAGCGCTTGAAGCTGTTGGAGATGCGTATGGACAATTATCACAAGGTCCGAGAGAATCGTGAGGTCATCGAAGAACAGTTACAGACGATTGAAGAAATGGTCGAATACATCAAAGACCAGCCGATGACACTCCAGAATACAGAACGAGAGGATATCATGATTGAAAATCTCCTCTTTGAGACGGAGCAAACACAGCAGACGATGGAGGAAATCGAGTACTTGATGCGTTCTGAGTTTTATCCTGGAATGGGGGATGATTTAGAGGGTGAAGGCTTTGATGATTTTGATCCTAATCTTTCGACCAAAGAATAAGGTGAAAGCAAAAAAAGTGAGCATAGGCTATCTATATTACCTCACTGAATAAATAAGTTGGAAGGTGTCTCGTACACTTTCCAACTTTTTGTATATATGTCAGGAGGCATAAACCGTTAGTTATATATTACAAATACACTCTAATGTACCAAACACTCCAAATAACTCGACAGGAACCTACTCTGATTATCACTCTGAACCGTCCCAATGTCCTGAATGCACTCAAGCGCGAACTTCTCGAAGAGCTATATGATGCTGTCCAGAAGATGAATGCAGATGATGCCATCAAAGGTGCAATCATTACAGGTGCTGGGGACAAAGCGTTTGCAGCAGGTGCAGATATATCTGAGTTTACAGGGCTAGATGAGTCTTCCGCTATTGCGTTTAGCCAATATGGGCAAAAAGTATTTTTTGCAATTGAAAACTGCCACAAGCCCATCATCGCAGCAATCAATGGCTACACCTTAGGTGGGGGATGTGAACTCGCCATGGCATGTCACATTCGCATCGCTTCCGAAAACGCGCGCTTTGGTCAGCCTGAAGTAAAGCTAGGCCTGATCGCAGGCTACGGTGGGACACAGCGGCTAGCACAACTGATCGGACGTGGCAAAGCCACCGAGCTCTTGATCACAGGTGACATGATCACAGCCGAAGAGGCCTACCGTTTAGGCTTAGTCAACTACGTAACAACGCGTGGCGAACTGCTGGAAAAAGCCCTAGCTATTCTCACAAAGGCATACAAACAGTCGCCCCTAGCCATTCGTCACACCCTCAATGCCATCAATGCTGGCTATAATAGCCGCAACGGATACGAAGACTGCAATGGCTACGAGATTGAAGCCCAGAACTTTGCCAAAGCTTTGAATTCTGAGGATGGCCGAGAAGGGACACAAGCATTCCTCGAAAAGCGAGATCCTGCCTTCAAAGGTAAGTAAAACAAATAGATGTAACCATCTTCCCCCTTTCCTCCTGCATTCCTTCAAATAGGAACTCAGGAGGATTTTTTCTACCGCTTATTTGCTAAGAAGGAAATGATAGGATCATATGGTCCACCGTCCTATATATCCATAAATTTATTTTCTTTCATCTCATCCTGAACATCAGTATATTGAGTGCGTATTGATAAAGTAATACTTGAAGCTAACTGTTTCTCTCTTTGATTATGAAACCCCATATCCTACTCACTTATAGCTGTTTGATCCTGGGACTGAGTCTATGGAGCTGCAACAATGGTTCTGGAGGAATACAAGGTCCCGCTCTGCTCGTTTCGTGGCAAGGCAACCAATTTGGCTACATCAATGAGGAAGGGGAAACGGTCGTACCTCCACAGTTTGCCTATGCGATGCCCTTTGCAGAGGGCTATGGAGCTATCAATATCGGAGGAGATGGAAGCAGAGGTTATATGCCAGAAGGAGGCAAGTGGGGATTTGTGAATCAAGACGGAAGGATCAAAATCAATCCCAAATACTTCTCTCCTGTACTTTCAGGCGCTCCTTTCAACCTGAGAGAGTTGGGGGATGTCAGCCACGAGGGATATATTTTCTCCGAAGGTCTCGCAGCCGTAAAAGACATTACCAAATACTGGAAGTACATCAATATACGGGACTCCGTGGTCATCGACGGGAGTAAACTCCGCATCCTTTCTGCGAGGTGCTTCCACGACGGCATCGCCAATGTCCTGATTGACAACAGTCCTACGGGAGAAGATCTTTGGGCATATATAGATAAGAAAGGAAATATCGTCATTCCTCCCAGCTTTAAGTTTCCCGCAGAATTTGAGGATGGACTAGCCTTTGTGGTGGATGCGAGAAATCGTAGAAAGGTGATAGATAGACAAGGAAATGAATTGTACAAACAATATATCTTCGTCACACCCTTTCACAATGGATATGCAGCGGTACGTCCTTACTGGCGAGGCCAGAAGAAGATAGATGATCTGACCAAGCGTCGTGTGGTCTTGATCGACAGGGACGGAGCCTTTCATACACCTCCTGACTTTGACTGGATCGGACGATTCGGAGAAGGGATGGCGCCCGCCCTGGTGGGTAGCAAATTGGCACACCCGATTATCTATCCTCAATTATTGACCTCTACGGAAGAGACAGGAGGTAAATGGGGCTTCATTGATTACAAAGGCGAGTTTAAAATCAACCCTACGTATCAAGAAGCCAAGGGCTTCATCAATGGATTCGCCCCCGTCAAACGGGGAGGACTATGGGGATACCTTCGCCCTGACAGGTCCATGATTAGTGGCTTCGAGTTCAGGTGGGCAGGATTCTTCGAAAACGGGCTCGCACCTGTTCGTTTGGGTCCCATCCACAATGATTATGATGGTCTCTATGCCTACATCAATACCAGCGGAGAGATCATCTGGATCGAAAGAGGACGGGGATAAGGTAATTCTAGAGAACGTAATATAAAACTTGCCTCCCTCAGTTTGAAACTGAAGCTAAATACATACTCCAGACACAATCTCGAGGGGACAGTGTTCCACGTTTTTATGTGTGCATCCAATGCATGGAGCCATGTCTGTCATCCACCTACTTGAACCAAATATTTGAAACATGCGCACAGAGGATCATCAGCGTGCCACACGAATCTTCTCTATCTGAGTTCTTCCATCCACATTCACCAAGCGTACCATGTAGATACCGTCAGACAATTTAGCTGTCGAAATGGCTTGCTTGCGCGTATTGAGCGCATGCTCTTGAACCAGCCTCCCCGTCAAATCCCTTAACTCGACACGCCATCCGTTGAGGGTGCCATCTACGGAGACAAATAGCTGATCCTTAGCAGGGTTAGGATAGACAGTAATAGGCAAAGTCTCCACACCCTGTATGGAAGTAGCGGTACCGATTGCCTGCTGAACGGTCAGGGTATCATTCTCATTAAAGACGTCAAAACTCAACGCGTCAAACCATACTTTCACCTCATAGACCCTATTTTCTGTGGGTACCCATGGACTATTGTGGATGAAATTTACCGTGTCATTGGGAGGAAGTACAAACAGACGATCCAGGACATATTGGGGGGAATCTACACCATCGATGCTGTAAGAGAGTGTCAAAATGGATGAATCGATTCTAATCGTATCGAGGCCACGATTGATGATAGAGCCTGAAATCGCGATGACTTCATTGATATTGGAGCGAATTTCATCTATGGAGAATACAGCAAAATCACTTGAATTTACTTGAGCCAAGCGGATGTCATCCAATGCCAAGACAAACTTATCTTGAGAAATATGGCGAAAGGCAAGGTAAACCGATTGCCCAGCGTATGCATCTAAAGAGATAGAGGTGTAATCCAGCTCCGAGCCTTCTGCAGAGTCAGCATAAATGATCGTGCCATTGTTCAGAAAATCGTCCACTGTGTTACCAGAGGTGGTCAGCCACACTTCGTAGCTCTCAGGGAAAAATTCGTCTTGTGAGTACGCATACCATGAAAGGCAGGTACGCACAGGGAGGTTTTGAATAAGAGGCGTAATCAGCCAATCGTTGGAAGCAACCGTATCATTGTCGTACCACGAAGGAGAGGCAAGTACGGTATTATTTCCGACAGGATCTTTGAAATCGGGTACGAGTTGCCATCCTGGTTCAGGCGTAAGCAAGCTTACTTCGAATCGCGGGCTTTGCTCATCAAGGTCCAATGCTAGCCAACCTGTAGGAAGCGTCGTATCTGAAAATGATTCTTCAAAGACGGTTATACCTCCACATGGAAATTGGCGCAGCGCCATATGGGCATCTTGAGGGGCAGGAAAGCCTGACCGACTCCAAACTTGGGCTTGTAACTGCCCAAAAAAACTGACACCTAGGGAAAGAAGGAAGAATATTCTGATCATTTCAAGTATTGTTCTGCTTGCAAAGACGAAGAAACTGCCCTTGAGGGTTGCCTTCGTGACAAACGATGGGCAAATAAACAAAAAACTCAAATCACCCTTAGGGCAATTTGAGTCCTAAACAAAACGTGCAGACAAGAATTATACTTTCTTACCTTCTGCACGCATATCTTTCACCACAGCTGTAATGCCACGCTTGTTGATGGTACGTAGCGCAGACGTAGATACTTTCAAAGTGATCCAACGGTCTTCCTCAGGAAGATAGAAACGCTTTTTCTGCAGGTTTGGATAAAACTTACGCTTAGTTTTATTATTCGCCTTTGATACGTTGTTTCCAACAGCTGTGCGCTTTCCAGTTACGTCGCAAACTCGTGCCATGATATATGTCTTTTACTAGTAGATTCTTTTTTGGAAGGGCAAATATCTACTTTTATCTGGTTTTTTTCAATAAATGACAGAAAAATATTTTTCAACAGGGAAGAAAAAGCTTATCCGTCAGTCTTCTAACCTTATTATTCGGAAATGTTCATCCCTCATTTGGCCATTTTCCCCCAATCCCAAATCGCTTGTTCAAATTCTTCAGGGATCTGATGATCATTTATCTTAAGTGTGAGCAAAATCTGTCCACGGTGGTGCGATTCATGGGCAATCAGATAGGACAGGAAAACATCAGGCGTACTAGAGAATCCTGTGACCTTGCCTTGTGCGAAGCTGTGAATCATCAACTCACGTATGGCATGTGCGGAAGCCTTCAAACGCTGTTGCAAGTAGATGGTGGACCTTATCTGTTGCTTATCGATCCGCTGTAGTGAACGCCACAAGTCAGGAGCTGCCACCTGCAACCACATCAAACGGACGGTATGCATACGCCCAAACTGCTCCCCGATGGAAGGTGCTGTTTCTGATGGGCGTTCCATCAAGAGGGACTCCTCAATGTGATTCAATATGAATCGATTGACTTTCTGGTTCACATCCCAGGTTGAGAGTTGTGGAAATGAGGTATCGGCCATAAGTTTCTCTGAGAACTTGACACAGATAAAGAACAGATTTTTTCTCGAAAAATAGCCTTTCTCTCACATAATTTTGTACTCATTTCCCCCTAAACCTCACGAGCTCTCCACATCATCATGCGCATATCTCACTTAATGGCGAGTATGAAACGCTTATGAGTTCCGGGCTGCCACTGGGCCACCTGTTGCATTCCCTTACTTGAAACTACACCTAGCCGAGGGTACCCTCCACTGGTCTGCGCATCTGCCATCAAAATAATAGGCTGTCCATCATGGCTGACCTGTATGACACCTGGCATGACACCCGATGAAATCAATTCGGTAGGTTTTTCTAGTTGGAGAGCAGGACCTTGAAGGCGAAAGCCCATGCGATTGGATTCAGGCTGGAGTTGATAAGCGTAGCTAAAAAATCGAGCCAGACTCTCACGGGTGAATAACTGAAATTCGGGACCAGGGTGAATCGTGATTTCAGTTTGGGGATGAAATATATCTTCTGGGACAATAGGCCATGCGGAATTTCCATCGGAGGGTTCGACCATAAGCACATCCCCCTTATTTAGCCGACTTTGGGGAAGGATGTCCTCCAATTCGCTCGGCAAAGCAGTAGCACTCCCTAGCCATTCAGGAACATGCCACGCACCTCCTATAGCTAAATAGGCCCGTACGCCTTGCTTCGCTCGACCAAATGTCAGGATCGATCCTGCTGGAACTTGCACGCATTGATTCATGGGAAAAGAATCGTGATCGAGTTTCGCGGACAAGTCGGCGCCTGTGAGTGCTATACAAACCTCTTGACGAAATAGTAAGCGAGGGCCCATCCAGGTTATTTCTAATAGTGGACCATGAGGAGGATTCCCTACCAAAGCATGAGCCATCTTGGCAGATCGCGCGTCCAGTGCCCCTCCTACAGGTACACCGTAGGACGCATAATCCATTCTGCCTTGATCTACAACGAGCGTCAGCATGCCTGGATGTAACACCTCTACCCTAGCCTTCCCCATGCCACATCTCTCTTTGCCAACTTCCCGCCTGATGCAACGCCTGCCAATATTGATACTTTGCCTCTGTCACTGCCACAAACTGAACGCTGTCACCTACTGAAAATAAAAAGGGATCTTCCTGCTGAGGCTGGAAGGGAGAAATAGGACAACGACCCACAATCTGCCATCCACCAGGAGCTTCTACAGGATAAATCCCCGTTTGCCTTCCTGCAATCCCTACCGAACATCCAGGTACTTGGAGCCTGGGGGTCTGCTTACGAGGCAAACTGATCCGATCAGGTAATTTTCCCATGTATCCAAATCCAGGCCGAAACCCCAGCATATATACTTGGTATTTCTCTCTAGTATGCATATGTACCACCTCCTCCCACAAAAGTCCTGTCAATGCCTGAATTGCATCTTTGTCTAGTGCATATGGGGCCTCATAACATACAGGAATCTTCCATATGTTACCCTGTCCATGAGCATGATGCGGAAGCGAGGTTTCTTTTAAGTCTTGAAGATAATCGTAAATGGTCTTCCCTGCTTTTTCTGTTTCAAATCCAATGGTCAAGGAAGCATAAGCTGGAATCAAAAAAGTAATCGGTTCTGCAAGTTCTACTTCCAGCATCGTTTTGACTGAGAGAACTTGTGCATGGATTCCAGGATCAATTATCTGCTCAAAATTGACCAACCATGCCTGTGGACCATATGGAATCACCTCAAACATAGCTCAAGTTTGCAGGAATGAAGAAAGTAACTTCAAAATGGCAGGTGCACTTTCATTGTCCCCATGAATACAAAGTGTCTGGGCATTTATACCAATCAACTCTCCTGAGACCGTTCGGACCTTTTGCTCATGGATGATGCGTAAGGCCTGGTCTACCGCTTCCTGAGGATCTGTGATGACAGCATCGGGAAATTGTCTAGATCTCAGGGTCCCATCCGCCTCGTATCTCCGATCCATAAAGGCTTCTGCCCAAAAAGGCACTTGCGCTTCTGCTGCCCACAGATGCATGTCGCTATGGGCAGCTCCATATAAGATAAGTTCAGCATCCCATTGATGCATGATCTGCATGAGCGCCAGCGCATAGGCTTTTTCAGTAGACAGGAAATGGTATAAAGCGCCATGTGGTTTGACATGATGCAAAGGCTGCTGCGCTTCTGCATGGACCATCCCTGCGACCGCATAAAGCTGATATTGCATCAGGGCTTCAAAGTCTGCTAGCTTCATTTCCATTCTCCGCCTCCCAAATCCTTGCAGATCAGGGAAACTGGGGTGAGCGCCAATGGATACCTTACACTCATTGGCAAGCTGTATCGTTTGTTTCAGGGTCAAGGGGTCTCCGCCATGAAAACCACAAGCCAGATTGCAAGAGGAAATATAAGGCATAAGGGCAGCATCATTGCCTACACGAAAGCGTCCATAGCTTTCTCCCATGTCACAATTGATGTCCATAGTGGAGAATATTGGGTTAAAAGAATCCAAAGGCACGACCGACTCCTCTGATACCGATTCCTAGCGCCACAAGCCAAACAAAGACGCCCAATATATTTCGAGCTGTCTTATTGACGTCCTTTCCCATGATGCCACGATCGTTCATGATCCACAGGAGGAATCCTGCAATGATCGGCAGCAGCAACCCATTGGCAACTTGAGCGAAGAGAATGACGTCCAATGGCTTACGACCACTAGCAGCAAAATACAAGCCGACACATAAGATAATCACTGCCACATAAATCGCGATGTTCTTGATACGGGGAAAAAGCTCTTTTGCGGTCAAGCCTGCTGCCAAGGGAGCTGTGATTGCCGAAGAAAGACCTGCCGCGAGAAAACCGATCATCAAAGCACCTCTCGCCCAATTTCCCATGACGGGTACCAATTGACCTGTGAGTTCGGCAGGATTGCTGATACTTTGCCCCTGGCTATAGACCACAGCCGATGCGCAGATCATGATCGCCAATGTAATCAAACCTCCTAGTCCAATCGAAAGTGCAGTATCCCAGCGAGCATCCTTGAGGGCGTCAGGTCCTGAGAACTTTCCTTGGACGGTCGAGGCATGTAAAAATAAGTTGTAGGGTACGACGGTCGTCCCGATGAGGCCGACGACCGTCAAGGCGGTGCCATTGGGGAGGTGAGGGATAAACATGCCCTGCAAGACTGCGCTCCAATCAGGCTTGGCCCAGAGTGCAGCCGTAATGAAGACACCACTCATTAAGACGACAAGCATCACCAAGAAGGGTTGAATGATTTGTTGTTTTTGCCAAAGGAGAAGCACCAGCGCGATTACGCCAATCCCCCATAGCATATAATTGGCATCACTTTCAAAGCCGATGACTGCCCCTGACAAGTTTCCTGCTTCATAAGCCGCATTGCCTACCAGGATCGCGCCTAGCACCAGCCCTATCGACAGCCACTTCAAAATCGGATGCTGAATTTTCTCCCGAATGGCTTCTCCCAATCCCATCTTCCCCACCACGCCAAGCCTAGCGGCCATCTCCTGAAGGATCAGCGTCGCCAGGACTGAAAAAACTACGGCCCATAGCAAAACATATCCTTGGGAAGCTCCTGCAAGACTCGCTGTAGTGACCGTCCCTGGGCCGATGAAAGCAGCGGCAATCATCGCTCCAGGTCCGATTTTTTTAAGTCTATTCCACATTAGAGGGCCAAGATTTGTTCTACGAGCTCTGGCTCAATGAGTAGCAAGCCTGAGGCTGGAAGTCTACGCGTCAGCTCCTTCCAGTTGGGATCTTCATCAAAGATCAACTTGAAAATCGGCATTGCCTCATCTACTTGTCCATTGTTGGTCATGGCAACGGCCTTCCAGTATTTCATCTCTAGATTCTTAGGAAACATCGCCTCTGCCGCGCCATACTCTTGTAAAGCCAGTTTCATATTGCCTTTCTCTACCGCGAGGTCGCCATTGTTCATGTGCTCATAGGCTCGATGCACACGCAGCAAACGTCCGAGTTCCTCCACAGGATTGGGATGGTCATCCACGCGTAGATCTATGAGTTTGTCTTCCCATTCATTCTCCACTCCTTGGCCACTTACCACGAGCAATACAGCCGATTGCTGGCCTCTGATATCTCCTCCTGCCGTCTGTGCAGCCGTCATCGCTTCCAGCACCCGCTCTGCTAGGGACATTCCTTCACTTTCTTCAAACGCGCGGCGCATCTCAGGCACCACATCCGTATTGAGCATCATATTGGCTTGGACCGAAAAATTGTCTCCCACCTGATGGGAGGCTGCCTGGATACAGGACTTCCCTGTGTGGACGGCGACTTCTCCTCTGGAATCCAGGATCGCAACCTGGCGCACGTCACGGCCCTCATCCTCCTCCAGCAAAACAGCCAATGCTTCCTTGGCACTGCTTCCACGCTCCAGCATCGCAAGTCCTTTGGGACCATAAGCAGGATTGACAAAGGACTGTGTAGCGACTACTCCTATGCCTGACTTACCCCAAGATACAATGCTTCCCACTGAAAACCAGTGACTTTGCACACCTACAGCCATCTCCCCTGTTTTGGGGTCACGCGCCACAATAGAAAATGTATGTGCCAATGGCTCCTTCGAAAGGTACACCTGTGCCTGAGCCAAATCCGCCCCTGCCAATGTCAAGACGACCAGCAGCAATAAAATCAAACGATTCATAGGTATATAATTGGATAATTGTCTGTTGCAGAAAATTGATTGTCGAAAAAATAGGAAAGGAAGACGCAGATCAGATGTCTATCTGGGAAAGCCTTCCCTCCTAACTCTGAAAGTTACATTCAGCTATGTGCATATCAAAATTATCCTCTAAAGATCCATTAGAAGATCAAGGCTCGAACTCCCCTCTTTTTTCGTAATATTATTGTTTCTGATTTTACTTTTCACCTATTCTATCCTATGAAAATCCTATTACCGTTTCTTACTTTCTCATTGGTTTTCCTTATGAATGTGCATGCTCAGGATACAACATCTCGCCTTCCCTTTGAATCTATTGAAGCCTATCCTACGAATTATCAATCGGGCAGCATCATGGCGCGTATGATTGATGGTCTAGGCTATCGCTATTATTGGGCGACGGAAGGGCTACGTCAGGAGGATCTAGATTTTAAGCCGAGTGACGATGCGCGAAGTGCAGGAGAAACCATTCATCACTTGTATGAACTTTCACAAATGATCGCCCTCAATCCACAACGAAAGCCCAATATTCGCCCGCGAGAGGAAGTATCGATGACATTTGAGGAGAAAAGAGCTGCCACATTAACCAACCTTCAAATAGCAAGAGACCTGTATGCGGCAAGTTCGGAGGAAGAGATCGAGCAATACGCCATCATTTTTCAAAGAGGAGAGCGTACATCAGAGGCCTCTTTTTGGCACATCATCAATGGGCCGATAGCCGATGCCATTTACCATGTGGGTCAGATTGTCTCTTTCCGCCGAACTTCAGGGAATCCCATGAATCCTAAAGTGAATGTCTTCATGGGGAAGAATAGAGAATAGTCCAATCTTCCATTCTTTTTGTCTTATTGATCTCTCCTAAACAAGCAAATGTTGGGGAGAGAGATGATTTTTGTTTTTTAAACAGAATCAAAGCGTCCTATATTGGGAATTATTGCTTTTGCATACGCCTCATACTAACTACCTAAGCATCTGATTTGCTAGCAGATGCCCTTTACTTCGTTCATTTCACTGTCAAATACCTCAAACTATTGCGATATGTCTTTTACTTTATTTGAAGTTCAATCCAACCCCAAAACACAACTCAAGGAACACCTCCGCTATCTCGCCAACGAAGTTTTTCCAGAAATTGCCCAACGTGGCGATTATGCGATTGTGGAAAATCACTGCTTGCTACGCGTCGTGTATGACCAACTCTTTCAGGGAAAATGGCAGGACCATGCGACGGGACAAGGCCCTTTGATTCATCAATTGTCAGAAACACAACTTGTAGAAGCGATTCAGCTCGCGACTCAAGTCATCTCCAATAAAAGTGTATGCGACAAGATGAATGAGGAAAGCCTCACCTGGAGAGGATAGATGTAGAGTCAGACCTACAGATTCCATGCCTAACGATTCTAGACCGAAGAGCCCTTCTCCTCGGTCTATTTTTTATTTTTCTTTCCGCTTGTACATCCGCACCTGTTCGTTGGGATATTTTTCATGGAATTCTGTATCCAGCATATATGCTTCGTCTACGTACTGTTGGAGTACAGGGTATCGGCTAATGGGATGGTATCCGTAGAAGCTTCTTTGATCTGGACTTGTATCTATGATAAAGGCGGGTTGAGCCTCCTGGATTTCTCTTATGAGGGTATCCATAGCCCCTGGCACGACAAAATCTGACACATCAGGATCATCGTAGTTTTCAATAGGAATCAGTCCCGACTGGAAGTTATTGAAGATGAATCTACTGGCAGGCTGACGCCCCGACTCCACATAGTAGATGGGAATAAAACCCCATACAAAAATCTGGTCTGTCGGATCTGTATGAATTTTGATGTATTGAGAAACAGGAAGAATGGGATTCGCCATCCGCCACAGAACGGGATACATGTATTTTCGAGCGGTCAGTACCATCGGAAGCATCAGTGCCAAAGAGATCAGCACCAAAGTAGCTCCCTTCCAGAGCATGTGATAACTTGGTGTGTGACGGCTCCATTTGTACATGCGCTCTACAGTGTATCCTGTGCACAGGGAGAAAGCAGGCAAAAACTGAAAAATATAATGGCCGAAGTCTCTCCCTCCTGTAATGGTCCCCAAGAAATCCCAAAAGCACCAAATGAGGATAAGGTACAAGGGGCTGAGAATCTCTTTCCATCCATATTTTAAGACGCCATAAATCAAGCGACTCACACCAGCCAGGAAGAATGCCAATAGAAGCAGTTTATTTTTGAAGAATGAGCCAAATAGATGGACTACATTGACTAGTCGCCGCTCAGGACTTAAAACTGCCATGTAATAGTCAATATTGTATTCCCAACCGTAGAAATACCACACATCGAGGATACCTTTTGACGAAAAGTATAGCGTAAAAATACCCAGAGGCACAAGAAACATAAGGCCCGCCAGGAAATTGTGGGCAATCCATGTTGCCAGCTTCTTTTCTCGTGCTAGCACTTGGAGCATGCTAGCAGAAGGCAAAACCATAAAAGTCCAAACTGCTGGCGGCTTGGCCATAGCTGCAACTCCCATACACAGTCCACCGAGTAAAAACGCCCATAGGGGACGTTTTTGAAAATAAAGCCAAAGAAATATCCCTAATGCAGCAAAGAATGTGAGCGGCCACTCAGGCTGTGCAGCCCACATCTGCCCTGGAGAATAGCTCCACGAAGCAACTACATACACGAGTGCTGCCCAGGCTCCTATTCGTTCGGTGGCAATCAGCTTTCCGATTCGATAAATAAAATAAACAAGCCCCCCCATCATGGATAGAAAGAATAAGTGAACAGCCACCATATTTCCTGCCCCACACAATGCAAATACTCCCGCATATAAATAAAATACGAGGGGCGTACGATGATCAATAATATCCTTGTAAGGTAAGTCCCCTTCGCATATAGCTTGACCGATCAGCACATTGATGGCTTCGTCAGGATCCATCATACCTATCTGCAGGGTAGGCAGACGGAGCCCTAGCATCAAGAGGAATGCAGCGAAAAGGATCCATCGGGCTTGGAGATTATTCACAAAATCGTTGGCTTGTTTGTTTGGAAAAGTAAATCATCGGAAATGTAATGTATTCCGCTTATTCCTCCCTTTGTCTGCGGTCCACCTGCTGATCTTGGGGAATGGATGGCTTCAAACCCATCTTAAGTATAAAAAAGGCATATCCTGAGTAGCTGTGGCTGACCCTGGATATGCCGATATGACGATGCCCTTACAGTCTGGAGCGCGTGCGCTCACAGCATAATTTCTAAACCTAGCATCATAGTTTTACTCTGACTCCCTATATTTCTCAAACCAAGCCAACACATGATCTACCTTCGTAATCAGCTGACTAGGTCGCCTCGCTATGCCGTGCGAAGCACCTGGAATCTCCACAAGTGCCGTCTCTATCTTCCGTAGTTTGAGGGCATGATACAGTTGGGCAGCCTCAGAGATGGGAGTTCGACGATCTTCCATTCCTACCATCACAAGCGTAGGGGTTTCTATATTTCCCACGAGTGAAATAGGCGAGAACTTCATGTATCCTTCGATATTTTCCCAAGGCCAGTTGGGATATCGGTAAAAAGAATAACCATAATAATTATCCGCTGTCAAGGTCTTGCTCACCCAGTTCATCACAGGCTTCACGACAGCTGCTGAACGAAAGCGATTGTTCTTTCCGATCATCCATGCGGTCATGATGCCACCTGCACTTCCCCCTGTCACAAACAAGCTATCTTCTGTCACGAGGCCTCTACGCAGCATTTCGTCTACCCCATCCATCACGTCCTGGTAGTCATCTCCTGGATAATTGTTGTACAAGAGATTCCCAAACTCCTCTCCATAGCCTGTGCTTCCTCTGGGATTGGGATAAAACACCACATAGTCTGCTGCCGCGTACAACTGAATCTCAGGAGAAAAGCGAGAACCATAGTTGGAAACAGGGCCTCCATGATTCTCTACCAAGAGGGGATACTTCCGTCCCGCATCATAAAAAGGAGGCTTGACGATCCAGCCTTGGATGCGTCGGCCATCGACTGTCGATTCATACCAGATCTCTTCAACCTGTCCCAAGGTTCGGTAAGGAAGTACATCCTGATTGAGCTGGGTAAGAAAAGTAGAGGTGCCTTCTTCCACTTTGACAAGGTCTGAGGGATTGTAGGGGGAAGTATGGGTATAGACAATGACACCTTGGGTTGAAACGGTATAAGATCCTCCTCCATAAGGTCTCCCAATAACAGTTCCTCCCAGATCGTTGGCGACTTCGCGCATATTGCCTTTCAGGTCGGTATAGCCCACTTTGGTGTGGCCTTCATCATCATATTGAAAATACAGGCCTTTGCCTTCGGCATCCCAAGTAAGGCTGCTGACGCTGCGATCGAGCTTGAGCGGAAGCTCCTTCTTGCGGCTACCATCCATTCGCATCAGCTGGATGCGTGTGATCTGGTAGGTTTGCACCTGATCCTCATAGCCTAGGTAGGCAATCATTTCTCCTTCTGGTGAAACTACAGGGCTACGATCGGGACCCTTTCGCTCAGTCAGCGCCGCAACCTTCCCATCGGATAGAGAGACCTTATAGATCTCCGAGTTTCGAAATTCATATTCCCAATTTTCATTTCGATTGGCGCTGAAAAGGAGTCCTTCTTCGTCTACTGTCCATTGGGGTGTCCCTCTGTGCTGAAAATCGCCTTTCGTCACTTGACGGGCAGTACCTCCATCTGCGGGTAAAACAAATAGCTGATAGAAGCCAGGCGAAATATATCCCAAGCCATCCTGCTCATGTTTCAGCCTTGTGGTCACGCGAGGTGCAGGCGCCCATGTTGCGCCCTTGGGTTTCTTGGGAGACTTGACCAGCATGGGGGCACGCTCAGGAACCTTCATCGAGAAGGCCAATTGCTTCCCACTTGGTGACCAGCTAAGACCAGAAGGACTATTTTCCAGTTGGGTCAAACGTGCGTATTTCCCAGTAGCCACCCAATACATATAGATTTCGCTCCCCTCATCTGTCGAGCTCGTAAATGCAATTCGATCACCTTGAGGCGACCAACGGGGGCTAGATTCGCTTACCTCTCTATTTGTCAGCTTCTGATGGGTTCCCGCTTTGAGATCAAGGAGCCAAAGGCTTCCCTTTTTTCGATCTTTCATGATATCCATTCCGTTGCGGCGATAAACCACATACTGTCCATCAGGTGAGATTTGCGGATCAGAAGCCCACTCTAGGGCAAAAACATCCATACGGTCGAAGGCAGGCATCTGGGCTGTAGCATGAGACATGATCCCAAATAGACCTATTAAGTAGACTGTTAGAGTTGAGAGGCGAGACATGAGACTGAAAGTGGTAGTAGTGAGTAAATTCCAATTTGGATGTGCCTCGCCTGCTCTTGTATGGGTACTTAGTTTCCAAAGTCTTTTCATGAGATAGGTAGTTTGATAGAATCTACAAGTTAGGAGGATCTCATGAGCAAGGCAAAATATCGAATCGAATGAAGAATCACTTAAGCTACTTTTATACAAAATTGAAATAGTTTTTTTCTCAGAAATGAAAAATCTAATGAATATTTTTCATTTCATAAGCAACTGAATAGAAAGATCATTCCGATCACACAGTCTGATGTACTTCATTTCACATCTCAACCTGTGATACCTTTTGATCTATTCTGCAAGTCATGAGAAAAATTGGCTCTTTTTCATCTCTCTTAGATGAATGAGTATTTGGGTGAATAATTCATTTTCACACCTCTTTCTCAAACACGATATAGCCTATGTATGCCTATTAAAAGGAGTAGGATATGAGACAAAAGCCATACGGAATACGAATATTACGATCTACTTTTACTTTGTACTTTTTATCAAAACCAGATAAAAACAATTTGAAGTAACTGCTTACAGAGAGACTATATTTAATATTCTATAAAAGAGTCATTTATTCCTAAAAAAAGAAATACGCATATGAATAAATTATACAATTCAAAACAAAATAGTTGTTTTATTTATATCAATAAACTAATTAATATTTCTCATCCCTGTATCTATCAAGTATAAATTCATACACATTTCAGCTCAATAAATGGTTCATTTACTATACTAGTTTGCATTATCAACAAATTGAAAAAAATGCACTTTTTAATACGAAAATTATAATCTCAATTAATATTTAATTAATAAATCCGTAACATTTGCAAAATATTCAACTGATTAATTACCTCCATACAACGGTAGTGAGGTATTAGGGGAAAATACCCACCATCATATGTTGTTTCACACATCTTGCGAGATGTCAAAAAAAATTAGTCAGTATCGTCCTATCGCGAGATAGCACCTCCAATACTTAGGGTCAACTCTTATCGACATTTGGTACACATCTCTAGACAGAGAGGCATAGGCTTTCCTTATCAGAGGATTGAGGTCTACATGTCTACACTGAAAGGAGTTTCTATGATTCTTCATCCACAAAGGAGATAGAAGGAGGGTATTTCTATAGCCTGAGATTTATCCAATGCCTATCATATCCGATAAGACAAAGATTAGTCAATTTATTTATCTAACCATTACACCATTAATTTTTACGTTTATGTTCACACAAAAAATTTTCAAAGTAATTGTTCTCACCCTTTTCGCAGTATCCATGATGTGGATGGCCTCATCTTGTACGTCGGACAAAGTAGCACCATCTGCTGAGGAGATTAGTCCTAAGGTCAACCTTGAAGACTACCCAGAAGAAATCACCATGGACAACTGGGAATCATTTGTACGTGCGCCACAAGAAGTTATAGACTTCCATCTTAAAAAAGAGTACGAACAATTCCAGCCTTCTGAGGAAGCCGAAAGCCTTGATCCTAACAAGACTGCAATGTTTACATTGGGATTCGTAGAGGCCTTCAACGGTACATGGCAGCCCTTCGGGAATGTATCAATCACTACCAACAACTGTGGGACTACTTCTGTCAACGGCAACTTTGGAGGAGCCAACTACTTCCTGAGTGGGGGCTGTACGGGAGGTATCTGTATGAACTTCAATACGCCTGCTACAAATGGCGTTTCTACCTTTGACTTGGTGATCATTTCTCGTCACATTTTGGGGATCACACCTTTCACTGAGTTCCGTCAGTTCCTTGCGGCTGATGCAGACCGCGATGGAGACGTAGACAATGACGATATTGATGAGATTCGTGATGTGATCCTCTTCATCACGACGTCATTCCCTAACAGTGAAAACATCGTCTACATTGAGACAGGAGACTACAACACCATAGATGCAAATCTTGCTTTGGTAGATCCGCTGACGCTGTTTACGTTGGGAACATTTGGCCCATGCCAAATCAATCCTGATCGTCGTGCAGTCAAGACAGGTGATGTTTCTGGTAACTTTGTATTCTAGAGATTACATTGAAACACCTACAACCAAAAAGACAGGTAGGGACATGCCCTGCCTGTCTGCTTCTCTTATCAAATATATCGTGATGAGCTAGATCTTACAGTCCCAGCTCCTTTTTTCGGTCCTTGATGAGTTTGCTCACGTCTACTTTTTCCCCTTGGAGGTCTTCTGTCACTTCAAGAAGAAGGTATTTTTTCTTGTTGACAAAGAAGAAGATTTTCTGGCCTACGCGTAGATCTACCCCGCTATTGGACATGGGTGAGAGATTAGGATTCATCACACCTGGGATTTTCAGGTAGATAGATTTGAGGGAATTGTTGCGGAGGGTAAATGGAACGGCATAAGTGAACGTAGCCAGCGCCACAAAAAGGAAAAGGAAACACGCGATTTTTTTCATTTGTATTCTTTTGTTGTTGAATTCAAATAATCAACACGTGCTTCCAGAGATTCGTTCGTCGTATAATCCTGCTTTTACATTCTTTTACAAGAGGTGACAGAAAGAGATTTTTTCCATGCCCGCATATTATCCTTTTCCACCAAACTGCATGAGATAAGCCTTGATAAACGCATCTAAGTCTCCGTCCATGATTTTTTGGACATCCTGAGATTTGAGCTCTGTCCGGAGGTCCTTTACCTGCTTGTAGGGATGAAAGACGTAGTTACGGATTTGAGATCCCCATTCGATGGCGGACTTTTCTGCTTCTGTTTCTGCTGTCGCCTGCTGTCGCTTTTGCAATTCAAGGTCATAGAGCTTGGACTTAAGTAGCTGAAAAGCCTTTTCCTTATTGCGCAGCTGTGAGCGCTCTGTCTGGGAGAAGATCGTGATCCCCGTAGGAACATGCTTCAGACGAACAGCTGTCTCCACCTTGTTTACATTCTGTCCTCCCTTACCTGAAGAGTGGGTAGTGGTGACTTCTACCTCAGCATTGTTGATTTCGATCTCGATGGTATCATCGATCAGCGGACGGACGTCTACAGAAGCAAAGGTCGTCTGCCGCTTGCCCTGTGCATTGAAGGGGCTGATGCGCACCATGCGGTGGACGCCTTTTTCTCCCTTCAAATAGCCAAAAGCAAATGGTCCTTCGATTTCTAATTCGACCGACTTGAAACCTGCAGTATCTCCTGGGACCTCATCCAAAAGGGTCACTTTGAAGTCGTGCTTTTCTCCGTACATGATGTACATACGCTTCATCATAGAGACCCAGTCCTGAGATTCAGTCCCACCTGCCCCTGAGTTGATCTCTAGCACACAACTGAGACGGTCCTCTTCCTTGTCGAGCATTCGCTGGAACTCCAACGCTTCGATGGTCTCTTCTGCCTGTGTTCCTGCCTTCGTGATTTCTTCTTCGGAAACCTCTTCCTCTTTATAGAACTCAAAAAGTACCTCGACTTCCCCGACGACTTCTTCCACTTTCTTATAGGCTTCTGTCCAGACTTTGAGGTTGGATATTTCCTTCATGACTTTCTGAGCAGCGTCAGGATGCTCCCAGAAGTCGGGTTGGTGGGTGATGGCCTCTTTCTCCTCGATTTGGGCCAGTTTACTACCTATGTCAAAGATAGTCCTTCAGCGCCACCACCCGCGCTTGAAGGCCTTTAAGTTGATCCTGTGTCATGAGAATCTGATTAGATAATGTATTGCCTCTGCAAAAATTGCAGTGGAGCAAAAGTAAGAGAGTACGAAGGAGGAAACAAATGGTTTGTGAATACAGAGGTATCTCTTCTAAGGAAATGAACAGAAGAAATAGAGCAATGAAAAAATGACGGCTTGCCCGATCTCGATCTGTAAGTTCTGTATCGTCCTAGCATATAGCAAAGCACGAAGCGAGAATATATGTTCACCTTCCCTAAAACTGATAATAAATAAAGGGCTGCTCTCCCCCAATCTCCACTTGTACCATCAGGACCAGCCAGATGATGCCCGCCATAGCTACCGATTTGAGCACCAGAGGAGAACGCACAAATCCTCTTTCAAATACGCCATCAATGTCATTGGGAATGAAATGGATCATGTAGCCTAGTCCCATCAAGAAAAATGCCCAGTGATTGGCAGGATTCGTCAATATCTGTGGAATGATCTCAGGATGGAAGTTGAATAAGATCTGCTCGATCATCTCAAAGGCCAAGGTAAGGGACTCCGCGCGGAAGAATATCCAACAAAGACATACAAAGTGGAAGGTAAAAAGGACACCCCACATATGGCTGACAACCCCAACAATCATACTCAATCGGCTATTGACCACCACTTGTCCGTCTTCCTCATCCCGTTTGGTTCCGATACTTTCGAGGAAGTCGCGCACCCGCCTACGAATGATTGTAAAGGTCCCCTTAAACATCCGATCGAAAGCGAGCGCCGCCCCGTGTAAGCCTCCCCAGATGATGAATAACCAAGAGGAACCATGCCACAGCCCTCCTAGCAACATCGTAATCATCAAATTCACGTACGTACGAAAGTCCCCCTTTCGATTCCCCCCCAAAGAAATGTACAGATAGTCTCTCAGCCAGAAGGAAAGCGAAATATGCCACCTTCGCCAAAACTCTTGTATGCTGGCAGATTGATACGGCGCGTTGAAGTTGAGCGGGAGTCGATATCCCATCAGCAGACCGATGCCAATCGCCATATCGGAATAACCCGAAAAATCACAATAGATCTGGAGCGCATAAGCATAGACCGCCATCAAGTTCTCAAAGCCCGTATGAATGGTCGGCACCTCAAAGATTTGATCCACAAATGTGGTACTGATAAAGTCGGATATCACCGCTTTCTTGAAGAGCCCTACCGTGATGAGCATCAAACCTCGCCCGATATCATCTTGGGAAATCTTGATGTCCGAACGTATCTGTGGCAAAAACTCGGAGGCACGCACGATAGGTCCCGCAACCAACTGAGGAAAAAAGCTGACATAAAACCCGAAATCCAACATGCTACTGACTGGCTGCAACTTCTGCCGGTAGATGTCAATCGTGTAGCTCATCGTCTGGAAGGTAAAGAAGGATATCCCTACAGGCAGCAGAATGTCCCCCACACTCCAGTCCTGACTGAAAAGCGTATTGACATTCTCGAGGATAAAGCTCGTATACTTAAAGCCCGCCAGCATGCCCAGATTGGTCATCAAACTCAGTACAAGGAAAAACTTCTGCTTGCGTTTCTTTTCTTTGGGTAAATACAACCAATTGACTAAGTTATCCAAGATGGTGACCACACCTTCAAAAAACGAAATCAACCGATCGGGCAACCATCCAATTCGCCCCATCTCTCGCATCTCAGGATCATAGCCAAACCACAAAGAAAGATCTATGAGTTGTCTCCATCGCCCCAAAACCTTGACATTTCGCCTTTTGATGCCTTCATGCTGATACATGAAGATCATCAAGCCAAAAAGATAGTCGACAAAAGTAGAAAACAGCAATAAGGTAAAATGCCAACCACTAGACTTGTAGTAAAAGAAAAGCGAGAAACAGGTAACATAAAGAATCCTTGCCTGCTTGCGGTGGGCAATTATAATATAGATTCCAAGGAATACGATGAAGGTGTAAAAAAACCATGTGGAATTGAACATGACCGGCGTCTCCGGATCATGCACGAAGGCTTTTTGCAAGACCTCTTTCCAATTACTAACGATGGAGGTAAGATTCATAACCTTTCATAAGGGCATCAAACAGAAGCTTGCCCTGTAGTTCATAACCTGATCGATTGAAATGCAGCTTATCTGACTGAGCCAAACCTGCACTGTACCATTGCTGGACAGATCCCTGTCCACCCATCACACCATAAAGATCCCAAAATCCTATGCTGTTTCCAGTAGCATAATCCAGCATGATGTTACGTGCCTTCAAGATCGAGGGATTTTCATACTGTTTGGCACGATAGGCATCGGGTGGTGCTGTCAATAGGATGCTCCCATGCGGCACATAGCTCTCCAGATTGTATATAAAATCGTCCAGTTCAACAAAAAATGATTGATCCGAAAAGTATTTTCCCACTGTTTCATTGGTTCCCAGGGAGATAATAATCAAGTCGGGTTTGAGTGCCTGTATTTGATCCCAAAATGCCCCAGCTTTGTTGTAATGCTCAAACTTTGCTCCATTCACACCCACCATATGGTAGAGAATTCCCGATTGGTGATAGTTTTCTAGTACCACGCCATACAATTGGGTCTGATCCTGTGAAGGAATGTGTTGCTGAGTCTGCAAGATGACAGATTCTGTAGGTTCAGGCAGATAAAAAGAACGAACAAAAGGATGGGCAGCAGAAGAACTGATGACCCCCGATCCGCCCCGCATACGGGGAAGCGCGCCTCGTGAGCCATTCCCCCCTCTTACCTTCAGGCGTTGACCTTCGAAGATTCGGGTATCTTCCATGCCATTGAGCCGCTGTAAATTGCCTACGGTCGTGCGGTATTTATTGGCAATACCCGAAAGTGTTTCCCCAATAGCTACTTTGTGATACAGCGGGCTTGATTCTCCCCCCGTCACTTGTGGGATTCTGTTTTCCTGAATGGTCTCCCCCACTTGCCAGTCTAGGTAATTTTTTCCTCTAGGAGCAAAGACTGTGACCTTATTGAAACTCTGCTGCACACCATAGGGAGAGGATCTAAGAGAAATCTTCAAGCTGGCATTACGAGATTGTGTGGTGAGTGTGAGACCACTTACACCGACAGGCAGTGGATTGTTGAGGTGGACGGTACGCTTGGCTTGCCACGAAACGTTGGAGTTGGTTTGGATGTCTACAGGACCATTCGTCCGTGCTTGAGCATAAGGAAATACCAATCCTCTGCCAGCCGTACCAAATCTTGTCTGCAAGAGTGCACGCAACTGTCCCGACATCCAGTCTGCTTGGATGTGAGAATCCCCAATATGTACGACATTGACTGTACGGATTTTTCTCGTCTCCAGACGATCCAGTTGATGATAAAAACCCGTCAATCCTTCATTGGATTTGACGACGACATTTAAATCCTCTCTTAGGAAAGGATAGCGCTCATATAAATTCTGGCCCGAAACTTTCTCCCCTACTCCTCCAACCAGAAAAATCCCATACAAAATGACCCTGACAGCTTTAATTCGGATACCCATGTAATCATAACCCTATAGTCCAGGAGTTCCCCTGAGTGTGTGAATTATCAAATCCAGTGCCATTCCTCTATTTGGAAACGCTCAAATAAGCCGTTGGATCAAAGACTTTGAAGATTGATTCAATCTAAAGAAGAGAATCGAAGCTTAAAGTCTTGGTAAGCAGTCCTATCATAATTTTTAAATTCCTTAAAAATATATTTCCAAGTGGTTCATATTACCTTACCACTTGCAGAACTGCATAAAGTAAAAACCCATAGGGCTCCCATGAACAAACTATTCCCGTTTCCGTCTTTTGGCTAAAGGATCTTTTCGGTTCGAAAAAACAAAATTAAATTTGATGATTGACGCCGAACTTATTTTAGATCTAATACATGAAAAAAGAGGACCGAAATGGTCCCCTTTTTCCAGATATCAATATGTCAAATAAATTCTTGCTAGCGGGAAGCCTTTTGAAGTGCTTCAGTAGGATTGATTACTTTTCCAACCTTATCAGAATCTTTCACTGATGTTCCTGTCTCATTCAAAATTTTGTATACTTCTTCTGTTGTGATATCAGGATTGTATGCGCGCATCATACCCACAAGTCCAGACACAATAGGCGTAGCCATAGAAGTTCCGTTGTAAGACATGTATTCGCTTCCTGGGACAGAAGAAAGGATATTTACACCAGGTGCTGCAATCGGCATGCGTAACTTAGTGTTTGTATTGGAGAATGAAGCTTTGTTAAGATTCTCATCTACAGCAGATACAGTAATTACACCTTTAATGTTGGCAGGTGAGTAGCGACGGGCATCGTCATTACTGTTTCCAGCAGCGACCACTACGATAGCCCCTAGTTTGCGGGCGTATTTGATGGCATCTGCTTGCGCTTTGGGAGGACCAAATAGGGCTGGTCCGCCTAGCGACATGGAGATTACATCTGCTCCACCTTCGGCAGCGTCGATGATGGCTTTTGCCACACGCTGGTCTGTTCCTCTCCCCTGATCATCCAAAGCAGGATATCCTGAGATCGAAATATATTCTCCATTCCAGTTGAGTGAGCCTACGCCTTTACCGTTGTTGGTTGTAGCACCTGCCAAACCTGCACAGTGCGTACCGTGGCTGTGAAGGTCGTAGTCACCTTCTCCTCCACTCTCGTCATAATTACCAGAAATATCTTCGTGGTCAGCGTCTACGCCCGTATCAACGATGGCTACTTTGGCTTTCTTCTTAGGCTTGTTTTGCTTTAGCCACTCATATACTTTGTTGTATTTCAATGATTCTGCATACCATTGATTGGATAGGAAAGGATCATCTGCTAAAAATTGTCCCTTTCTCAGCACTTCTCGCTCTGAAACAATGGGCTCATAAAAGCTCAATTCACGATTAGGTGCGACTTGATCTACATTTTCCTCATCTGCACTGAGTTCCATCATGAGCGGATCACGTTTGGATTCATCGACAAACACAAGATAGTATTGTGCCAGATCTATGTCTTCCGTTAGGTCTACATTTGGAAATGCACGCTCAAACTCTGCATCGTACTTGTGGAAAAGGTATTCGATTTCTTCTATATCATCATCGGGTCCTAACTCCACAAGAAGTTGGACTGTATCAGGTCTATCTTTAAAGGACTGGAAAACTGACTGTCCTAAAAAAGAAACACCATAAATCAAAAATCCCAGTGCCATACCGAGTATGCCTGGGACTCTAAATATTTTGTAATGCTCTTTTTTGTATGCTAGATAAAAAGAGGCGAGGAACATACCTGCACCGAGGTCAATGGAGAGATTTCCCAAACCGTAGAATAGGCCATTTCCACTAAAGAGGGCGTGGACCAGCTGAAATCCGATGGCTGCTACCATTAAAATAAATGCAGGAAGGGGGTTGAATCCCGTTGCTTTATTTTTCCTGGCAATACCTCTTCCCAATACCCAAAAAGCAAGGGCCGAGAGTGCGATTCCAACAGCATGAAAAAGTAAGTTAACTAGCATTTGACTACTCTTTTTTGTCTCAGCATGCGCTTACAATAAGAAATCAGCAGAGGCTGAGACTGTGATTTTTGCTAAAAAACAACGGTTATGAAGCAAAAAAAGGGAAAGCACAGTTTGTGCACTCCCTTTTTCTGGTATAATTACAATTGATCTATCGTCTCAAGATTCACATCCTGTCCCCACATAAATATCCCAAAAGATTGTACAGGTGACAGCTTCACTTTGACTCTTTTCCCTTCTTTCTTGTATGCTTCTGGAATCCCATCCACAGGATGGTATTTCTGTCCGTCGTCTCCCTCTATGCCCCAAAATCCACCTGACAGGTTGACGTATGTCATTTTTCCAGTAATATTCATACAATTCCAATCGTTCGATGTTCTCTTGTGTTACGGCTTCATTCTTTCAAGGTTACAGGACGGTGAAGCATATGTTAACACAATCATAAGCCCTAATCTAATCATATTTCAGTATATAAAACAAGTATTTCAATTACATGGCTTAAAGCCCATTTATCTAGAAAACAGACGCCACAGCTAGCACATTCACCCATACTCCACTGAAAATCAAATATATAATACAATTATCAAAATTGATTCTAAATTGCGCAGTCTATCATTTTTCTCAATTCTCCCTATGCACACTCTTTCTTATGACTTCAGAGAAATCCCTCATTCAACCTTTTTCTTTCTTGAATCAATCGTTGAAATTTCTTCCTGAATAGAACTTTTTCCCTTAACAATAATACCGAGCACGCAAGAACCTGTACATACTTCATCGTCTATCTGCTTTGGTAGCCTCTTTCCTATAAATGGCCACATCATTTCATTTCCCCAAATCCCCCATTGAGTTTTATACATCTGGTAAATGATATAAAGCATTGGCATGGGATGGGAGATTTTCTCAATTTCGCCCCAAAGAAACTGTATATGTCCAGGTATCTATTGCTTTTGTTGTCCACCCTTCTATTCATCGCCTGCAAAAAAGGGCCAGAAAACCGCCCTGCCACTACACAGGATCTCACGACACGCGACGAGTTGTCTCGCTTTAGCTGTTCAGATACGATGCTCAACCAGTTGTATACACGCGTATCTCAAGGATATGCAAGTCAGCTGGCCAATGCATTTCCTGATACGACAGGCGCCTTCCCTAGAGAGACCATGAGTGACGAGGAACGTAGTGCACAGATTCTCTCTCATTTGCCGAGCCTGGCTTATCAGCGTGCTGCACAATCGATGCTAGATACTCAAAAAGAGTTGCCCTACCCCTTTGTGCTTTCCTACCATTTAATGAAAGCCAATCGGGATCAGGTTCCTCAGAATACTTGGGACCAGCCCGAAAGGTGGCTACAGCTATTTGCCCAAACGATGCTGACGCCTCCAGTAGATGCGGCAACATGGCCGATTCCCGAATTCCTGCTGTATGCCTACACACAAAAGGCCATGAAGACTGCAATTCAATACGGACCTGATGCACTCACACCAGCAGATGATCAAACATATGGTTTCCATCAGGGCCTAAAGGAGCCTATATCTATTAAAGAGCAGATGGGACCTGCCATTATCAATAAGTTGCAGATGAATGGTCAACGCTTTTTCCCATTTTTGGACGCGCCTACCACGCTCCATTTTGGAGATGAACTCATTTGGGGGCTACAACTCGACCTTTTTCCTGCGAGTTTACGCCCTACTTTAGAAAGAAGTGTATTGCAGGGGATACTAGAAGACGGATTCACACTGGATAGTCTTTCTTTATTGGGGCAGACCTACGTACTCCCTTTGCTTTCGCAGTCGGGCAATCACGATGCTGCGAGTCGCTTGGTCCAAGATACTTCTTGGTACATGGATCAACCATCTAAGGAATCCATCGTCGCGCATTGGTTGTTGACAGAGGCTGCGGGTGTTTCCTACCAAAATGGTCAAGTGGTACTCGCTCCAAAACTGACAGATGGGCTTACATATGCGGAAGGCCAATTACAGACTACCGATGGACTGTTTTACTGTCGAATAGAGAAACAAAAACCCATCCGCATTCAGATCCTTAATCCCAAAGAGGCGACACTCGTACTTCCTGTCAAAGATCCCACCAAGGCTACGATTATTTGTAATCAGATACGCATATGGTTAGGAAGTCAACCTCAGCCCATGCCAGAAGGGATAGAGTTTTTAGGGGCAGAGGCACAAAAAGTCATCTTGAGGATTCCTAGGGGTAAGTTTGAATTCTTGATCAAAAGCTAGGCTCCGTCATATGTTTGATGGTTCATCGTGGGTGATTTACCTACATTTCATGGACAGCGTGTGTATCTCTAGGTGCTGGCACGTGTATTAAATATGCGGAAAACGCTGTAGGCTACTCATCCACATTGGGCTATGATTGACAAGATTGCATGGATATACTTATCGGAGGGTCATCTCCTTAGTTCGCGTTCTCGAGGACGTAAGAAATACTATATACCTGGAGGAAAGCGAGAGGCAGGAGAACAAGACTCTGACACTTTATGTCGAGAAATATTGGAAGAATGTAATGTAAATCTACTTCCTGGAAGTATAAAGTTTGTCGGAAGCTTTCAAGCCCAAGCGGATGGTCATATTGGAGGGCTTATGGTCCAAATGACCTGTTATTCAGCAGAATATGACGGAGTATTGTCACCAGGAGCAGAGATTGAGGAACTGATATGGCTAACTTATGCGGATATTCCTTACGTAAGTCCTGTAGACCAGTTGATCATAAGGTCTTTGAATCAACAGGGTTTAATGCTTTAATTAAAATAAAACCAGCAACAAGCCCTGTAATAATGACGAAAAATCTTGCAGTTGTAACCCTCTTCTCCTTCATCATAGGACTTGTAATCATACAAGGCATTGCCGGCAACAGCGAAGGATGGCCTCCTGTAGGGCCTATCGTAGCCATGTCCCTTACGGGGGTGGGTCTGATCCTATTTTTGATATCATTCCTACTAGATATCAAAAAGAGCAAGGACATCTATGAATGGGGTATGATCCTCGGGATATCTTGCCTTCTCGCATTTGGGATAGGGATCTTGACAAGATTTGGGCAGCATCACTTGCGAAAAGCGGAGGCGCACATGCTTGTGGACAGATTGGAGGCGTATCACGAAGATTATGGCAACTTTCCAGAGCATCTAGGGGAATTGACTCCCAGGTACCTGCCCTTTATTCCAGAAAATGATTTTGGACTAGAGCAGATTGAATTTCGCTACCAGGGGAGGAAACAAAGTTTCTCGCTAGAGTACGATTCCAATTTGGGCAAAGCACGGTATTATCATGCTTTGGGCAGGTGGTACAATATCAGATAGCAGACATAGTAAAGGCCCCGTTTGAGGAAGACATCACATTGGGTCTTTTTGAGTTTAGTCAAAAAACTCCCTACACACCACTATTTGAAGAGGCTCCTTTAGGCATAAAGGGGTCTTTTTATTTGAGATATATTTTCCTTTACGTAACATTTACTTAACTTTGGGCTAATACAACTTCAAAAAAAAGAAGCCCAAACTGGACGAGTCTTTGCGTCTGGTTTTTATTTTTTAGCAGACTACATGAAGTCTATTGCGATATATAGCCTCAAAGGAGGTGTGGGAAAGACCACGACTTGCACGAATCTGGCCTATTGTGCAGCCCAGCAAAACCGTGTAAGCTTGATCTGGGATCTAGATCCTCAGGGTGCAGCGACCTTTTACTACCAGCTGCAACCCAAGATCAAAGGAGGCATAGAGCGGATGTTGGGGAAAAAAGGCCATCTGGGTAACTTCATCAAGGAAACACAGTATGCTGATCTAGATGTCTTGCCAGCGGACCTTTCCTACCGACAATTGGAACTTTTTTTGGACGAAATGAAAAAATCTAAAAAAAAGCTCCGCAGAAGCTTGCAAGCGCTTGCCTCCGAATATGAATATGTCTTTCTGGATTGTCCTCCTTCTCTGGGCACATTGGCAAGACACATTTTTGAGATGTCTGATTACGTTCTCTTTCCGCTGGTTCCTACTACCCTTTCAGAACGTGCCTTTCAGCAGGTGTACAAGTACTTCAAGCAAGAGAAACTAGACGCGGGTCGATTGATTCCCTTCTTCTCGCGGGTCGATCGTCGCAAGAAGCTCCATTTGGAAACCGTTCATGCCTTTTCCCAAAAATATCCTCAAACGCTCGCCACACATATTCCCAACTCTGCCATTGTCGAGCGGATGGGTATCCAACAGGCTCCTGTCTCGACTTATGCGCGGCGTTCGGCTCCTGCCCAAGCTTTCCATTTGCTCTGGCAAGAGGTGGATAGTCTACAGTAACATGGTTCATTTTTCATTTTTCAGAGAGTCGCTTGATTCTGGCTTCGAAAGATAAGGGAGGTCCGCCCGTGTCTGGAGACATCGGGCGAGCGGGTCTAGAGCGAAGCCTGAAACATGAACTATGCTTACTGATACCTTTCTAAGAGTGCTTTGGTCGCGCGCACCCCTGCAAATTCACCGAGGGTATCTCCTTCGTACTCGACGCCTACGTAGCCTACATAGCCTGCGGCTTTGACGAGTTGCATCATGCGGGCGAAGTCGATCTTGGTTTCATTGCCTTCGGGATCGAAGTTGTAGCTTTTGGCGCTGACCCCCTTGGCAAAGGGAAGCAGTTCTTCCATGCCTTGATAACGGTCGTAGGGTGTGGGGCAGTCTTTGGGAGAACCATCCAAGCAGAAATTACCGAAATCGGGAAGTGTACCCACGTTGTCGCGATTGACTTGAGTCATGATGTCGGCGAGCCACTGCCCGTTGGAGGAATTCCCTCCGTGGTTTTCGACGATGACATTGATATTTTTGGTAGCGGCATACGCTCCGAGTCGGCTGAGAGAATTGACCACGGCAGCTTGTACCGCACGGGCGGGGCCATCTCCTCCTGCGTTTACGCGGATCGAGTGACAGCCCAGGAAGGCGGCTGCATCGACCCATTTATAATGATTTTCGACAGCCTTCTGCCGGTCAGTGGGAGCAGTGGCACCGAGTTCTCCCTCTCCATCCACCATGATGAGGACATTGCGCACGCCGAGGGCATCGGTCTTCTTCTTGAGTTCTGTCAGATATTCGGTATTCGTTTCATTCCCCTCAAAAAAGCGACTCACATATTCTACAGCTGTGATTCCGAAAGAGTCCTTAGCCACTTGGGGAAAATCCATATTGGTCATTTTTCCATCATACAGGGCCTTATGAACAGACCATTGGGCCAAAGAGATATCGAACCAGGGTTTTGTTTCTGTTGTTGTTTCTTGTGTCGGGGGTGTATCCTGTGGGTCCTTTTCTTCTCCCCCACAGCTGATACATAGGAAAGTAAGTAGGCCTAGAAGCCCCATTTTTGTTGCGTGTGTCATTTTCATCCTTTCAAATTTTCCAAGAGAAATAAGATGCATCGTAGGCTGACATAGCCTACAACCTCCACTTCTCATCACATTCTGATGTGTGAATGTTTAAATATGGGGAAAATTTGGGAATCTAGCATGATGGACGGGGTTATCCATGCCATGGCGAAGGGCACTTGCTGCAGCAAGTGCCTACTGCTGCGGCAAGTGGTTACGGGATTTGATCCATCTTTTCAAATACGAGGACCTTGTGTTGGCCTCGGCATCCGCGACGGACGATCTTCCATTCGAGGTTCATCAACTCGTTGGGGTAATAGGTACCGTGGGAGGCGCGTATAGGTTCGAGATTGCCCCAGTCCTTGACGCACATGAAGGCAGAGAAGCATTCCTTCTGGTTGCGAAAATTGACGAGCAGGTAGTCTTTGCCATTTCGCTTGATAACGCTTTGGAAGAAATAGCGGTAATCCTCGGGTTCCGCATGTTCTAAGACGCTTATCACTTCTTTTTTGTAAATGTGGGAATCCCAATCATTTTGTAAGAAGACGATGTTTTCATTGACGCATTCAGGTACGGGGAGGAATTGCTCTTTGGGGATGAGTTGGTACCCTGCGACGAGGATGGCAGTAAGGACGCCGACGATGCTGGCAGTTCTATTTTTCATCTTACTAGGATTATAGATCTATCTATTTGATTTTGTTTAAGGTACTCAATTTTGCGGTTAGATGCTGTCCTTTTTCCCATCTCTTCCCTTTATTCCGCAACTTTACCATCATATTCTTTTCGCTATATTTTGGTACATTCATTTACTCGCTGTAGTCTATTCTCACATATCAAACAGTAGCCATGCAAAGACTTCGTTTCTCCTCGTTTACCTGGATTTTGTTGAGCCTATTCGGTCTTATCTCGTGTAGGCCCGAGCCTCCTATTGAGCCTGTCGAACCTGCCGAGGTCGCTCCTTTGACAGATGCAGAGCAAGTAATTGCCGATGCCTTGGATGGGATGGTTGTGCCGATCTCATCTACCCCCTTTGATATCACAGATACAGATTTGCAGGTATTGGATTATCTGGCGCATACGAAGATTGTGGGATTGGGGGAGGCTACGCATGGGACGAGGGAATTTTTCCAGATGAAGCATCGCGTCTTTCAGTATCTGGTCGAGCAGCACGGCTTCGATGCTTTTCTCTTTGAGATGGACTTTGCTGAGGCGATGCTCTTTGATCGGTGGATACAGGGAGAGATCGAGGGCGACCTGCGAAGCATGATGCGAGATGAGATGTTGTTTTGGACGTGGAAGACAGACGCTGTAGAGGATCTGTATACATGGATGCGGGATTACAACCAGGCCAATCCCGACAAGCGCATTCATCTCTACGGAGTAGACACCCAGAGTCCTAATTACAGTCTCAAGGAGTTGCTCCGTCGATTGGAGTTGATCATGCCGACGACGGCTGACTCGGTACGCTTCTATATAGGATCGGACTATGAGCGTATGCTGGATTTGTACAATTCAAAAGATCAAATTGCTGCAGATCGCATTCAAAACAGTCTTGAGGAGGTCCGGAAGGTAATCGAAGAGGCCAAAAATGCGATCATCCGTTCGAGTTCGGAGGAGGCATATGCCTGGATCGAACGGCTGGTCACACACATGGAGCAGGTAGAAGCGCATAGCTACCAGTATTTTGTTTTGGGGCAGGGACCTCTTCGGGACAAATATATGGCAGATAACACCCGATGGCTATCAGACCAGATGCCTGAGGGTTCGCAAGTCGCGCTGTGGGCACACAACTACCATGTGTCCAATACCTTCACGGGCAACCTCTTCAATGACTCACAGGGTGGATACCTACGGCAGCGTTATCAAGACGACTACCAGATTATAGGTTTTGGGATGAATACGGGTCGATTTACGGCATTCAATCGGGGTACGCTTAAGACAAATACTATTCCTACTGTTGCCAACCGCAGCTCATATAACTACCTCTTCTCTCACATGCAAAATAAGAACTTCATCTTGCGTTTCGATCAGGTGACAAGTTCGGATGCAGATGCTTGGTTGAGGCGTGCCAAGCCCTTTCTGTCGCTGGGGGCGGTCTATCAGGCACCCGCTTCGAATTATTACTATCCGATCATCTTGACCAGTATGTATGACGTATTGATTTATTTTGACAATACGGGGAGCACCCTGTTGATTCGGTAGCTTGCCGTAGGCCCATCGCTAGGGCGTGGGCTAGGTTCAATTATGAGGCGCACGCCCTAGCGATGCGCCTACGGGACTTGCATCAGATCGTCCCTATCCCTAACTTGTTTTCAGCAATCTAACATCATCATGTCCGAACTCGCACTAGAAAGAATCCGTGAAAATAAACGTACCCAAGCGAAACGTCTGAATCTGGCTCGGTGTGGGCTTACAGAGCTACCTGACGAGCTGTTTGAGTGTGTATGGCTGGAGGAGTTGATTTTGAGTAATCGAATCTGGGATGAGGAGAAGAGGAAGTGGATCAGCATGGCAAATAGTGGACCTTATAATTTACTAGATGACATCCCCCAAAAAGTTAGGCAGATCAAAAACTTAACAAAACTGTATGCTGGAGGAAGCGGTATAATTTCTAATTCTGTCATAAAGTTAAATGTTTTTATTGATTCTTTGAGAATTACAGATATTTCGGTCCTACAAAAACTCACTTCACTACAGACACTTTCCCTCTGTTTTACATCTGTATCGGATATTTCGGTCATACAAAAACTCACTTCGTTACAGACACTTGACCTCTCTTACACATCCGTATCGGATATTTCGGTCCTACAAAAACTCACTTCACTACAAACACTTGACCTCTCTTACACATCCGTATCGGATATTTCGGTCCTACAAAAACTCACTTCACTACAGACACTTGACCTCTCTGATACATCTATATCGGATATTTCGGTCCTACAAAAACTCACTTCACTACAGATACTTTCCCTCTCTGATACATCCGTATCGGATATTTCGGTCCTACAAAAACTCACTTCACTACAGATACTTTCCCTCTCTGGTTCCAAGATTACAGATTTTTCGGTCCTACAAAAACTCCCTTCACTACAGACACTTTACCTCTCTGGTTCCAAGATTACAGATTTTTCGGTCCTACAAAAACTCACTTCACTACAGACACTTGACCTCAGAAATACCCAGACAAACGATATTTCGGTCCTACAAAAACTCCCTTCACTACAGACACTTGACATCAGATATACCCAGATAAACGATATTTCAGTCCTACAAAAACTCACCTCACTACAGACACTTGACCTCAGATATACCCAGATAAACGATATCTCTCCTATCCTACACCTTGTAAAAAAGGGTCGCTCTGTCAGATGGGATGAATATTCTTCGCATGGTATAACTCTTTATGATAATCCTCTTACTACACCTCCCGTAGAAGTTGTGAAGCGAGGAAATGAAGCTATTCTCAACTACTTCAAGGATCTGGCAGAGGAAGAAAAAACGGTATATGAAGCCAAACTCCTCATCGTCGGAGAAGCAGGGACAGGCAAGACGACGCTCTCACGAAAAGTAAGGGACTGTGAGGCTGATATGCCCAAAGAAGCGGAAGAATCTACACGCGGTATAGACATCGTCACGCATGTATGGGAGCAAGAAGACCAACCCAACTTCACTATGAAGATTTGGGATTTTGGCGGGCAGGATGTCTATCATGGGATTCATCAGATATTTTTAAGTAAACGCTCCCTGTATGTACTGGTATTGGATGGAAGAATAGAAGAAAATCCACACTACTGGCTACAAGCGCAAGAGCTGTTTGGAGGGGATAGTCCCTTGCTCGTCTTGCTGAACCAAAAGGGGGCCATCAGGCAAAATGTCGCCGTCAGAGAGCTACAAACGGACTACAGCAATCTACGTGAATACCTTAGCATCAATCTCAAGGAGGATATGGAAGATGTGCGTCGATTGGGAAGTACGGTAGAGCATTACATCCGCAACCTCCCACACTTGCAAAAAGGGGAAAAACTTCCAGCCAAATGGGTACGCATCCGAAAGAAAGTCGAGGAATTGTCTAAGGAGGAAAACTTTATCTACCTCAGAGATTTTCAGAAAATTTGTAAAGAGGAGGAAATAGCGGAAAAAGAAAGACAATTGTTCCTTAGCGACTATCTGCATGACTTGGGGGTACTTCTACATTTCTCTAAAGAACCCCAACTCAAGGATATCTTATTTCTCAATAACCAGTGGACGACAGATGCGATTTATAAAGTACTAGACCACACCAAGGCTCAGGAACCTCCAGGTTATTTTACACGAAAGGATCTTGAAACGATCTGGTCAGATGAAAGCTATGAGCATGTGTTCGAGAAGCTCCTGGCTCTGATGGAGCGCTTTGATCTCTGCTATCAGGTGCCAGGACAGGATGTGTTTATTGTGCCTCAGCTTCTCTCTGCTGATAAGCCGGAAGGGTATCAATGGAAAAAAGAGAATGATCTAGAACTAAGGTACCGATATGACTTCCTACCAAAAGGAATTGTTCCCCGGCTGATTGTACGCCTCCACGCGCTGCTTCAAAATCAAGTGCACGTCTGGAAGCGGGGAGCTGTATTTCAAAAAGGGGAAGCCATTGCAGAGGTTATTGAGAATTTTCGGGACAAATATATCCACATCCGTGTCAAAGGACATAATAGGAGGCGGCTCCTCACCATCATCGCCCATCAAATGGACGAGATCAATAAGACCTTCCAGTTTTCGGAAAAGATGGGAGTGAACCAACTGATTCCCTGCAATTACTCAAATTGCCAGTGCGGGAAGGCTTTCTACTTTCAACTCGATCGCTTGCTGGCCGCAGAAAAGGCAAATGTTCCTGAGCTACATTGCCAAAATAGCTTCAAAATGGTTTCGGTCCAAGAACTTATTCAGGGAACTTTCACAAAAGGAGCAGGTCTCTGGGATTACCGAAATCCCCCTTACATCTCCGAGTTTGGGTATATAGACGAATTATTGAAAGAGGGATATATCAAGGAAGCCTTGACACAACTCAAGGATGTCGTCAAGCTCACTCCGCTGAATCGCTCTGTAGATCAATTGATTGGAAGATATGCCCTCCTCCAGCAAGAAATTAGCAAGGGGATTATCACGGAAGAGGCTCGGATTGTGGCATCCAATCAGATCCTCCATGCTACTATCGACATATTCAGCGATGTAAAAGAAGGGGACTATGACATCGATCGTTTCCAGCACGCGATTGTCAAGCCTCTACTCCCCGACCCTGTTCACCACATCCGCATCCAGCCCATCCACATCACCGTCCACGGCAACTACGTCCAGGGCGATGCCCAAAATGTCGCCTCCTCCCAATCAGGCGATGCCTCCATCGACCAGTCGCAGACACAGACCGATCAAAGCATTCACCTTCATATCGACAAGTTGCAAGCCTTACTGCAAGCAGGTCAGGAATTGGGAGAATTCTCAGCGGACGATGCGGAGGAGATTACTTATATCCTCGAAGATCTGAAGGAAGAAAAAGAGCCTGAATCACCTCGCGAAAAGAAGCGGTGGAAGAAGTTTTTGGGGAGAATACGCGATTTTGCAGGAAAACGCATCGAAAAAGGTGCCGATACGATGGTTTCAGAAGGAGTAAAGGAATGGTTGAAAGAGGGCGGAATGGAAATGATCGAGGGAGTCATAGGTATGCTGTAGCCACTTGCCGCAGCAAGTGCAAGCCCCCCAAGTCTTTAGACTTGGACAAGGCGCGTGCATGAAATGCCGTAGGCCCACCGCTGGGGCGTGGGCTAGATTCAAGTAGTGAGGCGCACGCCCTAGCGATGTGCCTACAGCATATCAATATAATCGATCTCCATACGGAAGGGACCCTTTTTCTTGTCGGCAAGGATGATGCCGATGCGGAAAGCAGGATCGAAGGTCTCTAGGACCTCCCCCATGTCGCGGCCAAAGTAGTTGAGGCGGAAGCTTTCGGCAGATAACTCGATCTCCTGCCACTCCTCCCCCGCGACGAAGGTAGAACCATAATAGGCTACGCGCTGCGCCGTCTGCGTTTCTACGGTGAACCCATAGGTGCGTCCGTCACCCTTGACGCGAATTTTCATTTTGGTCTTGTCGGAGAGATTTTCGAGGGTGGTATTGGACTTGGCCCAGGAGAAACCACCATTATTTTCGAGGGAAAGGTCGCCTGAAAAGACACCATGATCACCTTCTAAGGTGAAGTTGCCCTCGGAGAGTCCGCCCATGACTCCGTCATTGACGATGAACCACTGGTATTCGGATTGCGCCTCGCCAAAGTCGATGTAATGCTCGCTGGAAAGTAAGGTCATGCTACAGATGATGGATAAGATGAGTAAGGATTTCATTACACTGGATTTGAATCATGGATAATGAGACCGTGGGGTAAGGTCTGTCATTTATAGACATGAACAAGGGGGTGCTTGTTTGCCCTATTCACGTTTTTTCACATTCCTCCACATTTTCTCACGGTTCTCCGTAGCCACCTGCCGCCGCAAGTGCGCGTTCCTTCGACTTTTGTCGATGGCTGGTTGGTTAGACAGGAGTCTAATAGATTGGGGAGCTGCGTAGTGGGAGGACTACGCAGAGCGGGTTGGGGCTGGGCGGTATGGGTTATGCTGCGCAGAGCGGGTGGGCTGTGCAGAAAGGGTCAGGGCTACGTCACACACCTTGGTCAGGCTCCTCTGTCACGGTTCTCGCTACTCGACTCGCTTCATGTCTTCCTCAATCATTGCCTGCGCCGCCAACCATGCGCCCGTCCAAGCAGCCTGAAAGTTGTATCCGCCTGTAATGGCATCTACATCTAGCACCTCGCCCGCAAAATAAAGCCCAGGAACCACCTTACTCTCCATGGTTTTGAAGTTAATTTCTTTTCGGACGACACCCCCTGCAGTGACAAATTCTTCCTTGAAAGTGCTTTTACCCTTGACCTGATATAGCCCTGAGGTGAGCTGCTCAGCAAGACTCTGTGCCTGTACCTTGGATAAGTTGGCCCACTGGACGTCGGGTCCGATCATGGCCGCTGCTACCAGCGAACGCCACAAGCGCTGCGGCAAACCATACTGGACGTGTCCTGAAACGCGCTTTCTGGCGTCTCTCTCTCGACGAAGCTGTATGTCCTCCATGATATGATTCGCATCACGCCCTGCCATCCAATTGACCTTCAGCTGGAAGTCATAATCCTTGTCTGCCAAGGCGCGCGCGCCCCAAGCAGAAAGCCGCAAGATCGCAGGGCCACTCAACCCCCAATGGGTGACCAATAAAGGCCCCTGCTCTAGAAGCTTAGTTCCAGGGATGGAGACCTCCACTTCGGGTACCGTCAGTCCCGCGAGACCATCGATGCGTAAGTCCTTGATGTTGAAAGTAAAAAGAGAAGGTACTGGAGAAACTACCTGATGCCCCAACTCCTGCATGAGTTTCCAGATGGAGGCATTGGAGCCTGTGGCAACGAGGACCTTGTCTGCATCAGTCCAGCCGTCCTTTGTATGGATTTCGAATCCTGGACCGTCTTCATTGGGAATGATTTCTTCGACTCTGTGCCGCGTTCGGACCTCCACCTGATGCTTGTCGATCACCGATAGGAGGCAGTCTATGATGCTTTGTGATTGATCAGATTCGGGAAACACACGTCCGTCATCCTCAACCTTGAGGGGAACACCTCTCTCTTCAAACCAGCCCATGACGTCGCCCGTCATGAATTTATGGAAGGGACCTAGAAGCGCTTTTTCTCCTCGCGGATAAGCTTTGCTTAGTTCGCGTGGCACAAAACTGGCATGGGTGACATTACAGCGTCCTCCACCCGATATCTTGACCTTCCCTAATACATTGGGGCTTTGTTCGAGAATGACATATTCATTCTCTGGAGCCATCTCAGCCATATTGGCTGCAGCAAAAAAGCCCGCAGCTCCCCCTCCTACAATGACGATACGTTGTTTTTTCACAGCGCAAAGGTACGTCATTTTTCATTTTTCATTTTTCATTTTTCATTTTTCATTTTTCATTTTTCATTTTTCATTTTTCATTTTTCATTTT
>JBCBFT010000025.1:0-67080 GCA_038527485.1 Bacteroidota bacterium
CTAAAATCCTGCTAAAACCCTCCGACTCCACTTATACCCACACTAAAAACCAGCCTCAGTCACAATCCAAACAACACAAAAAAATCCCCCTAATCCTAAAATCCTGCTAAAACCCTCTCAAAGAAATAACAATCAAAGCTAGATTAAGCTCTGCCTACGATATTCTTAATCTGCTCCATTTGTTGGAGAATCATACCTGTATCCTCCTTCTTCTGTGGCAACAAGACCTTAGGATTCTTAATCTGCTTAGGTTCCAGTGCAAGCTTCACCACAGATTGCATATCGCCAACATAGTGGATGGTCAAGCCTTCCAGATAATCTTGCTTGATCTCACTCACATCCTTCTCGTTCTCCTGGCACATAATCAACGTCTTCATACCCGCACGTCTTGCTGCCAAAACCTTCTCCTTGATACCTCCCACAGGTAGCACCTTCCCGCGCAAGGTAATCTCACCTGTCATCGCCAGAGAAGATTTTACCAAACGCTGCGTGAAGAGAGAAGCCAATGAGGTAAACATCGTGATACCTGCAGAGGGCCCATCCTTGGGAATAGCACCCGCAGGGATATGCAGGTGCACATTCCAGCGGTTAAAAGCCTCATAGGGAATTCCCAATATATCGGCTTGAGTTTTCAAATAAGTAAATGCCAATGAAGCCGATTCCTTCATTACATCGCCAAGCTGACCTGTCAAGCTCAGTCTGCCGTTTCCTGGTGTGAGCGTAGACTCAATAAAAAGAATTTCCCCTCCTACAGATGTCCAGGCAAGCCCTACCGCAACACCTGGCACTTCCTGCTTTTGGTAGACTTCATTTTCAAACTTCTTAACACCGAGGAAGTCCGTCAAATTCTTATCTGTCACCCGGATCTGCTCCTTCCCGTCGATCACGATCTGCTTGGCCGCTACTCGACATACAGAAGAGACGCGCTGGGCGAGATTGCGCACACCAGACTCACGCGTGTAGTATTCAATGACAGATTTAATGGCCTTCGGAGTGATATTGAGTTGGGTGCTTTTAAGCCCGTGGTCCTTGCGGAGCTTGGGAATCAAGTGCTTCTTGGCGATCTGTTGTTTCTCTTCTTGCGAGTACCCATTGATCTCAATGATTTCCATTCTATCCCTGAGTGCAGGATGAATGGTCGAGAGTGTATTGGCCGTGCAAATGAACATGACACGCGAAAGGTCATACTCTACTTCCAAATAATTGTCTCTGAAAGAATCATTTTGCTCAGGATCCAATACCTCCAACAAAGCGGATGCAGGATCACCTCTAAAATCAGATCCAACCTTGTCGATCTCATCCAGCATGAATACAGGATTAGAGGTCGAAGCTTTTTTAAGTCCTTGGATGATCCTTCCAGGCAATGCGCCTATATACGTACGGCGATGCCCACGAATCTCTGCCTCATCGCGTGCCCCTCCCAGACTGATGCGAATAAACTCCCTGTCCATGGATCGGGCAATAGACTTCCCAAGGGAGGTCTTCCCTACGCCAGGAGGGCCGTAAAAACATAAAATAGGAGATTTTTTGTCTGCTTTGAGTTGGAGAACTGCCAGATGCTCAAGGATACGCTCTTTGACTTTTTCCAGGCCAAAATGATCATCGTCCAGGATCTTCTTCACTTTGGAGAAGTCGATGGAATCCTTAGAATAATTTTCCCAAGGAAGATCGAGTAGCCATTCGATATAATTCATGATGATGCCATAATCAGGCATCGCCGGCGTCAGACGCGACAGACGCGTCAGCTCTTTCATGAATACACGGTCGACAGCCTCAGGCCAGACTTTGCGCTCGGCACGAAGGCGCAACCCTTCAATATCGTTTTCTAGCCCCGATTCGCCCAACTCGTCTTGAATTGTACGAATCTGCTGGCGTAGAATGTATTCTCTTTGTTGTTTCTCTAAATCTACTTTGACTTTCGAGTGGATTTCTTCACTCAGTTCCAGCACTTTCAGCTCATCTGTCAGATGACGCAGGACCAACTCTCCTTTTTCCAATAGCTCATCAATCTCTAACACTTCTTGCTTCTGCGGAACTTCTAGATTGAGGTTGGAAGCAATGAAATGTGTGAGAAAACTTAAGCTGTCAATATTATCAAGGGCAATTTTTGCCTCGCTTGGGAGATTGGGTGAGAGGTCAATGATACGGCTCGCTTCTTCCTTGAGGCTGTACATCAAAGCCTTGGCCTGATCTATAGAGGGAAAGATCTCTGGAACCCGATTGATTTTGGCTTTGAAATAGGGCTCTTCTCCCGTAAAAGCTTCAATTCGAAACTTAGAGCGCCCTTGGATAACGATGGTCACGCTACCATCGGGCATTTTGATGAGCTTCAAGATTCTGGCGATGGTGCCACAATTGTAGAGATCATTGATTGTAGGAGTCTCAATCTCGATATTATTCTGAGCCACTACCCCTATGAGCTTCCGCTCCTTGGCATACATTTCCTTGACAAGATGGATCGATTTATCCCGTCCTACTGTGATCGGAATGACCACACCTGGAAAAAGTACTGTATTTTTGAGCGTGAGAATCCCAATCTCTTCAGGAATTTCATCTTGAAGATCTTCTTGTTCATCTACCGAAGTGATGATAGGAAAATCATCATCAAAAAAACTCTCTGTATCAAAATTAAAAAATGCCATATATCTATTCTGAGTGGAAAAAGGGAGCCACGAACGCGTGTATTTCATCCCTTCTGCTTCCATTGTTTCGATCGTTCGCAAGCTGCAAATATCGACTCTTTTGAACGAAAGAATGCACAAAATTTTGGATAATTTTTCTCTATCTCCCAAAATAACGATTATTTTCACGCCCTCCCGCGAAAATGCAGGTATATTTGACAACCTTAGCAGCAATCACAAGGACTAGCAGGTAAGATTTTTTCCCTCGAAATTCAGAATTCATCCTTCCTAAAGACCCTTGAGATTGTTTAATTTGCAGGTTGTAAGAAGAAAAGAATCTATTCACATAAAAATATCTTGATCAAATGAGTGTCGCCTTTAAAGACATAGTAGCGGTAACAGGTAGTCCTGGGTTGTATCAGATTGTCAAGGCTGACGACCGTGCCATCGTTGTAGAGTCCCTTGACGGACGCAAGAAGCGCCAACTGATCAAAGGGAACATGGTCGTATCCAAGTTGACCGATGTAAGTATTTACACAAAAACGGATAGCGAACCCTTGGTCACTATTTTCAAATCGATTCATGAGCAATTTGGCTCAGAGCTTCCCGTAGAGAAAAAGAGCTCAAAAAATGAGTTGATGGGTTTCCTGGGGAAGGTACTGCCTGATTTCGATGAAGAGCGTGTGTACCCTTCCAATGTCAAAAAACTCATTTCATGGTATCATATCATGTTGGGGCTTGGAGTGGAATTCGTAGTCGAAGACGAAGAAGAAAAGGAAGAGGGTGAGGAAGCTGCAGCCAATGAAGAAACAACCGAAGCAGCAGCAGAAGCAGAGGAAACGACACCTACTGAAGAAGAATAATTTTCATCCTGCGGGAGGTTTAAAGAAGGCCTCCCCTTTCTATACACCTGCTGGACATGGACCTTCCGCTTCATCCCTTTTTTGTACACTTCCCCGTAGCCCTTCTGCTTGTCAGCGGCCTTGCGTACATCACAGCGATCTTTCAAGAACGTGCGTTTTATCAGCGTGCAGGATTCTTGTTGCATGTGGCGGGGATTTTGGGAAGCATTGCGGCCATCTTTACAGGTCGAGGAGCTGAAGCTGAAATTGTGCATACTGAGGCGATTCACCAGTTGGTAGAACTACATGAGAAGCTGGCCTATATCATGGTATGGGTCTTGATTATGCTCCTTCTTTGGCAATACTTGAGAGGGGCTAAACAAACCAAAACGGAAATGGGTATCTTTGCCTTGGTTTTTGTTGCTAATATGGGCCTCATGCTCTTTAGCTCTCATCTCGGTGGAGAAATGGTCTACAAAGAAGGAGCAGGCGTCTATCCTATGGAACCCGCATTGAAAGCACAGTTTCAACAAGAACAAGAAGAAAAATATCCTCAAGAAAAGCAGGAGGTGATGCAGGAGTAAGTGCCAATAATTCAGAACCCCTTACCTTCATTCGCAGCCTCTCAAAATATATAGATCTATGACACGCCTTATTTTCGGTTTATTCGCATTTTTCATTTTCCTTACGGGATGTACCGATAATCGCATCCAAACTTCCTTTTTTACCCAGGGAAACTGTGAAGCTTGTAAGCCTATCATTGAAGAAGCAGTAAAAAAAATACGTGGCGTCAAAGAAGCCGAATGGATCTATGAATCCTCTGTAACAGTTGTCGTTTATGATACCTCAGCTGTGGATTTCAAGAAAATCCAAGAAGCTGTGTCAAAGGTGGGATTTGAGACGGCATATTTCCCTGCTGATGCGGAAGCTAAAAAGACACTACCTGCCTGCTGCCAAGAAGCTACAACTCGAGAGATAAAGCCTTTCATTCCTCTGCCTCCTGGTCACGGCATCGAGCAAAAATGATAGGGGAAGATTCTTCTACGAAGTCAAACTCGATTTTGTAGTACTCCTCGTCTTTTGTTAAGCATTTCAGGAAGATTTTGGTACTATCGTCTGCCCAAACCACTGAAATACACTCTCTTAGTCGTTCCCCTTCATTTACACTAAAAAACTGATTCCTTGTTGTGTTCCAGTAAGGAGGGCCCATGTTCCCTTGTACCATTATCTCATTGTAGAACCGCTGATCCCGTCCAATAGAATCGCCACTCGAAAATGAAATGGGAAAATGGTAAGATCGAACTTTGATGTAACTCAATCCTTGGTGCTTCTCATAAATAGTTTGGGTATTTAACTCCCAATACAACCGATCTTTCTCAAAAAAAAGAAAGGCTGCTAATCCAGTGCCTAGAAACCATAGTATATGAATACTTCTTTTTCTCATGGCGTAAAATAAAAGACCTCCCAAGCTCATCTTGGGAGGCTTTCCTGTGTTTTTTCTTATTGCTTACGGATACGCTGGGTAAAGCTCCCTTTTGTATGCATCACTTTTACGAGATACATGCCTTGAGAAAGATTCGTCAAGTCTAGTTGATTGGATGCACTCTCCAGAATTTTCCGACCATTCAAATCTAAGACCTCTATGCTCTCTAGCCTAGCTTGTGAATCCGTACTCCTGATTGTCAAAACATCTTGGACTGGATTTGGGAAGATTTCCCATCCCAGCGTTACCTCTTCATCAACATTGACAGACGTTACGACTACTTGCTGAGACACTGTGTCTGTTCCACAGTCATTAGATACAACCAGCTGAACAGTATACTGTCCTGGGCTTGCGTAGGTATATGTCGGGGAAGCTAGTCCACTCGTATTTCCATCGCCAAAGTTCCATGAGTAGTTGGCAACATCTACACTTTGATCGTTGAATGCCACCTCCAACTCATTGGGAGTGAAACCAAAAGCTGCGACAGGGACATCCGCCTCTGTGACAGTAATAACATTAGACGTGGGGCTTACACAGCCTTTGGTAGACACCAACTGTAGACTATAATCACCTGCAACATCGACAGCCAATACTTGGTTTATCCCTCCTGTGTTCCACGAGTAATCATACCCTGTAGAGCCTGTCAGTAAAATGATTTGCTCCCCAGGACAGAGTGTAACGTCGTTACCGTTGGCAGCAATCATAGGCGCAGGCGGAAGGGGATTGACAACCACACTTGCGGGTGAGGAAATAGGACTCGTCGCAGAGCCATTGCCTACTGTCACTGTGTAATTCCCTGGATTTGTAACGGCAATAGTAGCAGAGGTCTCTCCTGTACTCCAAAGATAGCTAGCAAACTGTCCCTGTACACTTAGGGTAAGGGTATCTCCTTGACAAATCTCAAATGAATTGGATGTAGAGACGATTATCGGAGCAAAGAGTAAATTCTGCGTAAGAGAATCCAGAGGAAAGGTCATGATCGACCTTGCAAAGGTTCCGGCTATCAATTGTTTGGCTGCAAGGTCCATCTCTAGATCGTACACTGGAATCGAGGGCATATTACTTCCGATTCGGTGCCAGTTATCCCCGCCATTCGCTGTGCCGTACACGCCTCCATCTGTTGCGACAAAGATCAGCTCATCTGATCCAGGATAAATATAGATATCGTTGACCGCTTGCGGCGGCAGATCACCCGAAATATCCTTCCATGTCGCGCCGTAGTCTTCTGTACGGTGAATGTGTGGAATAAATTCATTCCACTTATAGCCCGAGTGTGAGACAAATGCCCTTCCAGCTACTAGAGGTGAAGGTTTGACACACGTGACATATCGGTTAGGTAGATTCCCAGTGATATTGGTCCAGTTGGTTGCGCCATTGTCTTGCGTTACCCACACGTTTCCATCAGAAGTTCCCGCATAGATGACATCTGCTTCGACGCCTGAAGGGTTCACTGTGCTGATGGTATGGTATCTTGGGCCAAAGATCACTCCGTCTGTCAAGTCCTGGCTAATAGGTGTCCAGTTTTGAAAAGGCCCACCCGTATTTTCCCAGATACGGTAAGTTCCCGTATACTGCGTATCAGCTCCAAATTCACTCAACACAAAAGGTTGGTCCCAATTGGTCCTGTCGCCTGGAGGAGGGCTATGATTGATGAAACTTTGTCCACCATCGAGTGTCGCTACAATGTTGCCATTTTGGGTTTCGGCATAAAATACAGCCGAATCAACAGGATCAAAACGCATTTGGAAGCCATCGCCTCCAAAGATCCGCGGCCAGTTATTGATATTTTGGGCATTCCCGCCTGTGGAGCCATTGTCCTGTGCCCCTCCGTAGTATACGCCAGGCTTATGTGGATTGACTGCGACACGATAAAATTGGGTATTGGGAATATTCTCGATATCAGTCCAATTATCCCCTCCATTCACAGACTTGTACAGCCCGCCATCCGTCGCCAGATAGATATGTCCATTAAGATCATATTGCAAATCGTGCTTATCTGCGTGTACCTCATAAGTGTACCAAGGAGGACCTGCCATAGACCAGTTTGTTCCTCCATTTGTACTGCGATATAAATCTACTCCCAAGACAAATAGCTCATCGGGATTGGTGGGATTCACGCGTATCTGTCCAAAGTACCATCCAAATCCTCCTGATACTCCTAAGGGCAAATCACCTGTCACATTGGTCCAACTCGACCCTCCGTTCAAAGTTTTGTAAATCCCTTCGAAGTAATAATTGCTCCCTACCACCAATGCATACATGATCTGAGTATTGGGAGGGTAGACGGCAAATCCAATCCGTGACTGTTGTCCTGCGGGAAGACCTGTAGAAGGATTGGTAAAGGTACTCCCGCCATTTGTAGAGCGCCAGATTTTGCTGTTAGGACCAACGCCGACACTCTCCTGATTGTTGCGGATGCGGTCCCAAGTAGCCACGAGTAGATTGCCTGAATTGACGGGATCAAGTGCCAAATCAATGGCTCCTGCTTGATCAGAAGCAAATAAAATCTGGCTCCATGTATCTCCACCATTTAGGGACTTGTATAAGCCACGGTCATTGCTTCTGACAAAAGGCAATCCCATCGCAGCAGCGTAGATGATATTCGAGTTATTGGGATCTACTTCGATACGGGAAATGATGCTCGCATCTTTCAAGCCTTTGAAGGTCCACGTTTGGCCTCCATTAGTACTTTTGTACACGCCATCTCCAATGAATGGATAGCCTGAGATGTTGTGATCTCCTGTCCCTACATAAATGGTCTCAGGATCGTTAGGATCTAGTGTGATCTCACTTATCGCAAGGAAGGCAAAATCGTCGAAGATCGGTGTCCAAGTAGTTCCTCCATCTGTCGTCTTGTGAATACCTCCTGCAGCTGAACCAACATAGATCGTATCAGGCTGGGTGGGGTGAATGGCAACGACATTGATCCGTCCACCAATATTGCCAGGTCCTTCTGTAAGCCAAGCGCCATCCCATCCTTGAGGAGTAGCTTGGGCAGATTTCTGTGCGGGATTCATAAGCGCTTCCTTGTATGCACGGTAGTCAAAGCCTGCATCGGGATAACTTCTCATCAAAAAGAAATGATCCACAGGTTCCAGGAGTTTATTCTCTTTTGGCAGTAGCTGTTGTGGCTGGGGTTGCCAAAATGTACAGACTAGCCCTATTAAGACTAGAATCAGTAGCCCAGAAAGGTATAGGCGTGTTTTCTGCATGGGTTTGTTTTTGGGAATTATATAGAAATATAGAAATAAATATAGAAGGGTACGAAAATATCTTAAGGAAAACCTATCTGTAGGACCATATTTAAAGCTTCAAACCTGCAAAAAGTTTGTGCTTTTTTGCTAGGTTTTCATGGATCCCCATAGGGCCTAGTTTGTAGCCAACGTCATTTTTACTAAAATTTCTATCATATAACTTATTTTTTTACTAATTATATTTGGTTTTGCTAAAATTTTACCTCAATTTAGCTAACGAATTGAGTAATTGTCTAAAATTTATAGCATCCAAAATGGCGAAGACTTACAGACCTAAATTAAGCCGGAGCGCCTCAAGGGCGTATGGATCTGGCACAATTGCGGGGGGAACAGGATCGGTTACCTCCTGGACAGGATCCTCCCCTGGAAATCTAAAGATCAGTTTTAAAGGGTTGGCTATTCTCGTAATAGCGGTTTTTGTGACTAACATCGCTACTCACTCATTGTTCAACCCTGCAATGGGAGCAGCTACAGATGGTCGTGCTAGTATTTCTAGCAGTGCGCCCTATAATTCCGATGGACCGAGTCTATATCTCATGGATGAGGCGAGTTTATTCGTCCATCAACCTGATGCCTTTGAAAAAAAGGTAAGAGAAATCAGCCGCATGCTCAATGTGGCCCCTGAGTGGCTCATGGCCGTGATGTACTCTGAATCAAAGTTTGATGCAGGGGTGAAGAATTATAAGGGAAGTGGTGCGACTGGATTGATACAGTTTATGCCTATGACAGCCTCAGAAATGGGAGTTTCTCTGGATCGACTAGGAAGGATGGATCACTTACAGCAGTTGGAGTATGTGTATATGTATCTGCAAACTGTGCGAGACCGATACGGTAATTTCGACGGATTGACCGAGCTTTATTTGGCCATCTTATATCCCAAAGCCATCAATCAGGAGTACTGCTACACACTATATGCATCCCCCAGCAAAAAGTACAAGCAAAACTCTGGCCTAGACGAAAATAAGGATGCACGTGTGACCGTGAGTGACATCGACAAGCGCATGCAACGTCTTTATCCACAAGCCTACATTGCCAAGCCTGCTTAAGTCAAAGCAAAGCTTATGGAATCACTTCGTTTAGTTTACGTCTGCCTTCTCGCTACTACATACTATTGTACATACTATTGAATACTATAGAAGAAAGCTTCCTTTTTTAAAGCACCTAGTATGTGAATGTTGGTTTACATCTCGCTTTATTGACTCTCTTCTACACCATATAACCAATATACGTACCCGTTCTTTTCAATCTTTGCGCTGTTTTACCTTTACTAATTTTATGGGGTTCAAAGTTGCCATAGGCTTTGGACCCTCTTTTATGCTACACCTTGAGACATAAGATCTCAGCCGAAATATTCCATTCAAATCTTTCGGCTTTCTTTCCTCCGCTTATGACTGATGCCAAATATCAGCTCTAGAAAACATTTAGTGGGAGGCAAGTATTTACTCTACTTACAAAGGATTCTTTTCTCCTTATTTCATCAAAGATGATACATCCACTAGCATCCCATTAGGATCTTTCAGCAATAGTCTGCGCTGCCCATAAAATGTACCTGCCGGTGGTGCTACAATGTCATATCCTGCTTCTTGGGCTTTTTGATAAGTAAGCTCGACATCCTCTACCACAAATGTCGGATAAATCCCTGTGGGAGACACCTGAAAGTTTTCAGGCACCATCTCATGTGTACGGTCAATGATCCCTAACTCAAAAGACTGGGCTTCATCCCTGAGTTGGATGAACCAATCGCTGTCGAAATTGACGGCAAACCCAAAGAGTCGGACATAAAAGTCCCGACTCCCTGGCAGATCGTCTGAGCAGATGTTGAACATCATTCTTTGAAGAGCCATCTGCCTGCTAGTTGTTTAATGAATTTTCTGTCTTGACCGTTTCATTCATGACATTGACCTGATGACGAATGGACTCTTGGTGAATCATCTTCAGGATCTCAGTCAATATATCCTCACTCAAGCCTCTGCTCTTTCCAAATAAGATCCGATCTTTGATGATCTCATCCCATCGGGAACGCTGAAGAATGGTGATGTTATTTTCTTTCTTGTACATCCCAATCTGACGGGCAATGTCCATACGCTGGGCTAGTTTCTCTATCAAGATGTGGTCCAACTCATCTATAGATTCACGGAGTAGTTCCAGCTTATTGACAAATCCAGGATCATCACTGGCATCCTGGCGATAGATAAGGTCATTCAGAATTTCTCCTAATCGTTCAGGCGTCACTTGCTGCTTGGCATCGCTCAGGGCTTTGTCAGGATTGATATGAGATTCTATCATCAAACCATTGAAGTTGAGGTCAAGGGCCTTTTGAGACAAAGGTTGAATCAAATCTCTTCTTCCCCCGATGTGGCTAGGATCACAAATAATCGGTATCTCAGGGTGAAGACGACGCAATTCTACGGGAATCTCCCACATGGGACGATTGCGATATTTTTTCTCACCATGAACAGAAAAGCCACGGTGGATGGCAGCTAGCTTATGGATCCCTGCTCTATGTAAGCGCTCAAATGCACCAATCCAAAGCTTCAGATCTGGATTGACAGGGTTCTTAATCAATACAGGGATATCCACTCCTTCGAGTGCATCAGCGATTTCCTGCACGCCAAAGGGATTAGTCGTCGTGCGCGCACCGATCCAGAGGATATCAATATTGGTGCGTAGGGCTTCATAAACATGTTTTACATTTGCTACCTCCACACACACAGGCTTCCCGACGACTTCCCCAGCTTCCTTGATCCACTTCAGTCCCACACTACCGACGCCTTCAAAAGAATTGGGACGCGTACGGGGTTTCCAAATACCTGCCCGAAGGACATGCACATCGTGTTTGGCTACACCTTGAACCGAAGCCATCACCTGCTCGGGAGACTCTGCGCTACAAGGGCCTGCGATATTGAGCTGGTCCCCCAGACCTAGCCCCCATTCGCTAATAGGTGTAATCTTCATTTTATCCATTGTCGAGTTTGTATTCAGGATCTGAGCGAATCAAAAGCATGTGTTGGCTCTTTCCAGATCCAGTCTTTACTTCAATATTTTCTTAATCTTATTTGCCTTTTCCATCAACTGATACACTTGATCGTAATCCGATTGCTGTATCAAATCTCTGAACTGCTGCATCTTGTTTAGGTACTCATCAAGTACATCTACTAGATTATTCGCATTCTGCTGGTAGATATCAGCCCACATCTTAGGGGAGCTTTTAGCCAGTCGTACTGTAGAGGCAAAGCCCCCACTTGCCAAATCAAATATATTGGCTTCACTCTGTTCTTTCTCCAAGACAGTCAACGCCAGCACAAAAGAAGAGATATGCGATACATGGGATACATAGGCGGCATGTACATCGTGGGCACGCGAATCCATGTGAGTCACCCGCATAAAAAGGCTTTTAAACAGTCTTTCGGCAAGTAAAAAGGCATCCGCATCACTGTCTTCTTTATCGCAGATAATCGCTGCCTTGTGCTGAAACAAATTATTTATCGCCGCAGAAGGTCCTGAAAACTCTGTCCCAGCCATCGGATGGGCCAAGACCGCTCGCCGACGATTGGGATGGCCATGGATAATATGCGCAATCTCCGATTTGGTCGAACCCATATCGATGGCGACACCTCCTGGCCTCAGGTAGTCTAGGACAAGCGGAAACAAAGTCCCTAGGGCATTCACAGGCGTGGCAAGGACCACGACATCTGCCATCCTACATCCGTCTCTCAGATCTACAATCTCCTCTACCAATTCGAGGTCTAAGGCTTCTTTGGCATGCGCCTCGCTTTCCTCTACCCCCAGTAGGCTCGTAGCAAACCCATTGGATTTCAAATCCTTTGCCAGTGAGCCACCGATCAGGCCAAGTCCTATGATAGTGACGACCATTTCCTTAATTCTTCTTTCGCATTATACTTGGGGCACAGAAAGCATTTTTACACGCTGAATGGCCTCTTCATAAGTTCGTTCATTCGCGCAAAGAGACAGGCGGATGTATCGGTTACCTTGGCTCCCGAAGATAAATCCTGGCGCGATAAATACACGGGCCTGATTCAGAATCCATTCAGAGTAGACTTGCCCGCTTTCGGCGCGTTCAGGTATACGTCCCCATACAAACATTCCCCCACGGTTCTTTTCATACGTACACTCCAATAGATCCATTAGTTGAAAGGCAAAATTCCTTCGCTTCGCATAGATCTCATTTTGTGCTTGATGCCATTGGAAGCTCATCCCCAATGCAGTAATAGCAGCTTGCTGGATGGGAAGAAACATCCCCGAATCCATGTTGCTCTTGACCTTGAGTACTGTCTGAATATAGTCTTCGGCCCCAGCCAATACGCCTACTCTCCAACCTGCCATATTGTGTGATTTACTCAAAGAATTGAGTTCCATTGCCACCTCTTCAGCTCCTGGAATAGACAAGATGCTCAGAGGATTAGGATTGAGAATCAAAGAATATGGATTATCATGGCACAAGAGGATCTGATGCTTTTGGGCAAATGCTACAAGCTTTTCGAAAGTCTCTTTCTGGGCCAGCGCACCTGTCGGCATATGGGGATAGTTGAGCCACATTATTTTGACCCTGCTTAGATCTTGCTTGGCAAGAGATTCCAAATCGGGTTGCCAGTCTGTCTCACCATGTAGCTCGTAGTACTTCACCTCAGCTCCTGCAATTCGAGCAGCAGAGGCGTAGGCTGGATAGCCTGGATTGGGAACCAGCACTTCATCCCCTGGATTCAAAAAAGCCGTGGAGATGTGCATGATCCCTTCCTTTGAGCCAATCAGAGGCAACAATTCAGATCCAGGATCAAGTGTCACCCCATAAATGGCAGCATACCAGTCGCTAAAAGCTTTGCGCAGTTGGGGAATCCCTTTGTATGGCTGGTAGCCGTGATTCCCAGGCTCTACAGCTGCGTTGATCAAAGATTTGATCGTATCCTCTGCGGGCATGAGATCAGGATTTCCTATTCCTAGGTTGATGATGTTGGCGCCTTGCGCATTACGCTGGCGGATCTCCCCCAGCTTTTGAGCAAAGTAGTAGGTCTTTACGTGTGAAATTCTGTCAGCAGCGGCGATAATCATAAGTGCAGATTTAAGTATATAAGAACGAGTAGTAAAAGGAGCGTCAGATGTATCAGGTTAAGGTATCTCGAATCTGTTCTCCTGCTGTGGTTAATTTATTTTCTTTTACCCCCTGGCTATATTCACCTAAAACCATGAGTTCAGCTACAAGTGGCTGAATGGCCTGAAGCGCCAATTGGTATCGATCATATGCTTCGAATGTCAAGTCGATGTGAAAAAAATAGGTCCAGGGCTTCCCTTCGATAGGCAAAGACTGGATCTTGGTCAAATTCATTTTGTAGATACTCAGAATGCTCAAGATCTCTGCTAAGGATCCTACCTCATGTTTCAAATGAAAACAAAGGGACGATTTATTCACATGATCTGAAGCAACTTGATGTTTTGGATCGTTGGCTAGGACCAAGAATCGCGTATAGTTTTCTTGATGCGTCTCAATATGTGCCACTAGAGATTCGAGTCCGTATAATTCCCCTGCAATAGAGGAAGCAATGGCTCCCCAAGCGGGATTGCCTTGGGCCTGTACCCACTCAGCGCTTGCAGCGGTATCTTCTCGCTCCACCAACTTGATGTGGGGATACTGACGGAAAAAAGCACGGCACTGCGCGATCGCCATAGGATGAGAGTGCACCTCTTGGAGCTGATCGATGGTCGTCCCAGGAAGCGTCAATAGATGGTGCCCGATACGCAAGTAGACCTCTCCTATGACTCTTGCACTTGAATTACGTAGCAGCTCATAGTTTTGTAAGATGGTCCCAGCGAGGCTATTTTCGATCGCAAGCATGGCAAACTTTTCCTGTGTTTGCTCCATAAATTGGAATAGTGCAGGAAAAGTAGCCGCTGGTTCAACCTCTACATCCGTACCAAAGTACTTCCGTGCTGCAAGCTCATGAAAAGCTCCACGTGTCCCTTGAATAACTACGGTCGAAACGTCTGTTGGGGTTAAAATCTCCATGCGATCAGAAGCCTAATATTTTTTACATTTCAACAAAAAAGCATCCCATGATATTGGGATGCTTCATATTTATTTTTACCAACAAAGTAATCCCAGCTTTATTCCGAGTAAGAATAAAAGTAAAATCGGGTTACCTTATATGTATATGTCTGTGTCATTACTTCAATACTAATTCAAAAATATTACAATCACAAGCCATAAATCGAAGATCTCGAAAAATTTAGACATGTTTTTTACGAATAAGGAAATTAAAATAATTATATATCCCTAAAGATCAGTGTATTACAAATTTATCCTCTTTCAGTCTAGACATGAACGCTACAGCCCGATGGATATCTTCATACAACACTCGATCTGTCTCTACCATAGGTACAATCTCTCTAAACTCGTTTAGTAGCGGCATCAATCTCGTACCTGTCTTGGCGGGTGCTCGATAATACAAGGCTTGAGATGCATTCATGAGTTCGATAGCCAAGATATGATGTAGATTTTCTAATACGCGCAAGCATTTCGTAGCTGCATTGGCTCCCATGCTCACATGATCCTCTTGATTATTGGAAGAAGGAATGGTATCGACAGAAGCTGGTGTACAAAGCTGTTTATTTTGAGAAACGATACTTGCGGCAGTATACTGTGGAATCATCAAACCAGAGTCTAAACCTGGATTTTTGACCAAAAAGAGAGGAAGTTCTCGTACTCCTGAGAGCAACTGATAGGTCCTACGCTCCGAAATGCTCGCCAATTCTCCTACAGCAATTGCCAAGAAATCCAGCGCCAATGCGAGCGGCTGCCCATGAAAATTCCCCCCAGATAAAATCAAATCTTCTTCGGGGAAGATATTGGGATTGTCAGACACACTCATCGCCTCTGTCTCAAAAACCGATCTACAATATGCAATGGCGTCCCTACTCGCTCCATGAACTTGAGGGATGCAGCGGAAAGAATATGGGTCCTGTATATAGGACTTGGCTCGATGTGTAATTTCAGAATCTTCCAACAGTTTACGGATCAAGCTTGCCGTTTGGAGCTGCCCTTGATGGGGACGAATCTTATGTATCGCCTCATGGAAAGGCTGAATCTGGCCATCAAACGCATCCAAACTCAAAGCTGCGATGTAGTCTGCCATCTCTGCCAAATGCTGCGCCCAGATAATCACATGCACTCCATAAGCCAGCATGAACTGTGTCCCATTGAGCAAGGCCAAGCCCTCCTTTGCATCTAGTTCGAGGGGAGCCCAGCCCATGCGTTGGAGCATCTCCCTACCTGATATACGTTCATTGCCGATATATACCTCGCCCTCTCCGATCAGCGGGAGCGCCAAGTGTGCCAAAGGAGCCAAATCCCCACTAGCTCCTAGCGATCCTTGTGTATAAATAACAGGAAGGATATCGTGGTTGAAGAAATCAAGGAGTCGCTGTACAGTAGCCAGATGAACACCTGAATGTCCCAGTGCCAAAGATTTGATTTTGAGTAAGAGCATCAAACGAACGATTTTCTTTGGCACCTCCTCCCCTAACCCGCAAGCATGAGAACGTAAGAGATTCACTTGTAATTTGCGACGGTCTTCAGGAGCTATTCGTTTGTCACACAGATACCCAAAACCTGTATTGATCCCATAAATGGCTTCATCTCCCCTGGCCAAACGGGCATCCAAATAGTCTCTACACTGCTGAATACTAGATTTGGAGGCCTCCGAAAGCTCCAGCTTTTGTGGAGGACTGGTCAGCATCGCCTCGATTCTGTCGAGTGTCAATGCCTCTGCGTGAATGTTCATGCGATAGGTGTTATGTGTCCCTTTTATGTGTGTACAAAAACGGGGAAAGTATTCCTTCCCCCATTTCTAAAGCTTTATTTACCCAAAAAATACTTATGAAACTACCTTGAGTTTCTCAACAATTGCCTCAATCTTCAAGGCTTCTTGTTCTCCTGTTTTCATATTTTTTAGCTGAAAAATACCTGAAGCCGCTTCCTCAGTCCCGATGATCAATGTATAAGGAATGTCTTTCTTATCTGCGTAAGTAAATTGCTTTCTCATCTTGGCCCCCGCATCTGGATAGTACTCACTCGCGATTCCCACCTGCCGCAACTGATTGAGTGCCTTTAAAGCATCTGCTCTAGTCTCCGCCCCAAAATTCACCAACAGAACCTCTACAGTCGTGGGGCGAATCTCTTCAAACAAACCCAGTTCTTCCATGACTACGTAAATGCGATCTGCTCCGAAGGAGATCCCTACTCCTGACAACCCGTCTACGCCAAATACACCTGTCAGATTTGCATAGCGGCCACCTCCACAGATAGACCCCATTTTAACTTCATGCGCTTTGACCTCAAAAATCGTCCCTGTGTAGTAATCCAGCCCACGCGCCAACTCCAAGTTGAAGTCGATGGTCGCTCTGTCTATCTCAAATGATTCCAATAAGGAGAATACTTCCCGCATTTCCTCTACCCCCTTTGTCCCGATCTCTGATGGAGCTAGTTTCTCTCCCAAAAAGTCGAGTTTGGCTTGATTGTCCCCTTCAAAACCAATCAACTCGAAGAGCTTGTCAGGCGCATCTCCGTCGATTCCTCTTCCGATCAGTTCTTCTCTCACCCTCTCCTTACCGATCTTGTCCAGCTTGTCGATCGCGATACACATGCTGGTAAACTTATCGGGATGGCCAATTACCTCGGCATAACCCGATAGGATCTTACGATTGTTGATGAGTATCGAGAAACCAGGAAAGCCGAGCTTCGAAAGTACTTCGTCAAAAATCGCTACGAACTCTGCTTCGTACACAAGCGAATCGGAACCGACCACATCTGCGTCGCACTGATAAAACTCTCTGTAGCGTCCCTTCTGCGGGCGATCGGCTCTCCACACAGGTTGAATTTGGTAACGCTTAAATGGAAAGGTCAACGTCCCGCGGTTCATGACGACGTAACGTGCAAAGGGAACCGTCAAATCATAACGAAGTGCTTTTTCAGAAATCTCAAAGCTCAGCTTTTGACTATCATCTAGATGTTGCGCCTTTTTTAGAAAATCGCCGTTATTCAGGATCTTAAAAATCAGTCGGTCACCTTCCTCCCCATATTTGCCAGTGAGAACCGAAAGATTCTCCATAGAAGGAGTTTCTAGAGGCGGATACCCATACTTGCGAAAAACAGACCGAATGGTATCAAAAATATATTCCCGACGCATCATCACTTCGGGACCAAAATCACGTGTACCTTTGGGAATAGAGGGTTTTTGTGCCATGTGTAAATCATCGTAAAAGCAGAAGGACCAAGATATAAGAGGCTGATTTTCTGCTATTTGCCTATACCTTTTTCGATAAATGGAAAAAGGAGAATATAAAACTAGGGCAAAGATACCTGTTTTCTAAAATTTTTGTATGTTGTATATGATATATGAGCCAAATTTCAACCTTTTCTTTTAAGGCACATCATTAATCAAACGACATACAAAAACTAATAATTTCAAGGAAATGGATTTTATCATATATGGCGCAGCAGCCCTCCTCGGATTGGCTATGTTTAGAAGCGGTTGGGTAGTCGTGCGGCAGCAACAAGCAGTCGTCCTTCAGCGTCTCGGAAAGTTCCAACGCGCTGTACCTGCGGGATTTCACTTCAAGATTCCCTTTGTGGATCAAGTCGCAGGTAAGGTAAACCTGAAAGTCCAGCAGCTCGATGTAAATGTAGAGACGAAAACCAAAGACGACGTATTCGTTCATCTCAAAGTTTCTGTTCAGTACTTCGTGATCAAGAGTAAAGTTTATGATGCATTTTATGAACTAGAAGATCCTAAGACGCAGATCACATCTTATGTCTTTGACGTAGTCCGTGCAGAAGTGCCTAAATTGAAGCTAGATGAAGTATTTGCTCGTAAGGACGATATCGCGATTGCCATCAAGGCAGAACTAGCCGAAGCGATGGACGGGTATGGATACGGAATCGTGAAAGCGCTCGTCACAGATATTGATCCTGATAAGCAGGTAAAGCAGGCCATGAACCGTATCAACGCGGCAGAGCGTGAAAAAGTAGCTGCCCAGTACGAGGCAGAAGCAGAGCGCATCAAAATTGTAGCCATCGCACAAGCGGAAGCCGAAAGTAAGAAACTTCAAGGACAAGGTATCGCAGATCAGCGTCGTGAGATCGCCAAAGGTCTGGAAGACTCTGTTGAAGCATTGAACAAAGTAGGGATCAACTCTCAAGAAGCATCTGCCCTGATCGTCGTTACACAGCACTATGATACGCTGCAAGCCATGGGCACGAACTCTAAGTCTAACTTGATCCTGCTCCCCAACTCTCCATCGAATGCAAGTGATATGATGAATCAAATGATTACCTCTTTCACAGCTGCGAGCATGATGGGCGACGAAATGCGTAAGGACAGTGTCTCTGCAACACGTGAAGAAGGTGCCAAGCGTCTGTCTAACTTCCGCATCTCTAGCGATGATGAATAGAACCCAATCAAAAGGTAAGCAAGGTTGTTGTCATCTCTAACCAAGTATCTCCTACACAATTATACCATAATTTGTATACCCGGCCGCGTGTCGGGTATTTTTTTGAATCAATATCATATGGGGGCTATCCCATAAGACAGGATCGTACTAGTCCACAAGGTTTGACTGTTTGATTTGTGCATGGACTCAGCATCTGCACACCTACTTCTCTGAAAATTCTCCCCTAATCATCGTCGGTTTTTCTCCTCTTAGCTACGAAAGTTAGTGCGTTTGTGAATGCGCATTTGTCATCTTCCATAAAAGATGTAAGATTGTCCCTAAATCACATTCGACACACAAATAATATTCATATGAAACCCACATTATTGGTATTGGCCGCAGGAATGGGAAGCCGCTATGGTGGACTCAAACAGGTAGATCAGGTAGGTCCATCAGGAGAAACCATCATCGACTATTCTGTTTACGATGCCATTCGTGCAGGATTTGGGAAGGTCGTATTCGTCATCCGCAAGGAAATCGAAGCGGCATTTAAGGAAGCTTTTGGGAATAAATTCTCAGACCAGATTGAGGTCGTCTATGTTCATCAGGAATTGGATATGCTGCCTGAAGGCTTTTCTGTACCTGAAGGACGTGTCAAACCTTGGGGGACTGCCCACGCTGTGATGATGGCCCAGGAAGCCATTCAAGAGCCATTCGCGATGATCAACGCAGACGATTTTTATGGTAGGGAGGCTTTTGAAGTCATTGCAAAGTTTCTGACAGCGAGCGCACCGACCAATAATACCTATTGCATCGTGGGCTACAAGTTGGAAAATACCCTTTCAGACCATGGTTCTGTAAACCGTGGAGAAATTCATACCAATGCACAAGGGCATCTGACATTCATCAGCGAGCGCCATAAGATTCGTCGCACAACAGAAGGTGTCGTCTATGAGGAGGCAGACGGTATCCATCCTATCTCAGCAGATGCGATGGTTTCTATGAATATGATGGGCTTTACGCCTACGCTCTTTGATTTTGGGGAGGAATATTTCACCAACTTTTTGAGGGAGAAAGGCCAGGAAATGAAATCAGAATTTTATGTACCGACACTTCTCGATCTTACCATCAAAGACAAAGGCGTAGTAGTGGATATCCTATCTTCAGATGCCAACTGGTTTGGGGTGACGTACAAAGAAGATAAGCCTATCGTGCAGGAAAGCCTCCGAAAGTTGGTAGAACAGGGAGTCTATCCTAAAAATCTATGGAGTAAGGAGAAGGTATAGTTGGATTATAAGTAGGTGGACAAAAGATTTCGAGAACAGAGTTGAGAGTTAACGTACTATTAATCAGCACTTTTCAAACTATCTGATCACATCTGTCAATCTACTTAAATTGAAATAAAAAAGGTCAAGCCTGTAGGATTCAGCTTGACCTTTTTCTTTTATACTGGAGACCACGTTGTAGTAGTGGAAGTAGGTGAATATGCCTTGGCGGTGGTAAAGAACCGATCACGTTGTGGCGGTGGTAAGGGATCGCATTGTGGTGAGGGCGAGGGACCGACCATGTGATGGCGGTGGCTAGGGACCACGCCTTAGCGGTGGTAATAAGGGACCGACCACATTTTGGCGGTGGCTAGAGACCACGCCTTAGCGGTGGTCCTACGATTCGATCTCGTCGGAGAAATATATTTTGTAATAGAACATCCCGCGCTGCTCGTCAAAGCTACGCTCTAGATATTCACTTGCTTCCTCGACCTTCTTGGGAGGGAGACGAATTTCAATTTCATTGTCTAGCTTGATCAAGGACTTAAAGTTTTTCTTCATGCTTCGCACCGCATACTTTGAGATGGCAAAGCCCTCTTCCGCAGGAGGGAGCGATTCTATATCTTCACGGTGACGCCGAAAATCATCAAACTGGTCTTGATACTCAGGTTGTACAATGACTTCTTCTTTGAAATCTTCGAGGTCAAACTCCTTATTCTTGTTGAAGTAGTTGAGCGACTTATTTAGGAAAACGACTTGTTCCTTTTTGTCTTGTTCTCGAGCAAACACCTCCTCACAAAAGTCTTTGGTCAGTGCCATGAAGCTTTCGGTTTGGAAGCTGTTGTCTTGAATGCGTGTCACATGCAGGAAATCATCCCGCCAGTAGGCCGTGTCTTCACTCGATTTATCCACCATCAGTACGCTGAAGCCATCGTCTGCATAGGTATTAAATACCAAGCACCCTTTATCCAGTTTCTTGATGTTGATGCCTTGCTCAGCCGTCATGTCTACATCATCTTCTTTGCCTTCGACCTTGAGGAAGATGTCTTTGTTCTCTGACTTGAACAGACCGATGGCTTCCAAAGGTGTATCTTCGACCATGCACTCCCGAAAGTGCGCAACATAAAACTCCCCACTTTTGATGTGAGGGTGCATAGAAACGGAGTAAAGATGCTGGAGTAAGGCTACCGAGTGCTCTAGAAAATTCTCTCGGCTATCCTCAAAGATATTCTTACAGAAGGTATAGACCTCATTGAGGTTGATGTCTGTGTCATGGGCAAATTTGAAAAACTCTTCTGCCTTGAAAGGCTTCAAAAAGTAGTCCTCTAATAATTGCCCCATGTCCTCGTCAAAATCAAATAAATCCTTCGATTTTACGATTCCTTCTTCTTTGATTTTATTTCCTACTTTATGAACAGCCAATGTAGTGAGTCTGGCTTGCGATAAATCCAGCATAATTTTCTTTCCAATCTATGGGTAAAATCCTATCAAAATTAGCAAAAGCGGTGAGAAATGCCTGATTTTTCGGCAAAAAGATATGCACAATTCGTACTTTGAACTCAAAGATGGTGGATAATGTCTAAGGCCGTCATCCGTGTCTGTCCCAAATGATCTGCGGCAGCATCTCCTGCTCTACCATGTAGAAAGACGCCTAAGCCTGCAGCTTCCTGAATGCCATATCCTTGACCCATTAACGAGCCTATGATTCCACTCAGTACGTCGCCACTCCCACCTTTGGCCATGCCAGGATTACCTGTGGTATTGACGTAGGTATGTCCACTGGCTCCTGCGACGATGGTTCCTGCGCCTTTGAGTACGACTGTCACGGCCTTGTCTTGAGCCAATCGCTCCGCCGCTTCTAGTCGTCTTTGATTGACGGTATCTACTCCGAGTAGTCTTCGCATCTCTCCTGGATGAGGCGTCAGCACCGTAGCATCTGGCAAGGAAGCCCATAGCTCCTGATACTGGGAAAGAATGTTCAATGCATCGGCATCCAGCAACAAAGGAACTTGAACCATAGGCAATATTTCACGGAGAAAATCTGCGGTAGCTATTTCCTGTCCCATGCCTGGACCGATCACCACGGCTGTCTTTCCTTGGAGATGCTGATCCAATACCTCTACAGCTTGTTTTCCTAGATAATCCCCCGAAACATCGACACACATAGCTTCAGGTGCATGATGCAAGACTGTATCGCGACAGGCCGTCGGAACCAAGGATGTCACCAAGCCTCCACCTGCACGTAGTGCAGCTTGTGTCGTAAGAGAAATCGCCCCCGTCATGTTTCGGCTCCCTCCTACTACCAAGACATGGCCAAAGTCTCCTTTATGCGCAGCTGTATGCCGTACCTGCTTCAACTGTTGCTCTACATGTGCATGTGTGAGGACCGTTCGTTTGATGTCCAAGGCATCTATCACATCTGGCCAAAGCCCTATGTCTATTACCTCTATTTCTCCACAAAATAGGGAAGCAGGGGTGACGAAGTGACATACTTTGGGTAGCTGAAAGGTATACGTTTTCTCTGCCTGCAATGGGGTATTGATGGCTTCTCCTGTGCTAGCGTCCAAGCCACTGGGCAGATCAATCGCCAGTATCCTAGGATTACTTTTGCGGAGCGCATCTATAAGCCCCAAAACTGGATCTCGAAGCGCAGATTGGATGCCTGTGCCCAGCAAACCATCAATCAACAGAGGAGAAATCGAAAAGCTATCCAACCATACTTGTAAAGGCTCCTGTCCGTACAAGGTAATGGGAATCGGCATTTCTCCAATGATCTCATAGTTGATCCTGGCATCGCCCTCAAAGCGTGTAGGATCATGAGAAAGCAGAATCTGAACCTCCATACCCGCTTGATGCAACTGCCGCGCAATCACTAATCCATCTCCCCCATTATTTCCTGGGCCCACGAGTATCCCAAATGCTTTTTGCTGAGGATAGTCCCTCAAAATGGATTGTGCCATGCGTAAGGCAGCATTCTCCATCAGAATAAGAGAGGGATAATTTCTCTCATGGATTTGGATACGGTCGGCCTCACGTATCTGGTGGGCATTGGCTAAGCGCATAGAAATGATTTTGTATATCCCTACTTGTCGGTTTTCTGTTGGCAAAAGGGTACAGCCATGAAGGGTAGTTCGCCTGCCTCTGCATCGAGCGGTATGATCTCCCGCACAATTTTTCCATTCTCCACTTTTAACAAACGCTGGATTTTGACGCTCAACCTCAAGGCGCCTTCTCCTGGCGGAAAGTCACGAGGAGATAGCCACTCCGATAGTACAATCTGAATCCCATTTTCGCTTGATTCCTTGGAGACAAGACGCTTGGGCTTCCCCATCGAAACCTGCGCCCAGATAGAAATCCCCTGCAAGACGACGATCTCACCAGAATCCACCGAAATATCAGGTGTGATATCTATCGTATCCGCCGCATTGAGACACAGCACGGTAGATCCCATGAGTGTCTTGTCTGTTTCTTCACCGTTGAGCTGATACACAAACCCCTGCGCCTGAGTTTGGAAGGGAATCATCAGGCATCCCCACACACACATAAAAATAATCGATCGAATGTTCATACGCGATATTTGTCCGAAAATACATTTTCCCAAATAAAATCCCATTAAGAGACTAAACATTATCTCGAATAACGCTTCATCTCCTTATTTTGGTTTAGCGAAGTACCTAATTATTGAAAATGTACCTGTATCCGTGGTAAACAGCGTGTATCTAAAAAATCATTCTCGATTTCCGAATTCAACATAACATTGTTAGATTTTATTTAAATAATAAACTGAATGTGTTATGATAAAGGGAAAAGAATCCTTAGCATTGATAAAAACGACATGAAGATTACTTTCTACGGCCACGCATGCTTCGGAGTCCAAATAGGCGAAACCCATATTTTATTTGATCCCTTCATTTCGGGAAATCCTGCTGCGAAAGCCATCAACGTGGAGGAGATTCCTGCTGATTTCATCTTTCTTTCTCACGGGCATCAAGACCATGTGTTAGATGCAGCCAGCATCGCTTCTTGCACAGGTGCCAAGCTGATCTCCAACTATGAGATCGTCTCGTGGTATCAGGGGCAAGGATTTGACAATGTACATCCCTTGAATCACGGCGGAAATATGCACCTAGACTTCGGACGCGTGAAATATGTCAATGCTATCCACTCGAGTGTGCTGCCAGATGGTACGTATGGAGGGAATCCAGGTGGGTTTGTCTTTGAGACTGCGGAAAAAACCTTTTATTACTCGGGAGATACTGCTTTGACTTATGACATGAAGCTGATTGCAGAAGAATTCCAGGTGGACTTTGCCTTTTTATGTATAGGAGATAATTTTACAATGGGCGTGCAAGATGGGATCAAAGCCGCTCAATTTGTGGAGACAGATCATGTGGTCGGTATGCACTTTGACACATTTCCGCCTATTGCCATAGACCACGACAAAGCAGTAGCGGATTTCCAAGCAGTTGGTAAGACACTGAAGCTGCCTAAGATTGGAGAATCCTTTGAAATGTAAGACGCTTACATTTTCTTTTCCCCTTCTAGTAACTGCGAAAAATAAGGAAAGGCTTCTTTCATCCTAACTCCGTACCAGGAAAACATTTCCCCATCGACTAGTTGTATGCTGGCATGGGGAAATAATTTTTGGAAGAATGCTATGTCCTTCTCTTTAAAAGGATAAGGCTCAGAAGATAGCCAAATGCGATCGACGGATGTCTTGTCTAATTGTTTCTCCTCCACTCTGGGATATCGCCCCTCCCAGGCGCGCGCGGGATTATCTACACCGAGTGCCTCCAAGATTGATTGGATATAAGTATCGCTTCCCGCTACCATATAGGGATCTTTCCAGATGAAATATAGAATCCGCTCCGCTTCTAAACTCAGATGGAATGAACTCCGCGCGGCTTCGATCTCTTCCACCACCTCCCTAGCTTTTGCCTCTGTATCTGTGATTGTGCCCAAGTCACTTATCATCTGAATGGCTTTCTCCACACACTTCACGTCTATCACAAATACAGGATAATGCTTGGAGAGTTCCGCAACCATTTCGGGGGTATTCTCTTCCTTTTCTGCGATGATCAGATCAGGCTTCAAAGCATGTAAGCGATCAAATTTGACTTCTTTGGTCCCCCCTACCCTCTTGATAGCCTTCACCTTGTCAGCTGGATGAATGCAAAATCTCGTCCTCCCCACCACACGATCTACTCCAACCAACTCAATCAAGGTTTCGGTTATCGAAGGACAAAGGGAGATAATCCGCTGAGGAACCGTGTCTAGTTTTACCTCTCTACCCAAATGATCTATAAGATGCTTCCACATGCCCAAATATAGCGAAGCTCCTTCCTAGAAATACAAATTTCCAAGAAGGAGCAGTACATATAACAACGTTAGATATCTTATCTAAGATAAAGACTAATAGTCTGTAATGATGATCACGAATGAGTGGATTTCGTACTTCCTATGTAGAGATGTCGATTTATCACGACTCCACATAGAAAACAAATCCTATCTGAATTCATTCGTGATAATCACTTGTCACTTAATCCTTTTAGTATCTAGCAATCGCCTTCAACATCCCGAGGATGAATATCGGGCCCCCAAATAGTCTGTTACTATACTCGAAAATTATAGCATAAAACTTTTGTTACAGCGTAATCAATTAGCGGTGCGGCAGAGCTCAAAAAAGTGACGCTTGCGCAACTTATCAGACTCCAGAATGTCATAAAACCCATCCAGGTATTTCAAACAGTACTTTTGCATCTTTGGACTGAGCATATTGGGTCTTTGATAGAGTGCGTACATATCCTCCTTAGCTGCTCGAAAACGTGCAAAGGTACGCTCCATCTCTGCTTCAGGTCGACAAAATCCTCTATAGACTCTTTGTGTCACGGAGTTAATTCCAAGGGTCGGATCGGGATTGGCATAGGGCGCGTTAATGATCCCACTCCAGTCAAAATCATAGGGAATGATGATAGGGGATGCGCCTGGTTCTGTCCGAACCATTTTGATGTTGTGCACACCTGGAATCGACCAATCGGTATTGCCCACCATGTACTGATATACACTGAGGTGATTGGTGGTAGAAGCCATCGTTTGATTGGGATGTACATATTTTATTTCATCTTCCTTCCCTCCTAGTCTTGCTGCAAGGAGTTCTAGGGGTTCGATGATGAAGCCTCTTTCCCTGATCGTATCCACTTTTCCTACGGAGTCAATGATTGTGAAATCGACCCAACGTACCTGGAAGCTGGTATCTGTAATTAGGTTGTATCCTTTGTAGACCAAGTACTCGGCAGCAATGAAGTCGCGGTAGTTTCCTTTATCCCAACGACAAGGGACAACCATTTTGACTTTATCTAATCCTTCGAATCGAGTGTTGAGGGTCGTTTTTCCAGAGAAGTTTAGCCTGAGAGGGGGAAGTTTGCATCGCTGACGGCGAAAATTTCCTCTGATCTTGATTTTGACAGGGAGGGAGTCTGTGCCATCCGCTATGAATTGAAAGGGATGATATTCACGTTCATCTCCACGATCTTTCAAGAGAGATTTCATGTCTCCCATCAAGGTAATTTGAAGGGGAGCTTCTTCGGAAAAGATCGGGTGAAACTTTGAATCGTCTTGTGGTTGGGGGGCATATGATCGAAATGCCATCAAAGCAAGGATCATAGCGAGTGAAAAGAGTAGAAATAGGTGGCGTAAAAATTTCATCATATTTGGAATTGGAATTGAACAGGATCACCTTTGGGATAATAGGCACGTTCTTCCACTTCTACCTTCCCTTCCTTGTCTACCATGACTACTGTCGAAACGCGCGTGCCATAAATCTCAGACTCAATGAACATTGAAGACAAGCGCTTCTCCCAAATATAGGGAATCCCTGTTTCTGGCAAAACTTCATCTGCCGCTGTTTCTCTATTTCTCAGCATCCGAAACAGAGCTTCCTTATCGACTATTTTTCTTTTGCCGACAATTCGTTGGAGTCGTTCTTTGCCTTTGGTGACCTTCTGCCAGGGGCTATTCATGAGGTGATTGCTCAGTCCATGTACACCAGGAGGCAGTACCTGTAGACCTGATTTGTCTCTATTGGATAGATAATGCAGATTTTCTAACGCTCCCAAAAGTAAATTAAATCCATTGTACTGAAATACTTTGGGGCTAATTTTTTGGTAGTAGTCTGATACATTACCTGATCCCTCTAGATAGTCGAGAACAAGTGTCCCCCGCGTGGGGGCATCAGGATCATTGTAGCTTCCCTCTCTGTAGTTAGTCAATGCAGAGAACTTGCCTGTGTTCGAGAGTCCTAACCAAGTCCCTCCTCCTTTTAAATCCTTGCCAGCTAGTAGTCCTTTGTCCTTCCACCAATCCATACGGGCAGTCGGACGATTGTAAAACTCATCTCGGTTGGCCGCCATTACCAACGGATACTTGGCAGAAACCTTATAAGCAATTAAAATCAAGCACATAAATCATCATCTAATCCATCATTCATTTCAGAGCCATTCCTCTTTTCCCAGTCCCCTCTACTGTCCTTCTATTGATCCATATATTGAGACTTTGTACTCTTTCACTGAATAAATTTGAACCTTAATAAATGAAACTAACGATATATTTTATTCAAAAAAAGAAAAAAAATGGACCGTCGGAATATCTAGATACTTAAGATTTCGTTTGTTCTTCTAATATTTCGAACCTACGGGTAATCTGTTTTCCATTTTGATCGATCCAAGTAATAGTATGCTCTCCAGGGGGAGGTGACAATGCCATCTGATGTATCTGACGGGTCTCACCAATAAAAGTCGCGTCTAGATGCCAAAAAATTTTCATATTCTCTTCTTGATGTGCTACCTCAAATATAGCTTTCTCCGTCGAACCATCCAGTTTACGTGGCAGATAAATCTCTGCATCTACTGTAGGATAAATCACTTGCATATTGCCTACATCTGTGGCTCCGCTCTGGCAATCGGTTCTAAAGGTAGGAAGCCCTACGTAATCCGCATGTAAATCTCGATAGTACATCTCTTCAATGGGCGGCAAAACAAAATACGTCCTCTGTACCATCTCTAAGGGGGAAGCACAGTTACTATTGACCCTTTTGATGCTGTCAGGATCTATCAAAATCTGCTGGTGATAAGGACAACGCAGGGTAGAATAGCCTGAGGCAGGTATGGGTTTTAATGATTGCTGGGGACAAATATCAGAGGCAAGGTGCCCACTCTTGTGACAAATCATACGCTCCTCCATCTCTGCCTCTGGCCTTGTAAACCAAGACTGTGACTCTCCAATGACGTCCCAGACATCAAATAGGATAGGAGCTGCTGCCTGAGAACCAATCAACTCGGGCCTTCCTTCTCCGTCTGCATTTCCGACCCAGACACCCACGACATAATCTGGGGTACACCCAATCGCCCATGCATCTCGAAATCCATAACTGGTTCCTGTCTTCCAAGCAATTTTGCGAGAGGACGAAAATCGCTGCCAGTTCTGCTCCTCATATGGCCTGCTCACCTGGATCATCGCCTCAAAGGTAGCCCAAATACTTGCTACAGAAAGTGGGCCATGGGCTTTCATGGACTGAAGATCTGCATAGGGACTATCTCCTTGTAGGTAGCTCGAAGGCTGGTAAGCCTGTGGATGGTATCGTTGGCCCCACCCTTCAAAGTGCTTGAGCGATCGAGCCATTCCCGCATAAGTAGAGACCAACTCTTCGAGGGTGGCTTCTCCCCCTCCCAGTACCAGCGTCAAGCCATAGTCATCGGGACTTCGGTCAAACGTCGTCAACCCTATATCTTCTAGCTTGTCCTGAAATCTTGCCACACCATATTCGCTGAGCATGCGGATGGCAGGAATGTTTAGAGAGCGAGACAAGGCCTCACTCGCAGGTACAACGCCTTTGAATTTCCGATCAAAGTTGGCAGGCTTATAGCCTCCAAAACGAGACGGGATGTCAGACACTAGCATATCAGGTAGCAGTTCCCCCTCTGATAGCATAGAGGCATATAAAAATGGCTTAAGTATGCTGCCTGTACTTCGTCTAGAAGAGACAATATCCACAGCACTATGATGCTCGGGATCGGTACTGGTGACATTGCCCACGTAGGTTTTGATCTCACCTGTACTGACTTCGACCACCAACACAGCGGCATTGTGGATGCCAGAGAGCTTAAACCTTTGATGGTATCTATCTACGATTTCATTGATCCTACTTTGCCACTGTGCATTGAGAGTAGAGGCCACTAAGTGCTGATCACGCCTAGCGTTTTGGTGTACACGCTCTAGTAAATGAGGGGCTAACTGAGGTAAAGACTTGGGTTTCAATGGCAAAGCTTCTGCCAGCGAAAGCTGTACATCAAGGGAATCCAAAGACAGATTTTCTGCCATTTGATGTATGAGTCTATCTCTTTTGGCACGGAGCAAATCCCGATTCTTCCCAGGGTGAATCATGCTGGGCGCGTTGGGTAGCACCGCTAGAGCGGCAGACTCAGCCAAAGAAAGCTGACGAGCACTCCGTCCAAAATACTTCCAGGCAGCGGCCTCCAAACCCACAACATTCCCCCCAAAAGGTGCATGGGAAGCATACAAAGCCAATATTTCTTTTTTTGAGTAGCGCAATTCTAATCGAGTAGCCCAAATAACCTCAATTAGTTTCTCCCAAATTGTCCTGGATTTTCCTTTTCGTGCCAATCGGATCACCTGCATGCTCAAGGTGCTTCCCCCACTGACGACTTCACCAGCCGCCAAGTTGAGGCGGATGGCGCGTGCCATTGCTAAGGGATCGACCCCAGGATGATAGTAGAATCGCTTATCTTCAAATGTGAGTATGGCATCTTCAAAGGCCGTGGGAACCACCTCTATGGGAGGAAAGCGCCATTGTCCATCTCTTGCAATTCGCGCCCCCATGAGCTGACCTTCTTCGTCAATCAACACTGTGGATTCAGGATCTGAAAATAACGGGTCAGGGAGACAATTGGCGTACCAGATCGACAAAGCAAGGACCCCCACACTCAAGATTCCCCAGCGCCGCCAAGGAATCATTTTACGAAGTGTATATTTGATATGTGTAAAGCCCATTATTGCCTTTCTCTCCTTGTATTATCTCATTCTTAAAATTCATCTGCCAAAACAGCCACACGCCGATATCTCCTCCTCGTGCCTGTATCTTGATCAAATACTTCAAACAATACGATGTACATCCCGACGTCTGCTTTACTTCCGTCTTCTTCAAATCCATCCCAGATCAATAAGCCTTCGCCTGTCCCAAGCAGGGTATTTTGCTGAAGCGTTCGGATTTTCCGTCCATAGGTATCATGAATCGTCACAATGATATTGGCCCCAGGAAAGCTCAAATTATATCGAATGGCCATGTTATCATCGCGGCCATCTAGATTGGGTGAAAAAGTAGGAGGATCTAAAAATACTTCTTCGTCCTCAGGATTTTCTGGAATAAACTGTGAGTTCTCATATCCAGGTGTCCCGTACCCGACGACAGAAGAGGCGGACTGCCAACTCTCAGGATCTTGGGTAGGTGTCTCCGTCGAAATACGTTCTAGGGCCACGCCATCGTCATCAAAAAGCGTAGGATAATGGTAGTCGTCTTCGTAGAAAAATTGATCTACTGCCGTCGAATCATTTTTAGTAAAAATTACCGCTTCTCCTTTGCTGTCATCATAAGAAGGGAATCCCTCCATTTCCAAGAACTTTGCCTCTAAGGGTGGTAAGTATTGCAAACGCTGGAATGCTTCATCTCTTGTCAGACACAAGATCTCACCTGGAAGGATAATATTGGAGCGCGTAGAGACTGGATCTGCATTGAAAATCTCACGAGTTTCGGGATCTACTTCCCCCAGCATGAGATCGTCCAAGTCTATCACTTTCTGAGAAGCATTGATGATCTCTACGTAGTCACTTCCTCCCGAGACAGGATTGAACAAAATTTCATTGATCAAAATATCCCCCATGGCTACAGGCTGCGGCAAGCCGAATTCTGCCTCTACTGTCACCTCATTGCCTGAACAATCAAAGACTCCGAAAGTAAAGACTTGATAGATGCGATTTTCTTCGATAGCAGAGGGCAGCAAAAGGAGGACTTCTGATATGGCTGCATCTACCACTGTTGCAGCCAATGGATTTCCAATCCCGTTGTTCAGTTCGTATCGTGTGACATCTATCAGAGAAGCCTCATCCATCTGACGATCAAATTTTAGAGAGATCATGGTAGGTGACAAGACCCTGATAGCCATCAACTCTCCTGTTGCAATTGTTCCGAGATTCCCTCTGACGGTATTTTCTTTACCTGGTGTCCCTCCTTTCACGTCAAAGGATGCTTGCCAATTTTCAGGAATATTGCATGCGACGATGTTTTGATCGATTCTTTCGAGCGAATAGCCTCCTTCTGCAAAATCTGCGTTGCCGTACCACTCATTAGAGTAAAATACAAAGTCCTGTACATTCGTATTGGTAGCACGGAGGTATAGCGAATCCGTCACATTACCTAGTGTGGGAAAAGTTGATAATCCTCTGACAGTACCGAATGACTCGAACTTGGCTACATCTTCTTCTGCACAGAGGATCACGTATTGTCGAGGAAGCATAAACCCGTCTCCTAGGTTCACCTCAGTATTGCCATTTTGGTACACCAAGCTGTTGTACGCAATGATCTTCTGTGTCCTGTTAAATATCTCAATATATTCAGCTTCAGGTAGCCCTACTGGCGGTGTGAAATCCGTGAATATTTCACTAAATATGACATCGTTCTCATCTGGCTCTACAGGGATTCCCAAAGCTGCCGTACCTGCGAGTTCATTGCCCGAACAATCTAGCAGACGGGCAAAAGTCAGTCTATAAAGGAAGTTGGGCTGAAGGCTTTCCGTAAAGCTTAAGAGTACAGAGGCATTATCTGCGGCGAGTGGAATAGCGCGAAAAGGAGTACCAATGCTTAGGTTAATGCTAAAGTTAAATTCCTCCATAAGAGAAGCCGCATCCATCGACTCATTGAACTTCAAAATGACCTCGTTGCTAGAAATGACTTCTACACCCGATATTTGGGGAGGATCTGTATCTACAAAAACAGCTTTCACACTATTCTCCACACCAGGTGTTCCTTTGTCTGAGGCATTGGAAGCTCTCCAATTCAACGGATTATTACAATCGACAAAATCAGGATCGATTCTTTCTAGTGTCGCACCATTCCCTGTTCGATTCGCATTGCGATACCAGCTATCGTCATAGAATACATAATCGATCGCATCTCCAAATTGACTGACCAATCGGATGCTGTCCTGCGTGTTATTGAGAGAAGGAAAGGAGTTTAGGGGAATCGCGCGGCCAAAAGGATTATAGCTTGCGGTGTCAAAACTCGAGCAAAGGATGAGGTATTCACCAGGAAAAATGATCTGCTCTCCCAAAGAAGCACTCGAGCTAGCATCTGTTAAGGAAAGCTGTGAAAGGTCAAGGATATCTGAGGTGCGATTCAAAATCTCGACAAACTCTGCATTCGGCAGGGGCTGCCCCGATTCAGGATCGGGAAATAGCTCTGTGATGACAATCTCAAAAGGCTGGGGCGCTCGGCCTCTAGCCAGAGAAATCGAATCCACCGTCAGCGTATTCCCACTGCAATCCTGTACATTATTGACAGAGAGGACATAAGGTGTGCCAATGACCAAAGAAGCGGAAAAGACAAGTTCGACACAAAGAAAATCAGGACCTTGAGGATTGGCTTGCGTGGGATTTCCGAGTCCATTGTCTAGATTATATTGGGTAGTTACGCCTATACTCGCTTCATCCATCGGCTCATTGAAACACAATACTACTGTATTTGTCCCTTGAACCCCTGCAGAAAGTATCTGCGGAGGCACCACATCTGAATCTACCGAGAAGATACCATTCTCTTGTCCGGGTGTTCCACCAATATTGGAACTCGTCGCTCTCCAATTAGAGATGTCAGGACAGTCGGTATTATCGGGATTGATGAGTTCCAATGAGTAGCCCCCCCCCTCTCTCTCATCATCCTGAAACCATGCAGGGAGATAGTCTACTGAGTCGATGAGGATACCTGTACTCGATCGAAGCCCCAGATTATCTCCAGAATTGACGAGCGAAATCCAGGAAGAGGGAGAAATGACCGTCCCAAAGTTGGCAAACTGATTAGCTGTTCCAGGAGGCACCAACAAGATATATTCTCCTGGACGGATAGAAGCCTCTGGCAGTATCCCTTCCGTCGTCCCATTACTTATGGTCCAGCCTCCCAGATCCAGCGCCGAATCACTTCGATTATAGATTTCCAGGTATTCGATATCTGGTAGGTTGAGGACCACAGGATTGGGATCGGGCATGATCTCATTGATGATGACATCCTTGAAGTCACCTACAGCTGGGATAAAGAAGTCAAACGTAAACGAATCAGGCCCTGCCTGTGTATTTCCTGCCAAATCTTCCAGATTTTGCACTTCCAACGTGTAGCTCGTCCCGCCCTGAAAAGGATTGGAAAAACTCAGAGAAACCCTTCGTGGATCTACTCCGTCTAAACTTGCCGAAGCAGGATTGATGGCTCCTGGGTTGAGTACATAATTGCTCAGATTCACTACAGAAGCAGAATCAAGAGGTTCAGAGAAATCTAGGACAATATTTTGTGGATCTATCAACTGTCCCACAAGGAGTTCTGGGGGAATGGTATCCTGAATAATTTCCCCGATAAAGACATCATCAAAAAAGAATCTGTCGCGTCGTGTAGAAGAGTGTCTTACCCAGATGCCTGCAAACTGACCACTCGAATAGGTCGCATCAAAGGCCGTCCCCATATCCACGAAAAAACCAGCGTTCATTTCCTCCACAGCAAGGCTCCAATTTCCTCCCACATCTCTCAAGACTTTGACTACTGCATCAATACCTGTGGAGATCAATCCATCGGGGCCACGAATGAGTTCTGTCGTATCTGTTCCATCCTGCCTGTAAAGACCATAGGTGTCATTGTTCCCATTTTCACCCATTTCTACAAAGTATCCATTCAAGGGTCCTTCCAAGTCCGACTGGTCAGAGACGAGGTAGAATCGGATGCGATTATTGGTACTGGGGCTTTCATCGAAACGAATCTTGATACGCCACTCCGTCTCTGCCACCCTTGTACTGGCAGTCGAAAGATGGATATTATCCTGTCCACTGACGCCATTGGATTGCAATTCTTGTGCGGTGACTTGCCAGAGAGCAGTCTCGCCGACCCAAGTAGGATTGGTTGTAAAGTCGCCGTCGCTGAAGTCGTCATTGACCTGGGCAAAGAGTGCCAAGCTCCCTCCTAGGAAGATCATGATGATGAGTAAGAATCGTTGCATAGGTTGGTGCAATTATCCAGAATTAGGATGGAATAGATGTATATTTTTTAGTAATCGTCGATGTAGGTGTACTATTCGCAGCAAGGATAGTCAAATATGCGCAAGGTGTTCCCCCTTTTTACAGTCAACGTCATTTCTCCACTTTTCTTGAATATACTGTCCCCGACGCGAATCCATGAAGCGAAATTATTTTCTTCGGGGCATTGACAGATCAAGAAATAAGCTGGAACCTGGATATCCAGCTCAATCTCGTATCGACATTCTTCCCTTTCCTTGACTTCCTGAATCTCACTTGCATAACTCAATGGCTGAATTTGATCTACCAACCATTCCTCACAAGTTGTTCCTTCTTTTTGGTTTTTGTAAAAGTAGTATCCTCCCGTCACGAAAAAAGTCAGAAAGCCTATCCCAATGGTGAGATAGGCCATCCCATAGACAATGCGACGATATCTAGGTGTGTGATCGAACATGGGTTTGAGAGAAATGAAATAAAAATAATTTGAGCTTTATTCAGCAGATTTCTTATGCTCCAAATACCGTCTATTTGTATCCTGAATGTCGAGCCTTTAAATTTTGAGGTCCAAAGAACTCCTTTACTTTCCCAACATCTCCCCTATGTTACTCCATCCAAGACTTGAAGTACTCCTTCATCTCGATTTCCATGGAATGATCTGTCAGCCATAAGGGTTTGAACGTATCGACCATCACAGCAATTTCTTCTGTCTCCTTCGCCCCGATACTCGCCTCTACTGTCCCTGGATGCGGGCCATGCGGGATCCCTTGTGGATGCAAGGTAATGTTTCCTACATCGATTCCTTTTCTACTCATGAAATTTCCCTCCACATAGTACAATAACTCATCTGAATCGATGTTGCTATGGTTGTAGGGAGCAGGAATAGCCTGAGGATGATAATCAAACAACCTGGGCACAAAAGAACAGACGACGAAGTTGCGCGCGGCAAAAGTCTGGTGTACGGGTGGTGGTTGGTGGACGCGACCAGTAATAGGCTCAAAATCGTGAATCGAGAAGATGTAGGGGTAATAAAAGCCGTCCCACCCAATCAAATCGAAAGGATGGTTGTCCATGATGTAAGGAAAAAGCATATCCTGCTTCTTGATCAAGACTTTAAAGTCGCCTTTTTCATCGAAGGTCTGCAGATTTTGCGGTTCTCGGATGTCCCGCTCACAAAAGGGCGCATGCTCTAGTAGTTGGCCGTATTTGTTGAGGTAGCGCTTGGGGAATACATAAGGACTGGAAGACTCCACAATCAGTAGCCGATTGTCCTCGGTGTCAAATTCGATTTGGTAGATGACCCCTCTAGGAATCACGATATAATCTCCATATCCAAAGCGCAATTCGCCAAACATCGACTTGAGCTTACCTGTTCCTTTATGAATGAATAGAAGCTCATCGCATTGGGCATTTTTATAAAAGTAATCCTCCATACTTTTGCGAGGCGCCGCAGTGGAGATGATGCAATCGTGATTGAAGAAGAGAAACTTCCTGGCTTGGAGGAAGTCGTCTTCGGGTTGCAGGTCAAACGTCTGGTATGCTCTGTGCTGCATGTTCTTTTCCAGCGCCTTGACAGGTGCCCAAGGATAGGGTTCCATGACTTCGCGAACGCGTGTAGGAGGGTATACGTGATAAACTAAGGAGTAGATATCTGAAAAACCTTCTGTACTGACCAATTCTTCTGCATACAACCCTCCATCGGGTTTGCGGAATTGGGTATGTCTTTTATGAGGGATTTTGCCTGAACGGTAGTAGTGAGCCATAACAATTCTTTTGGGCAAACTAATCAGCACTGGACCGAAAAGCAACCATCAAAGTAGGCACTTTTGCCGTGTGTAAATATTGCCGAAACCATATCCTCCATGCAGCCCTTACGTATACATAAGGTATATACAATCAAGCACAGATAAGATCATCTTTTATTAACAGGAACACAAACAACAGTTTACTCAATAGATCGACTACCAAATTTAATTTCGCAAAAGACACAGTGTAACAACGAAACAATGAAACAGTTCCTCATTTTCACAATTGTACTTCTTGCCTTCATCCCCCTGTCGGCCCAAGTAGACATACGATGGCAGGATCTAGAGCGTGTATCTTTTTCCGCATCTGAAAGCGATGGCACAATGGGTTTGGTAGTGGAACCCGATTTTTCTGCCTCCCTGAAGGCACTCGATGGAAAAAAAGTCAGAATCAAAGGTTTTATGCTTCCCCTTACGGTAGACAACGAGCTATACATTCTCTCTCGTTATCATTTTTCTAATTGCTTTTTCTGTGGAGGTGCAGGAAAGGAAACGGTCATCCACTTAGAACCCAAAGAAAGTGATTTGAGCTTTGAGCTGGACGAATCCGTCATTGTGACAGGTATCTTCCGACTCGTAGATGATCCTCAAGAGCTATGCTTCAAAATCGAGAAGGCACGCATCGATCCAGAATAAATTTGCCTGCTCATCAACATCAAAAGATAGAAAACCCAGCTTTATTCGAGCTGGGTCTTTCATTTATATATCTTTCTAGAGGTCTTTCGAACTTTCTGTTAGATGTATTCCTCCTACAGGTTCTGGACACCTATTGCGTTCAAGTCCTCAAAAGCTTGTGTAAGGCGCTTAATAAATGCCTTCTCTCCTTCGCGCAGCCATACACGTGGATCGTATTTCTTCTTATTGGGCTTATCTGCTCCTTCGGGATTACCGATCTGTGTCTGCAAGTAACCATGATTTTTTGCTTCATACTCACGCACACCTGACCAGAAGGCCCACTGCTGATCCGTATCGATGTTCATCTTGATGGCACCATACTCAATCGCTTCACGGATCTCCTCACGAGAAGAACCTGATCCTCCGTGGAAGACAAAGTTGATCGGTTGAGGACCTGTATTGAATTTCTGCTGTACGTACTCCTGAGAGTTCTTCAAAATGATAGGACGCAGCTGTACATTTCCAGGCTTATAGACTCCGTGGACATTACCAAAAGCGGCTGCTACAGTGAACTTTTCGCTGACAGTTTTCAGCTTTTCGTATGCATACGCAACCTCTTCAGGCTGTGTGTAGAGTTTGGAGCTATCTACATCTGTGTTGTCTACCCCATCTTCTTCTCCACCTGTGACACCCAGTTCGATCTCAATGGTCATACCCAGCGCATTCATACGCTCGAAGTAACGGTGGCTGATCTCCATATTTTCCTCAATCGGCTCTTCTGACAGATCGAGCATGTGAGAGCTATACAGCGGACGACCATGTGCCTCAAAATACTTCTCCCCATGATCCAGTAGACCATCGATCCAAGGTAGGAGCTTCTTCGCGCAGTGGTCTGTATGCAGAATCACCGTGACACCATAAGCTTCTGCTAGTGCGTGTACATGCTGTGCACCTGAAAATCCTCCCAGAATAGCCGCACGCTCTCCTTCGTTGCTCAGACCTTTCCCTGCAAAGAACTTGGCACCTCCGTTGGAAAATTGGACGATGACAGGCGAGTTGACTTCACGCGCCGTTTCCAAGACCGCATTTACGGAGTTGGTTCCTACGACGTTGACGGCTGGCAAGGCAAAGTTCTTCTCGTTGGCAAAATCGAGCAAGTGGGTCACTTCGTCTCCATGAAGGACACCCGGACGGAACTTCTGTTGGGTAGTGATATTCATATATTAATGTGTGTATTTATCCTATGCTCAAATGTAGGAATTTTTTTTTGAGACTGGCAGTATGAAAAAAGGTTCTCAAGCCAAGATTAAGACTTTTTATTCCCGCATGAAAAAATACTTCCCATCTCCTGACCTCTTCTTAGCCAAATCTATTCCTCTCTCATGTGGATACATGGATATACTAAAAAGAGCCAACCTGACAAGCAGGATGACTCTATATGATTACACGCTACGCGGAGGAATATTCCGTCGACCTTATCTGTGATTCAGGGCTTTGCACGTACAACGCTTCTTCATCTTTTTGAAATGATAGCTCAGACGAACTTTGGCCATCGCTCCAATTTCATTATCTGGAAAAACAGGACGCAATCCATTGTTCTCCTCAATCACGGCTCTGCTGTAGTTGTGCGCCAAATAAAATACATTCGCTTCTAATGCGACAGAGACATAAGGGCTAAAAAACAAGCGATATCCAGCTACTGCGCGTCCGCCCCAAGCCGTAGTAGAGACGGCCCCTTCCAGATTGAACCTTTGCAGTAGTTCATCGCCTTCCACCTGTCCAAAATATATCAGCACATCGGCTCCTCCATACAATTGGGAAGCGCCACGATGGTATTTTCGTTCATAGCCCATGTTCACAAACGTCCCATTGTAATCTAATGGCAGAAAGCTCGAAGGGTCATTGTCTCTGGCACGCTGAGTCGACAGCGCGCGATAGTCCACCCCAAATCGAAATCCATCTGTGATGGAGTGATGATAGGTGTATTGTATCCCTCCTTGGGGAATAGCTGAAAAAGGAGCCCCCGAGGTATAATCACCATAGGCATTGTTATACATCGCCAAACCTCCCACTAGACTTATTTCATGAACCTGAGGTTTGTACAAGGCCCGCTGAGCCATCGTGGGCAGGGTCAACCCACATATTGCTATACATACAATCAATCGCCAGATGTGCATATTTATTCCTTATATTTATCTCTAAGATCCGAAGAACAAAGCATTTGCCCAACATGATTATCTACCTTCCTTAACAATCTCTTGGACATTCTCCCTCATTTCAAGTATCAAATTATCCCTTACATTTTCCCTCTGTCACCTTTTTCCATTCCTTAGGTTTATCCAGTCACCTAATGGTAGATGTATATACCGCAACCTTTCCTTAAATTAGACGGTTTATATTAAAAATTGATGGGATGAAATATCTTGGGATTCTTTTGGTTATTTTCTCTTTCTCCACATATACTCTCAAAGCGCAGGTAGATGTGTCTTGGATGCAACTCGAACGCATCGAATATGAATTAAGAGACGAATCTGGAAGTGGTTTTTCTCTTCCGATTCCCAAATTCAGCAACGAAATCAAGAATCTTGAAGGAAAGAAAGTGAGGGTCAAAGGATATGTCATTCCGCTCAATATCGAAGGTACGGAATATGCCATTTCTGCTTATCCCAATGCTTCCTGCTTTTTTTGCGGATCAGCGGGACAGGAATCTGTGATGCGACTGACCTTGAAAGATAAGCGCGTGAAGTACAATGTAGACGAGTTTTTGGAGTTTGAAGGGGAATTGAAACTCAATTATTTGCCTGATGACTTGATGTATGCGTTGGAAGGAAGTGTGGAGGTGAAATGAATACGTTGGCAGCAAGCATTACTTGAAAAATCTTTGATTGCTATTGTACCGTATCAGGTGTGGCAAAAGCAGGTTTTGGGGTAACCAACTTAATCTCAGATTCTGTCGCTTTATTCTGCTGCTGCCTAATAAACTCTTTGGAGATCCCTTGAAATCCCATAGGTCTGACCTGATCAGACGCATTGGCTGCTGAAAGACAAAAAACCCCACACGTGCTGCCTTCATGACTACATGGAGGAATGAAAAGCAAACCCACAATAATCAGGCTAGCCATGAGCAATATGGTCCGATCATGATGTTTCTTGGCTTTCATACTCACAAGGTACGAACTTTTCGTGCCTTAGATGTCAACAAATGACATGATTTTTTTTACTCTGGCCATTTTTCTCCTTACTTGCTCGCTCATTTGTACATCCTCTCATATTTTCAGATTACTACATGGTTATCAAAATCGGCATCATCAATGTCTCTGACCGCGCAAGCGCAGGGATCTATGAGGACATTCCTGGACAAAAGATCGAAGCTACTTTGAATGAATACTTACATTCATCTTGGGAAAAAACCTACGCTGTCATCCCTGATGAGCAGGATCAGATCGAAGCCACGCTCAAACACATGGCAGATGAAGTAGGCTGCTGCCTCATCGTGACCTCAGGAGGGACAGGACCAGCGCTACGAGATGTAACACCCGAAGCGACAGAGGCAGTATGTGAAAAGATGATGCCCGGTTTTGGAGAATTGATGCGGATGGAGAGCCTCAAATACGTACCGACAGCGATTCTATCGAGGCAGACAGCAGGTATCAGGGGACAGTCCCTAATCATCAACCTCCCAGGGAAGCCCAAGGCTATTCGCGAGTGCCTTGACGCTGTGTTTCCTGCGGTTCCCTACTGCATCGATCTCATCGGAGGCCCTTACCTAGAGGTCAACGAATCGGTGATCAAAGCCTTTCGACCCAAATCGAAGTAAGCCCCTGTTTGAAACCTCAAATCTGCGAAAAGTTTGCGCTTTCAAACAGGGTCTGAGCAGTCTAGAACGAAATATTAACAACTATCACGAATGGGTGGGTGCCGTATCTTCTATGTAGAGATGTAAATTTATCGCGTCTTTACCTAGAAAATCAGTCCTATGGGAATTCATTCGTGATACTCACTATTAGTCCTGAATCTCTTTCGCAACTACTACCAGCTTTCCATCCTGGATGACGGTATGGATGTTTTCCAGGGCTTTGACATCTACCCATGGACTCCCGTCTACGATGATGATATCTGCTGTCTTGCCTGGCTCTAGCGTGCCATAGCGATCGTCCAACTGCAAGGTCTGTGCAGGTATGCGTGTAGCAGCCTTCAGGACGTTTTCGGCCTTCATTCCCATGCGCATCAACTGGTCCATCTCGGCGAGCAGGCTAGCTCCGAAGCTCATCCCAGGACCTGTAGAGGCCCCTGCGGCAATAAATACGCCTGCGGCTTCCAACTTCTGGATATTTTCTCGCATCGCAGGTCTGGCAAACCAGTCAGGATTCAACTCTTTGGGAGTCACCTCCGATACAAAGGCTGATGGGATCATTGTGACTTTTTCATCCACCAGTAGGTTGAGTGTTACTGAGTCTATGGCGTCGCGGGCACCATATTCAACCATCTCGGCTCCCCATCGGACAACTTCGCGTATGTCTTGATTGGTCCCTGTCTGTACAGCCACCCACATGTTGAGTTCACCCGCTTGCTCAATCAACCCCTTGACAATCTGGGAGTCCAGTTTGGGGACCGTACCTCCCATATCATCATAGACAATTTTGATTCCCTCCATCCCTGTTTCGTACACCTCGACTGCGTGCGTCTTGGCGACATTCACTTGGGTTTCTTCGTAGGTAAATGCGTCTGCATTCCCCTCATCTCCTGCAAACCATGTCGAGACAGGGTGTCCTCCGACTGCCGTAAAAATCGGTCCTGCGGCATACACGCGAGGTCCCATGATTTCCCCTTTGAGCATTTTCAAGTTGTACTCAAGGATGTTTTGCATGGGATCACCCGTAGAGCGAAAATTGGTGATGCCGTTACGATGGAAATTCTTTCGGACTTCAGGTCTTATCCGTAGATAAGTCAAGAGTTGACCCAAAGGATTTTTGCCCTCGTTTTCCTGGGTATTGAGAAAGAAATAAGCTGTCATATCAAACAGCGCGGGCATAATCGCCATTCCATTCACATCTACTACCTTAGCACCTTGAGGTGTCTCGCAGTCACGCCCTACGCAGGTAATGTCACTCCCTTGGATGATGACTTTTCCTCCATCCATCACGGGTTCCACGCCATTCCAGACACGCCCGTTTACCAGTGCTAGGCTCGTATAGCTGGTTTCTTTCCCATCATATGTTCCTCTCAAAACGAAGAAATACTGAATGGCAAAGCTCGCACTTGTCAAAAATATGATGGTTACGAGCAATGGTCGTAAGCAACCTTTGGGCATTCCTTTTTTTGTCATCTCAGTTTTTTATTCAAATGGGCGCATGGCTCTCTCGAACCATGCGCCCTTGATATTTATTCTCTTATCGACTGCTCAAATCTCATTTCGCTTTGATACAGTAAATTTGCTATTGAATCTGCCTCTTTCATAAAATAGAGGACAGATTACGATCATATAATGTTTTAGACCCTGTCTGGAACAATGAAAATCTAGCTAAAAAGCCAAGATTTCAGGTTCTGAAAGCGCAAACTTTTTGCGCAGATTTGAGGTTTCAAACATGGACCTATTCCTCTGGGAAATTCATGCTATCAAAAATGGCTTCATTGACCCCAACGCTAGAAAATCCTCCATCGTGGAAGAGGTTCTGCATCGTCACCCGACGCGTGAAGTCAGAAAACATCATGATACAGTAATTGGCACATTCTTCTGCTGTAGCATTTCCTAGAGGGGACATCTGCTCAGAGTAGTATAGCATTTTATCAAATCCTCCGACCCCTGTACCAGCTGTGGTAGGTGTAGGAGATTGAGAGACCGTATTGACACGCACATTATTTTTATGGCCAAAATGATAGCCGAAACTACGTGCGATAGACTCCAAGAGTGCTTTGGCTTCTGCCATGTCATTGTACTTTCCAAACGTACGCTGAGCTGCGATGTAAGTAAGTGCTAGAATCGATCCCCAGTCATTCATCAATTCACGCTTAAACAGCGTCTGCATGATCTTGTGAAAAGAAACAGCTGAGATATCATACGTCTTTTCCAGCCAAGCGTAATTCAGATTGGTATACTCACGGTTCTTGCGCACATTGGGAGACATTCCTATAGAGTGCAGGACAAAATCTAGCTTGCCATATTGCTCGCTTGCTGCATCTAGGAGGGCGTTGATATCGTCTAGATTGGTCGCATCTGCTCCGATCACTTGAGAACCTGTTTGCTCGGCAAGCTCATTGATTTTACCCATTCGGAGGGCTACAGGCGCATTGGTTAGTATAAACTTTGCACCTTCTTCGTGTGCACGGGTAGCGACTTTCCAGGCAATGGAGTTTTCGTCCAACGCACCGAAGATAATTCCTGTCTTTCCTTCTAATAATTGGTGAGACATATTCGTCGGGGTAGTAGATGATTAGCAAAAGGACACATATCGAGATGTCCAGAAAAACAGCGGCAAATACGAAAGATTTTGGTTTCTGCGCAAATAGATCTTTGAGGGACTCCGATCGACCGCATCAAACACCTGAGTGAAAAAGGAGTGGATATTGAACTAAAGGGTAAGAAAGCGGGTATAGTCTAAAAGAGATCAGACATGGATATCTTTGCATAAGGTAACATGTTTAGTTGGAGTTACGCCATCATTCTCTTTATTTTACAACTCTTTTTTTGGCAAATTTAGGTGTACGCATGGCAAAAATGCTGGTCATTGTTCCCACATACAATGAACGTGAGAATATAGAAGCTTTAATCCGGAAGGTAATGGAGGAGTTACCTGCGGGTGACGTGCTGATTGTAGAGGACAATTCGCCCGACGGAACGGCAGATATCGTCAAAGGTCTCATGAAGGAATTTGAGGGGCGTCTGCATATAGAAGAGCGAAAAGGAAAGCTGGGCTTGGGCACTGCCTACATTCACGGTTTCAAGTGGGCCCTGAGTCATGATTATGAGTACATCTTCGAGATGGATGCAGACTTTAGCCACAATCCCAAGGCGCTCCCAGCCCTTTTGCGCGCATGCCAAGAAGAAGGGCATGACATGTCTATAGGCTCCCGCTATATCAATGGTGTCAATGTCGTGAACTGGCCGATGAGTCGTGTGTTGATGAGTTATTATGCCAGTGCGTATGTGCGATTCATCACAGGGATGACCATCCGAGATACGACCGCAGGCTTCAAGTGCTACACACGAAAGGTACTCGAACGCGTCCTTCAGGACCCCATCAAATTTGTGGGTTATGCTTTCCAGATCGAAATGAAGTTTCGCGCCTGGAAATTTGGTTTCACCATCAAAGAGGTGCCCATCATCTTCAGAGACAGGACGCAAGGAGAGTCCAAGATGTCGAGTAAGATTTTTAAAGAAGCCATTTTTGGGGTCATCCAAATGAAAATATCTTCCTGGTTTAGGCCTTGGAAAATGGATCCCTCCTCTATCACAAACGCACGCCCAAGCGAATCAAAAGCTTAAAGATAGTCCCTCGTTTCATATGAAAATCGCTATTTCCCTGCAAATAGGGGACTTAATGAAGGTGGGCTGTTTTCATATTAAACAAATAGTATTACCTTTGCAGGCATTGATTTTTAAGAAGAGTTTGGAAATTTAATATCACAAGCTTTGGATATCTTTGACAAAATCGACCGAAACATGGCCACCGACCTGGGGCAGTACGCTTCTATGGGTCATGGCTACATCGCGTACCCCAAGCTGGAAGGCGAGATAGGGCCATGGATGAAATTCCGTGGAAAGGATGTACTCGTATGGTCGCTTAACAGCTATCTTGGGCTGGCCAACCACCCCGAAATACGCAAAGTAGACGCACAAGCAGCAGCAGACTGGGGTCTTGCTTATCCGATGGGCTCTCGCGTGCTGACTGGAAACTCTGACAATCATGAAGAGTTTGAGCGTCAGGCAGCTGAGTTCATGGAGAAAGAAGACGCTTTCTTGTTGAATTTTGGTTATCAGGGATGTATGTCTATCATTCATGCTTTGACAGATCGTAAGGACGTCATCGTGTATGATCAGCTATCCCATGCTTGTATCATGGATGGCATGAATATGAGCTTGGCCAAACGCTTTGTATTCGCACACAACGACATGGAGCAGTTGGAGAACCGTCTTCAACGCGCAAAAAAGATTGTAGCGAAGACAGGGGGAGGTATTCTCGTCGTTACTGAAGGAGTCTTTGGTATGCGTGGAGATATGGGCCGTCTAGACAAGATTGCAGAATTAAAAGAAAAGTACAACGCACGCCTTTTTGTGGACGATGCACACGGATTTGGTGTCATGGGCGAGAAAGGTCGCGGCGTTGGTGAGCACTATGGTGTTCAGGATAAAATCGATGTACTCTTCTGTACATTTGCCAAGTCAATGGCAGGCTTCGGTGCTTTCGTGACGGGTGATCGTAAGGTCATCAATTATCTAAAGTACAACATGCGTAGCCAGATCTATGCAAAGTCTCTTTGTATGCCTATGACTGTAGGTTCTATCAAGCGCCTCGAAATGCTTCGTACAATGCCTGAGCTTCGCGAAAAACTCTGGAATATTGTCAACAAGCTGCAGAGTGGATTGAAAGATAGAGGATTTGATATCGGCAATACGCAGTCACCTGTCACCCCCGTTTATCTTCATACTTCAGGCACAGATGCCGAAGCGATTGGAGTAGTCACAGATCTTCGTGAAAACCACAAGATTTTTGCCTCGGGTGTCGTTTACCCTGTAGTTGAACGTGGCGTCATTATGCTTCGTCTGATTCCAACTGCTCACCACCGTGAGGAGGATGTCGATTACACACTTGACGCCTTTGAGCAGGTAAGAACTAAGATGGAAAGCGGCATATACCGCGAAAAAATGCAAGAATTCGCTGCTTTAATGGGTTAAATTGTTGACTTAATAAGACCTTTATATTAATTTGGTCTTAAACCTAAAAATTAAACAAGATGGAAAGATACAACAAACTCAAGGAGCTAGTACTCTCTTCAGAGGACGATTTCGAGAAGTTCTACGCTAAGCAGAATAAAGCTGCTGGAACACGTGCTCGTAAAGCAATGCAAGAATTGAAAGTACTTGCTCAGGAGATCCGCCAGGAAATCCAAGAGATGAAAAACCAAGAACCAGCATAAGCTGAGTCTTTTAAAATCCAACAAAGAGGGATTTCCGTTTACGGAGTCCCTCTTTTACTTTTGTGGATAGTCATATAGGCTAAAAGAACTCATATTCTGTATATTACTTATTATCGCAACTTGTACTGAGTCACTATTTTTACAGAATAAAAAAAGTGAAAATAAAAATAGAGGTACACCATTGGCATACCTCTTTAAATAAATATACTTTCCGAAACTTACATTATCCTGAAATACGAGTAATTTCGTCCTTTATTCTATCTTTTAAAGAAGGAGATACTTTGACTAGTGGCAAACGAACCTCCCCACTAAGCCCTAAATTCGCTTCCAAAATAGCTTTCACACCTGCTGGATTTCCCTCCTCAAAGATTAAATGCATCATTCTCCAAAGTTTCTGTTGGATTACACGGGATTCGGTCATTTTTTCTGCTAAAGCATCCTGAACCAACTGCTGTGTAAGGGAAGGAAATGCATTGCCGATGACAGAAATCAAGCCCTTCGCGCCTACAGCAATCATAGGCAACGTAAGGGGATCATCACCTGACACCACAATAAATCCCTCAGGCGCGTGATGGATGATTTCCATGATCTGGTCCAGGTCGCCAGACGCTTCTTTCATGGCTACGATATTCTTTTTCTCCTCAGCAAGCCTAAGTGTCGTCGCGGCTGTCATATTGGAGCCCGTTCTGCCTGGTACATTGTACAGAATAATGGGAAGATCAGTAGCATCCGCAATGGCAGCATAATGCTGGAAGATGCCTTCCTGAGTAGGCTTGTTGTAATAAGGGCTGACAGATAGAATGCCATCGGGTTGATAGCGTTGCGTCCATTGCTGCGCTTTCTGAATGAGGCCAGCGGTGTTGTTTCCACCGATACCGACCACCCAGGGTATTTTACCTTCCGTCTCTTCTTGAAAAATAGAAAGGACCTCTTCTTGCTCGCTAGCAGACAAAGTCGCGGGCTCGCCTGTGGTACCTAGCGCTACCAGATATTGCACACCACCCTCGATAAGATGCTGGATGATGGTTCTGAGTCCATCCTTGTCCAACTCCTTATGTACAGTAAAAGGGGTAACTACAGCTACCCCTGTTCCTTGAAACCTATGCATGTATAATGAATTATGCGTTGACTTTGGCCTTGTGGCCATTGTCTATCATATTTAGGAAATAATCAAACTCTTTGATCATCTTTTTCATGGTGAGTTCCTCCCCGTCTGTCGGCTTATCGATCATCAATTCGTAGCAAGATTCAAAGCCTTCTTCATGAATCCCTGTGCGTGTACGGGCACGTGCCATACTACAGATGTATTTAGAGACCATCTGGCTAGAGTGGTCAAAGTCCATCAGAATATCCAATTCGTAAGAGCGCACTTGCGTCTCAAGATTAGGGGTGGGATAATCCAACCAGTTGAGCTTGGTAGGATTGATGAAAATATAGTCGGGGTACTGGGAGTAGCTGGGCTCAGACTTTTTGTTGGCGTTGATTTCGATCACGACCAAACGCTTGGAGCGCTGCTGGAGGCTCTTGATGTATTCCTGTATCTGTCTTAGATCTGATTCAGGGCTAAAACTCGTATTCAGGATCACACCGATACGGTTCGCACTCTCAAGGTCTACAAAGTCACGAGAGTACTCTTTGGTTCTGTCGAGGGAGCGCATCCTGCGCTTACTGAACCTATCTTTTATGTCGTTGAGCCAGTCCATCCAATTAATTTATGAAAATCCTCTTCAGAAAGGATCTCTACATTGTGCTTTTCTGCCTTATTTAATTTTGAGGGGCCTGCGCCCTCGCCAGCGAGCAGATAGCTGGTTTTGCTCGAAACCGAACTTTTGACGTCACCTCCTAGAGATTCAATCAGGTCTTTCATTTCATCTCTTCCGCGCACAGAAAAGACACCTGAAATTACAAAACTTTTTCCAACCAAGAGGTCCGCCTGATCGACTTTTTCGGCTAATTGGAACTGTAATCCTGCCTGCTTAAGTCGATCGACTATTTCACGATTCCGTATATCATCAAAAAAGGAACGAACGCTTTGTGCAATTTGTGGACCAATATCTGTAATGGCAACCAATTCTTCCTCACTTGCTGTGCTGAGTGTATCAAGGTTGCCAAAATGCCGCGCCAGCTTCCGAGCGACCGTCGCACCTACATGGCGTATGCCTAGAGCAAAGAGTACACGATCAAAAGAAATCTCTTTACTATCTACGATTCCTGCAAGTAAGTTCTTGGTAGACAATTCTGCAAACCGATCAAGCGCGATTAATTGCGTATAATCCAGATCATAAAGGTCGGCATAGTTGTGAATCAATCCTGCGTCTACCAATTGGTTCACAATTTCCGTACCTAACCCCTCTATGTCTAACGCTTTTCGACTCGCAAAATGTATGATTCTCCCCTTAACTTGCGGAGGACAGGTCGCATCGTTTGGACAATAGTGGTTGGCATCGCCCTCAGGGCGGATCAACAGCGTGCCGCACTCAGGGCATCGTTCAGGAAACTGAACGGGAACTGCATCTTTTGCGCGACTCTCTACGACGACACTCACAATTTTGGGGATAATCTCTCCCCCCTTCTCTACTCTAACGATATCTCCTTCATGTAAATCCAAGCGTGCGATCTCGTCTGCATTGTGAACAGACGCTCGCTTGACGGTCGTTCCTGCGAGCAACACAGGTTTGAGATTGGCTACTGGAGTGATCTTGCCTGTACGTCCCACCTGATAGACGACAGAAAGCAGTTGGGTAACCGCTTCCTCTGCTTTGTATTTATAGGCGATGGCCCACCTCGGTGCTTTGGCCGTACGGCCAATCTCTTCCCGAAGTCCCAGTTCATTGACTTTGATGACGATCCCGTCAATGTCATAGCCCAGACTCCTTCGATCGTTTTCCCATGTATCTAAATACCCCACGACATCCTCTATCGTCTCGACTATCGTATGAGCTCCACTCAGGACAAATCCCCACTCCTGCAAAAGGTCCATGTACTGGCTGTCACGTTCAATATCAGGCTGGTCAGAGGCGACATTGAAGGCGTAAAAAACCAGCGTACGACCTGCTACGATTTTTGAGTCTTGCATTTTGAGTGTTCCCGAAGTCGTATTGCGAGGATTCATCAAAGGAGGCAAGCCTTCTAGCTCTCTCGACTCATTGAGTTCTTGAAAAGCCTTGAGTGGCATGATCACTTCCCCTCTCACTTCTACCTGCTCAGGAATATTGTCTCCTCGAAGCCGAAGGGGAACCGAATGGATCGTTTTCACATTTGCTGTGATGTCATCTCCGCTTACACCATCTCCTCTAGTCACACCTCTGACCAATTCTCCATTTTCGTAGTGAAGACTTAAGGATACGCCATCGAACTTATGTTCTAATAAATAGGTATAGTCCTGGTCTCCTGTAAGTTTCTTGACTTGCTCATCAAAATCCCTGATGTCGTCCAGCGAATAGCTATTGTTTAAGCTCAGCATAGGACGAATGTGCTGAAAAGAAGCAAAGTTTTTCGTTACCTCCCCTCCTACCCTTTGGGTGGGAGAATCGGGTCTTGCAAGCTTGGGGTTGGCTTCCTCCAACGCCTGAAGCTGCTTGAGTAACTGATCAAATTCGTAATCAGAGATCGTCGGCTTCGCCAGGACATAATAATTGTAGTTATGTGCTTTAAGCGCATCGGTGAGTTGGTCTATCTGCTCTTTGGGGGTCATGAAATGCCGCGAATCTTTAGATGAAAAAAGGCTTCAAATTTACCTCTTGATGAGGTCAGAGACAAAGATAAATTTGTCAAGATTCTCATTTCCTGAATATAGGATCTCTTTATTGGTTCCTGACCATTCTTTCACACCGTGGTGAAGGAACATGATGTTGTGCCCGATGTTCATCACAGAGTTCATATCGTGAGAGACAACCACAGTGGTCATATTGTATTCTTCTGTCAATTCCAAAATCAGTTTATCTACTACAGAGGCCGTAAGAGGATCTAGACCAGAGTTGGGTTCATCTACAAATAGATATTGGGGATTCATGGCAATGGCCCTGGCAATCCCTACGCGTTTCTGCATCCCTCCTGATAGCTCAGAAGGAAAGAGCTTATTGGTTCCATCTAAATTTACGCGATGTAGGCAAAAATCTACGCGCTCCTTAATCTCAGCTGGGCTACGCTTGGTAAACATTTTGATGGGGAAGCCCACATTCTCCTCCACATTCATAGAGTCAAATAAAGCTGAACCCTGAAAAAGCATCCCAATCGACTGTCTGACCTTCTTCAGGTCTTTATTATTCATTTGCAGGATATCTTCTCCTTCGTAGAGGATATTTCCTTCATCAGGTGTGATGAGGCCCACCGTAGATTTCAAGATGACACTTTTCCCACTCCCACTGGCCCCAATGATCATGTTGACCTTGCCCCGTTGAAATAGAAAGTCTATGCCTTTCAGTACTTCCTTCTCGCCAAATGCCTTTCTTAGATTCCTGATTTCAATTGACATATTCCTTTGACTTTAACGCCTCTTCAGATTCCCACGTCTTGACTTGTCACGCTCAATTTAGCAAAAAGTTACGGGGAGTTGTTCATTTGATTTCCACACAAGATTGCACTGCCAACCTCCGCCCGCTTTCTCCGTACAGCTAACTGCTTACATTCCTTCCTTTACAATATCTTTCAAAGCTGTTGTGATATTCGCTTCTATGCGTGAGAGTTACTACTTTCGCATGGAATTCTAATGTTGCAACGAATTTTTAATTCTTTTTGATACATGGCACGCATTCTTACGGGTATTCAGAGTACAGGTACCCCTCACTTGGGCAATCTCATGGGGGCGATTCTTCCAGCGATCGAGTTGTCTAATGATGAGAAAAATGACTCCTTCTTATTCATTGCGGATATGCACAGCTTGACTACGATTCGCGATGGGGCTTTGCTACGAGAAAATACCTATACCACAGCTGCTGCCTGGCTGGCTTGCGGGCTAGATACCGACCAAACTGTCTTTTATCGCCAGTCTGATGTGCCTGAGACTGCCGAATTGAGCTGGTATCTATCCTGCTTTATGCCTTATGCGCGCTTGAAATTGGCCCACTCCTTCAAGGACAAAGCCGATCGCATGGAGCAGGTCAATGCAGGACTCTTCACCTATCCTGTACTGATGGCAGCTGATATCTTGCTATATGATGCAGATGTCGTACCTGTGGGAAAGGACCAAAAGCAGCACCTAGAGTTTACGCGGGTCATGGCCGAAGCGGTCAATCGCACCTATGGTGAAGACTCCCTGGTCGTTCCAGCATCCAAAATCGATGAATCGGTCATGGTCATTCCTGGAATCGACGGGCAGAAAATGAGTAAGTCCCGCGGCAACACCATCGTGATCTTCCAGAGCAAGAAAAAGCTGCGCAAGCAAGTGATGAGCATCGTCACCGACTCTACCCCACTTGAGGAGCCCAAGAACCCTGATACCTGCAATGTTTTCGCCTTATACAAGATCTTGGCTACGCCTGAGGAGACTGCGCAGATGCGCCAAAATTATCTCGGCGGAAACTACGGGTATGGTCATGCAAAGACCGCGCTCTTCGAGCTGATCATGGAGCGCTTCGCTGCTGAACGCGAAAAGTACGATTACTACATGGCGAATCTTCCTGAGTTAGATCAAAAGCTTGCCGAAGGCGCAGCCAAGGCCAAAGAAATTGCGCATCAGACCTTGAAGCGCGTGCGAGGGAGAATGGGATATTGATCTTCAAGTAGATTAGATCATTAAACACAGATATTTTGCATGAGATATGCAGCGTATCTGTGTTTTTTTATGATAATAGCTATCCAATGCCAAAGGCTTCTTGGGCCTCTCCCCCAATCTTTGAGCTTGTTTCAACTCATCTTTTCCTCCTTTTTTACCACATTTTCTAAAATTTCTGTCCGCGGATAGCAGATTTATCAAATTTATTTATACTTTGTATTACAAAGTACTACTAAAATGAATAACTGGAAAACACTCTACAGCATCGGCTGGATGTTTGTAGCCTTCAACTCTCTTGCTTTCTATGTAGGCACCCATGGACAAATAGGACTTGAACCGAGCGGATCAACCGACTGGGGCCTTAGCTTGGTCATGATATCTCTTATTTTATCCGCTATTTATTTCATTTCTATCCTCGTACATCACCAGCGAGTATTTAGAAAAGGAAATGTATGGAAGAGTAGTTGGAAAGGAAACCAGCACCTTTACTCCTTAGCGCTGGTCAATTTTTCCCTCTCCGCACATATCCTAAATTTCACGACTGAAATTCAAGTTTTTGCCCCCTACGTCGGATGGCTAGGTGCCTATATGTTACTGATGCATGCCACCATCCTCATCTTCCCCTTTCGCGCTTCTCTCTCCGAATGGGGACAATATATGCTGTACTTTTTATGTGGAAGCAGTGCTGTCCTGGCACTTTACTTTACCCTATTCTTGGGACCGCTTGTAGGCTTCTCAATCGCCCTGGCTTTTGTTCTTGGTATTTCCCTACATGCGATTGCTCCTGTATTTTTCCTCATAGAAATGATCCTTGCGTACAGAAGAATGGAGCCACTGCCTCATGCCAAAAAAGCCTATTATCTAGGATTGATTGTCCCTGTCATGGTACTGGGGTTTTATATGATGCAATGGCAAAATTTGCAAAACACCATCCAAAAGGAGATCCATACTTACAGCCAGACGGCTCCTCAAGATCTCCCACAGTGGGTCTACATTAGTCAACAACTCCCTGAAAATGAACTAGTCGAATCCATCTTAAAGGGAAAAGCCTTTACACAATACTCTTTTTGGACTGAATCTTACGGCATGCTCAACTTCAGATCCAGTGAATTCGTCCGACACGATCCCTTCTCTCTCATCGCGACGGTCTGCTTTGGCGAACTCAACCTTGAAAGAGAAAACCTGACCAAAATCATGGAAAGTCGCTATGATGTACGCCATCACACCCATCGCAGACTCTGGCGGGGGAGCAATCTGGCCACTACCCATATTCATTCCGTGACAGAAGTATATGCAGATCAGCGACTCTCCTATCAGGAGATGACACTTACCATCCAGAATCAACACATACGCCCCAATAATCAGCAGGAAGCCGTCTACTCATTCTACCTTCCTGAAGGGGCAGCCGTGACCTCACTTTCTCTCTGGATCAATGGTGTCGAGGAAAAGTCTCGCCTCACCACTCGTGCCAAAGCTGATTCTGCCTACATGCGGATCGTCGGTGTAGAGAGAAGAGATCCTGCTTTGCTGCACTGGCAAGAGGGCAATCGCGTGACCGTGACTGTTTTCCCTTGTACCCCTGCCGAAGACCGAAAGGTAAAAATAGGTTTTTCTGCACCTTTGATCTATGAGGAAGGTAAGCTCACCCTCTCTCAAGTGGCCTTTGACGGGCCTGACTATACAGAAGCGGAGTGTGAGCGAGAGGTACGATTTATAGGTGCGGTACCTGAAGGAATCGATAAGGGCTGGGGTTGGACGCAAGAAAAAGATCAAACCTACCGTTACGATGGCGCCTACAAACCTCAAAACAGCTTATCATTTGTAGCCCCTCCCCTCTCAGCTGTGGGTTTTTCATTTGAAGGAAATATCTATCAAGCTGTAGAAAATGAATCGACTAGGGAGAAATGGAATCCTCAGACTATCATCCTGGACATTCATTCTGGCTGGAATCCTGAGGACTTTGAAAAGGTATGGGAGCAGATCAAGGAAAAAGAGGTGTATGTATTTACGCCCAAGAAAACACAAGTCACAGAAGAAAACCATCAAGCACTATTTCAACAGTTGTCCCTACAGCAATTTTCCATGATTCCTTTTTATCAGATCAATGCACCCGAAGAGACCCTCATTATTTCTACTCATGGGCACACCTCCCCTATTTTTGAAGATCTCAAGAATAGCGCCTACAAGAAGAAAACAGAGGCCTACTTTCAGCAACAGAAAACTCCTTTGAAGTGGTACAACATAGGGTCTGTGCTTACAGACTATGCCCAATCTTTGGAGTCCCTACGCCTACTCGATGTACAGAGAGGAAATGTACAGGAGCTGTGTGGGCTTTTACAACAGAAGGTGTACCCAACCTCCGCTGATGCTGCGGGCAAAAGATGGATTCCTTGCGCTCAGATGTACATCCAAGAAATGGAGCAAGATGCCTTGTCTAAAGTAGATACTACAGGTAGTAATCATCTGTTTCGATTGTATATGTACCAGCATGTAATGGCAGAGATTGGCAGTGCGTTTTTTGATAAAGAAGCGCTTGAGCATCAATGGACAGAAGATGCCGCACGTGCCTACATTGTGACCCCTGTGTCAAGTCTGATCGTCTTAGAAACAGTAGAAGATTATGAGCGATTCGACATCGAGAAGAATAAAGATTCGATAGGGAATGCTAAGCTCAACAATAATGGAGCGGTCCCTGAGCCTCACGAATGGGCATTGATCGTCTTGGTGGTTCTTTCTATCCTGTTTTACATTCACAAAACCAGGAAAGCATGAATCAGAAAGGGCTCAAATATGCTTACACATCTCTGAGAAAGGGGGAGGACCTGTTCGTGGTTCTCCTCCCTTGATTTCTCGGATCGACATACCCGACGGTTGGCTTTGATCAGCTCGATCATCGTCTGCATGCTCGGATTGGCTGCACCCTGGCTCTGGACATATTTGTCCTGGAACATAGGCTCAGCCTTGGCCGTGCTGGTTGGTCTCCTCATCGTCCGAGTCAAGGAAGCAGGAGTGCTAAGTCATCGATATGGTGGATTAGCTTTGGTTTTCGGAGGGATTCACATGGTCCTGGGCTTGCAAGTTGCCTTACTGATGTGCATCGGTGCTTGTATCTGGTGGGCCATAGAAGCACATGTAGGAAAAGTATCTTATCTCCCCCTCATGATTTGGGGCCTGATCTCCCCTGCTGTCAGTTCATGGCTTTCTGCATTTACCTTTCCTTTGAGACTAGAAATGGGACTTCTCACGGCACGTAACCTACAGCTTCTAGGTATGGATGTCACAGCAGAGGGTAGTCATTTTATGGTCAATGGCCAGTTGTACACGGTGGAAGAAGCATGTGTAGGTGTTCATACACTGCTGACGGGATTGATTTTGATGACCTTGATTTTTGCCTATTTCGAGAAAAAGCAAGCGATCTCCTTTTCTTTGCCTGAATTGTCGGTAGGATACACTCTAGCAGGACTGACTGCACTGGTTGCCAATCTGATTCGCATTCATCTTCTGGTTATTTTTCGTTCTCCTCCCCATACCTTTAGTCATGAATTACTGGGGATTCTCACGATTCTTTGGTCCATTGTACTCCCCTTGTGGCTCATGACATGGATATATACACGATTTTTACGGCGACGGACAAGCCCATTAGCTCCGGGGACTAAGCCCTTATGGGGGATTTTTACCCAGGCTAGGCCTTGGTTTCAAGTTTTGAGGATGACGCAATATGTTGCACTCATCGGCCTAGGCTTCTACACGCTCAATTATCATTATGCAGAAGCGCTTGTATTCCCATCGGAATCTAAGCCTTTTGTCTTGGAAGGTTGGGAGCACGAGAAAGTGTTTGGACGTATTGCAAAATACAGTCAGGAAGATGCGCTCGTCTACCTCAAACCTCCCGTTCCACCATGGCGCGCCGATCATTCTCCTTTAATCTGTTGGAAAGGTTCAGGCTTTGAATTCTCACACATCCGACGCACACACATAGGAGGCTTTGAAGTCTTACAGGCACAAATCATCAAAGAGTCATCCATCTTGTATACTTGTTGGTGGTATGACAATGGCCACACCCAGACTACCCGTCAATGGGAATGGCGAAAGTTATCCCTAGGTGGTGCAGCTCCTTTTCACATGCTCTCTGTGACAGCAACCAGTATGGAGAACCTGAGCCAAAAAGTACAAGAAGTACAGCAAGCGTGGGACCTTCATCAAGGTCAACATTAAACGGATTTCTTTCCATTTAACGATCCATTTCTACAACCATTTTTAGGAGATCTCGTTATCAGTGTATAAACATTAATTCTCGATATGAAATTATTTGAATCCTATACACTAGCAGGACTCACTTTACAAAATCGCGTCGTCATGGCTCCTATGACACGATCACGAGCGATTGATAATATACCCAATGAGCTCATGGCTACCTACTATAGCCAGCGAGGTTCAGCCGGCTTGTTGATCACAGAAGGGACAGCCCCTTCTCCCAATGGTCTGGGTTACGCACGTATCCCAGGAATCTATAGCCGAGCACAAATTGAAGGATGGAAGTTGGTTACAACTGCGGTACATGAGGCAGGTGCCAAAATCTTCTTGCAAATCATGCATACAGGCAGGGTTTCGCATCCCTTGAATATGCCCGAAGGCTCTCAGGTTGTATCTACTACGACAGAGCCCGCCCCTGGCGAGATGTATACAGATCAAGAAGGCCCTCAGGCACATCCGGCTTCTCATCTCATGAATGAGGCAGATATTGCACAAGCAAAAGAGGAGTATGTACAAGCAGCCAAGAATGCGATCGAAGCAGGTTTTGATGGCGTGGAGCTTCACGCTGCAAATGGATACCTGATTGAGCAATTTTTGAATAAGGCCATTAACCAGTTGGAAAATAACTACGGAGGGTCTTATGAGAACCGTAACCGCTTTGCGATTGAAGTAGCCCAAGAAGTAGCTGCTGCTATCGGAAAAGAAAAAACAGGAATTCGCCTATCACCCTATGGCGTCTTCAACGGCACGGGCATCTATGAGGAAATAGACGATCAATTCGAAGCATTGGCGAGGGAATTAAATAAGATTGGACTGGCCTATATCCACTTGGTGGATCATGAAGCTATGGGGGCACCTAAGGTTTCTCCTGAAGTAAAAAATCGCATTCGCCAAGCCTTCCAGGGAACCCTCATCTTATCGGGCGGATACGAAAAAGAACGTGCAGAAGCGGATCTTCAAGCTGGCAATGGCGATTTGGTTGCCTTCGGACGTCCCCTACTTGCCAATCCTGATTTGGTGGCACGTATGAAAGAAGGAGCAGAATTGAATGCGCCTAACTTTGATACTTTCTATTCACCTGGCGAAGCAGGCTACACAGATTACCCTGTACTTACGGAGTAAAGGATACAAGTATACGTTTAGATTAAGTCGATGCTTGGAACTTCAAATCTGCTCACATTCTGTACCTTCAGAACCTGAGTTTCATTTTTCCAAATATGGTCTAAGTGAAAGTCGATGGGAAGGTAGGTTTCCTCATCGACTTTTCAATTTTTTATGAGACCTGACGTTATTCACAGTGTCAGAAGAAACGCTATCTTTGCTTCGTTCAAAAAAATGAAGGAAAGACATTAGATACTGTTTGACTATCGGAATATGCATATCTGTGTAGCTGGAAATATCGGAGCAGGGAAAACCACCCTTACCTACCTCTTGTCCAAATACTTTGGTTATGAGGCCATGTATGAAGACAATGAGCAGAACCCCTATCTGATGGATTTTTACTCAGATATGAATCGCTGGTCTTTCAATCTGCAAGTGGCCTTCTTGAAGTCTCGCCTCGCCAAGCTGGATCAGATTCGTAAAAACAATATGAATGTGATCCAGGATAGGACGATCTATGAGGATGCCCAGATTTTTGCGCCTAACCTTCATGCGATGGGACTGATGTCGTCTCGTGACTATGAGACCTACAAAGAGCTTTTCGAAAGTATCGCAGATCTCATCCAGCCACCTGACCTTCTGATCTATCTGAAAGCCTCCATTCCTACGCTCGTAGAGCAAATCGAGGAGCGAGGCCGTAAGTATGAGGATTCCATCCGCCTGGATTATCTCAAGCGACTCAATGAACGCTACGAACGTTTCTATGACAAATACAGCTACGGCAAGAAGATTGAAGTATCTGTAGCAGACTTGAACTTTCGTGACAATCCCGAACATCTGGGGATCATCATCAATCGCGTCAAAGCAGAGCTATTCGGCTTATTTTCAGGTTAAGAAATCGGACAGAAGCATGTATTTGCTGCATGGCTCGATCGCTTTTCCAAACAGTTCCCATCTCCCCTACGGATCATTCTCCCATATGCTCTGTACTATCGAGTAGCGCGTCGATTCTTTCCTTTCGCGCTGATTCCTTAGTGTGGGAATAATAATTCTTTTCGACGGGTTGATGGCTACTGCGAAGTCTTAGCAGTGCGACATTCTCCACATGCGCCGTCTGCGGGAACATGTCCACAGGTTGAATACTGACCAAATCATACCATTCTTGCATCATCGCCATGTCTCGCGCCTGCGTAGAAGGCTTGCAACTCACGTAGATCACATGTTGAGGACGCACTTTTAGGATCTGCTCGACTACTTTTCGATCCATGCCCTGACGTGGTGGGTCAGCAATGATCACATCGGGTGCGCCTTCCTTTTGTACCAATTCATCTGTGAGGATCAGCTTCATGTCTCCTGCATAGAAGGAAAACCTTTTCTCTTCTAGCCCATTGAGGCGAATATTTTCCCAAGCATCGTCTACCGCAGACTGCACATACTCGATCCCGACGACCTTCTCGACTAGTTCAGATACAAAAATCCCAATACTTCCAGTCCCTGAGTACAGGTCATAAACGGTGTGGTGCTTGTCAGCTCCTTCAGGTAGACAATCTTTGAGGTAGCCTCTTACCACCTTGTATAGCTCTAGCGCTTGATGGGGGTTGGTCTGAAAAAAAGAAACAGGACGAATCTTGAATTTGTATTGCTCCAGATTTTCTGTGATCCAGGGATCTCCCTTCCATGCGTGGTAAGGCAAGTCGCTGTACATAGAGTTGGGCTTCTCATTGATCACATAGACCATCTGTGTGATTTGTGGAAAGGATTGTTCCAGATGTCGGAAAATATCTTCCGCGACATCTTTACGATTTTTCCCCAAAATCAAAATCACCATGATCTCCCCACTGCCATTCGAAGTACGGAATGCGACGTTGCGAAGGATGCCGGTATGTTCCCGAATGTTGTAGAACTCATAGCCCTTCTCAATGGCGTATTGCCCGATTTTATTGCGGATGTCATTGATGATAGGTTGTTGCAGATGGCAGGTATCGATATGGATGATTTTATCGAAAAAACCAGGCGCATGGTATCCAAGGGCATTGCTTTTCCTAGCTTCGGGATTGTCCTTGTCTTTAGCGGTGAGCCATGCTTTTGTACTGAATGAAAACTCTAGTTTGTTGCGATAGAAGTAGGGTTCGGGTGCTCCCATGATGGGCCGAGACTCTTCGGGTTGGAGATGTCCAATTCGACGAATGACATTGACTACTTGATTCTCCTTATAACGGAGCTGTGTTTCATAGTTCATTTGCTGCCATTTGCAGCCGCCGCAATCCTCAAAATGAGCACACACAGGCTCAATCCTGTTCGGAGAAGGGGTTTCGATCTCTTCAATACGTCCTACGAGTATCGACTTTTCCTTGCGATATACATGGACTTCTGCTACGTCTCCTGGTACACCTCCAGGAATAAAAATAGCTTTCCCTTCGTGTTTCGCTACTGCACGCCCATCTGTCGCCGCATCCAATATTTCCATCTGTGCCGTAAATGGCTTTATTTTTCGCCCCATGTGATTGATCCGCTATGATTTTAGACCATGATTGAACCTTCAAATCTGCAAAAATTTCGCTCTTTCAGAACCTGAACTTCATTTATTTTGATTGATTTAGCTCCACTATATCTCCTAAAATCTCTACTTTTTTGCTAGATTTTCTTTATTCCCAATGTGGTCTTAGCTCTACAAAATTAGGAGAAGTATGGGTTCATAGCAATAAAGAGTTGGGAGATCACATAAGGAGAATCAAATGGGTGGAATGGTGGTGGATAAACAAGAAAGGAATAACGATCATCACGAATGGATAGGTGTCGTATTTTCCATGTAGAGATGCGATAAACTGACATCTCTACATAAAAAATGGATCCTTTCTGAATTCATTCGTGTCATCATTAAATTACTACCAAAAATTGGAATACTCATAAATTGACTTTATCTTGTTTACTGCAATATCTATTTAATTTATGTATTCAGTGTCTGGTAAAAAGTCTCCTACAGTCGAATATAAATCTACGCGGAAGCTAGATTTCGAAGCACTCTACACCAAAATGCGGACCAAGGAAAACCGTATGGTGTCGGATGCAGAGCTACACCATTTACCAGATACATTCTTCTATACCTTGCATAGACAGGAATGGAAAAAACGAGCTGAGGTAGTCTACAAATTTTTGGATTACATCAAACGACCTGAGGGAAACTTCAAGGTGATGGACCTAGGTTGTGGAGGAGGGTGGCTTGGCGGTCGTATTGCACAGATGCCCCAGTTTGAAGTAGTGGGAGTAGATATTCATGGGGGCTTGCTGGAAAGAGGTGCTAAAGTTTTTGCAGAAGAAAATATACAATTCGTTTGTGGAGATATATTTGAAGACATCGCAGAATTAAACTCCTTCGATGTCATTGTCGTTTGCGATGCGTTGATGTATTTCCCCAAATTGGAAAAACTCATCAACCGTTGCCGTCAGTATCTCAAGCCAGGAGGAGAATTACATTTGATCGAAAACACCTTTTATACAGAGAAAGAAAGGGAAATCGCCATACAGAAAAAGCAAACGCATCTTCAAGACATCGGATGTGCAGAAATGATGGAATATCTGACCTTCCACAGTGAGACGGATCTCCACATTTACGACTACAATTATCTGTATAAACCTTCTGGCTTTCTTCGATTGTTTTCCGACAAAAAGAGCCCTTATCCCTGGATCAGGATCTTGAATTGAAGTCTATCTTTCATTTCTCGATCAAGGTGCGGCGGCCTCATCCAAATACCAAGATAGCTTTCCATCTACAGGTTGAATGTGTGCAGCAGGATAAGCTTTTGAGCCTTCCTCATTGCCCAAAATCGCTTGGACCTTCTCCTTTTTGGATGCTCCAGTCACGAGGAAAGCCACTTCCTTTGCCTGATTGATCACTTTCCCTGTCAATGTCACTCTTTTTTGGCCTGAATCTGGGTGGATGGCAACCGCACAAGTATGGGGAGAATCGATTAGTGACATATTATCTGGAAAAATAGATGCAGTATGACCATCACTTCCCATACCCAACATGATCATATCAAAGACAGGCAAGTCATTTTTTCGCTCCAGATGCGCTTTTATTTCTTCTCCATAACGAATCGCCTCTTGCTCAGGCTGATCTTCCCCTCTGACTCGATGGATATTTCCCTTGGGAATGTTGATGGAAAAAAGTAAAAACTCTTGGGTCATTCTGTAATTACTTTCCTCGTGCTCAGGAGGCACACATCGCTCATCTCCCCACCATAAGTGGACCTTGGCCCATGGGATTTCATTACGATAATTCTCTGCGAGGAGCGTAAACAATAACTTAGGGGTAGACCCTCCACTCAAGGCTAGATGAAAGTCCCCTTCTTTTGCCACAATCTGCTCTGAAAGCGTCTGCGCAAAAGCGGATGCGGCTTCTGTCTTGGAAGGATATATATGTACAACTGGATTCATAGATCAATAAAATTGGCAGGGGAACCCTTCAGCTCCCCTACGAATATCTTATAATTCACAATACTTCCCATCGTCTGCCAGATTGCGGCAGGGATAACGCCAGGTGAGGTGTTCATCCTCGATCATGCTATCTGCCACGTCTGGCCCCCAAGTACCCGAAGGATAGCCATACAGCGGAATATTGGGATCATTCTTCCATCCATCCAGGATAGGCTGAACAAATTTCCAGGCTGCCTCGACGGCATCACCACGTGCAAACAATGTCGCATCTCCACGCATAGCGTCCAACTGCAATCGCTCGTATGCGCTCGGTACGTAGGAATCTGACAGCTCAGAGTAGTGAAAATCCATGTTTACCGTCTCTACCTTAAAGCCTGCGCCTGGAACCTTCATCCCAAACTTGAGCAAGATCCCCTCGTCAGGCTGAATGCGAATTACGAGTTGATTAAAAAGATTGTTGACACCGCAGAGGTCCTTGAATAAGCGATGAGGCGTCTCCTTGAAGTATACCACAATCTCTGCCACGCGTGTGGGCAGACGCTTCCCCGTGCGTACGAGGAAAGGCACACCGCCCCAGCGGAAGTTGTCGATATAAAACTTCATGGCTGCATAGGTCTCTGTCCGAGAATTCGGATCTACCCCCGTTTCTTCTCGGTAGCCCTTCATTTGTTGCCCACGCACACTAGAAGCGAGATACTGGCCACGGATGACATTCTTGTATAGATCTTCTTCAGTCAGCGGACGCAGCGCTTGAAATACCTTCATGGTCTCATTGCGGATGTCGGTCGCATCGATCATGATCGGCGGTTCCATAGCCGTCAAGCCCACCAATTGCATGAGGTGGTTTTGGACCATGTCGCGTAAGGCGCCAGAGCCTTCATAGTATCCTCCTCTCTCCCCTACTCCAATACTCTCCGAAGCTGTAATCTCTACATGCTTGATATAATTTCGGTTCCATAGTGGCTCAAAAATACCATTGGAAAAACGCGTCACCAAGAGGTTCTGCACCGTCTCCTTTCCTAGATAATGGTCGATGCGATAGATTTGATCCTCATCAAAGTAGGCGAGCAGGTTGCGATTGAGGTCTTGCGCCGTTTGCAGATCGTAGCCAAAGGGCTTCTCGATCACCAGTCGGCGCCATCCTTTGCTACTTTTGTTCATCCCGTGTGCAGCCAAGCTTTTGGGAATGATCTCGTACAAGGAAGGCGGTACGGACAGATAGTAGATGACATTCCCTTGCGTATTACAATTTTCATCTACCTCGACCAATCGTTGCTGAAGCTTCTCGTAGCTTGCCGTATCCTTGGTATTGATAGAAACATAAAAAAGCTGCTGTAAAAAGGCACGCACCTTGCCCTCGTCTGAGGTATCCTGTTTGGCAAATTCTTTGATTCCTCCCACCATCTTCTCGCGGAAAGACTCGTCGCTGTAATCAGATCTCCCTACTCCCAAAATGGCAAAACAATCGGGTAAGAGATTCTGAACCGAAAGGTCATAAATAGCTGGAACCAACTTGCGATAAGCCAAATCACCAGAGGCACCAAATATGGTTAAAATGAGGTTGTCAGTTGCTTTCATTATTCATTTTTCATTTTCCATTTTTCATTTTCACAACACTCCATGAATCGAAGATCCTGTACAATTTGAAGTCTGAACCATGAAAAATGTCTTCTGATATCTGTTATTCTTCTTCGGCACTTTTCACAGCATGTCCTCCAAACTGGTTACGGAGCGCGGCCAGCATCTTCATCGCATAGGACTCATCTTGGCGAGATTCAAATCTTGTAAAGAGAGAAGCCGAAATGACATGCACTGGTACGTCAAAGTCAATGGCTGTTTGGATCGTCCATCGTCCCTCTCCGCTGTCGTTTACATAGCCTTTGATTTTGTCTAGTTTGGGGTCTTCACGCAGGGCCAGCACAGCCAGTTCTAGCAACCAGCTTCGCACGACGGATCCATGCATCCACATGTGCCCAATCGCTCCTAAGTCCAGGTTATAATCCGACTTTTCTAGGATTTCAAAACCCTCAGCATACGCCTGCATCATGCCGTATTCGATTCCATTGTGCACCATCTTGACCATGTGTCCAGAGCCCAAGCCTCCACAGTAGAGATAGCCATTTTCAGGGGCGAGGCTTTTCATGATAGGCTCGACATAGGCAGCTGCTTCTGAGTCTCCACCGTACATGAGGGAATACCCATTTTGCAATCCCCAGACGCCACCACTCACACCACAGTCGATGTAATGGATGCCCTTTTCTGCCAGTTTTTCGCCTCTTGCTACAGAATCTCGCCAGAAAGAGTTTCCTCCATCAATGATGATGTCTCCCGCGCTCATATGCGGCATGAGATCGTCGATATTTTGATCTACGGGGGCACCAGAAGGGACCATAAGCCATACGACTTTTCGGTCGGGTAGCTGGTCAAGGAGATCTTTGTGGCCGCCTGCGCCCTGGGCACCTTTGCCTACGGCAGCATCTATTTCAGGCTGGGTCAGGTTGTAGACGACTGTCTCATGTTCAAAATTGAGCAGACGATGGACCATGTTTCCGCCCATTTTTCCCAGACCAATAAATCCAATTTTCATATGTTCTATACAATAAGATGGGTTGACGTATGGGGAGAGAAAAAATGCTGATTGGCCATTATTTTCTCTTTCCTTTATGTATCCCCAAATAAATATGCACACCTAGAAGAGGCTGTTGCCCAGGCGACAATCCAGGAGGGGAAAGTTTTTAGATGTTCATTGGGGAATGATCCTAGAGCTGGAAATTAAGAGAATAATTGGCAAAAACGCAGACTTATTCCCAATTTCCATTTGGCTCAATCGTCTGAGTTAAAAATACTTCCAACACCCTGCCTATATTTCTTTTCACCATGGCAAATAAAAAAAGAAGAAGACGCATCTGGCGCACCATTTGGCTTACGCTCCTCATAGGATTGTTAGTGGGTACTTATCGGCTACTTCCCGTCTCCACGGCCTATGCTTCCAAAACTATGTGCTCCTGCGTCTACTTGGGAGATCGAGATCCAGCCTCCGTCCTCAATCTTGAGTTAGAGAACTTCCCCTACAATCTCTCCACGACTGAAATTGACTCCGTCAATCAAATCGTATCCTCAAGTGTAATGGGCTTGCAAAAGAAATCCGCGCTCTATCGCGAGGGCATCGGGTGTACCGTCATCTCTGAAACGGACGCTCAAGCGCTACGGGCAAAGGCGATCCAGCCTGTTCGTATGCGTACACGCTCACTAGACTCTACCAAGATGTACTGGCCTGTAGGAGACGTAGATACCTTTGCTACGCCAAAAGGAGTAGACATGAACAGGCTACAAGTTGTGGTAGATTCGGCTTTTTTGCCCAACGAGGAGGGCAACCCCAACACACGCGCGACGCTCGTCATTCACAAAGGAAAAATCCTCGCCGAGCAATACGCCGAAGGCGTAACGGCTAAGATGCGCCAGCGCGGATGGTCCATGACAAAAAGTGTCACCAATGCCTTGATCGGCATAGCCGCCAAGAAAGGACTCATCGATATCTATGCACCTGCTCCAGTCCCTCAGTGGCAGCAGGACGAACGCTCACAGATCACAACCGATCATTTGCTGCGCATGAGCAGTGGGCTTTCATTTACAGAGTTTTACTTCGGGCGAACAGATGCTACGCGCATGTTGTATCTCAAACAAGGAGCTGGCAACTACGCCATCGAATCCAGCTTGGGCGAAACGCCAAACACGACTTTTTCCTACTCCAGCGGCACCTCCAATATCCTCCAGGTAATTCTGAAAAATGTCGTAGGTGATGAAAAGGAATATTTGTCCTTCCCCTACACAGAGTTATTCGATAAAATCGGCATGACCAGTACCGTCATGGAACCCGACGCCTCCAATACCTATGTAGGATCGAGCTTCATGTTTGCTACGCCGAGGGACTGGGCGCGCTTTGGTTTGCTCTATCTCCATGATGGGATTTGGAATGGAGAACGCATCTTACCCGAAGGATGGGTTGAGTATACGAATACACGCACGCCGACGAGCGAAACGGGTGTCTACGGTGCGCAATTCTGGAAGCCGGCAAACAATCCCAAGGAGGACGGTATGTTCAACTTCTTCGTGTGGCCAGGCGTCCCAGAGGACACTTTCTTTGCAGAGGGCTTTGAAGGACAAGCAGTCGTGATCATCCCTTCGAGAGAGACCGTCATAGTACGCTTGGGCGTGACACATGGAGGGGGATGGGATCTCGGCAAGTATGTAACAGATGTATTGGAGACACTACCCAAAGAGTAATAAAAAGTGTCAGCATGACAATCAAAGAAGAAATTGAGGTAGTTTTTAAGCAATACTTGCGGGCTATTTTTACCCGAGATTATAAGACCACGTTTTCTATCTTGTATGAGCCTGATGCTCAGGAATTCAGAAATATCCTTACCGAGTTTGCCCAAAAGATGGACGCCTTTGGTGAAAGTGACGAATTCATTCAAAAACTGGGATTTTCCTCTGTATCTCAACTAGAATCCCTTTCTCTTTTTGAGTTTATGTCTTCCATTTTTGAGTTGATCTTTCGTGAGATTGGAGAGGATCATTTGAATAAAATGATCGATGAGACCGCCATCATTCATATCGAGGAGACAGAATATTTCAGCATTGTCAGCTATCAATATCCGATTTTCTTATTCGATACATGGGAGTTGTTTGAAGGAGAGATCGAAATGATCAAATCAGACAATCAATGGAAGATGTTTTTTAAATCGGGTATGAAAGCGAGTCTTAGCAGGTTTCAAGAGGAAATTGACCGATATTACTCAAGAAAAGAACAGGACAGTCTGGAGAACCTGGGATTTGAAGGCAACCTGACCAAGTTCACTGTGGTAGGATACAAGGATGATGAATCGGGAAAGGTCGTACTGGAAGCGCGTTTTAAAGATGCAGGTGAATTCTCGAATGGCCTGGCCTATGTGCAGATCATGACGAAGTACGGCTACATCAATCTCCAAGGAGAGTTGGCCATCAAACCACAGTTTCTAGAAGCTCGAGATTTTTCGGAGGAGCGAGCGGCAGTTAGGCAATTGATGGAAAATGGGGAAAGTGCATGGGGATTCATCGATACCCAAGGCCATATGGTTGCCCCCTGCCAATATGAGGAAGTTCATCAATTCTCGGAAGGACTTTGTGCTGTGGAAAAAGCAGGAAAATGGGGCTACATCAATCTTACAGGAGAAGTGGTCATTCCCATTTCTTTTGACTCCGCTGGAAACTTTTCTGATGGGAGTACTTATGTTACGATGATAGACACAAAGGGGGAGGAAGTAGAATTTTGGCTGGATAAAGAAGGAAACATTGAGGAAGTGGAATAAAGTATGCTTAGGTATATGAGTAAATTTTCTCATGAACAATCTTGATGCTAGATTGAGTCTTTGAAAATCATTCGTGTCAATCCTTTGCATATAACAAGAATTATATGAATCAAAATATCAATATGGCCGTCCTTATAGATGGCGACAATATACCTTCCGCCTATGTAAAGGAAATGATGGAAGAAATCGCCAAATATGGCAACCCCACGATCAAGCGCATCTATGGTGATTGGACGCGACCTGGCCTGAATAAGTGGAAGAGTCTCTTGCTAGAAAATGCCATTGCCCCTGTGCAACAGTATGCCTACACCACAGGTAAGAATGCGACGGACTCCGCGATGATCATCGATGCCATGGACATCCTCTACAGTGGCAAAGTCAATGGCTTTTGTCTGGTATCTAGCGACAGCGATTTTACGCGCTTGGCGACAAG
>JBCBFT010000026.1:0-65881 GCA_038527485.1 Bacteroidota bacterium
TGACACTTATATCCTGGGTGTTATGTGGATCTAAAGCCCTCATATCTGATACAATATGGATCACTAGATGGTTAAGGACAGGAGCTAGCCGATTAAGACGACGGTTAAATCCTACGTAACTGGGTAAACTTGGAAACCAATCATGCCAATAATCATGGAGAAACTTCCAGATGGATTTCACTTGAGGCTTTTGACCTTCCATCAGGGCGAAGAGATAGGCACTGAGAAGTTCTTGATCTGTAAAGAGCCCTTCATTTCCATTAGGACTAAATCTTTGACAATGCCAACGAAGTTCTGTATCATAGACATCGCAAATGTAACTGTAGAGCGCTATAAGTTTGAGTTGTAACATCCTTCAAACTAAGGCTGTTCCAGTTACTTTTGCACCTTTTTTTACCTTAAAAATCACCAAAACGAACTGTTAATTCGCATAATATACCATAAGTTATCAATTTCTGATTCAATCCCTTTTCCCTCCCATTAATTTCTGATATCTATACATTTGAGCATACCATCATTTGGGAGAAATGCTATGCTTAAAAAATTGGAAAGATCTACAGCTAGCATAGCCCTTATCCACAAATTGAGAAGTTGGATACAGATTATACAAACAGATGTAAAATGATTCGAAATCATCTTTTCATTGCTCATCGTGCTCGTTTTTTCTGTTATTCGCAATTTATCAACTGAGTTTTCCAAATACGAAACCCTTTCTATCTCATGATCATGAAAAATCGTATTTACTTTCTAGACATAACCTATTCTTCCACAAAGGGACTGTCATTTTTATTACGCTACATCTGATTCTGAAGGTTTTTGAGGATGTAATATCCCTTCTTTCTTACCTCATTATTATCAGCCAAACATACTATTCTATCGCTTGAAGATATATTTTTTAACAAAAATTACAACGTTTATTTTATTCAACTAGACAATCATTATTATCACTCTTAATAATTCAATATATATTAAAAAAATACATTTCGTTTTATTCGACAATTTAACTAAACTAGTGTATAGTCTTAAGAAAATAACGGCTGTCTGTACTTTAGGGCAGCATCTGACACACTATAATTGATCTATTACTATTCGAGAACTGATCCGTGCAGGGGTATTGCACGTGTAGTTTAACCCTTCTTTTACTTCTCATGCAGAGACTGGCAGAATGTTATTCTTCAGTCTGCACCGTCAGCTTTTATGAATCTGATGATCTATTTGGATCATGCTTGCTACACTTGGGGTATGAAGTGACTGGCACCAGAAACAAAATCCTGACCTTCAAATTCCAACAAAGCAATCGTTTCTACTTAACTAGCCTTTTTCCTATCTGAATCATTCCAGATTCGGATTAGCTATAGGTATCCTATCTTCTGGCTTGTACTCCAGTAGACAGATGAGCGTTTTGTGCCTCAATTTTTGAGCGCACCTGGGAAGTAGTTCTTGCCCTTTTCATAAGGCGCATAGACTTCTCTTTTGGAATGACCATCCATACATCTTAAGACTTACGGTTACGTTCTTTCATTTTTCCCCTGCGGTCGCCGAAAAGCAAAATAGAGTAGGCACACATGATCTTATCTCTCATTATTATGAACTTCTCCGCTAAAATGTGGACCAGCCTCCTAGTGGCTTGTTTTCTAGGACTAGGCATGGCATTTGGACAGATTTCCACATCTTCTTTAGACAATTTCGCCATCTTCCCATTTAATCAGAACTTCAATCCTACGGGCAAGTTTGTTGCCATGGGACAGTCAGGTGGACCTTTTAACAATAGCTGTCAGGGATACGGATTCCGTGCACAATCTGCCAATACACGCTTTGTTAGTATGTTCCTGCAAGGAACCAACGACGCTACGACAACTCCTACGATTTCTTTTAGCTCACCCGCACTTTCTATTCGCTTTGACAATGGAACAGGTTGTGGTACACAGGTAGGACGTTTCTCCAACCAAGGTAGTGCCGGATTTGGACGTTTCCAGTTTGGATCTGTAGAATGGATTCAAGATGGAGGTGGCTTCACGATCCAGGTAAACAGTACATTCAACCCTGATGCCAATCAGACTAGAGATTTGGGTACGACTGCCCTTCGTTGGGATGAGGTTTTCTGCCGCTTGGTCAATGAGTCTTCGGACCGCCGCCTCAAGTCTGATATCCGTAACCTCGATTACGGACTAAAGGATGTCATGTCTCTACGCCCCGTTTCTTATTCTTGGAAAGGTGCTGCTGACAAGGGAACCCACCTGGGACTGATTGCACAAGAAGTATTAGAAGTCATGCCAGAAGTAGTGTACGACCCTGCAACTGATGTTCAGTTGGATGAAGAGGGAAATGAACTACCTGTAGACGAAGATGCCATGCTAGGTATCTACTACACCAACTTGATTCCTGTATTGATCAATGCTGTACAGGAGCAGCAGCAACTCATCGAGAATCTCGAAGCCAAGCTTGCTAATGTAAAGGGAGGTAGCACATCAGATCTTCCCATTAGTACATCTCCATTTGAAGATGCCAAGTTGTACCAGAATGTACCCAATCCATTTAGCCAGTCTACACAGATTCAGTATGACCTTCCTACAAATGTGGATCAGAGCAAAATTTATGTGTTTGACATGCAAGGCAAGCTCATGACAAGCATCAGCCGCGAAGGAACAGGTCGTCAAGTCGTGACACTAGACGCTGGCGAACTCGGTCCTGGTATGTATCTCTACAGCTTGATCATCGACGGACAAGAAGTAGATACCAAGCGTATGATCATTACGGACTAATTTCTCGTAAATATTTTCTTAAGACTATTAGGTGCGCCATCTCTAAAAGGGGTGGCGCATATTTTTTAGACCATTCAATACCTAACTAGCCTTACGGTCGCGTCGCATCGACTTCCCGCATCAGGAAAAGCACCTTCATAAGAAAAGACAAGCTCTACCCCAGGCACAAAAGACTGCACATTGAGTTTCGTATCTGTCCCACTTCGGAAAAGGTTAATTTCATTGAGCACTTCTCCACTATGGGTAAATTCCCACAAACCCGCTTCGGGAAAAGCTTTATTCTTATTCGGTAAATTGATCGGATCGATGACTTCAAATCGCTGGGATGATTCTCCCATTCCCACAAAATTGATCAAGGTAGTGTCCTCTTTGCTAAACATGAAGTTCGTACAGTTTTCGATGGTATCTACACGCCAAAAGTGCGCGGTCAGATCGTTACGGAGACTATCCTCATCCACGTCAATGAGAAGCTCGCGCAAGTCACACGCTGTAAATCCAAATGTAGCCAACAAGAGAATAACAGAAAGTAGGGAATACTTATTCATGAGAAAGACTTAAAATGCTAGGGAATTACACTGTTTTTGAAGCTGAAAAATAGGAAGATTCTTCCATAATTTTTGTTCCAATACTTATCAATTTTCTCGAAAATTTTCCAATACGGAAGTAATTCTCATTTCAAAATATTGAATTTTTCTCCTCTCACTTCCCTTTACCAGAAAGAAGTGGAGACAATCAAAACAAAGAGATAATCAGAAGAATGTAAGGGGAGGGAACGCGATCGGATATTTTAGGCGATAGTTTAAAGAAAATTCGAGAATCAGCTGATGTGCAGAAGGTCTATATACAGGCTCAACTTCCTTTCAGTTTTTCGCCTTTGGAAGAAAGTAAGGCAATTTTCTCCAAGCGATTTTTGCGTGTTTTGTCGGTTTTGGCCAGTTTGATCCATCGTAGAACGAAACGCTTGCTTGAATCATTGATGGCATCGAAAAATGTGCATGCACCCTCATATTTGGCTAACGTCTCGGCCAAGTCATCAGGAACCACCAAGTTGTCTACATCATCCATGAACGTCCACAGCCCGCTTGCTTTGGATGCCGCAATCGACTGAAGGCCTGCTTCGTGCATTTTTCCCTCTTCGATAAGTTTGGCCGCTCTTTCTTTGTAAGTCTTGGACCAGTGCTGGGCACGTCGCGGTGTGATCAGTTGCATCGTCCTATCTGCGTCCAGCTTCCTACGTACCCCGTCTATCCAGCCAAAGCAGAGCAACTCATCCAATACCTGAGAGGTAGATACATATTTGTCAGGAGCTGACTTCTTGAATGTCACTAACCAGACGCCTTCCTCCTGGGTATGATGTGCCGCTAACCATTCCCTCAGTTGATCCTGAGTTGCAATCTCTACCTTCTCAAAGTTTTCTGTTTTGACCATATGTGGATCTTCAGGGATGAATATCAGACTGTCATTGTACGTTTTTTCAAACCCCATCCTCAAACAGATGTTTATGCAAAGCCACTTTGTCGATGCCTTCTCTTGCTAATGTGATCAGGACTTATCATCTTTTTTGTCAAAAGGACATATCCCATGAATCAAACCACCTATACCTGGATCTTTATCCTACTCATTGTACTGCCTTTATCTGCTAGATCACAGACACGCTACGTAGATGATCTTTTTTCAGAGATCCATGTCTCTACTCTCACATATGCAGAAAAAGAAGGGGAAGTACTCCAACTAGATGTCTACGCGCCTCAGCATGATACCCTTCAGAAAAGACCCGTGCTCTTTTGGGTGCATGGTGGAGGATTTTATACGGGGCAAAGAGACAGTGAGCCAGAGGTAAAATGGATGAAGGCTTTTGCGAAAAAGGGGTATGTCGCCATCGCCATTTCTTATCGCTTGCTGAGAAAAGGAACCAAGGAGGGCTTCGGATGTGATTGTCCAAGAGAAGCAAAAATACGTGCTTTTAAGGAAGCTGCAGCCGATCTCATGGATGCCATCCTCTACATCCAAAAGCAGGCAGCTACATATCAAATCGACCCCAATCAAATCTTAATCGGAGGAAGCAGTGCAGGTGCAGAAACGGTACTCAGCGCTGCTTATATGCGCAACAGATTCTTTCAAGATCAACCTCAATATCTCGATCTGAAATTTGCGGGGATGATTTCACTCGCGGGAGCAATGGTCGATGCCCGCCATATCACAAAGGAAAATGCCATTCCTACCATCATGTTTCACGGAACAGATGATGACTTGGTTCCCTACGCGACAGCTCCCCACCACTACTGTTCACCAAAAAAAACTGGATACCTATGGTTGGATGGTTCCCAAACCATCGCGCAAAAGCTGGAATCGCTAGACACCAGTTATTTCTTGTATACTTTCCACGGCGCCAAACATGAGATTGCCTTCATCCCATTTGATCATCAAGGGCATATCTTCACCTTTCTCAAGGAAGTCGTGATAGAAGGGACTTATCAAACCCTTTCACTCGAAAGTAAATGAGGGAATTATTCCCTTTCCCTTCTTCTTCTACGATATGAACCCGATCGTGAGCCTGAACCACCGAAGAGAATCCCTGCCCCCAGGACGAATCCGAAGTCATACCAACCCCCATTGTTGAACGATTGGTACATCTCGATTTGATCGGTGAACAGAGAGACGATAAAGGTCACAGGGGCAATGATGCCATGCCAGAGGCCCAACCAAAATCCAGCAGGTTGGCCTGTTGCACATTCTGTTACATCTACAGGTGTAGCTGTACATGAAGCAAGTACGATCAGGGCAAGTATGAGGAGGATATTTCGATTTTTCATGTGGGTACAGGTTTAGGGTGATGATAAAAGATACACATAACAGCAGCACATGACGATGAGGGAAGTCAATATCCTGACTGCCATCTCTTAGTTAGAGGTGTAAAGAAAGGATCACTTTGTAGATAGGGGGTTTGAAATATCGGATAGGGGATTCTTGCAAGAATGTATGACGATACCTGCTAGGGAAAGGAAGAATGCGCATATATCAAAACGGCCATCCATGATGAATCATAGATGGCCGTTTCCACTGGGAATAATGTCTTGACCTAGGCAGTGATAGGTGCCCAGCTTTTGCAAAGCATGCCTTCTGCTGCTGCTTCAGGGTGTGCGCAAGATTCTGCTTTATGGCGTACACAATTGAGGCACTGACGGTCATTGTCTAAGTCAGCCTTGAGTGTGAAGTGGTCACATGTGTAGTTTTCGTTTACGCTAACTTTGTGTAGTTCACACATTTCTGCGCTCATTTGTGTACAATTTGTACAAGTGGAAGAGAGTCTAATTGCCATAATAATCGGTGGTTAATGTTGTAATACATTTAAAATAAGAAAGGATCATCAGACTCACATACAAGAATCCTAATTTGAATTTAGACTCATTCAAAACAATCTACAAAATTAACCGTAACTATCTGTTAACCAATATTTTATACATTTTCTACGATTGAAATATACTATATATGTAAATTTTATTATACTAGTTTTTGTACTTATATCCTGTGTCTCATGAGCCCTACAAATATTAAACCTTTCATAATAACCGCCTCAATATCTCTTCCTTATAACTCCCCGCCAAAGGAATCTTCTCCTTGCCCACAGTTAATTGATGTCGTTCAATCTTCTTCACCGCCCGAACCGAAACGATGTAGGACTTGTGTACACGGATAAAATCCTCTGCGGGCAGGAGTTCCAGGGCCTTGGCCACCGTCATACGCGTCGTCAGGGTCCGATCTTCCTGATGAAAAAAGAGCAGATTCGTATCCGAACGAATGTACTGCACCTTATCCAGTTCGACCCGCACCCAATCATAGCCATCCTTGATGAAAAAGCTGGGCGCTTCATTCTGCTTTTGGGTGAGGTCCTGATAGGCGCGATTGCAAGCTTCCAGAAAGCGAGAAAATGAAACGGGCTTGAGCAAATAGTCCAAAGCACGTAGCTGAAAGCCCTCCACCGCATACTCAGGAAAGGCCGTGACAAATACCAGTTGTGTACCTGATCCTTTGAGCAGTTCGGCTAGTTCGGTCCCTTTCAGATCGGGCATCTGCACATCTAGAAAGACAAGGTCGATGGCTTCTGATTGAAGGTAGGTAAGTGCCTCTGTAGGATATAAAAAGGTCTCTTTTAGGCTGACAAAGGGAATCTTCTCTGCGTGCGCGGCAATCACCTTGAGCGCAGCAGGTTCGTCGTCTATGGCAATGGCTTTGAGCATCATGGGGCAAGCGTACTTAGAGAAGGGTGAGCGGTAGGAATGGTAGCAGGTAGGGAAATGAACAGATCAACTTTATACAGCTTTCCCTCTATACCAAAAGTCAGTTGATGTGAGTGAGGAAATACAATATCCAGTCTCCGTTGGACGAGCGAAATCCCTTTGCCTGTGCCTTGCTTTTGTCCTTCTTCGAATAGCCCATTCTCACTGTAAAAATGAAGCGTACCTTCCTGTATATCCAGTTGGATCAAAGCCTGTGCATCTTTTCGCAGACCGTATTTGAATAGATTCTCGACAAAGGGCAGCACCAGCAAAGGCGGAATGACAACAGGGGATTCATCCCATGAGATGTGTACTTTCAGGCACTCTGGCTGCGACAGGCGCGCCCGTTGCAAGCTAATGTACCGCTCCAAAAAAGCGATTTCCTCTTCTATGTATACCCATTCTTTCTGCGATTGCTGAAGACTGAAGCGCAAGATACCCGAAAGCTCCTGGATATGATTGGCAAGGCTTTCGTCTGCTAGGGGCACGGCTTGACTGTACAAAGTATTCAGGGCATTGAAGAGAAAGTGCGGATTGAGCTGGGCGCGCAGGGCTTGAAGCTCGGCGGTAGCGTGCTGTTGGAGCAGACGCGCTTGCTGGTTGCGGCTACGAATCAGCACTGCGATGCGAGTAAAGCCCAGCACGAAGCCAAAGGCCAGTAACGTCACCAGCAGGTTTTCCTCTACCCACTCCAACTGGAAATCGGTTCTATTTTGAAGAAATAAATAGATCCCTAAAAACAAGAACAGCAACCAGCTTCTGTAGATCCATTTTCCACTCTCATTTGCATCCCACCACCTGTAAGGTCCTCGAAAGTTGCCCCAGCCGATCAGCAAGAGAATACCCCCGATCAACACATAGCCAGAGAGCCACAAAACAAAGCCCTTGAGTTGATTCCACTCTCCTGCATATTGGAACTGAAGGCTGGCATAGAGCTGATCACTCATATAGACGATCAAGCCCGTCGCGAGACTGAAGAAGACAAGTCTAGTGGGATGTATCCATTTGGGGAATGGCTTTTTCATCTTTTTTGAATCGCTTAATGTAAATCTCTGCTTCTTCAGCCTCCCGCTCCATCAACAGCATGTTCAAACTAAAGAAGTTGTAATCGATGACTGCTTCAAAATAGTATATCTTTCCCGCTTCCACCTTCATGGTGTAGGACTTACTATCATAACCAAAAAATTGATTGGGAGAGACGGTCGCAATCTTGTGTGTACCCGCAGGGATTTGGAACTCTAGCCAGCTGCGGGCCTTGAGGGGCTTTATCCTCAACTGTTCATTGATTTCTAAGGCAAAACGGGGGCTGGCAAAGCTACTTTTCTGGTAGATGCGAATCGTGGCTAACTCATCTTGTACAGGGAGCATAGATGAAGTGAGCAGGAAAAAAGAACCAATCAAGAGTAGCTGTAAGGCCCATCTTCCTGCACGGGTGATCTGTAATGAGAGATGCATATCTGTGGTCTTGTCTACTTCTTCCCTACTTTGGGAAAATTGGGTCCAAAATGAATTTGCACATGAAAAAAGAGTTGGGACAGGCGGTCCCTTGGTGCGCCGATAGCGGTAGCCCCTGCGAACTGCCACTCGTCAAAGGCGAGTCCCTGTCGATACCCAATTCGGATGGATTCGCCCACTTTCGCTCTACGCTTGGGGCGTCCACGCCATATTTCGAGTGAGGCCTCGACAAAATTGGTGTCATGAAAGATCGGAATCCACGGATTGCGCACGCTGCTCGTTCCTAGTTGATCGAAGGAAAGGCTTGTCTGCTGATTTTCTACTATCAGTATGGTAGATTGTGCTGAGCCGAAGCCTCCTCGAAAGATCAGTTCATTGTTGCGATTGCGCCACAGGGTGTAGCCTAGCTGCACACTGGAGATAGAGAGTCCTGCATAGGCCAGATCGTCTAGGGGGTTAGGTAAGAATCGTGCAAAGCTCAAGGAAGAACCCTGGTACTGTGCTTCTAGGTAGAGCCGCTTATAGCGAAATACTGTGGCAAGGCTTTGCATGATATTCAGTCTAGGGATTTCTATCCCTTGCTGTCCCAGTTGCTGACGAATATTGCCCATGCCAAGTTCGGGGTTCAACAATCCGCCTGGGAGGGACAACATAAAATAAAGCCCAAACGGAAAGTCTTCGGGACTTACTTGCTCAGACTCGGACTCTGGCAAGGGCGTGAGCACTTGGGCGGATAGGTTCATCCCCAAGCAGAGGAGAAAGATCATGAAATAGGCAATTTTCGTCATCGTGCTTATGTATTGAAGGTGATGCCCCAAATGAACAGGATGGAAGCCATACATAAAAGGATGTGTGGTAAGTGGTCGAAGCTTTGTGGGGAAAGGGGAGAGGTTTGTGGGGAGGGCTGGTGCGTCGGACCGTAAAAGCTCTGCGTAGCCATCAAGCTACGCAGCACCCCAATCTCTTAGTCTCCTGACTAACCATGCCAGCAGATCCTAAATCAGAGCCCGTCTCCCCATCGAGTGACAACCATCCCGCACACAAAGAATCTCCTCTACAACCCCAACCATCTAGCAAAAAAGTGTAACTTCAACTCAAAGAAACAACATCACTTCCCATGCAAAAACCCGACAGCATCCTGGAGCTAGCGCGATACTTAGGCTTTCCTATACCCGAGATACAATTTAATGAGAAGGGAAAATGGCCAGATAAAGATTTTGGGCGTTATAAATATATCCTAGGAAGTAGAGGGTTCATGCTAGATGAGAAAGGGAGGGTCTATGCTTTGGCGCTCGACTACATATGGGAAGGCTACATTCCTTTTGAGAAGTTGGGCAAACTATTCCCTCATCTCAGAAAGCTCAGTTTAAACGGCGTATTGACTTCACACCATTCCTTAGCCTCTGCCTTCCCCCAGCTAGAAGAACTCCGATTGAGTTACTCATGGGGACTCAAAGACTATACATTTCTTGCAGAACTCAAGGGATTGACTACACTCTATTTAAGGTCCAATAATATCTCTGATGCAAAACCCATTGCAGAACTCAAGGGATTGACTACACTCTATTTAGGTGACAATCATATTGCGGATGCTACTTTTCTCCGAAGCATGTACAACCTAAGAGAGCTAGGATTGGATGGTAATGCCATTCAAGATCCCCCACCTGAAGTAATGAAGCAGGGGCTAGAAGCGATTCAGGCTTATTTCGCTGCACAGGAAGCTACTGTCCTCTTCCTGTAGATAGCGTAAGACAATCACAAACTGTCATATCCGATTCAGTCAATGACGTTGACACCCTATCATCCAGTGGTTTTTAATACCTACAAAACACTGCCTCCTCCAGATTGAATCTGGAGCATGTATATAGCTTCAGTTACAAACTGAAGGAGAACGTAAGCGGGGAAGGGGTCTACACTATACGATCTCTCTGAGAAGTGTCCACTCTCGTATATATGCCACAAAACCTTAGGTTCGGCAAGGCCACACATGTAAGCCATCAGACCAAGGCTCCCCCTAAGATCCATCACAGGAGTAAGTAATGGGGACCAAAGGAAAACCTTGAAAATCCAAAAGGATTAAAGCATATTCAACCGCAACAAAATGAGAAAACACATGAGATATCTATTACCCATCATCGTTTTATCCTTCCTTCTTTCTTGTCGAGAAGAAAAGTTTGAAGAAGCCACATTTTGTAGACAGTACTTTACAGCAAATAGTGTCATTCAGCCGCTCGTGAGAGCGGTATATCCTAGCTACAAAATGGCTCGATTCTCTCATGAGGAGGAGCTGACGGTTGTTTTTGTCAAACAGACCGCTAGAAAAACAGAGGTTATCAAACACGAGGTGGAATCGGGTAAATCCAAGGTATTGTTTAAAAGAAAAGATCCAATCAGTACATTCGATTATTCTGTTTCTGGTGATATCGCTTTTACATCTGGCTGGGATTTATTTGTAGTTTCAAAGAATGAAGAGGAGGAAATGATGGTGCCGCTTCCCTATGATATTGGAATGGCAAAGTGGGTGGGAGAAAGCGGGCAGCTCATATGTCAAACGGCTCCTCAACAGTTGGTCCTTTTGGATGAAAACTATCAGGAACTCAGGTCATGGTCTTTCCCTTTTCGTATTATCGATTGGTGGGCGGATGATTCAACCCTAATAATTGCTGATATAGATCATATGGTAGGATATAGTCTCCCTGATGGTGTTCAACTTTGGGACTATAATATCGATCCTTTCTATCAAACAGAGGATCTGGGTACAGCCATTTTTATGAGTTCTAATGGCGTGAGTCTTTCCGCGGGATATGGTCTCGACGAGAAGGTGAATCGTATCTATCTTTCGACTCCTACTCATATTTATGCTTTTGATTTTGAGGATGGCCAGATTAAGCCAAATGAGACTTATTTCGAGTTTTGGGAGCGATATGATTGCTATGTTACTGAGCCAGGCTTAGACGTTTCTTTTAAATCTGACTTTTCCATTCACGTTTTATCGACCATTTCAGAAGTTCATTCAATCGATAGAAAGCAACTTGGGGTTGTCATTATGAATTCATATGGAGAACAAGAGAGAATACTTATGCACTGAACGGTAATGCTTCATAAAGTGTGTCACTTTTCCTTTCTATGGGTCGATTCCAAAGAAGAACCTACTTTTTCATAAAAACCCATTTTTCATTTCCTTTACCCAGCACCATTTGATCCATTTATTTTTCCGAAAACGGTTTGTGCATGGCGCTGTAGCCTACTAGTAGTGGGCTATGATTTCATACACCTTGTCAGCAGTAGTTGTTCTTTCTTCAATCCAATGCTTCTGTTCTTTCTGATAAAGAATGAGCTTCTTCATCAGCTCATCATTTTCCCAAACGTATTCAGATTCCATTTTTTTGAATTCTTGTCCGTTGCGATAGAAAATGACTTTCTCAAATGAATAGTCCTCAATTTGCTGCACACTATCGGGAAAAGGCCCCGTTAAAAATCCATCATCATGGAATATAATTTTTCTTTTGACAACCCCAGTTTCATCAAAACTTTCCCATTCATAATTATAGAAGATTTGATATCTATAGCGAGCTTTTCTCGAAAATATTCTGTGAAGTTCAAAGATTTCTTTTCGTTTCATTTTCTGAACTACAATTCCAGCTTCATTGTATTTAACCAATGATTTGTTCTTCTGTATTAGCTCAGGTTCCCCATTCATAAAGTATTTTCTCGTCCTAGAGGGGTGACCTTTTGTCCATTTAGTTATTAGTTTCAATCGCTCGTTTGGATAAAACTCCTTTATAAAGCGTTTTTGTAAGTCATACTCCGTCTTTATTTTTCCATCCTTATAATATTTTACCCTTCTCCATCCTTTTTCGTGCGGAATAAAAACTTCTTTAAGCTCTCCACTTTGATAAAATTCACGTAAAGAATCCGAGACCTGACCCTCTTTAAAAGTTCCTATCATTTTTGTGGCACCATGAGGGTAGTATGATATTAAATGACCATTTGCTAAGCTATCACATTCCGTGTAATATGAATATCCAACACCTGGGTTAAACCTCAAACGGGAAATATAGAAAGTGTCCGTTCTTGACTGATTATTGTTTATGACGATCTCGATAGGATCTTCGTCATATTTAAGGGTAAAAGTGAGTAAGTAGCTTCCTGCACTGGGTATATCCACCGTTTTGAGATCATTCATCTCTGGAAAATAGAAGTTTTCAGAGCCTTTCAAGCACCAATAAGCATCCGTAACTTCATTCGTACATTTATCAATAAATACAGCAGTGTAAGTGATTTGCCCGTAAGCAAGACGCGACCATGCAAGCACCAGAGATATGCATAGTAAAAATCGATTCATTTTCATAGGTGCTCGTGTGTTATCGTGGATGATTGGATATAATCGTCAGGTCTCGTCCTACATCTTCGTGCGCTGAAACGATCCTGTTAGTGTATGAAACGTAGTAGCCCGAAGCGTGCTACATTTCATGTACTGTGTTGTGTTTAGTTTTCATTCTTTTATTTCTGTGTCCAGTGTCAGCTCCGTACTAAAACAGAACTCTTCGTTTTGGGCTACTCCTTCATATTCAAAATCCACAAAGAGACTGCAATCGACTCGATACGTGTTCTCATCAATTTTATAAAATTTCATATCCTTGATATCACAAGGATTATGAGCACTCCCGATGTAAATTGAAACTTCCTTATCATCTTCTGGTTGCGACGTCAATTCTAAACCCTCCAAGTCTGTTGGATCCGCTAAATCTAGTTTGAGCCACTCAAAAACTATCTCAGTATCCAAAGGCTGAGGCTCATATCTCAACCCAGAATCAAAAGGAATCAACGGAATATTGAAACGATGGAAGAGTGTCCTTTCAAGTCCAATATGCTCATTTTGGAACCAATACATCTCTCCTTTTCCACTTTTTGGTTTTGTCTTATGTTGAAGGCTGATCTTTTCCATATTTAGAATATGCTTGAGTCTTTTTCTGGTAAATCGTCAAAACTTCCTTCCATTCGCGCTTCACAAGTCTCAAAACCAAGAATGTTCTCTTTTTCCAATTCATCCAGTCTGTCAAATACAGCTTGGTAGTTCCCATGGGGTTGCATATCAAGAGAAAAATAGATTCCATTAGCTCTTTCGTAGGAAACAGTTAATCCTTTCATGGAATCTAGTATCTTCTCTTGATCTTGTCGGTCTATATCTTTTTCAAAAAAAACTCGGAACGTTCGATGACCACTTGATTCCACAATTTCTCGAATCTCAGGAATGAGTTCATCAGAATCAGAAGTTGCTCTAACTACATCGTGAAAATTTAATCCATATGCATAGAAAGGAATATTTTCTAGTCGAAACCAATCATTTTCAAGTGGAGTAGCCCAAAATGACTCTCCTCCAATGGCCCAATGATTTGGTAAGTCAATATGTATTTTCTCTAATCCTTCTTCGTTCATCTTTACTCAAGCACAAAGTTCTGTATGTGATGCGTTTTAATGCATTTTACACTTTGTTACACATCGTTCAAATTTCGAATCAACCTAATTCCAAATGTATTCCCGTTAAAGCCCAAACTATTTTCTTCAATTGTCCAATGGTTTAAATGAATAGCCTCTACTTCATTTGAATCATCTAATTTCTCGTCAATAGTAAGTTTGAATTTATATTCATTCACATCAGAAGCTAAAAAGCCTATGTTACCCTCTACAATGGTTGGTTTCATTTGAAAATAATAGCACTTAGGCTCGATCCAATCACAATATGCGCCTAGAATTCCCGAATTCGTTATCTCAAACCTTAGCTTTGTCCAAAAATCTAAATTATTTTCTGTCATATTGATTCATGCTATACAATGGTTTTGTAGCGGTCACAAGACATAGCCCATTATGCCTTCTTATGTTTTATTTATTTTTTTCTGGCCTCTTCCAACTTTTCACGATCAAATCCTCTCATGAGTTGTCATGTACTCATGAAAACGTTATCTAATTTTAAAAATTTGGGATTGGAAGATTGTTCCTTGCCAGTTGATTTCTATGAAGAAAGATTCGTCTTCATTGGCTACCATTTCATAGATAAAGATGTCCCCTTTTTTTAACATTTCCTTTTTAAAAGGGTCGTTACTTTCTTCAAATACTAGTTCAAAACTGCAATCATCCTTCCAGTTAATTTTAAGCTTAGAATAAGTAGTTCGGTTTCTCAATTTCTCTAAATAGCTATCACCTGAAATTGTTACAAAAGTTGTATCCAATACTTTTGAACCTGGCTTTTGGGTCAAATAATAAAATTCTCCATTTTTCAGATCAGCACATTCTATGATCGCCTGTTTAGATCTTTTCTCACCCACTATTCCAGTTGGAAAGGTATTTTTGATGTAGTCACAGATTTCGAGGGTTTTGGCGGCAATTTTATAACCAAATTCGTCAATCTGTGAATCTGTTAACTCTGCGGTCATATAGTATTTGCAGATATCATCATAATTGTTGGCGAAAATATCATCGTAGCAAGGTTCTATTTGTGCTGCATTTTTAAAATTATTGGATTCAATGCAGTCACACATCTTATTGGATAGTTTTTCCAAAGTATCCTGTCCAGACAATTTATTTCCACAAGATGAAAATATGAATGCCCCAAGTATTATTAGACCATGTTTGGGACAAAGTCAGGCTAGTCTTGCCAAAATGATAGAAATAAAAGCCAATTGAATGAAGGCTTGAGCAGATTGCGGTGTTTTTTCGTAATCTTTGGCTAATCTGCGATAGAAATTGAGCCATCCAAAAGAACGTTCGACTTGCCATCTTCCCACCTGAGGGACAAACCCTTTTTGGGAAGGAGGCCTTTGTGTAGTCTCTACTGTCCAACCATAAATACCTTCTGCCACTTCCTTAAACGCCCCTCCATAAGCTCCATCTGCTCGAACTAATTCTAAGCGTTGGGTTTTTTTGTCTATTTGCCAGAGCAACTCGATTCCTCCTTCTCCATCATGCAAGTCAGCTCGGGAAACAAATACTGCGATGAGCAGGCCCAAGGTATCGACCACAATATGGCGTTTTCTGCCCTTTATGAGTTTTGCTCCATCTACTCCTCTGCTTTCTTCAGCGACCAAGGCTACGCTCTTAACGCTTTGACTATCAATTGCCACAGCACTTGGTTCGGTCTCCCGCCCCTGGCGTTGCCTTTCGCAACAGACCAATTCACTCAATAAGCGATCCCAAAGGCCATCCTTATTCCAAATATGAAAATAATAGTAGACACTTTCCCACTTAGGGTACTTGCTATCCAGATTCCGCCATTGGCTACCCGTACGGCAGATCCACAGGATGGCATTGATAATCTCTCGAAGATCATGCTTCTTTGGATTGTGATGGGAAACATATTTTTTGATAATTTCCCATTGGGAATCGGTCAGTTCGGTAAATCTTATTTGCATAACTCAAAGTTTTGGTCGACTTCAAGTTATCTGATCGATCCCTTTTTTCTTTATTTCTAAGATATATCACCGAACCTCCCAAACATGGTCTTAGATTTCGTTGGCTTATGATCATATAAAAAGTTAATTAATTCAGCTATTGTTGTTTCAAGTTTTAAATCCTCTACAGGAGAACTAAGTTCCGACATTATGAACTTATAAATTTCTTGTTGCTTTCCGATCTCTAGCTCAGAGATAATGACCAAGAGCGAGTTCTTATCAATTATATCCTTGTTAGGATCAAATTTACATTCATGAGGGTTGCTGAAGCTCATCCTCCTTAATGGGTCTGAGTCTCTAGCGATTGAGACAAATTTAAACCTATATTCAGCGTGATCTTTTATTATTTTTTTATCTAAACACCGTTCAATCTTTTCTTTGGTTGAAGTAGAGCTAACTTGTATAATCAATTTATTTCTATGGTCGATCAAATCAATACCTTCCATATTACCTGAAATAGGATTTGCATTCCTAGTATCCCATCCAAATAATAAATTCAGAAAATGAAAATAAAAATTCTCACTGTGTAGATTCAGGTTCAATAGATTTAATCTTCCTCTAGAAATTATTCGGACCGCCAGTATATTTATTTTCTCTTCGATTGAGTCAAAGTAATTTGATCTATTCATGGTTATTTTTATTACTCTGTATAGGATGATCTCTTTCGATTGCTACCAACATTAGTATACACGCCGCATGGGCTCATATTTCTCATATGTCTTCATATATCAAGCTCATTTAGTAGGCTTTGGCATCTTTTCAAACATGTAAATAAATCTCAGTCGTCTTGATAGATCCATACCCCGATAAATGCGGGATGTATCGCAGATCTGTTCCGCGCTTCAATAAATTTATATTGTAAGATATGGACAGTTGGACTCAAGGCTTTTTGACACCTCTTCTCATAACTTGCTATACAGATCGTTTGCTGCACTACCCCCAGATATACCTTTAAACACTCAATAAGATGGTCTACAAATTTTACGATATTTTGTGAGTAATTGCAAGAATTTATCAGAAAGAACGATATATCGATCCTTCTCTTTTCTCTACTTTGATGAAAATCTGTTTTCGATCGCCCAGTATATCATCTCCCCCGCCAGCACAAACGTCCCGTTAGTACTTCGATTGACCATGGCAAGTCTGGCGGCAAATAGCCGCACCTGATACGCTTAGCTTGGAAACTAATAGATCATGACCTACGGAGTTTGATGACTCCGCAGAGCAGTCTGTGTTTCACCTTTTTTCTTCCTACTTCTCCCCGCCAGCGCCAACGTCCCGTTGGTGATTCAATTTGTCATGGCAAGTATGGCGGCAAATAGCCGCATCCGAATCGATTAGTTTGGAAACTGATTGTAGGACCACCGCCATGGCGTGGTCAAGCTGCGCAGTTGGGAGACGCCATCAATGGCATCTCTACTACGCAGAGCGGTCTGTGTTTCACCTTTTTTCTTCCTGCTCCGCAATTTGCTGGCCTTTGTTGCCCTGCACATGCACGTATCCCCTTGATGCCACCCGCCATCGTAAACATCCCGTTGGCACTTCGATTTACCCTAACAAAAACCTCCCTCCATTGCCACAATCTCCCACATTCATATACAAGATCACGAATACCCATTCTTTTTTTCGAAATTTTCTGTATAATGAAGAACCCTTTTCATTTCTCTACTGCACATTGGTATTTCAAAACACATCAACCCCCATTCCATGAAAAAGCTTCTCCCCTTTTTGTTATTTCTAGGTATCACATGTCTGTGGACCTCATCCCTTCACGCCACGCACTATGCAGGGACAGACATCTACTACGAATGTACAGGTCCTACAACCATCGATGTCTACACCACCGTTTATTATGACTGTGAAGGAAGTGCTTCGCAGATCTATCTCCCTGTGGGGTCCAGTACATCTATCCCTATCAGTAATAATGTAGTCCAGGTCAACCCTGTTCAGTCAGGTTGTGCTCCTCCCATTCCAACCAGTGGCTGGAATTTTGATCCTAACTTTGGTTGGACGGAAGTGACCCCGCTCTGCCCTAATGTCACCTCAGGCTGTGATCCAACCATTGCAAATCCAGACATTGCAGGTACGGTCGCTGTACGTATCAAGAGATCTTATGACTTCGCATCCACTAGCTGTAACCTTTTTGAGATTTCCTTTAATTCTTGCTGCCGTCCAGGAGATATCACCTCTATTTCCCAGCCATTGAATGCAGGTACTGTCCTCAATCAGACCCTTATAGATCTATCGGTCACACCCTGTAACAATGCGCCCATTCCTCCCAAAGTCTCTCAATTTTATGTCTGCCAGAGTACCGATACCTACCTAGACATGGCGTCTGTGGATCCCGATGGAGATAGCCTCGTCTATCGACTCGATACCTGCTACAGAGACTATCAAATCCCCCTCACTTACAATGTTGGTTATAGCCCCACAGCTCCTCTCGGGATCTTCTGGAATGTAAGCATCGAACCGTCAACAGGTCTCGTCAATGTCACCTCAACCAATACCATCAGCCCTGAAGTAGGTGTGATATGCATAGCCATAGATGAGTATCGAAACGGAACATATATTGCCTCACACTATAGAGACTATCAGATTCGTACCATCTCCTGCTTTGGTGCGCGACCTGTCCTGGCCAGTAGCAGTATCTCAGGTAGTGCCAACCTCCAAGCAGATACGCTAAAGGTTTGTGAAACCTCCCTTTTGAGTCTTTTCTTTGAATTTGCCGATGCCGATACACTGGATACGCTCGTACTGGATACCATTTTGACTCCCCATACAGTTTCTAATGTCCAAGTTTCGGGTTCTAATCCCATACTCCTCACATTCGACCTCCAAATAGATTCTAGTGCCCTGCTGGCAGGCTCCTCTCTCAACATCTCCATTAGCGACAATACTTGTCCCATTGTGCGTACAGAGCTATTTTCATGGGTTCTTCAAAAGGAAAATGTCTGTCTTCTCGGCAACGTAAATGATGCGGATTGTGGGCAAAGTAATGGGAGTATTTCACTGAATCTGATAGGATTACAAGGCCCTTTCACCTATTTATGGAGTACAGGAGATACCAGCAGCAGCATCCAAAATCTGAGTCCAGGTAACTATTGGGTAGATGTCACCGATGGCAGTGGTGGATCTTATACCGATACATTCCAAATTGCCTCAGGTGATATTGTTCTAGCAGAAAATATCACCAAGCCCAATTGTAATACCGCTGATGGAATCATTGCGGTGACAGCTGCGAATGGCAATCCCCCCTACACCTACCAATGGAATACAGGGGATACAACATCGACTATTGACTCGCTGGCAGCAGGAGGCTACTCCGTGATCGTAACGGATGACAGCGGGTGCGTCGCACAAAAAACCTTCATTCTGCAAGAAGTTTCTATCTGTACCTATGAAGTATCGGGTCATGCTTATCTGGATCTGAATGGAAACTGCGTATTTGATTCGAATGAAATAGCAGTTGCCAATCAATGGATAGATTTTACTCCAGGTGGAGCCGTTTTGACTGACGCGAATGGATTTTATAGCTACGCTGTCCCTCCACTCAATTACAATGTCTCCTATGGTAACACCACTACCTATCAGGATTCGTGCAATCCCTCAGGGATCAATGTCACGGTCAGTAATGCAGACATCACGGGCATCGATTTTGGCTTACAGGTTATTCCCCCCGATCCAGATGTAGTCATATCCGTATTGGGTTTCACTACGACGGTAGGTCCATTTACCTACAACGTGCAGGTTTCCAATACTGATACTGTAGCGGGTAGCGGTACGTTAAAAGTTGTCATAGATAGCAGTATGCAGCTCTCAAGCACCACACCCATGGCCACTTCTGTCTCTGGTGATACATTGATTTGGAATTATAGCCAGATCCCTCCTGCTAGCTTTGCCAATTTCACCCTCGACTTTGCTGCCATGCCTCCAAGTACCTTGGGAGATATGATATGTGTCACGGCTTGTATATTCCCAGACGGAATAGATGATGATACGACCAACAATATTGATATCCTCAAGCGCGTAGTGGTAGGTGCCTACGACCCCAACATCAAGGTTCCCAATCCGCTAGGTACAGGACCTCTTGGCTTGATGCCAGCTGACCAGTTGGAGCATACTTATCAGATTTATTTTCAAAATACGGGAACATTCCCCGCGCTGTATGTGACGATACGAGACACCATCACAGGTCCTCTCGTTCCCAGCACCTTGCGCCCCCTCAGTAGCAGCCATCCCTACACAGTGGTGATTGAAGAAGACAGCATTTTAGTCTTCACATTTGCCAATATCAATCTCCCAGACTCTGCCAGCGATCCTACAGGTAGCATAGGACACATCAACTATCGAATGGCACACGAGCCAGGACTTCCTGCAGGGACGATGGTGCGCAACCGAGCGGCGATTTTCTTTGATTTCAATCCTCCTATCTTCACGCCATGGGCGGAAAATACATTGTACACAGACTTCACAATCAATTTTCCAGACATTGCAGGATTTGTATGTGAAGGAAGTGTCCTGACAGCAGATCTTGCTTCCGAAGGTTTGGCTCCCTACACCTTCACCTGGGACAACCAGACAGGCAATGTCAAGCCCGATCTGAGCATGGAACTGGTCGTCGGACAGGATACAGAATACGTATTGACTGTGACGGATGCGCTGGGCATTCAATCTACACTGGAGGTGGAGCTACCCCTGGCGCCTGCCCCTGATGCGCAGTTTATCTTCAGTCAAAATGCGCGAAGCTTCGATTTCAATGCACCTGCACCCTCATTTGACCTGTTTTCTTATGAATGGGACTTTGGGGATAATATAGGTACTGCGACAGATCGCAATCCTTCCTATACTTATGGAGTGGACGGCTCATTCATCGTGACACTGATTGTCACCTCGCCCTGTGGGAGGGATACCACGACCCAACTTGTGAATACCACCAATGTGAGTATCGATGACGCCCTCAATGGACCGCGCATCTCTCCTGTACCTTTTGGTGAGACATTGTGGATCGATATGGGACAAGAAGTTGTGGCTCCTGTAGAGATTCACTTGATCAACTTACAAGGAGAAGTGATTCAGGTGAAAGAAAATGTACAGACGACCACCATCTCATTGGCTACCTCAGATCTCGCACAGGGGATCTATTTTGTGGAGGTGAAAATGGGAGACAAAAGATGGATAGAGAAAGTCAGAAAATAATAGCTGATCCCCCAAGATAGCATGAAGGCCGCTTCCTAATGACAGGGAGCGGTTTTTTAATTATGGGAGAAATGCAGGTATATTTTTTTAGATTGGAGAAAATACCGTCTCTTATCCTTATGAAACTACTCCCCCTTCTCTTAAGCTTGAGTTTCCTTCCGCTCTTTGGTCAAACCCAAACCAATGACAACGCCTGCCTAGAAAATTATCCCCTCCATATTGTGGTCATGGGCTCTTCTACCGCAGCAGGGGCAGGTCCCTCTCATCCTGATAGTACCTGGGTCAATCGCTATCGCAGGGCACTGCAAGCCATCAATCCCGCTCATCGCGTCACCAACATCGCCCGAGGCGGATATAACACCTATCGCCTGATGCCTTCCAGTTTTATCCCACCCCCTGGACTCCCTCTACCCGACTCCACCAAAAATATTACCCAAGCCATTTCCCTCTCTCCCGATGCCATCATCATCAATCTCCCCTCCAATGATGCGGCCCTGAATGTCTCCGCTGCTACCCAGATGCAGAATTTCCGCACGATGGTCGACAGTGCCCAGCTAGCAGGAATCCCTGTCTGGATTTGTACTACCCAACCCCGTGTATTCTCATCTAGTAAAATTGCCATTCAGCTTGAGACAAGGGATTCTATCTTAACAGTTTTTGGTCACAGAGCCATAGATTTCTGGACGGGGCTCGCCGACTCTGCGGGATTGCCGCTGTCGCAGTATGATTCTGGCGACGGCGTTCACCTCAACGATGCAGGACATAACATCTTGTTTGAACGCGTGCGAGGACGAGCCGTGGCAGACACTGCCTTTGCGATACGGTATGGAAGCCAGGAGCCATCCTATGAGTGGCTGGGTATGATCAATCGGCCGGTTTGTAGTGGCAGGAAAGTTCCGTTTTCGCTTATTCGCACCAATGTAGGTACGACAGGTTCTTCAGGTGTTTCCTACCAAATCCATCTTAGCTCGCATAGTAATGGCCTGACAATTAGTCTCAGTGACAGCTTACCTCCCCTCGAATCATGCACAGTAGATACCCTCGTAGTGGAAATCGACCTTCCCGAAGCAGATAACTGGGACCTGGAAGCCATCCTCATCCACGGATCTCAGCAAGATACCTTGAGTCAAACTCTCCAGCTTGTAGGAGAGCGTGCTCCTATTCCTTTGGATGAATCCATTTGTTTAGGAGAAACAGTAACTCTTCGTGCACTTCCGATAGATACGGGGACATTTAGCTGGTACATATCCCCGATAGCTGATACTCCTTTACATATCGGAGATAGCCTTTCCATAACAGACCTTAGCCAAGACACGACATTTTGGGTGAGTGTCACAGGAGAAAGGATCACTTTTCGCGATAGTCTCCAAACTTTGGATCAATACGATCGAGACTGGAATGGCATCATGATTGACCTCATTCCCAAAGTAGACCTGATCCTCGATACCTTATTCATTCCCATCAGTACGACAGGCAATAGGAGGTTAAACATCTATACGACACAGGGTTCCTATTTGGGCAAAGAACAGTCTCCCCAAGCCTGGCAATTGCAAGACAGTGTGGCTGTCAGTGTGACAAGCATAGGTTCGTGGATTCCCATCCCTCTAAATGCCCTTTCGCTGCAAGCAGGCGATACCACAGGACTCTACCTACACCTTGCCCAAAGTAATGGACGGCTTCGCTATCAAGCTGTGAGCACGCCTCAGCGATTTGAAAATGACGAACTCAGCTTGATTACGGGTACGGGGATCAGCCATACATTTGGGCAGACGTATTATCCTCGCATGATCAATGCAGCCTTCAGCTATCGCTATGAGATCGGTCCCTGCGAGAGTGTAACTGCTCCTCTGCAAGTGGATGTGACCGATCCTACTTTTGACTTGGGAAATGATACTTCGCTGATGTCTGGGGATACACTCCAACTGACAGGGCCTCTAGCCGATCGCTACCTTTGGTCCACGGGAGATACGACCGCCTCCGTCACGATTGCTCAATCACAGGGAATGAATGATACCGTAGCTATTTGGTTGACCATCGAAATAGGACCTGGTTGTCAGGCCTCAGATACACTACGCATGACCTTTTCAGCTCCCTCATCTTTGGAACAATCAGAAGAGAAAGGACCAACGATATTTACCTATTATCCAGACATACAGGCATTTCAACTTCATTCGCAGCCTAAACCCGATGCCTACATTTGGTTGATGGATGGGATGGGAAGAAAAATCTACCAATGGGAGGCTCAACCTGATCCTACACATACTTACTCGCTTCCTCCCGTTTCCCCAGGCATTTATGGATTGGTACTTTCCCATGAGGTGGAGGGCAGTTTGAAAATATGGGTGAGGAATTGAGTTTTGCGTATGGAATTAAACACCAAATCTTGGGTATATTGTCTATAGATCAAACCTGACTGCCATTAACCCAAAACCTCCATGCGCATCCTCCGCCTCTGTCTCCTCTCTCTTTTTTTCTGTTGCCTCCAACTCCCTGCGCAGACCACGGTCGAAAAACAAGGGAGTAAATGGACATTCATAGTAGACGGAAAGCCCTTTGATGTAAAAGGTGTCACGTTTGGACATGATTCAGATACCTTACATTACGATCAGCATTTCCAAGACCTAAAGTTCCTAGGAGTCAATACCATACGCACATGGGGTACAACTGAGCATACAGGCAAACTCTTAGACGCAGCCCAGGCACACGGAATCCGTGTCATGCTCGGCATATGGATGAGACATGGCCGGCCAGGTATGGAAGCTGACGATAGTTTTGACTACCTGAATGATACCGAAGGGAAGGAAGCCATGTATGACCACGCATTAGATGTGGTGAAAACCTATAAGGACCATCCTGCGATCTTGACTTGGGGTATCGGCAATGAGGTCTATCTCAATATGGAAACAGATGAGGAAAAACGCGTCTACTCTCATCTGCTGGAACGCATCTGCGAAGAGATCAAAAAGATCGATCCTCACCATCCCATTACTTCTGTAGAAGCATGGACCTTCGGTGTGGATTGGTGGAATCAGTATGTTCCCTCCCTGGATATCTACGGCATCAATACCTATGGCTCAGGTGCTAGCGTGATTCCCCAAGAGCTGGCGAAAACAGAGGTGAACAAACCTTATATCATTACAGAGTTTGGGGTGAGAGGTGAATGGGAGATCACAGAAGATGCCAATGGCGTCAAACCCGAACCTTCGGACAAGGAAAAATATGAGGTGATCGTCAAAGGATACAAGGAATGGATTCAGCCCAAACCTAATTGCCTGGGTGTGTATGTGTTTCACTATGCGAGCGATGATCGCCACATGGCGCCCTGGCTTCTCACGCACTTTGAAGGAAAAATACGCCCCCAATATTGGGCCATCAGGGAAGCCTATACAGGAAAAAAGTCTGATAATCACGTTCCTGTGATTGAGTCGTTTGACCTGCCCAAGGATCAAACCAAAAGTGGGCGTTGGGTCCCTGTTACATTAATCGTATCTGATCAGGAAAAAGAAGCATTGGATGTCCATTTCTATTATAACCAGCGATCAGGCAGCCGCAAAAGACGGGATCAAATGATTCAGCTGAATACGAGGGGTAGTTTAGACGAGGGATTTGAGATTCAGCTCCCGACGGTGCACGGAGGCATCAAAGTCTATGCGGGTGCTGAAGATGTCTCTGGAAATATAGGCTTCGCGACCACCTCCATCTATGTACTCGACCCAAAGGAAGCCAAACGAAAATTTTTGGTTCCCTCCGTAGAACTTCCCTTCTATGTCTACCAAGATGAAGCAGATATGCCCTACGCCGCATCGGCTTACATGGGCAACTACAAAGATATAACGGTGGATTTGCACCATACAGAAACGGTCCAATCTGGTAAAACAGCCATCAAAATCCATTATGGAGCGAAAGATAATTGGTATGGGGTAGGTTTTGTAGATCCTGCCAATGACTGGGGAGACATGCTAGGCGGCTATGACATCCGAGGAGCCAAAACCCTCAGCTTTTGGGCCAAAGCCAGCTACGACAGGCTCAATGTGACGGTGGGTTTCGGATTGATAGAGGAGGATAAGCCCTTTCCAGACACAGCGATAGAGCTGGTCAAACTGTCCTTAACGAATGAGTGGAAACAGTATACGATTTCGACAAAAAGGCTGGATTTAAGCTGTATTAGGTCTGGGTTTGTTATTTTTTCTGCTGGGGAAGGGTTGATCCATGACATTTTCTTGGATGAGATTGTATTTGAATAGAATATATACGCCCAAATTAGTGCAGGTATTTCCGTTTATACCTAAATCCATGAGTGAAGTCGTTGATTGATATATTTTTTTGATATATATTTATGATATAAAAGATATGTAATGAAGAGTATATCACTCAAGCTAAACGATCCTATTTTGCAGGAAACTGAAAAGCTCTTGGATCATCTTAAGATAAGTCGGAATAAGTATATCAATGAAGCCATCGCATTCTATAATGAGCATCAAAGACGAAAACTATGGGAGGAGCAACTGAAGAAAGAGTCTCAATTGATTGCCCAAGATTCGTTAGAGGTTTTGTCCGAGTTTGAATCCCTAGAAGATGAAATGTAAACAATTTGAAATTTGGTTGGCAGATTTAAATCCAAGATTTGGTACAGAAACAGGAAAGACTAGGCCTGTGTTAATTGTTCAAAGTGACTTACTCAATACTGTTCATCCATCGTCCATTATCTGTCCCATCACAACCAACGTAAGAAAGGGCGTAAGTATCTTAAGGGTGAATGTATCTGTAGGAGAAGGAGGTTTGAAAAGAGACAGTTCCATCATGATTGACCAAGTTCGAGCGATTGATAATAAAAGACTTATCAAGAAATTAGGTATTCTATCAGATAAATTAGCTGCCAAAGTCAAGGAGAATTTACAGATTGTCATGGATCTTTAGTATGGGCTCTCCCTCTCTCTTACTTTCCACATAAGGGCACAACCCTAAGCGTCACAGAATCTTAAGTGAATGCTGTGAGCGTATCCCTACCTCATGTTGGCACGCCCTCTTTATTCATATGCAAATATGTATTTATGAAAACTTTCTTATATTTAATACGAACACACATTAAAAATTAGTCTCAGATATTATGCTGCAAAGAAAGTTTGATTCGGTTGTAAAAAGTCATTTTCCCAACGCCAAGGATGCCAAAGACACATCGATCCATTTCCTAGGGAAAATGCAACTTGAACATGAGATTGACATTTCCAAAGTACTGATGGCCACATCTGTATGCTCTGATGATATCAATGTTCCCTCTACCACATTCTTCAATGTACTATTTGGTCCTTTCATTATGGGCGGCTTAGGAGGTATTCCTTTCTCAGGTCAGACAGGAATGACGGCCTTTGCACACCACATACCCGACGAAGGAAGCGCCTTCATTTTCTATGGTCCACACATCGGGATCACGCTGGATGGGGAGCTAGGCAAAATGTACAGGCCCCGCCAAGAGGATACAGGTAATTCTTGTGGCGCGCTGATGTTGGCTTTGAGCCGCTTACAGGATGGTAACTATCGCCCTGTCCTAAATGAAGATGATTATCAGCAAATGAAGTTGGAAGAAAGCCTCTTGCCTTACAGAGACGAAATCGTGAATAGCGATAACCCTCAAAAAGCGATTACCGAGGCTACCTTTAAAATCATCGACAAGAAAATTCATGAATATATCAGAACGTGTAAGGATGAATTCCACGGTGATCGCGTGACACTGTTGGGAGGGATCATCATCAACACTGACTACGGACTAGATGACTACTTCGACACACGAAACTTTGAAGTAATCGACCTCAAAAGTCTATAGGAGCCACCTTATGTCTCCAAGATGCTGCCTTCTGTAGCATAGACCTATTATCTGTGAACATCCTAATATTCTGCGGCAAATTGTGCACACTCACTGCAGCTTTAGATAGGGTTTCACAGATTTTCTTTTTAGCTAACATTTGTCCAAAAAGACTGACTTGGATTTGGACATCTGCCCGTGACATCATCATATCCCGTCTGCTGGGTCATGATGCCTTGCCACACCGTAATAAGTATACAAGAATCCGTAATTCGCATAAAAACAGCGGAAAGTTAATCTGTAGTTTTGACCTCATCACTTGACGGTAAGTGAGCGTATCTATCAGATTCATGCTATGCATACGGACAAAAGAATAGCCTTATTCAGCCTTTTATTCCTAGGTTTGAGCCTTGCTACATTCAGCCAAGAAAAAGCCATGAAGCCCTACTTCTCTGGAGGTATCAGTCCCATCGCACCTCTTAGTGAGGGTTGGGACTTCAGTGCTTCACGACATTATCGCAAGTTCTCCCTCACCCTTATTTTTCGTGGTGGTTTTCGCTCTGAAGGTGGAGGCATACTCGATCAGATGTTTGAAACATATGAAACGGTCAGACTGGACATCAACCATACGCTGGCCTTCAACCCTCGCTACCACTTTTTCCACAAAAAAGGGGTAAATTACGGACCTTACATAGGAGGATTATTGGCTTATGAGACCTGGACGATCCAGTCAAGAGCTACAACAACGCTTGGACAAGAAGAGGAGAAAGGCAATCCCTACGCAGGTTTCAATGTAGGATACATATGGTATCCAAATTTGAAGAGAAAAGAGAATCCCAGATTTTTTGTGGATGCCTACATGCATTTTATTTGGAAACTTGACGAAACAGAAAGCCAGGTCGTAGGAGATCAAAACTATCAGATTCGTACTTTTGCCATTACACGCCTTCCTACGATTCACTTGGGTTACAGATTTTAGCTTGCACAAGCGAGCCCACACACCAATTATGATACCTTCTCATCAGGGGATGCATTCAATGAATGAAAAAGTCCATATTCAATCGGTCGCACAACTTCATGCTTTCTTACAGCTTGAGCCTCCCCGTCATCCCTTTATTTCCATCATACGCATCCCAAGCACAGAGACAACGGTTGACCTTAGTTATACAAGCTTCCTATTCGATATCTTCCAGATCTCCTTTTATACCGATAGTAAAAACCTAGTCAAGTATGGAAGCAAAACTTATGCGCTCCCAGCAGGAACGATCGTCTGTTCTCGACCAGGGCAAGTATTCTCTTTTGTCGGTGAGCAAAATGTGGACGAAGCAGAGCAAGGCTGGACCCTCGCTTTTCATCCTGACTTAATCGGAGGCACTCCCTTGGCCTCTCACATCGATGCCTACACTTTTTTCTCTTACACCATTCAAGCGTCTCTGCAACTTTCCCAAGAAGAGTTGAAACCCCTAGAAAGCGTACTCGATAATCTCGAAAGAGAACTGACGCTACCCACGGATGAATACAGCCGCAAATTGATCGTTTCCAATCTGGAACTCTTACTAGATTATTGCCTACGATTCTACAGTCGGCAACTAGATACGCGCCCCCAGGACCCTAGGGATATCGTTTCAAATTTTGAGCAATGTCTGACGGCCTATTTTCAGCTCCAAAGACAGTCTGCCACTGGTCTGCCATCTGTCAAATTCTTTGCTCGCAAGATGAATATGTCTCCTAATTATCTGAGTGAACTGCTGAAAAAAGAAACAGGGAGAGGAGTACAGGAACACATTCACTACAAAGTGATCGAACTGGCCAAAGCAAAGCTATTACGTTCCAATATTCCTGTGAGCCAAGTAGCTTACGAGTTGGGATTTGAGTACCCACAGTATTTCAGCAAACTATTTAAAACCAAGACAGGATGGACACCCCGAGAGTTTAGAAAAAAGTCGTCATCATAGTCAAGTACTCTGAATTACCCCCATCGGTAGAACCAATTGGAAGATAAGTATACCCCAACTCCCTGAATCTCTGTGCGTCATGTAGGTAATAATTGTTCATTGATTTTAATATCCAAAATTTCTACATTATGGAAATACATTAAGGTTTTCATATGAAACATCTTCTTTTTGCACTTCTCATGATCACAGGTCTCCAAGCATGGAGTCAGAACCCCGCATGGTCTAATAAGTCGCGGGTCCTCCCAGATGTCTTGAGGAAAGTACCCGAAGCCCTCTTCATCCGACACAATCCCAATCCCAACTACCCAGAGGAGACCGTCCCCGAAGATAAGTCCGAGTTCACCTATGTTTGGAGACACGCCACAAGTGTGACATCTCCCGATCTGACACTCACTGTGAAATTCGCGGGCTCGTATATCTGGTACAATGAAGATGGCTGGAAGAAGAATGTGTTTTACAACAAACGGCAGTTTGCCAAAAAATTTAATTGTCCCAAAGGTATCCTCGTAGAAGGCGTCACCTATACATTTGAGAAAAACTATCGCTGGGGAAACCAACCCTACGGAGGCGATGCCTTATGGTATGTCATCGCGGAAGACGAAGAAGGCAATATTTACAAAGGTATGTCCATACTAGAAACAGAATCCGAAATCCAAACAAAATGAAATTATCCACCACTTTTCTCCTAATTTTTTTCCTCACGCTCTCATACAACCAGCTACACAGCCAAGCTTATACCCTAGACAAAGATAAATCTGGACAAATCAGTTGGACTGGATATGGCGAAGTAGGAGGATATGCGCAAACAGGTACGCTCGATGTAGAGGCCGCTAGCCTGGATTGGGATGTAGAACAGAAACTCTCAGGAGAGATCACAATCGACATGAAAAGCCTCTATCACGAGGACAAAGAACTCATGAAGCATTTAAAGAATAAAGATTTCTTTGATGTAAAAAAGTATCCTACAGCGATCTTCCGATTTGCCCAAAATAACGATAAGAAAGTCGCAGGGGAGCTGACCATCAAAGGTGTAACGGGAACATTGGCCTTTAGCCCAGAGATCACGATAAAAGATGCGCGCGTCATCGTTAAGGGAAAGGTTGAAGTGGATCGAACTTACTACGGAATCAAATATAACTCGTCCAGCTACTTCCAAGATCTAGGCAGTTATGCGATAAAAAATATCTTCGATATCTCCTTTGAATTGGAGTATGTGTTGGATGAATAAGCTGAGCGGTGGAAGCACCTTATGTAGCGGTAAAAGGTATTGAAAAAGTAGATATTTCACTCTAAATAGAGTTACTTGGGATTACATCCTAGAAAGCCTCTACAGGGCGAGCGGTGATCATCATAGTTGTATAAAGCACAAAATGAAAGACAATGGGTTTACATCAATACCACATGACAGAAGAAATCGATCCGCTAACAGGACTATTTTTTCTATCCTTACACAAGAAAAAAAGTAAAGGAATGATGAGCAAAGAGGAAGAGTGGGACTACTCCCATTCTTATAACATGGCCATCTACGATCCTAAGACAGACCAGACGCGGTACTTATTTGACAAGCCCAGTGAAGACGACGCGATCACACATCTTCTCTATGAGACAGGATATAACGAAGCAAGTGGAAAGGTCGTTTTTAATCGCTCAAGCTCTAGAATCGTAAATACCCAATTCGCCCAGCGAGAGCCGAGCAGTAAAATCTTGGTGTGCCAACGTATAAAGGCACAAAATACTATCAAAATATGGCTTTTCGATAAAAACACAGCCTCTAGCCGACTGATTGCAGCGCTCGATGATACTTCGAGTTGGGTATTAGACGTCAAAAATCAGAAAGTCATTGTGTATAAAAGAGAACTCAAAGGGATAGACTTCAAGGCCTTTGACTTCTAGCAGATGCCTTAAAAAAGAAAAGCTTGTAGTGTAGACACCTATGTTTTCCCAGAGCAAGGAGAAGCCATCGTCTCTATCAAGGAAAATGGATTGGAGATAACAGGAGAGTTTGCCATTGAACCTATCATGCTGCTCCCTGAGAATGACAGTACCTATTTCAATCGAGGGACGGGGACGTACTACACATTTGTCTTAGAGAAGGGAGCAGTCACAGGCCTTCAATTCTGGCGATTCACAGGGGAGAAAACCGAGTAAGCAAAATATCGCTCTTCACTTAGCAAGTAAGAACGCTAAGAAAAGAAGCCCTGCGTAGTTGAATGACTGCGTAGGGCATTGTATTTTATCTCATACGACCATCGCCATAGTATAAGCATCCTCGACTATGTAATCTTATTGAGAAGGGGTAATAGACAATCTTAACTGATAAAAGCTTATATTTGATAGTATCAAATGATAGTATCAATGTATCAACCACCTTATACAGTTACTCAAACAATCCTTAAACAGATTACTGCGATATCATCAAAATTGGGTGAGATAAACGCTGCTCATTTAAACAGACCCTCTCCTGAACTAAGAAAAAAAAATCGGATCAGGACGATCCAATCTTCATTAGCAATAGAAGGAAATACACTAAACGAAGAACAGATTACTGCTTTATTTGAGAATAAAAGAGTCATAGGTCCAGAACGAGACATCAAGGAAGTGCAAAATGCTATATCGGTATACAGCCGACTCACCGAGTTTACCCCTGTTGAATATAAATCTTTCCTAAAAGCACATAAAATATTGATGGATGGCTTAATCGATTCTGCTGGAAAATATCGAGCTGAAACTGTCGGAATTGTCAAAGGGGATGTGGTCACACATTTAGCTCCTCCTGCGATTCGAGTTTATCCCTTAATGCTTGATTTATTTTCTTATTTGAAAGAATCAGAAGATCTTATATTGATCAAAAGCTGTGTTTTTCACTACGAAATGGAATTCATTCACCCATTTATGGATGGAAACGGGAGAATGGGTAGGTTATGGCAGACATTGATTCTTATTCAAGAATACCCCGTATTTGAATTTCTCCCGCTTGAGACTGTGATAAAAGACCGCCAAGAAGCATATTATGAATCGTTATCTGCAAGCGATAAGGCGGGAGAATCCAGTCAATTTATAGAGTTTATGCTAGGCATAATTGAGGAGGCATTAGAGGGTGTATTGAAAAATCAGCAAGTTCATTTAAACAGTGCAGACAGAATCAATCGGTTTCAGTCTATTATTAAAGGTGATGCTTTTAGTAGAAAAGACTATATGCGATTTTTTAAAGAGATTTCATCTGCTACTGCAAGTAGAGATTTAAAAAAAGCGGTAGAGGCAGGAGTTTTAAGTAAATATGGACATAAGAGGCTGACTACTTATAAGTTTAAGCAGTAACAGGCAGGACGTCTTCTTTCTAAAATACAACAATGACATTTCCCCAAATAGAAACATAAAATGGAAATAGTAACAGCAGATCTATGGGATGAACACGCACCTGCCCTACGCCTACTGAACCTCGAACTGAAAAGTTACGGCAGACACACATCATTCTACGGAGAAATCGTCACCCTTAAAGTCTTTGAAGACAACTCATGGGTTAGGAGAATATTGACAGAAAAAGGAGAAGGGAAAGTGCTGATCATCGATGGGGGAGGGTCTAGGAGATGCGCCCTTGTAGGTGACAACATCGCTCAACTTGCCATCGAAAATGGTTGGAAAGGTATCATTGTCTACGGTTGTATCAGAGATTCTAAAGTAATCAACGAGATGGATATAGGGATCAAAGCCATAGGAACCTGTCCTGTGAAAAGCATCAAACGGAATGTAGGAGTAGAAGGAGAATCCCTATGCATAGACGGAACCGATATCGCGCCAGGAACTTATGTCTATGCGGATGAAGACGGAGTCTTGCTATCCGCAGAGAATCTTATCTGATAGTATCAAATGATAGTATCACGCATAGAGCTTACATCCTCCTCTCAAGAGGACTCACCTTTATAAAACCACTGTCACATGAAAAATTTTCTTCCTATCCTCATAGGCTTGAGTATCCTGCTCATCAGCTGTGCAGAATCCAACAACTCCGAGACCCCGTCAGCAGAACTACAGAAGCTGCAGATGGAAAACGACAGCCTCAAACAAATTACCAAGCAATCAAGCAACAAGATCTCCACCTTCTTGACTTTTCAAAAGGGAGATGCAGAGCAAGCGATAAAATTCTACATTACCCTATTTGATCATTCGGAGGTAGTCCAACTCACCCGCTGGGGAAAAGACGCTCCAGGGAAAGAGGGAACCATCATGCAAGCCACCTTTATCCTGGATGGGAAGTCGTATATGTGCAGCGACAGTCCACCTGTCCATGAGTGGGACTTCACGCCTGCTGTTTCCAACTTCGTAACATGTGAGGACGAAGAGGAACTCAAGCGCTTGTTTACCAAGCTATCGGAAAACGGGGAGGTGATGATGCCCTTAGGTAATTATGGATTCAGTCAGCAGTTTGGATGGGTGGTGGACCCCTTTGGAATCTCTTGGCAGTTGAACCTACCCTAAGCAACTGTTCCTGCTTTACGTACGACATGGATATATCGAACGAAATACATAAGAAATGAAGCATATTCTACTCCTTTTCATCTTAAGCCTTACGATTTCCTTTCAGAAAAGCCATGCACAGGAAAGTCCGCAACATCAGCGTATCACAAAGGTCATCCAGAAGCAGGGAAAAGCCTTTATCAAAAATGAAAGGATCTCCTCAGTTTCTATTGGGGTAATGAAGGACGGGAAAACCTACACGAAACATTTTGGAGAGCTAGAAAGAGGAAAAGGGAATGCGCCAAACGATGAATCGAGATACGAGATTGGCTCAGTCACAAAGACCATGACAGGGTATCTGGTAGCCAAGGCTGTAAAAGAAGGGAGAATCGACCTATCAACAGATGTGCGCTCCTACCTCCCAGGAGATTATCCCAACTTAGTATATCAGGATCAGCCCATCACGATCCAGCATCTCGTGACGCATACGGCAGGACTGCCTTTATTTTTACCAGAAGAACTGAATGAGGTATTCAAAAATCTGGATTCCCAGATTCCTCAGAAGTACCTGAAAATGGAACAGACTTATAGTAAGGAGCAGTTCCTGGAGGATCTGAAGCAAGTGAGCCTGACCACCGTACCTGGGACGCAGTATGCATATTCTAATGCAGGGGCAGAACTGATGGGATATGTGCTCGAACGTGCCTATGAAAAAGAGCTGGATTCCTTGATTGCGGAAAGTTTCCGCGATGTACATCAGATGTTTCAGACAGGAATTGTACGTATGGACACACAGAGAAGTGGCTTAGTGCGTGGCTATTGGATGGAGAATAGCCTGCCTTCTCCCAATCAACTCAATACATTGTGGGCATCAGGCGGAGGCGCCAGCATGAGCATGTCAGATATGCTTCGGTATATGAAGCTACAATTATCTAGTGAAGATCCCATTGTATCCCAATCTCACCAAGTCCTCTTTCGAGGAGAAGGCACACGAAAAGTAGGATATTTTTGGAATGTATGGACCGATAAATACGGGACATCCTACAATCATCATGGAGGAAGCATCGGTATGCAAAACTGGTTATTTATCTTCCCCGATCACCAATTAGGCATCTCTATCATGACTAATCAAAGTGGTCCCGCAACCCCTAAACTCCTGAGCAAGGCTGCGAAAAAGATCTTGAAGGAGGCCGTGAAAATGTAGAAGATCATCTACTCATGGGAAATAGATGAAAAATGAGAAGCGTTGATAACAGAAACGCCTGAGAAGTTTCAAACATGGTTTCAATAACAGCCTAAAGTATTGCCTAAAATGGAAATCCGCCCTCTTTCAAGCATCTCCTTCGATGAAGTCCTTGCTTCATTCTTACAGGCATTTGAAAACTACTTTGTCAAAATGCCGACAGACAAGCAGTACTACGAAAATAGATGGAAGGCCGCCAAAGTAGATTGGGACGCCTCCTATGGGATGTTTGATAAATCGCAACTGGTTGGCTTTATCATTCATGCGATCGATCGCCGCAACCAGCTCCTCACAGCCTTCAATACAGGTACAGGTGTCATCCCCGCTTATCGAGGCAAGCGAATCATCCAGTCCATCTATACACATGCACTCAAAGATCTGGCTCAACGAGGAATCCAAAGGACCACGCTAGAGGTCATTACAAAGAATCATATTGCCGTAAGGCTGTACCAAGGGGTTGGCTTTGAGATCATCAAAAAATACCTTTGCTTCAAGGGAAGCTTGCCTACCGTCGATATTCCGCCCCCTTCATTAGTAGAGCGAGAAAAAGAAGCCATCGATTGGGATGCCTTGCCCCATCAGGATAAATACTCCTGGGACAACCAGCGAGAATCCATTTTGGAAGGCGCTTATCGTTATTTTCAAGTCTTACATGAAGGAGAGGCAGAGTCATTTTTCATTATCCAGCCAGCGCAGCACTATGTAGCGCAAATGGGATTACTACAAGAGAACAACCAAAGCTGGGATAGGCTATTTGCGAGTATCAGACAGATTTCTCCTACGATGAAGATCAATAATATAGACAACCGATTGACAGAAAAGATCCACCAACTTCAGCGCATAGGGCTAAAACATACGGTAGATCAATATGAGATGGAGTTAGAAATAGTGGATTTGATTTAACTTGAGCACCTAACCATGAATACAAATATGCCACATGTAAAGTTTCACGCTATCGTATGCGCAGGATGGATCATCCTTTGGCTAGCAGGTTGCCAAAACGCAGAATCTGGGCAAACGCCTCTTGCTCCGATTGTTTCTCCTACTGTTGCTGAAGCAGATTCCATCCAAAAGGAAAGTCCTTTTCTCCCATTCAACCAATATGACCAGGAAATACAAGAGATCGCTGAGATACATACCATAGATTGGATGTTGATCAAGGCAGTCATCATCAAAGAGTCACATTTCAATGAACAATTTATCTCTACAGCAGGTGCTGTGGGTTTGATGCAATTGATGCCTAGGGAGAGATCTTTCGTAAGTCAAGCCTATCGCAACTATGTCCAATCTCGTCGCCAAAAGAGAAATTCATTAGGGGAGAGAATATACCAGGGGAGAAAGGATACAGAATGGGCAGCAGATTATGTAAAAGAATTGGAAGCATTCAGGACACAATATCAAGAGGATCATCCTGCTTTGTATGAAATAGATGCTCGCTTCAATCCTACATGGAACCTAAACTCAGGCGTCAACCAATTGGCTAGTGATTATCGATATTTTCGGAGCAGAGGACATGGCCCTTACGCCAGCCGTATATATGCGCTAGCCGCTTACAATGCGGGGAGAGGCGCCGTAGTGAAGGATAAGGCAAATCGCTACCTAGATAGGATTCCCGTAAATCGACAGACTGAATTGTATGTAGGCTATATCGAACGGATTTATGTAGAGTTGGTAAAAGAGAAAGGCCTGATCACTAAATCAAATGAATGGATCCTGAAAATATAATCCCTACACAAGTCATATTTGCTATTCTCTACAAGTTCCACGGTTTTGAGCATCCCTTCCTTATCTTCAATCACCCAAAGTGATTGGACACGCAGGGCGAGGATTGGGATTTGCTTCGATCAAGTTTTACATACCCGAAAAAGACTTGGACGTGATTGTACTAGAAAATGTCTACAATGACGATCCAAGCATTATTTACCACTTCGAGAAAAAGATACGGAAGCTAGTATTGAGTAGTCATTTGGTGAAATGATCGTCCTTTTAACGAACGCCACACAGAAATAAGCTACCTAGCAGCGCATGAACACCGAAACAAAAAATGGTACACGCCCTATGAGTCCTTCTCATAGCGCATGTACCCCTTACGTCAAATCAATTATTGTTTGGTAAACTTCAGCGGTGCTTTGCCTTCGACCACCACAGAATATATCCCTGCACTGAGCTCGGAGACATCAATCTTTTGGGCAGACGTTTCCATCACCAGTTTCCCTAGCACATTGAATATACGGATGGATCTCCCTTCTTCAAGCCCTTGGATTTGGAGGGTACGAGAAGTAGGATTGGGGAATAATCGAAACGGTTCTTCGGCCTCCACTTCGACCGCTTGCATCCTTGCATTGACAGCATCAAAACGCCAGTGCTGATTTTGGTTGGATGAATTCACCGACCATAACTTGACATTTTGGTTCTGTCCGCCTCCATTGCCTCCGTCTATGGCATAGCCTGAAGCATTTCGTTTGATCAACATATAATGTCCATTTCCTACGCTGACCTTCTGCCAGTGCTGATTTTGGTTATTGGCACCACAAGTCCATAGGTACACATTTTGATTGTTGCTCCCGCCATTTCCACCATCTATGCAGTAGTTCGTGTTCAACTTCTGATACGAGTAATAGCCATTGCCACGGTCGATCTCTACCCACGTGAGGTTGGGATGATTGATGTTGGACCAAAGCTCGATAGATTGGCCGTTGGCTCCTCCACTTCCTCCATCCATGGCATAGCCTGTGGCATTGCGCTTGACAAATCGGAAGCTGCCTCCCGAGCTATTCCCGCTATTTCCAGAAGTCGTAAAGTTAGGTCCAGGTCCTGCCCCATAGGCCGCTCCTGAATTATCCGCACATTTCGATCTTACCTGCCACTGATACGTCGTGTTGCTGCTGAGCCCTGAAATGGTATGTTGGGTGCCATTGCGAATACTTGTTTTGTAGCTCCATGAAGAAGTCCCCACTTTACGCCAGCGTACATTGTAGTGATCAGCATTGGATACAGCGTTCCAGTCCAAGGTGGCAGAGGAACTCCCGATATTGTCCACATGGCGGTTGGAAGGTACGGCCGTATTGTTACAGCCACTCCCACTACTGCTTCCATTCAACGAAATCTCACTGATCCCAACCAAGCCATAGTTACTTGTACTTTTCTGTGCGATGTCAGAAGAACTTTTCACAGACTGTAGATAACAACCCGCCTTGAAATAGCATCCTGTCGCATTGACAGCGTTAGAGGTAAAAATCGTTTGGTTACGAGAACCATTGTTGTTCAGTACATAGAGCTTGATGATGCTATTTTGCATGGTCAACTCTAAATAAATCTCTGAATCCATAGAGAAATAATAGCCTGTTTCATCAGAGACGGCCGTAGGGTTGTCATCTGGATCTGTCGCGAATCCGAGCACACGAATGCGTATCTGTCCAGTGGTCTGGTTGCCAGAACCTTGTGCCTGTATGCGTACTGCATCATCGATGGAGCCTGAATTACTGTGAATCTGACCAAAAGCGAGCTTTCCTGAATGAGGGAGTCTGTCTACCCTCACGCGCCATTTCATAGAATACTGTGTGCTCGTCGTACCATTCCAGTAAATTTCAGTCTTGCCACTGTTGGTTACTTCCATCTCACGCAACTCTGTACGGGGATTCCCTGACCCTCCTGAAGAAGGGTTGCCTACATAGGTTCTGAACCATGTATATCCGTTGGAGTAGTAAAACCAGTTGTTGTTACTGTGTGTGCTCAATGGCTGTTTGTTGTCTACATAAGTCAGGCCATTGTTATTTTGGTTGATGTTAAACGACCCGCTGTAGGCATTTAACTTCCACGAGGCCAAGCCACCCAGATTACTCGCAGGTGTCTGTGCGGGTAAAAACCCGATCGTTAGCATAAAGGCCAGGGCGACCCAACATGAGGTTAGCGGTGAAAAACCACTTTTGCGATTGTGAATAGTCCTTTTTTCCATTGTGATTGGTTTAGTTTTAGAGATTCATTGTGTGTCAAATCAAAAAGAACGAAGCGTGATGTTTCCATCTGCTTTTGCACGTAGCGTAGTCCGAACATGCGCATCCCAATGGATCATGAAGAATGGAGTGGTCCCTCCCCTCGAGGAACCAACTCCTTAGGGTACTTCCATTACCAAATAGAATGCACCAGACTGTCTATTTCTCGTCTGAGATATATGTCTAGATGTTGAAAAATATCACCAAACTCATGAAGGGGAATGACCTACCTATAGCCTTTCGAAAACATACATCAAAAAGCATATTTTCGTTATATACAGGTTCATTCCTGTCAAATCAATAGAAGAGAAGGTACCTATCACGCTTCCATTCTGATGATAATGACTCCCTGCATCCTACATTTCGCACAGACGATCTGCAAGAAAATCATGAGTATACGTTCTAGTAATTGCTGCTATAGGTATAAGAGGGGCAAACGTATAGCAGCTTCCTGCTTGGTAATGGAATGAATAAGGAGAGATGGAAATGTTTTTTTGTCTAAATGTTGTGGATGAAACAAAAAACGTAGAATCAGCTGTGTCAACTCGGAGCAGAACAGAAGAGATGAGGGTGGGGGAACTTTCTTCTGTCAGGAAGCCCAGAGGACTGTGCGAGTATTGTAGAAATCATGTTGCAGTAGTTAGCGTGTATAATTGGTCAACCAATTATTGGTTGACTAATTATAGGGTATTTTTCTCATATCGCAAAAAATAATTTTAATTATTCTTCCACTCATGAACAGTTTCATTCACATTTATTACTTTTTCATTATGCAGCTAAGGGATTACAAGAATAAGCATCTCATTTATAACCAATATTTTATACCAGAAAAAATTATCTATTTATCTACTTTTTACCGTGACGTATAAAGATTCGAAGGAGTCTTACGCTTAAGAATGTAGATACAGAGAAATAGCCATACACCTCCCCTACAGAAAGGCACTACGCTTAATATCTTATCCGCCACGAATCCTGGAATCACTCCATCTTCCTAGGGAAATGGCTGTAACTTTTTGTGAAATGAAAAAATTCCGTCCTTGATAGTTACATAGATTATTTTTTCAAATACCCCAACCTATGAGACACATCAATATCAATCTATGGATACTCATCCTACTTTCCTATAGCTTGCTACTATGCGCCTGTGAGGGACCTGACCAGTTGTTTCGAGAACCTCAGCCAGCGGGCGAAAAAGAAGTCAGAGAAATTCCCATTGATTTTCAAGGCGTGTGGGGAGACGCTCATACAGGAGAACGCAAACTTTGGATTAGCAAGGGAAAAGTCATGGGATTTGACAGTGAAATGAAAAGAATTCTCCGATCCGAACTGTATGAGAAAGGGTATCTGCTGAGACAAGATTCTCTATTCAAAACGAAAGAGCTAGCCGTAGATTCTCTTCCGAGGGTTCCCGATGATTTTATAGGAATCGTAGGAGATACCGTAGTACAAGAGCGGAACTATAAATTCCCTGTATTTGATGGTATAACGCAACAAGTCCTGAGCGTAAGCGGAGATAGTACGAGTATATGCTGGGTAGGAGATACACTTCAGATTCAATACTGGGGATGGGAGCTCTACTTCCAGCAATATCAGTATGGATTGATTCGATCAAAAAAGGGGTATGTATTCCTCAATCTGACTCTAGAGCAGGATCAATGGCTGGTCTTTGTCCTCAAATTGGAGCGCCCCGATCAGTTGATGTTTACCTATATCAATAATTTCAAGGAGATGGAAAAAGATTATTTTGCAGTAGAAGAAAAACAACTGTTGACAAAATCAGGAGATACAATCACCCAATACTATGCAGCACCCAAACCGAGGCAGTTGTTTCAATTCCTCAAAAGCGATAGTTTAGAGTGGGAATCCGCTGTCCGTTTGAATCCTTAAAGCGTGTGAATGGATGTGAGATATAAACAGAGCATAAACCCATGAAAATACCCAAAGCAGGAAAAGATCAACTCGCAAATCGATATGATCCCATCATTGATTCTCTAGACGAGCCCATGAGGGTGCAAGCTTTTACGGAAGAGGTACTAGATAGAAACAATATTTTCATTTACACACTTGCCATGGACTTTGACCCGTCAGTCTCTGCCAAAGAAAGAAAAGCTATAAGTGACGGTTGGATCTCAAAGTTTCCTACCCTATCCCATGTAAAACAACTTGAAGTAAGACATCGTGTAAGGCAAGACTACTTCGAGGCCATATGTGAAATGGAACACTTAGAGTCTTTGAATATTTGGACGTCAACTGTGCAGGATATAGGTTCTATTAAAAAACTCAGCAAGCTCAAAAAGCTGACCTTGAGTAACTTCTCTAGACTAACAGATCTATCCCCTTTATTGGAGCTGAGAGTATTAGAATCGCTATCGATTGCCGCCTCCTTCAAAGTATCAGATTACGGTCTCATCGGAGATATGGCAAGTCTACGTTCTCTTACCTTGGGAGGAGATTATTTTGCGCCTAGAAACTTGGCCATATCTAGCTTGAAACCATTCACTAAGTTAGATCAGTTAGAAGTACTCGACTTGTCTTCTACCTCCATTAAGGACCGAGATTATAGCCCGTTACTAGACCTACAGAAGCTCAAACGGCTAGATGCAAGCTGGCGAATGAAAAAGGAAGAAAGAGAAAAGATTATCAAAGAACATCCTTCGCTGCAATCAGGCTTCTTTGTGGCTTACGATTTTATAAAGAATGAATTTAAGGACGGAATTGAATGGTGGATAGCATAATGCGGAATTGTCTGAACCTGTACATAGTATACTTGTCCAGTTTAAGGAAATTTGATGAGCTTCTTGTTTACAAATACAAACATGGCAAGGAGAAAAAGCTGTTCAAGACCGCTCCATTGATCTTTGTACAATACCCTTGAAATCACGCTGTTTTATGAAAATCGAAAAGGGTGGACGCAGGCAGAATGGAAGGAGTGAATGGAATCATTCGAAGTCATGGTCAAAAACCCTGCCTTAAGGGAGAACGTAAGGACCATAACAAAAGGGCTAAAACCTAGATATGGGTAATACAAGCGTACAGACAATGACGACACAAGAAAGAACCAAGCTAGCACATCAATCTTTGCGAGGCGTAGCCATAGGAGATGCTTTTGGTGAGAGCTTTTTCGGTGAGACGGATCGCATCCTCCACTTGATTCAGCAGCGTAAGATGCCTGATACGAGTTGGGAGTTCACAGACGATACGGTTATGGCCATAGCGGTATATGACCAGCTAAAGTTGAATCAAACCATCCATCAGGATCAACTGGCGCAGGCCTTTGCCACCAATCAGGAGCAGGATATCAATCGTGGATATGGAGCTACAGCCAGGAGGATCTTACGAGAAATTGGAGAAGGAGGTGACTGGAAAGAGATCGCCCAGGGCGTGTTTGAAGGCATGGGATCGATGGGAAACGGAGCTTCTATGCGTGTCAGCCCTATAGGTGCTTTCTTTTATGATGACCTGGATCGCGTCAAAGCGCTCGCCATCCAATCGGCTGAAATCACACATACCCATTTAGAAGGAATCACAGGCGCCATTGCGGTAGCAATAGGGACCGCAATAGCCACTGAGATGAAAGCAAAAAACGAAACAATGGAGCCCAATGAGTTTATACAGCGGATCGTAGACACCTTACCTGACTCGGATACTAAATCCAAGATCCAAAAGGCTATGCGCGTTCCCTATACCTACCATATCGAGACCGTGAAATCTGTTTTGGGTAATGGGAGCAAAATCACAGCCCAAGACACGGTTCCCTTTGCTATCTGGTGCGCCGCACACAACCTGACAAATTTCGAGGCGTCGCTTTGGAAGGCTGTTTCTATCCTCGGCGATCGAGACACCATCTGTGCCATTGTGGGTGGCATCACCATCATGTCTACAGACGAAAAGCACATACCCAAAGCATGGACTCAATCTGTAGAAGATGTAGATACGAGTGTATTTATGCGCAATATGTAGGACCACCGCTATGGCGTGGTCAACTAAATCACAGCCACAGCGTGGTCAAAAAAAATACCGCATGGCGTGGTCCCCCCCTCCACGACATGTTCACATCATTCGCAATATTTATTTCCCTTCATGTGTAAATAATTTCGTCAAATTCCGTATATACAATTATCATATATGAAACTGCCATGATGGAATATATTAACATCGGAATTGGACTCTTCCTCATCTTAAGTGGATTCCTTGTCAAGAGATACCCCAATCTCATCGCAGGTTATAACTCTATGTCTGCTGAGCGCAAGAAACGCGTCAATATAGAGGGGCTTTCCACATGGATGCGAAACAGTTTCCTAGGCATGGGCGTACTCACCATCTTGGGCTACTACGCCCTACACTACATCGGCCTCGAAGGACTCGCCAACAATGTGATGCTCATCACCCTGATAGGAGGAAGCCTACTCTTGGTCTTTACGACCAGCCGCTTCGATCATGGAAAAACTGAGTGAATCGGCCACTTTTCCGTTGCTATAGATAGCCACCCCATTTCCCTAAAACATGAACGTCCGCATCTCAGAGACTAGAGACATCTCACTGCAATCCATACTCGATCTCTACAAGGCCAATGAATGGAGCGCCGCAGAGAAACCTACCCAGCTTTATCAGGCATTGATGGATTCACATTCCTTGGTATCAGCTTGGGTCGGAGAGGATCTAGTGGGTTTGGGTAATGCCATTTCAGATGGACACTTGGTCGTATACTATCCACATCTATTGGTACATCCGCACTATCATGGCAGAGGAATCGGTCGAATGATCATGGATCAAATGCAGGAAACATACGGAGCATTTCACATGCAGATACTCACTGCAGATGGCAAGGCCATTGACTTTTATCAGAAGGTGGGGTTTGAAAGAGCAGGTGAAACAGAGCCTATGTGGATTTATAAAGGAAACGAACACTAAAATATCATGATAGTAAGAGTCTGGCACGGACAAACGAAGGTAGAACACTTTGAGGCTTACACCGAATTCCTCAAAGGGAGAGCCATACCTGACTACCAGCAAACCGAAGGATTTGTGAAGCTCTCCTTTCTGAGGAGGATTGTCGGGGACACCGCCCACTTTACCCTTCTCACCTATTGGAAAAATCTAGAAGTGATCAAAAACTTTGCAGGCGAGGCTTATGAACTGGCGAAGTACTATCCCGAAGACCAGGAGTATTTATTGAAATTCGAGGAGAAAGTCACGCACTATGAGGTGTTCGCATAAGTTTTAGCTGCATAAGCCTAATGCTATCATCTAGCTATCTTTCCTAAAACCCTCACTCACATTCCCTCCTCTCATGCTTCTATTTTTCAGACTTCCTAGTTTATTCGAATTTTCTTAAAAGTTTCCAGAAAAATTAATATGAATACTAAATCATACGTATAAGGAAGAAAATATAGGTTATCCACATTTTGACAAAGCTCAAAAATGGATGTAAGATTCCTTGAGATGTTTCCTAATTGTCTATTCAAAGTTCATTTGTTGATAAAATGTTGATAGTTAAGGTTTTGGTATTCAGTTTTTTAGAAAAAATATAATTCATATCTCACTTCTTCTACAATCTCGAAGGGTCTACAACGTTGACCTATTCTTGTAAGAAACCATGCGTATCCCAGAAGACAATTTCTTCAAATGTGCGAGGGAGTCAGAGGGATGTGCATAAATCAGATTGGCGAAAATGGTTGTAGAATCTAATTTGATTAAACAATCTCCCACCATACACCAAGGGACTCCACACGACGTAAAAAACGATCGCAACACAGAAAGAAAGATATGGTTATCTCGAATCAGACTCAGGGTATCAAGCCCTTGACTAAGCTCCGCTCCTTCACCTATGAAGAAGTGCTGACTGCTGCCAAAGACTACTTTGAAGGCGACGAACTCGCTGCCAATGTATGGATCAACAAATATGCCCTCAAGGATTCCTTTGGAAATATTTACGACCGTACGCCAGATGATATGCACCGTCGCATCGCCCGCGAAATCGCCCGCATAGAATCTAAGTACCCTAATGGCTACTCTGAGGAAAAGATCTATGAAGGTCTCCGCAGGTTCAAGCATATCGTACCCCAGGGAGGTCCTATGGCTGGTATCGGCAACAACTTCCAGGTGGTCTCGCTCTCCAATTGCTTCGTCATCGGGCACGACCATCGCGCCGACTCTTATGGAGGTGTACTGAAGATGGATGAAGAGCAGGTCCAACTCATGAAGCGTCGAGGAGGAGTCGGACATGACCTGTCATACATTCGTCCCAAGGGAAGCCCTGTCATGAACTCTGCCCTGTCCTCTACAGGTGTAGTTCCCTTCATGGAGCGCTACTCCAACTCTACACGTGAAGTAGCACAAGATGGACGCCGTGGAGCACTGATGCTTTCGATTTCTGTGAAGCACCCTGATTCAGAGCACTTCATCGACGCCAAAATGGACGGTACCAAGGTGACAGGGGCCAATGTCTCTGTACGGATGACCGACGAGTTTATGGAAGCTGCCGTGGGCGGAAAGAAATACCTACAGCAATATCCGATCGACTCCGATAAGCCGATGTTCACAAAAGAGATCGATGCCAAGGCACTATGGGATAAGATCATCCACAACGCATGGGCATCTGCTGAGCCAGGTATCCTGTTTTGGGATACGGTACAGCGAGAAGCGATCCCCGACTGCTATGCAGACCTAGGCTTTAAGACGGTTTCCACCAATCCTTGTGGCGAAATTCCTCTGTGTCCTTATGACAGCTGCCGCCTCCTAGCCATCAATCTTTACAGCTTCGTACAGAATCCGTTTACAGCAGAAGCCTCCTTCGATTTCGATCTGTTCAAGGAGTATGTGACCATGGCACAACGCGTGATGGATGACATCGTAGACCTCGAGCTAGAGAAGATCGAACAAATCATCGCCAAGATCGACGCTGATCCCGAAGATGCAGAGATCAAGCGTGCAGAACGCAAGCTATGGGAGAAAATCCTCGACAAGTGTCGTAAAGGTCGTCGTACAGGTGTGGGTATCACGGGAGAAGGAGATATGCTGGCATCTTTGGGACTGCGTTATGGCTCTGACGAAGCCACAGAGTTTTCGGTCAATGTCCATAAAACATTGGCCCTAACAGCTTACCGTGCTTCAGTAGACATGGCCAAAGATCGTGGCGCATTCCCCATCTATGACGCCAAGCGTGAGGAAAACAATCCCTTTATCCTTCGTATCAAAGAAGCAGATCCCAAGCTCTACAAAGACATGGTCAAGTATGGCCGCCGTAACATCGCCCTACTGACGATCGCACCTACAGGGACGACTTCGTTGATGACACAAACGACCTCGGGTATCGAGCCGGTATTCATGGTGTCGTATAAGCGTCGTCGCAAAGTGAACCCCAATGATAAAAGCGTCCGCGTTGATTTCGTGGATGAAGTAGGAGACTCTTGGGAAGAATACCACGTATTCCACCACCACTTTGCTACATGGCTGAATGCCAATGGATACGACCTGGATCAAGTGGCAAAGATGGAGCAGGATGAGATCAATGAGATCGTGAAAAAGACGCCTTACTTCCGCGCTACAGCCAATGATGTAGACTGGGTAGCCAAGGTGCGTATGCAAGGCGCTATTCAGAAGTGGATAGACCATTCCATCTCTGTAACTGTCAATGTTCCCAACGATACGACAGAAGAGATGGTCGCCAAAATCTACCAGACAGGATGGGAAGAAGGCTGTAAGGGAATCACCATCTACCGCGACGGCTCACGCTCTGGTGTCTTGATCTCCAATGACGAGAAGAAAGAGACGAAGGAGTCCGCATTTGGTGAGACACACGCGCCCAAGCGTCCACAAAAACTAGAGTCTGAGGTAATTCGCTTTACCAATGGCAAGGAAAGCTGGGTGGCAGTCGTAGGATTGCTGGATGGTCGTCCTTATGAAATATTTACAGGTCGTGCAGAAGATTCTTTCTCTATCCTCTCACACGTGGACAAAGGCTGGGTATTGAAAAATCGCGATGAGGAAACAGGCGAAAGCAGATATGATTTCCAATACTTGGATCGTGGAGGCTATCGTGTAACAATTGAAGCACTCTCTAGAACATTTGATGATCAGTACTGGAACTATGCGAAGTTGATCTCAGGTGTCTTGCGCCATGGCATGCCGATCCAGCATGTGGTACACATGGTGAGCAACCTTCACCTCGATGCAGAATCTCTCAATACTTGGAAGAATGGTGTGGCGCGTGCCTTGAAGCGCTTCATTCCAGATGGTACAGAGCCCGTGGACAATGAGTGCCCTAACTGTGGAGCTGCAGCCTTAGTATTCGAAGAAGGATGCCTAAACTGCAAAAATTGTGGACACAGTAAATGTGAGTAGTCTTTTGGCTGATGGATGCAGCCTGTATATATTAGTTGATATGTAGTCAGAGACGCAGTTCCCGTGGAGCTGCGTCTCGTGTTTGTTAGGGACTTGGACATAAGAAATAGGGTAATAGAAAAGGATCCTGTAGTCTAGGGTTGAGACCATTAGCCTACATTATACCACCCTTTCAGGGGTCAAAGCGGGTTCATTGTCCTGAAGGGACAGAGTCATATAGCGTGTGGAGTTTAGTCCCACGCTCAAAGCTTCTGGTTCCAAAATGTATCGGGAACTACTTCTACGAGCTTATGATGAATGGCGTATACGACGAGTCCCGCGGTATTTCTACAACTCAGTTTTTCAAGTAAGTTGTTTCGATGTCCATCTACTGTGCGGGGAGAGATGAAAAGTTTTTCTGCAATTTCAGTAGAAGAATATTGTTCACATATCAGCTGCAACACCTCCAATTCTCGCCGTGTCAGTTCGGGTAGGAAACGCGCTTTGGGCTTGGACTTACGCATCATATTTTCGCGAATCACCATCATGACCTCCGTGCTGTAATAGAACCCTTTTTCAAATACCTTATGAATGGTATTTTCTAATTCATCAGGCTTGCAGTTTTTGGGGAGGTAAGAAGAGGCTCCTAATTCCACCATATTCAGGATAAATGCCTTATTGAAATGAGTGGATAGGACAATGATCTTCACATCAGGATATTGCTCTTTCAATACCTTCGTAGCCTCAATACCTGTCATAGCAGGCATATTCAGATCTAACAAAAGGATATGCGGAAGCGCTTCCATAGCTGCAAGCTGGTCGATAAGGTTCGCCCCATCGTATGCTTCCATTGTCACAGTAATCTTCTCAAAACCTTCGATTAACTGCTTCAATCCTTCTCGGAAAAGTGTTTCATCATCGGCAATCGCAACACGAATCATAAATTTGAAGTTTGGGGGAAATAATTGGACAAGAGTGAGGCTTTGACATGAAACTTAATCCCCTCATTGAGGATAGGATAAAACTCATGTTGTCCATGGATCATCTGTAGACGACTTTCGATATCTGCCAGTCCGTGCCCTTTTTGAAATCCTTCGGCATTCATATCAAACCCCTTTCCGTTCTCAAAATATGCCAAAGCACACAGATTATTTAATTGCCAGAGACCTATCTGGATTTCGGTGGGCTCACCATGTGCCAATGCATTCGCAATCAGTTCTTGTAAGATACGATATAAATTGAGCTCTGTAATTTTATCTCTCTCAGAGGGCGTATCACCCTCAATCTGTACATATACATTCAAGCCCTCTCGATCTTTAATCGAATCAGCTAGTTCTTCGACTGCGTAGGCGAGACCAAAATTATCCAAAGTAGGAGGCAAAAGTTCATTCGAAATTTTACTTGTCGTCTGCATCATCTCATCCAGCGTTGTCATCAGTGGGAGGAGATATTCTTGGACTTGAGGGAGCTTCCGAGTGAGCTGATGCAGATGGATATTCAAAGCACTCAACTTAGACCCAATATTGTCATGAAGATCTTTGGCAATCCGGGCTCGTTCACGCTCTTGGTTTAATATGTAATGCTTGAGTAAATCTAGTTGACTCGTAGAGATATGATGGGGGTTTCCAGTCTCAATTTCACGCTGCTGTGAAGTCAAAGGCGATGCCGTCGTTCGCTTGTCGAGCCGAAGCGTGCTGAGGAAAGATCTAACTTTTTCCATTATGTAGTAATTAGGTGCGTGTATATCCCTACATAAATCCAAGAAAAATTCACCTTCCATTATGAAAGATAATGGTAATTTTTAAAAAATCGTAGAAAGTGAATGTAATAGATATGAGGTGGAATATGGTTGAATGCGTTGATGTCAATTGTATGCTAAACCCCTAAAAATCCATATACTTCTGATCAAGCCATACGATGGCAGGGACTTTCCCCAGCTTTCATGTCACACGATTCTATTTCTTAGGGTTGTTAAATATCCCATTTTTTCCAGCTCTAGGATAGCGTAGATTTTCTTAAATTCTCATAACAGGTATTTCTACCTGTCTTCAGAAGTGAGCATCTTAGGTCATCTACCCATTCATTTCTCCATAAAAAATGCCGTCTAAGTCCTTCGTATGACTCAAACGGCACTTTTCCATTAGGCAGCGTCCACGTACACTATCACATGTCTGCAACTATCTCAGGCACGACACGTGGCAATTGAATGTAAAATGTGGAGCCTTCTCCTTCTACTGATTCAACCCAAACACTCCCTCCCAGCTTTTCTGTAGCTTCTTTTACAATATACAGTCCTATACCTGAACCATGGCCTACCTGCGTGCCCCGATAAAACATATCGAAGATTTTGTCCATGTATTTTTGATGAACCCCAATGCCATTGTCAGAAAATTTGAATAGGATATGATCTTCATCTGTCTCCGTCACACTGATGTGTAGATAGGAATCAGACTTGGTCCTGTCGCAGTACCGAATGGCATTGGATAGGATATTGTTGCATATGATCTCCAGTCGCGTAGGATCTGAATAAAAAGGAGACGAGAGGGAAACCTCTAACTTGTGTGTCACAAACTGACGTTCTTTCAGGTAGGCGAGCGACTCGAGTGATCCATCTATTAGAGACTCAAAATTGATACTTTCTCGCTTGATCTGTAAGCGCGAGTTACGACTGTAGCCGATGATGTCCCTGATGAAGTTGTCTAGCTTCAGAATACTAGATTCCATCAGATTGAGGTAGCGTTCCCGCTCTTCTTGGCTATCTGTCATACGAGAGATGTCAATCAGGCCTTTGATAGACACCAATGGGGCTCTCAGATCATGCGATGTGCTGTAGACAAAGCTGTCGAGTTCCTGATTGACTTTGCGGAGTTCCTCGTTTTGCTTTTGCAGTTGATTCTTGGTTTCATTTAGCTCCGTGATGTCACGGACGGCTCCATCAAAGTACACTTTCCCTGTCTTCTCATCTACCGATTTTATACTACTCAATAATACCCTGAACGTGCTTCCATCTTTTCGTTTGAAGAGTATTTCTTCATTGGTGAACTCGTTCTTCTCGGACATGATGCGATGGAAGTCCAACCTTCGAGAGGGGTTGACATATAGATCGTCTAGATCCATCGACATCATCTCTTCGACAGAGTCGTATCCAAACATGTCGACAAAAGACTTATTGATGTAGATCATCCCATCTTCTCTGGATGTACGGAAGATCCCTTCTTTGATGCTGTAGTTGATGGAGGAGAGAAGTTGTTCTTGGCGTACTTTGTCATCGCGAACCGTCTCTTGCTGGGTGATGTCTTTGCAAAAGAAAGATACACCTACAATAGCTTCATCTGCATCTAGGATCGGATTGAGTGAATACTGAAATATCTGTGGTTCTCCCCAGAGAGCAGTCGTGAAAATTTCTTGGCAGGGTGTTCCTTCCAGTGCCGTTCTAAACTTGGGAATCCACTCATCCAGCAAGGCTTCAGGTAGCACACGGCGTAAACTCACCCCAGGCTGCATCTCCATATTCATGAGTTTCATGGAGAGTTTTCGAGCGGCAGAGTTAGTGATGAGGATCTTAAGGAACTTATCTACCGAGAATATAATATCCTGAGTATTTTCAATGATGGCGGATAGATTGGCCTCTTTATGAGCAAGCTCTCGGGTACGTTGTTCGATCTGCTGTTCCAGTTGTCCAAATTTATGAATGGCTTCGAATATATCTTTCTGGATGATGTGTGCTGCACTGACGAGATCTGCAAATTCATCCTTGTCGGTGTATGTATTCCTTAAAAAGGCTTCTTGTTCTTCCTTTGGCTGTTGGTCCTGTTGTTCCATGACATGCAACAACTCATTGACTTTGCGCTGTTGCTGATGTTTGATTTGTTGGTTCTCGCTCATCAGGAATTGAACCTTCCGATACAATTCTTCTTTGGAGTAAGTATCCATGGCGTGCAATGGCCGCGTTTCAGCGCTGTTGGGCTTCTGAGACTTATCTCTTGTGAATGATGTAGATCTATTCTTTCGCATGATATTCTAGGATGCCTCCCCTTTCCTATAATTTTGCGCGCTAATCATGTGGGTGGGGGATGGTGAATCTTGTTAGTTGTGACAGCGGTCTATCATGGGTCTTGTAGGACGCTGTATGTAGGATTGACAAAAGAAATGATCGATTAATTTGCTCTCGCATGTAGAAAACCACTTGACTACATGAAAATCTAATATGCGGTTTGATAGAAAGCGGAATATATGAGAGAGAAAATTAGCAGGTACACGCAGTGAATTCGAATAGGATACACTAGGTAAACTTTCTACACAGTCAAAGATGATAGGGATATGCCTAACGCTTAATTTCTTTGGGGAAAATACCTCCACGCTGTTTGTAGAGAATCTTTTAGCTAGAAATAGCTGTTGAAAACCGTAAATGCTTCGCGCAATAGGTCTATCTAATGTTGGATACAATCTCAAATCATTCCTACTTTTTCTGACATTTCTATTCAGAATGTGTATAAGCAGGCTTAACATTTCACATTGGACCTTTTGCATCAGGTGTTTCCCCATCATTATTGCTTGTACATTAAACTTATACTCTGAAAGGCATGTAAAAAACTGGATATTCGGAGAGATCTTAGATGGCAAATGATCGAGAAAGAGGGTGTAAGCTTTTGAGTACTTTTATCTTTCTCAAAATGGAAATCAATGGCAAAAAATATTACATCAGTCAAATTTTCACAAAGGATTTCCCAAAGAGAGATCGGGATCAAAGGTCAAACGAAGTGCAGCTTATTTTTTAAACTCCTCCGTCTTTTACAATCATATTAACTGAAAATGAATTCTACTTTAAGAGGCATGCTTTCCCGATGGAATTTGATATCTTCGGATGCTATTGACGTAATTAAAACTCCTTTCACATGGAAACAGTCCTTCGAAAAATTCGATACGCTTTCCAGAACAACCAGAAATCCTCAGCTACTTTCAGTACTCAAGAGATAGATCCTCAGCTGCCCTCATCGATACAAGTTTCGCTCTATTTATCCTTGGGAATCACCTTACTATACGTGGTGATTCACTCCTTTGGGTCTGAGATATTAGATGTTTCATTTCAAGAAGGGCTTCTCTTTTTCTTTATCACTTTCTTGATATTGGTAGGTTCGCTAGAGTGGCTGGTTTTTCGCAGACTTAAAAATCTGAATCTCGTGAATCAACGAGAAATTAAGAAACTCAAGGATCTCGAAACATTTAGGAGAGAGTTTTTGGGAGAGGTCTCCCATGAGTTGAAAACACCTATTTTTGCTGTACAAGGTTTTATCCATACGCTCATAGATGGAGCCATGGAGGATGAGAAAGTGCGTGTCAAATTCTTAAAAAAGGCGATGAAAAATGCAGATAGGCTCTCCAGTTTGGTGAGGGATCTTCTGATCATCACCCAGGCAGAGTCAGGTGAGATGGAAATGAAAATTCGTGCCTTTTCGCTATACGAATTGATTTGCGATGTGATTGATAGCCTAGAATATAAGTTCACTAAGAAAAAGCGAAATATCACGTATAGGATTGAAGCCGATGCGCTAGAGGCAGCGCAAGTTTTGGCAGATAGAGAACGGATTCAGCAGGTATTGACTAACCTCATCGACAATGCAATCAAATATGGGCATTTGGAAGGGGAAGTCGTGATTCGGATGGAGGTAAAGGCTGGGAAAATGTATACCAGTGTGCAAGACAATGGACAGGGGATCGAGCAAGAGCATCTGGATAAGATCTTTCGTCGATTCTACCGAGTAGATAAATCGCGGTCGAGAGAAAAAGGAGGGACAGGTCTGGGACTGGCCATTTGTAAGCACCTACTTAAAATGCATGGAGAACAGATTACCGTTCAGAGTAAAGTGGGAGAAGGAACAACATTTACCTTTAGTCTGAAATTAGCTGTTTGATGCACACGTAGAAAAACTTTCATATATACCTCAATAGCAAAGAGTTACCTACAAGATCAAGAATAGATATGGCTGTCTAGAATCGCCACTTTTTGACAGATTATATTTAAATCTGAGTAGCTTTAACCCTTCTATTTCCATGACTCAGATACCTTTAAGATATGAGAGATCTACAGGAGTAGAAGAGAGATTGTAGGCAAAAAGATCGAAAGTAACGGCTACCAAACTTTTAGGAGATGAGATGCGTCCATCCTTTTGGGGGAAGGTAATCTTCAGCCTCAGGCTGATAATCAACTTATAAACTATAAAATACCCAAGAATAAAAATTCCTAGGATATAGGGGGATGATTATTTATAAAGGTCTGGTTTCGAGAAAAGTATGGGTATGTATACCTATGTTTGGGTAGGGACTAGGACCTAATGATTTGTTTGTTTTTCGCCTAGTGAATTGTATTTTTAATTCTGCAAGTCAATAACCCAAAGTTCCCAACATGAAACATCTATACTTACGGATGCTGTTCCTTGTTTGTTTCGGCCTTAGCATAAGCTATGCGCAGACGGACGTTGGAGTCACCTCCATTACCTCACTAAACCTTACATGTAGTTTGTTTGGTAGTGGGGATACGATGACTATTAGATACAATAACTTCGGGACCACGACTGTCAGCAATGTTCCTCTAGGATACTCCCTGACAGGGCTTACGCCAGTGGCCGAATCTAATCCAGCGAGTATTGCTCCGGGTGCCAATACCACCTACACATTCAATACCCCGCTGGCAGCGCCCCAGCCCAATACCTTCTATGTGCTGAAGATATGGACAGCGCTACCTGGCGATGTGAATGCCGCAAATGACACCTTTTCTACTACCATCTTGACGCCTGATCTGGCGTCTTTGCCTTTTTCCGAAGACTTTGAAAGCTTCGTCCCCCAGTCCAACCCCAACAACGCAGGGGGTGTGAGTAATGGCTGGTCAAGATCTTCTACGACGCCACAAGGATGGTATGTAGGGCAAGGATCGACAAATACGCCTAACACAGGGCCGACCGATGATCAGACACCTGGTGGTTCTAACTACATGTTTACGGAAGCCACAGGAGGGACAACAGGCTCCCTTTATCGCTTGACCTCTCCTTGTATAGACCTCGGCGGTACAGTAGGCCCTCGTCTATCTTTCTGGTACCATATGTTTGGTGATCAAATGGGAACACTAGAGGTGCTCGCTATAGAAGGCAATACCGAAACCGTCGTCTGGACCCTGACAGGTGAACAGCAGACCAACTCTGCCGATCCTTTCCTTGAAGCCATAGTCGATCTATCCCCATTCGCAGGTTCAGTCATTCAACTTCAATTTAGAGGAACTAGAGGCACTGGTGCGAGGAGTGACATGGCCATTGATGATATCTTCTTATTTGATCCAGGGCCGATTGATCCAGGGGTAGTAGAAGTCATTTCACCCAATGGCCCTGGTTGCTATGGAGGTAGTGAAGATGTCGAAGTAATTGTAGAGAACTTTGGTTCGCAAGTACTAGACTTCGCAGCAACACCTGTATGGGTTATCTCTTCCGTTACAGGTCCTATCTCAAGCATAGACTCTGTCCTACTAGATACAGGAACCTTGAATATTTTTGATACACGGACTGTACTGGTAAGCACCACAGCTGATCTATCCGCTACGGGGACTTACATAGTCAAAGGTTATACGGCGATTGCTTCAGACCCCAATGCTTTCAACGATACGACGACTGTCAATGCCAATACGCTCAACGCCATTCCAGGACCTTACAGTGAAGATTTCGAAGGAGGAACTTCAGGCTTTCCTGGTGTCCTACCTCCAGGCTGGAACCGTACGCCGACCAACTCTCCGACATGGCACATCAACTTTGGTAATACACCTACCACACAGACAGGGCCTTCGGGCAATAACACGCCCACAGGTTTCCTATTTGCCTATGCAGAGATGGACAATGGATCGCAAGGCGACCAATACCAGCTGATCTCTCCTTGCTTGGATCTATCAAACATGGCAGCACCCAAGCTAGAATTCTTCTACCACATGTTTGGTATCAATACGGGAACGTTGGATGTACTCGTCCGTACGAGTGCGAGTGAGACGAATGTATTTTCCCTCACAGGCCAGCAGCAGACAGGTTCTAACATTCCTTATGAGAGTGTCGTCCTAGACCTGACTTCCTTCAAGCAAGATGTTCTTCAGTTGGTCTTCCGTGTGACACGTGGAAACGGTACGCGCGGCGACATCGCAATTGATGACATCAATATATTTGAGCCACCAGCAGTGGATGTAGCCGTTGGAGATCAGATCGTGCCTGAGTCTGGATGTGGGCTGGGTTCTGCGGAACAAGTAACTATCCAGATCATCAACCTAGGGACAGATACGCTGAACAGTGTGACAGCGACTTTCTCTGTGGATGCGGGTCCATTCATCACGCCTGAAGCGATACCTGGCTTCATTGCTCCTGGTGATACTTTACTCTACACATACACGGCTACAGCAGATCTCTCGGCGCTAGGACCTCATACGCTGGAAGTTTCTGCTACACAAAATACACCTCCCGATGCAGATGTGACCAACAACTCCCAAGTGGTCAACATCATCAACCTTGGACAGGTCGTCAATTCCTTCCCCTACTTCGAAGACTTTGAAGGTGGACAGGCAGGATGGACCAGCCAGGGTGTCAATAATACATGGGCTTTTGGAACGCCTGCTAAGAATGTCATCCAAGGTGCTTCTTCTGGTGTCAATGCTTGGGTAACAGGTGGCTTGGGCCTCACATCATACAGTAACTTTGAACAGTCCTTTGTACTAGGTCCCTGTTTTGATTTCTCAGGAGTGACTGCCCCAATTCTAGAAATGGATATTTGGTGGGATGCAGAGGATAGCTTTGATGGAGCGGTCTTGCAATCCTCCGTTGACGGAGGGGTAACCTGGCAGCGTGTGGGAGACTTCGGTGATCCTGACAACTGGTACAATGACAACTTTATCTCTGCTCAGCCAGGCGGACAGGTCCAGGGATGGACAGGAGATGGAACACTGGGATCACAAGAGTGGGTCAATGCACGCCATGAACTAGATGGCCTAGGTGGCGAGAGCGCCGTATTGCTGCGTATCGCATTTGGTGCAGATGTCAGTATAACGGAGGATGGATTTGCCTTTGACAATATTTCCATCTTCGACAAACCAGATTTTGATGCTGCTGCTGTTGAACTGCTGAATCCCTCAGGTGCTTGTGGATACTCCGCTGCTACCCCCATTACTGTTAGCTACGTCAATGAGGGGGTACAGACCATTGATTCCATTCAGATTTTCTATCAAATTGATGGCGGTACACCTGTAGGAGAGACAGATTTCCAGCAGGTACAGCCTGACAGTATAGGGATCTATACATTTACCACGACAGCGGATCTCAGCAACCTTGCGACGAGCTATGACATTACCTTCTATGTTGTACTCTTGGGTGATACACTCAATGTAGGTGATACCTTAACCACTCCCGTCACACCTTTGAACTTTCCAGAGGTCAATACCTTCCCCTATGCCGAGAACTTCGAAAACGGTCAAGGAGGTTGGACTTCTGGTGGGACCTTAAATACCTGGGCCTTCGGTACACCAGGTAAAACCACCATCAATTCGGCTTTCTCTGGTGTGAATTCATGGGTCACAGGTGGTTTGGGCAACTTATCCTATGCCAATGGTGAAGCTTCATTTGTCATCGGACCTTGTATGAATATGAGTGCCATCACCAATCCTGTCATTCGAATGGGAATCTGGTATGATTCGGAGTTTAGCTTCGATGGAGCTGTACTACAGGCTTCGACAGATGGTGGGGAGACGTGGTCCCGAGTGGGAGAATTTAATGATCCCGTCAACTGGTACAACGACAACTTCATCTCTGCTCAACCAGGGAACCAGCCACAAGGGTGGACAGGAGGCTCTAACGGTTGGTTGCTCGCGCAACATGCACTGGATAACTTAGGTGGAGAACCCACTGTACGCCTTCGCATCGCCTTTGATGCAGACTTTAGTAGTACGGCAGATGGATTCGCCTTCGATGATGTCTTCATCTGGGAGCGTGCCAATGACGACGCGAGTGCGGTAGCCTTCAACGATCTGCCACTGTCGATCTGTGACGATGACTCCGTAGAACTGGTCGTCACGATCTCCAATGACGGACTCGTACCTCAGCAGAATATACCTGTGACACTCGTCATTACAGATCCTAATAATAGTACGACGACGTTGAACACGACATTTACTGGCTTCCTTCCACCAGGTACTACAGGTACAGTAAACTTTGGATTCTTCAGCTCACCTCTAGGCGGTGCTTACGACTTGCAGGTATATACAGATTTGGCTAACGATACAACGGTCTTTAATGACACGACGCTAGGATCTTTCCAGATTGATGCCATCCTGACACCACCGAGTGCGATAGGAGATACAGCGTGTAATACGACGGGAGATATCTTCTTCTTGTCTGCTTCTCCTCAGGGAACAGGAGACATCTACTGGTATGATTCTCCTACAAGCAGTACGATTGTGGGACAGGGAAACACCTTCACGACGCCTTTCCTAAGTACGACTACGACCTATTATGCTGAAGAGGCGAACCTGCAATTCTTTACAGCAGGTAAACCCGACAATACGGGCGGCTTCGGTTTCCATGACACGAACTTCGGTACCAATGGATTGACCTTCAATGTCGAACAAGATCTAGTATTAGAGTCCGTCTTGATTTATCCTGAAAATAATAGTAGTGGTACCGTGACGATCAACTTGCGTAACGCACTGGGGCAAGTATTAGAGACGACCAATTTTACCGTTAATTCACCTGCTCCTCTCAATGTAGAAGTGCCGCTGAACTGGTCCATTCCTGCGGGAACAGGATATCGAATTGATGCATCAGGTACAAGTCTCGGATTTGGTCAGGGACTCTTCCGCAATAGCTCAGCTGCTTCTTTCCCATATGAGGTCCCAGGTTTGATCTCCATCACTGGTAACGTCAACGGATTGACTACCTCCTACTACTTCTTCTACAACTGGCGCATTCGTACAGCGGGTTGTCCTAGCCCACGTGTGCCTGTACAAGCCATCATCTTACCTCCTGCTTTTGTGAACCTAGGAATTGATGGTGTGTTCTGTGGAGAGCGTACAGTTGATGTAGGAAGTCCCGCTTTGTCTACTTATCAGTGGTCGTTGGATGGCGTACCATTTGCCAATACACCTTCTGTCACGATTGATTCTACAGGACAGTATACCGTCTTAGTGACCAACTCCTTTGGCTGTACGGCAGAGGATACGGCCAACTTCACTTTCAATGATGCGCCTGTAGCAGATGCAGGTCCTGACTCAGCTTCTTGTGATCCGATCCTTTTGGAGGCAGAGCCTGTGGCTGGAGCGACTTATTTCTGGTTCTCTCCTGTGCCACAAAATCAGGACTCCTCACAGCAGAGCTACTTAGCGACAAATACTAGCGTATACATCCTGACTGTGACTGCACTGGGTTGTACCAATACAGATACCGTCAACATCGAGATCTTCCCGACCCCAGATATAGACTTGGGTGGAGACATTACCTCTTGTTCGGATGTGATCCTGGATGCAGGTACTTCAGGAATGAACTATCAGTGGAGTTCGGGAGATACCTCCTCTACGATCATTGTGACGCCGCCATTGACAGGAGTAGATACCTTTAGCGTAGTGGTGACAAATGGCCTTGGTTGTGTGGGTAGAGATACTGCCACGGTAGCGCAGGGCGCGGCACCTATCGTCGACTTGGGAACAGATACCACATCTTGTAATCCGATCACACTAGATGCAGGAAATCCTGGCTTGAGCTACGACTGGAGTACAGGCGAGACGAGCCAGACGATTGTAGCGTCTCAGTCTGATACCTACATGGTGACGGTGACCAATGCCGATGGATGCCAAAGTATAGACATGGTTGATGTGACCATCGCAGGGCCACCCGATGTCGTGCCCGGCTACCTAAACGCCAACAACGACCTGACGGTGAACTTCTTCATCCAAAGTGGAGCTGACCCAAGCAATGACTACACATGGATCTTCAACGATGGGACAGGTGCGACGAGCAACGATCCGTCTCCGACCTATATGTTTGGCTTCGCAGGTACGTATAACATCACCCTCATCACGACCAATGCTTGTGGTAGCGACACGACTACTCTATTGATTACCAATGTCGCCAACGACGACGCACTCGCACGCTTCATTCAGGTAGCGCCTAATCCTACGGAGGGTCGCTTCCATGTGAAGAGTGAAATGATCAACGTGCCCAACCTCTTCATTGAGGTGGTCGATGTGCAGGGACGTATTGTCTACCAATATCAGCAAGGCAACGTGAGCGGTAGCTTCGACCATGCGATAGACATCAGCGATCAGGCCTTGGGCATCTATGTGCTCCGCGTATCAGATGGTGTCCGTGAGGTCACACAACGGATCATCCGACAATAAGAAAAGACATATTTGAAATGATGATGCCGCTTTTCCTGATGGGAAAGCGGCATTTTATTTTTGGGCGAGTGAGTGTTTGGAATCAATGGCTAGATGTACCTAGGGTTTCCTTTGATCTAAGACCTTAACCATCTGGGAAAGATCAATATGATCCTGATTTTTTTACCCCAGCCCCCGAATCACCTTCAGATACCGCCGCATCTCCTCCCTCACTTTAGGAAAAAGAATCAACAACCCAATCATATTGGGAAACACCAGCGCCAGAATCATCGCATCAGAAAATTTGATGACAGCATCCAGGGTAATGGCCGCGCCCAAAATCGTGAAGAGCAAGAAGATCAATTTGTAGGTGAGGTCGGTCCATTTTCCTCTGCCAAAGAGATACTTCCATGCTTGCAGGCCATAGTAAGACCAAGAGAGGATGGTGGAGAAAGCAAATAGTGTCACCGCAATGGCCAATACATAGGAGGCCCCAGGAATGGCCGCATCAAAAGCCATGGAGGTCAAGTTCACACCGCCGAGTCTAGATCCATCCGCCATGAGTGCTTGGCCATTTACGACGTCGCCGTAGACGAAGGCACCCTCCATGTTGAACATGACGATGATGATGGCTGTCATGGTGCAAACCACTACCGTGTCGATGAAAGGTTCTAGCAAACCCACCAAACCTTCTGAAGCAGGATATTTTGTATTGACGGCGGAGTGTGCGATCGCAGCTGATCCTGCTCCCGCTTCGTTGGAGAAGGCCGCACGGCGAAAGCCTTGAATCATGACGCCGATGAAGCCTCCAACGATCGTAGATTGAGGGGTGAAGGCTTCCGAAATGATCAAACCGATGGCGTCATCGACGAAACTGTAGTTGGACAAAATGATGAATATGGCAGAAGCCACATACAAGATCGCCATAAGTGGCACCAATTTCTCCGTCACTTTGGCGATGCGCTTGATGCCACCGATGATGACGATCCCTACCAGCACCGCAAAGACCAATCCGATCAGGCTTCCAGAAGCAGAACCTTCGATTCCCAATCTCACAATGAGCTGCGCGGCTGCCTGATTAGTCTGAAAGGCATTTCCTCCCCCAAAAGATGCTCCCACACAGCAGATAGCAAATACAACAGCAAGAAACTTCCCCAGTTTGGGTAAACCGCTTTCTTTGAGCCCTCTCGACAGATAATACATCGGACCACCATATACATTGCCTTCACGATCTATGTCTCTGTATTTTACGCCAAGGGTACACTCGACGAACTTGGAGGACATGCCCAGTAAGCCTGCCACCACCATCCAGAAAGTTGCACCAGGACCTCCGATAGAAATGGCTACGGCCACCATAGCAATATTTCCCAATCCTACCGTCCCAGAGACAGCAGTCGCCAATGCCTGAAAGTGATTGACCTCTCCATGATGACTTTCGTCTTTTAGCGTTTTTTTGATATCTCCTTCTACTTCATGAAGGTGGGAAGTTGGAGTAGCCTGTGTAGATTCTACTTCATCGTATTTCCCCCGAACCACCCTTATGGCAGTTGGGAAATGTCGAATATTTACAAAGCCAAAATAAACTGTAAAAAATAGCGCCCCCAGGAGCAGTAGAATCAATACTATGGGAACGCCGACCCCAAAGACCGTGAGCGTAGAAAGTACAAGGTCTTCCCACCAAGTCGCAAAAGGCATAAACGCCTCATTGATTTGTTCGTCCAATCCTCCTGTCTGCGCACGACTGATGAAGGGAAGGCTGACCCATAGCAGGGCCAGTATACATCGTCTTGAATTCATAAGTATGTGGTTATGATTTGCAAGCCAATGTTTAGAATAAATTTTTCAGATGCGCTTTTTATCGGAAAAGATCTCTATCTGTCAGTCATTCACTTACTGACAAAAAGATATAATTATTTGATTTACAAGGAAATATTCTCCTTGGGGATTTTTAGGCGAATTTTTCTGTCTCGCTTTTCCGACATCTCAAGTAGGCTCGTTTTTAGTGGGTTGAGGTGATGCTCCGCCGTCCAGTTACCCGCCCCGAAAATGCCATCAAGCAGGGCACAGAGCAAGCGTTTGATTTGATTGTGGTCTTTGATATCAAAGGTCTTGTTGGATGCGGAGAAATTTTTGGGTTTGATTTCCAGCCATTCATTTTCTGATCCTCTGCGATGGGCAAATTCAAATAGAAGCTCAAATAAGGCAGGAGTTAATTTCACCTCTCGCTTCTCCCCTCCTGGAAAACCTTTCAAAAAGACGAGATACTCTATTTTCCCAGAGGATACCCTTTTTTTCTGTAGTTGTATGTGCAAATGATCGGAAGAAGGAATGACATTTTCTGCTAGTTCTTTCACCCAGCTTAGTGCGAGGGCGAAAAAAATCATGATCAGGGAGGTTTTGAAAATGGCTGAGAATAAGGTCAGATTAATGTTACTACCAGAGAACTTATAGATTTGCGCGATCAACACAATCAAAATACATACCAGCGATAAAAAAGCTAATGCTTTTAATCTTCGTTTGACAAATGACTCCCACAATACATATCCCAAAAATCCTAAGGTAAAAATGGCATAATACACATCTAGCTCAGGGATCATTTCTGAACCTGTATCGGAGACCATTCGACTGAGCGTAGGCAGAATAGAAAAAAGAAAAGGAAGCCCCACGATGTATCTCCAGTATGTCGATTGGATGATCGGTCTGATGGGATCAGGCAAGTACCTAAACCAGGGCAGTGCCAATAAAATAAATAAGCTGTTGAGCAAGGACCAGATACTCCGCCATCCATCGATCACATATCCTGAGGTAACGCCTCTCGATGTAAAGTATATCTCAAAGGCTCCTGAAATACCCCAGCATAAAACAGAGAGAGCCAACCATACTTGCCCAAAATCATGCTGCTTCTTGCCTATATGCCACCAGATCGAAAGTAAGGCTACAAAGGCAAACAGACATACTGAAAATTGCCACCAACCATAAAAAGATATGACCTCACTGTTCATGATGCTGAAGATCCTAAATAGACATACAGATGTAAGAGGTCAGATATCAGACTGTAAAGTGCTAATAGTCACGATGAAGGGATATCTAACATGACATGATGTTAGGGATTTTTTTTGGAACTTCATACAAGTTGAGGCGATCCCTCCTATGGAATCGCCCCAACTCATAAAACTCATACCTAAGAAACGTTTCTATCCAGCACTCACGACAGTGTAACAAAAGTTTTATACTATAATTTTCAAGTATAGTAACAGGCTATTTGGGGTCCCGAGGTTAACGCTCGGGATGGCCTAGGAATTTGGTGTCAGGGGCGGATAGAGGATTGGGGCTAAAATTCCGTCCCGAGGTTCATCATCGGGATTGGTTCTTTTTGCCTAATAATCCCGAGTCTGATACTCGGGACGCTGAAGGCGATAGTTAAATACTAGAAAACTTACGTTACATTGTACTCACGACTGCTTCAACTGATAGAATATACCCACATTGAAGCTAGGCGCTGCCAGGATATTTCGTGCAGATAGTACCCCACCCGCAGAGACAGAAAAACCCCAATTTTTGGAGGTGATGTAATTCACTTCGGGGATAATGGCAAAATAGGTCAAGCGGTTACCAAAGATAGAAGAACTCCCCGTTACCCCTTCAGATGAGTTGGCACCAAAAGGTTGTACTTGGGTCCATTTGAATGCCAGGACCCAATGCTCATTCGGAAGCCATCCCAATTCACCTGACCAGACAAAAGCATCGTCATAATTAACGGAGACCAATCCGCTGGTGTAGGCAAGATCGGCTGTGCCTCGCCATTGGTAGCCTGCTGAGAGATTGGCATAGAGGGGTTTGGGATAAAAAGAATGCGAAGCGTGGATCATCCCGATGGCTCCCCATGCACCATCTCCTGTCTGTAAGAGTTCGGTTTCTCCACCCACATTCGCGCCCGAGGGAAGTTTCACTTGGCCAGAAGCGGACAATACGATCGGGCCCTCTTTGACGATGCCATACTTTAGCCCAAGTTGGATCTCTCCCAAACCATTGAATTCGTCGCCTGGAATGATGGTGCCATCTACCGTACTCTCTAGCTTGTTGATGGTTCCTCTGACAAATAGTTGGGCATTCACGAGCGCTGTCAAACGGTCATTGACCCCATACTCTCCATACAATACCGTGCTGTATACAGAGGTTGTGGTGATGTCAATCAGGTTCCCGTCAGGGTTGAAAAACTGACCTGCGCGAATCGAGCTTTGATTGAGCTTGAAGTACCCTTCATTCTGAGCCTGTGTCCATCCGCTTTGTGCTTGAGTGAAGGAGAATGGAACAAGCAAGAATCCTATGAAGTAGACAATGAGAAGGGAGAGTCGAGACATGGGACTGAAAGCGCGCGTCATTCCCCTATTCCACATAAGGTATGCCTCGATTTCTTCTGCATGGGTATTTAAAAACGTGATTCGTTTCATTTTGCAATTGGGGTAAGGAGTTATTGAAGGTTGGCGGTTCCGAAGGGTACTCTGAAGGGCTGGCAATAGATGATGACATGGTCAAAGTCCTCGGGATTGGCATTGGGTGGGAGGGCATAGCTCTGCTCCCCTGTCGTGGTTTTGATCTGCCCTAGATTGACACCGCCTGAGACGTTATCCGCATTGGGACTGAGGTAAACAAAGAGTCCAGGTCCGTTTTGCGTGCGAAAATCACTCCCAAAAGATACGGTAGCCGAATCCGCTACACGCAGCAAGGTCGCTGTCCCTTGTACATTGTACCCATTGGCCCCCATAAAGGTCCCCGTACGCGTGAAAGAATCTACTCCCACCATCAAAGAAAAAGGCAGGCTCTTGAGTCCTTCGGCAAAGGCTGTCACCTCGGTTGTCCCACTTGTGAGGGCGCTGAGCAGTCCATTGGCATCAATGGTAGCCACAGCAGGATCGGAACTCTCCCATGTGATGGCCTTGCCTGTCAATACATCGCCGTTGGCGTTGCGCGTGACGACATTGAGTTGGAGCATATCACCTATGGAAAGTTCTGTTTGACTTCCCGAAATCTCGATCGCAGCGAGTGCTTCGGGATCTGTAGAAACTGTCACGAGGATTGAATCGAAGAGAGTAGACGCGGACACATCGATCCAGACTTGGCCTACAGCTACGGCACTGACCAGCCCAGTTACATCTATGTCTGCGATGGTTGCATCTCGACTACTCCACGATACGGATTGATCTCCGATACTTTCGTCAGACAAAATCACTTGGGCAGAAAGCTGCTGATTGTCTCCTTCAAGCAAGACGGCAGAACTACTGCTGAGGGCTAGGCGAGCGGGAACGGGTCCGAGGGGTTCATCGACAAAGTCGGTACCGATACAGCTGGTCAAAACCAGTAGGATGAGCGGAAAAAAATATACGTGTCTTTTCATAGGGATATACCAATATTTCTATGGTTATAGGTAAAAGTATCCCTAAGCGTGGGGAAGATACGTCAGCCGATAGACATATTTTTAGATAATGAGTGGAGCTGATCCTGTTTTCGAGATTTCGGTAATGATTCTACAGTATTCAAAACACAAGACCTATAAGTTCTGGTATTGGGACAAAAACCATAAGCATATAGTTCAATTACTATTGCTGAAGACAGTGGACTGTGGTCTTATTCTATAGTCTATCGTGTTTCTTCAACATTTATGTGGATAATTATACTAGATATTATCTGATTTATTAGTATTTTTTGACAAAAATATTAGCTTTATGGATAGTGTACGTTATATTGATCTTTTCTGTGGGATTGGAGGATTCAGAACGGCGATGGATCAAGCATGTGCAAAAATAGGTATTAACTCTGAGTGTGTTTTCTCAAGTGATATAGACGAACATGCGCGAATATCTTACGAAGCAAATTATGGTCATAGACCACATGGAGATATAACAAAAGTAAGCGAGTCAGAAGTTCCTGATCATGACATCCTATTTGCAGGATTTCCTTGCCAGCCCTTTAGCATTATCGGTCAGAGAAAAGGGTTTGAAGATACAAGAGGAACATTATTTTTTGATATTGCTAGAATATTAAACTGCAAAAGGCCCAAAGCCTTCATACTAGAAAATGTAAAGCAATTAGTTGGTCATAATAAAGGCAATACTTTAAGAGTTATTATTGATTCTTTGAAAGAAATGGGCTATACAGTATACGTAAAAGTTCTGAATGCGCTCCATTATGGATTACCTCAAAAAAGAGAACGCATAATCATAGTCGGACATTTAGAGCCCATCTTGTTTTCATTTCCAGATCCTGAAAGTTCATTTATCCCACTAGATAAGATTTTAGAATCTCAAGTTGACAGAAAATATTATGCTTCTGAACGAATTAGAGAGAAAAGAAATAAATCCCATACTTCAGATCATTATCCATCCATTTGGCATGAAAATAAATCTGGGAATATAAGCTCATATCCATTTTCCTGTGCGCTGAGAGCAGGTGCATCCTATAATTATTTGTTAGTAAATGGAGAGAGGAGACTTACACCTAGAGAGATGTTAAGGCTACAGGGATTTCCTGCGGGTTCTCTTAAGTAAACTGCTTCATCTAGACTTTTTGATACAAAGGGCAATAATTTAAGTAAAA
>JBCBFT010000027.1:0-64037 GCA_038527485.1 Bacteroidota bacterium
AATTCCAAGGCCAACGCCCCCCCAGATTACCTGTTACTAAGCTCGAATATTATAGTATAAAACTTTTGTTACACTGTACTAAGTAAGACGATAGATTGAAAGAGATGGTCCCAAACGGGATTTCAGAATGACGTCTCGACACCTAACTTATTGAACGAAGCGAAATCTCTCACAGGATCGTCTTACCTACTCACGTCTTCCTATCTTATGACCTACGATTCCACCTCTTTATTTCGCACATTTCCCTCCCCCAAACTTCGCCAACCATTGAATAATGCATCCACATCCATCGTCCACGTATACTCTCTGGCATAAAAATCATCTAATGCAGGACTGATATTTGAATCATACGCTTTGCCTAAGCGATGCCCCAAATTTAGCAATCCAGCCTTCAATCTTGGTAAATTAGGAGCAGACTGGCTATATCCTACCAAGTGTTTCTTGCCACGTAATACCTGCCACAGTCCCCGCAAAGCCCTACTTGGCTGCCTGTAAGCAAGACTCAAAATAGGAAATGTCAATAATAATAACATAGCTCCCAACACATCCACCCATCGTTTATGTCTCCTTTGCTCGGGCTGTGCGAGACGATAGTTTGCGGTAGCCAACTGGAAAGGCTGCAAGATCTGCTGAGGTCCCACTAGCATCTCTGTATCAGGCGGAACGATCTTCGCATCTACATTTAGTCCTTGAAGAGCCTCCAGCATATCGAAGATTTGATTTGTGGGAAGCTGTGCATTGCAGTAGACGACTTCTTCAATTTGATAGAGACGGACGATTTGGCGAATCTCTTCAGGCCGCCCTAAAAGATTCAAATCTGATCCATCTTGAGGATTATTTGTTGTACTAATGACTCCTACAACCTGGAGAGGATGAGGATAACTCGCAGAAAGCCAAGAAAGCACAGACTGAATTTCCTTTAGATCCCCAACAAGAAGGATACGCCGATGGCTTTGTTCGGTAAAAAAGAAGTTTCCCTTCTGCCGCTGATTGATGAGCCCACGCGTTGCGAGCGCCATGATCATGGTAAAAACAGCTGACAGCCCGACGATCGCGCGGGAGAAATTTTGTATGGGTCCCACCATGTAAGTGATCGTGGCGATGGTAATGAATCCTAAGAAGGGCCCTAGGACCAGTGGCCGCAATCTAAAAGGCCTTTTGTAAGCACCCAGCGTCCAAAGTAAGGCAATAAATAACAAGGTGTAGGCGGGCATATACAACTGAGAAAACTCAGGAGGATAAGTTCCCCCTTCAATAAAGCGAATATAGTGCTCCCAGTAAGCCTTGATGCCATACATGCCTGCATACACCATCAAGCCCTCAAGCAAAGCAAACCCATAGCGTGTCGTCACTCGATACAAAACTGCCAGCAATGCCCGAAAATATACAGCCAGCCGAATAGCAGCGATGAATAAGCGCTTACGTGTTCCTCCAAAGTGCTTCTTAGCAAAGATGATCATGGCCTGATAAAAGACCTTGACGTAGTTTAGGCTCCCTGTCTTTGTACTTTCTCCTTTATAATGAATGATGCGGGCATCGGAAAGATAGTAGTTTTTCATCCCTGCCAAGATCACTCTATAGGACATGTCAATGTCTTCCCCATACATGAAAAACGTCTCATCTAGACCTCCGATCTCCCTAATCAGAGAGGTCCGCATCCACATGAACGCACCCGAAAGTATTTCTATTTCATGATTCTCTTCCTTGTCTAGAAAAGTCAGGTGATATTTCCCAAAACGCTTAGACTTGGGAAAAAGCGCAGATAGTCCAAATATTTTATAAAAAGAAACCCAGGGAGTAGGAAGTGCCCGTTTCGATTCAGGTAAAAATTTTCCATAGCCATCGATCATTTTGATCCCTAAAGCTCCTGCGTCAAGATGCTGATCCATGAAGTCGATACAACGGGTGAACGTATCTTCTGCCACAACTGTATCAGGGTTGAGCAGTAGGAGGTAGCGCCCCTTTGCGATGTCAATCCCCTGATTATTGGCCTTGGAAAATCCTGGGTTATCTTGATTGTCGATCAAGATGACATCGTCAAACTTCTCCCGTACCATCTGCTGGCTTCCATCTTGGGAATTATTATCCACGACGATGACCTCGGCCTGTATGTCCACGATGGCACGCTGGACCGAACGCAAGCATTGCGCGAGAAAATGCTTGACGTTGTAGTTGACGATGATGATACTGAGGTCGATAGCTCCTGAATTTTATGGAGGCAAAGTTATCATCCTTCTTTTAAGAAAAAAGGGATTCTGACAGTATTCCCCTCTACTTCATCTGTATCGCATGGATTTGCATGATTTTTTAAAATCTGAAGTCTACTTCGTTTTTTTGAGTCAAAATCGAAGATTTCTCTAAATTGATACTATGTACGCTGAGATCCTGAAAGAAAAGTTTCCACAAGACGAAAAAAATGGGCTATACCGAGTACCTAACTTACCCGCCATCAAGCTCGGACGGATATTGATACGTGACAAACGCATTGCAAGTCCCAGTGATGTCATCGCCATGCATCTCCACTCGGGGACATTCAGTAGTGCTACCTTACTATTTACAGAAGATACTTGTTACTATGAAGATGGATCATTTCTAATAGAAGATATCAAAGAGGTACAAATGAGTGGAAATAAACTCATCGTATTTTCCAACCAACAAGCTCAGTTTTTACAGCATACCCTGCGCACAAAAAACGATCAAGTCGCGCACACCCTCAAGCGTATACTCGAGAATCTTTCCCGACACGATCCCACTGCTGAAAAAGTTGTAAAACAAAGTTATGAAGGCTACAGCAATACTGAGCTGGACTGGCTCAATATGAGAGATGAAATCATGCGTACCATCGATATGCTATACGATAGATACAATGATGGGAAATTGACCCTGCTGGACTATGAAGAGAAAAAAGAGGAACTATTAAGTCGTTTATAGATCATCCGTTTTTACCCAGAAAAATAAAACGCCTACCCTCTCACTCAAAACCATGTGTAAATACAAGAAATAGGGATAATTTCTTTTTTTCGATGACAATACCTTGATATATTTATATATATTGATTGCAACAAGTATTCTGTCTTTATCTTTCCTTTTCCAAAGCCAAGACATCATCATCACCCTACATCATTGATGAACAAATCAGCGGCAGAATACAAGATCTTCATTTTCTATAGGCTAAAATTACCTTGATATGAGCGCATATTCTCACAATTTTCCCATAGTTGGTATAGGTGCCTCTGCTGGTGGTCTTAAAGCAATCGAGGAAATATTACTGCACTTACCAGAGGACACAGGTATGGCATTTGTCATTATCCAACACCTCTCTCGTAGGTTCAAAAGTATGATGAAAGAAATCCTGGTAAAAGATACTCGGATGGAAGTCATCATGGCTGAAAATGGGATGAAGGTCTATCCCAACAACATCTACCTCATCCCTGCGGGGAATTATCTGACAATAGAAGAGGGACGTCTCAACCTCCGAGATCAAGAGATGGAAGATGCACCTCACTTTGTGATAGACAATTTTTTGCATAGCCTGGGACAGGATGTAGGGCCTCGTGGTATTGCAGTCATTTTGTCGGGGACAGGATCTGACGGATCTCGTGGGATCCGTACCATCAAAAATCGAGGAGGAGTAGTCGTAGTACAGGAGCCTGAAAGCGGAGAGTTTGACGGCATGCCACTTAGCGCCATCGATACGCGACTGGTAGATTATATCCTTCATCCAGAGGAAATCGCTGAAAAGTTAGTCTCACTCAGTCTGGAACCCATCCCTCTTTTGGAAGAGAATCAGGAGGAACCTACCAAACTTCCCCTTTCAGATGAGAGTGTCATTGAGGATATCCTGGACCTGGTACGGAAATATTTTGAAATTGACTTTGCCTCATACAAGTCCAACACTATATGGCGCAGGATTGAGAAAGACATGATCGCCCAGAAGTTTCACAAACTTCAAGACTACTACTTATACCTAGCCGAAAATCCCGATCATGTAGGCCATTTGTTGCAAGAGTTGCTGATCGGAGTAACAGAATTCTTCAGAGATCCTGGAGCTTACGATTCGCTACGTGAAAATGTATTTCCCAACCTGATCAATGCATCCAAGGATAGACAGGAAATTAGGATTTGGGATTGTGCTTGCTCTACAGGACAAGAAGTCTATTCCCTTGCCATTGCGCTGCATGAATACGCTGAAGAAGTGGGCTTCCTGCCTAAGTTTACTTTCTTCGCTACAGATGTAGATGAGCGCGCCCTACAAATCGCCAGTAAAGCCCAGTATTCTCCCTCCAAAGTCAAGGGCGTATCCCAAGACATCCTCGATAAGTATTTTGAGTACAACGGAGAAAACTACGAAGTCCGCAAATTCATTCGAGATCTGATCATCTTTGCGCGCAATGATGCCATGGTCGATCCTCCATTCATCAACTTAGACCTCGTCGCCTGTCGCAACTTGCTGATCTACCTTCGTCCGATTGTGCAGCGACGCATCATTCTCAATTTTCACTTCGGTCTTAAGCCAGGGGGCTTTCTATGGTTGGGAGCTAGTGAAAATGTGCTAGACTACAAAAATAATTTTAAGGTCCTCAGTGAAAAGTGGAAGGTATACACCAGTTATGGTGAGACACCTAAATTTAGAAAATACTATAATCTCAATCTGGTCAATAAAAGAGGGAAGAGTTTTCCTTCAATCGTAAATCCAGGGGGAAACAAGGAGTTTGTTCAGACGAAGCGTCCCAAGATCCAGTTGACAAAACTGCTGATCTCAAAATTTGCCCCTGCTTGCATTATGATCAATGAGGAGTTTGAGATCCTCTACACCGCAGGAGGTGCAGGACAATACCTGAACTTTCCCGATATGGAATCCAATTTGAGCATCTTGAATATGGTCCAGGATGACCTCATCATCATTATTCGGGATGCCATCAGACGCTTTGTGACGGAGTCGGGTCCTTTCCTCTATCCCAATGTACCAATAGAGTCTCGCAGTGGCGTGATCAATCTGGACCTGATATTTGAGGATCTAGGTCTATCCTTTGGGCAGCAAATCTATCTGGTGCAGTTCAAGGAATATAAGATCGAGGATCTTAAAGCCTCTCCCACGATCGTAAAGCCCGTCTCCAAAAAAGCCGAGGTCTACGACGTAATCAGAGATCTTCAAGAAGAACTCAAAATTGCGAAGCATGAAGTCCAAAATAGTCTCGAAGAGCTAGAGACCAGCAATGAAGAACTTCAGAGTTCGAATGAAGAATTACTTGCCGCCAATGAAGAACTGCAAAGCACTAACGAAGAACTTCAGTCTGTCAATGAAGAACTATATACGGTAAACAGCGAGCTTCAGATTCGAAACAAAGAACTCTACGAATCAAGAGCGAATCTTGACAACCTACTCAACAGTATCGATCTAGGGGTATTATTCCTTGATAGCGAGCTGAATATCAAACTATTTACACCTCAATTTAGCAACCTCATCCTACTGGACGATAAAGATGTCGGTACTTCTATCGAGAAGTTTAGCATTCGTTGGGATTATCCCAGATTCATGGATGACATCATGGATGTGCTGATCGGTAAGAAGAACGATATCGTCAGAGAGGTGCAAATGAAAGCCAATAATGGTCATATCCCTCCCTACTACTATGTCAGGATCAATCCTTACAAGGTCGGTCTCAAAACGGAAGGAGTCATTGTCATGGCATTGGATGTTTCCAAGCGTAAGTATGCTGAGTTGGCACTCGCCAAATCTGAGCAGAATCAGCGAAGGATCTTGGAAATTATGCCCATCATCACTTCGATCATCAATCTGGAGGGTGAAATAATTTTCCGAAATCAGTCTGAAAATGGGTACAAACTGGATGAAATCGTAGGAAAAACCATCTATGATTTGATGCCCGAACAGGAGCGCCCAGTTGTCAAGAGTATTTTGGACAAAGTTGTGCGAACCGAAGTACCCGGTGAATATCAAGTACAGTTGGTCGGTGAGGGAGGAAAGCAAATTATTTATGAGAATAAAGTTTTTCCGCTCACAAACTCCACAGGAGAAATTGATGAATTATTGGTAGTAAGCACCGATTCTTCTTCTTCTGTCATGCAGGAACGCGCCCTCTTGCAGGAGATTGCCACGCTAAATGCCTTTTTACAGTTTGCTCCTGTCTTGCATTGGTTTAAAGACGAGACTTTCAGATACATCTTTGTCAATGACTACAGTAAGGGGGCTTACTTTGATCCTAGTCAAAAGGTAGTGGGTAACAACGATTTTGGATTATTTAATCAAGAAGTCGCAAATAGTCTTAGATACCGAGATGAGCAGATTCTTGCGACAGGGGAGATGCATCATCAAGTCGATCAGATCATAGATCGAGAGGGAAAAAAGCGTAATATTCTTTTTATCAGATACTTGGTTGATTCTCCCCTCAAAGAAGATACAAAGTACATTGGAACTATCGGTTTAGAAATAGACAAATACCTCAATGAGACGAAGGCGATCTCGGAGGGAAAAAAGAAATTAGAACAGGTAGTAGAGGAAAGAACCCAGTCGCTCATCAGTGCCAATCAAAATTTAAGAAATTTTACCAACTCAATTGCCCACGACCTGCGGAGTCCAATCAGAGCCATCCTCAGCTATAGTCAGTTCTTGGCGATGCAAGCCAAGGATCAGTTTTCGGATGAGCAAAATAGATACATTCAAAATATCACCAATCAGGCCCAGCGAATGGGAGAATTGATCGATAGTTTGGTTGGTTTTGCACGCATCGGCTCTTACGCTGTTCGGAAGGAATGGCTTGAGTTAGAAATAATTGCTAGGGATATTTTTTCGAACCTATCCTACATGACAGACGACATAGAGACAGAACTCATCGTTAGGGACTGTCCCCGAGTATGGGCTGATCTAGAATTGACACGTCAGACTATCACCAATTTATTTTCAAATGCCATTAAATACAATCAGCGTAAGGAAAAACGAATTATTGAGTTTGGAGGATATCCAGATAAGTCCAAATTGGAGATAATATATTATGTGAAGGATAATGGAATAGGCTTTGATCCTATCTACGCAGAAAAGATTTTTGGACTGTTCGAACGAATCCACCCAGAATTACAAGAAGAGGGAAGCGGCATCGGACTCTCGATTGTCAAAAGGGCGGTAGAGCTTCAAAATGGTGCCGTATGGGCCACATCTGAGGTAGGACTAGGATCGACATTCTATTTCAGTCTTCCGATGAAGCCCTCTTAAACCTGGAAGTATGATTGAAGTTCCTTACGTATTGATGGTAGATGACAACGAACTTGACCTAGAATTATCCATCATGGCATTCAAGAAAATCAACCATAGAGTGCCTGTTGTCACAAAGCCATCAGGACAACATGCACTAGATTTTCTATTAGAACAACAAGTAAAATATCTCCTACCTGAAATAATATTTTTGGACCTCAAGATGCCCATCATGGATGGGTTTGAACTATTGGAAAAAATATATTTATACAGACTCAAGAAATTTCCCATCATCGTTTTTTCAGGATCGGGCCTGCCAGAAGATCGAGCAAGGGTCCTACAATTAGGGGCTGACGCCCTACACGAGAAGCCCTTCGATTACTTTGGAAACATTCGCATGTTTAGACGAATCATGATGCATCATGCAGACCACTTAGTCCCTAATTTTGCCTGATGCTTAGGTCGCCCTGTCTTTGAAACAAAGCGGCATTTGTCTAAATTCCCTCATGACACTCCCTACTTCTCATGATTCATATTTAGACTCTTGTGATAGAGAACCACTTGCTTTTATTGGGCAGATCCAGCCACAGGGTTACCTCCTCATCCTCAAGCAAGCTACCCTATCTATCCTACAAGTATCTGAAAATATTCATCATCTGACGGATACAATGCATGTGTCTATGGTGGGGCGTAAAATCTCTGCCTTCTTTTCCCTTTCTTTTCAAGATTGGCTTGACCAACTCATCCAAGATCCTGAAAACCTCCCCTTCCAAACCCCCTTTCACCAAGAAATTAAAGGTAAGACTTACGAGGTCATCGCTCATCTGAAAGACGCGCTGTTATTTATAGAGTTGACGCCTCTACATGCAAATGAAGGATCTGTACTAGAACGGAAACTTCTCACCCAAACAATAGAGAAGATTCATCGAAGTACACATCTTTCTCAACTTACTGCGACTACCGCACAGGAGCTAAAAACGCTGACGGGCTACGATCGCGTAATGATTTATCGGTTTGATGAAGAATGGAACGGGGAAGTCATAGAGGAAGCCAAGGAACCTCATTTGTCTCCTTATGCTGGACTTCGATACCCCGCTTCCGATATTCCCCCCAAAGCGCGAGAAATTTACCGAACTTCTTGGGTCCGATTGATTGGGAATACTACACTAGAACAAGTCCCTATCTACCCCAAGCTCAATCCCCTCACACATCAAAGTACGGATCTGGCGACGGTTACCCTTCGAGCTGTCTCTCCTATCCATATCGAATACCTTCATAATATGGGTGTAGGCGCCTCGATGTCTATCGCCATCACCATCAACGATAAATTGTGGGGACTAATCGCATGCCACCATGGAGAAGCACGCTGGGTCTCACATGAAGTCCGCCGAGCCTGTGTGCTTGTGGGACAAGTATTTTCTGGACACATGACGATGATCTTGTCCAAGCAGGCACTAGAAGAAAAAGGAGACATACAACTCATCAGAGCCCATCTTCATCAACAGGTCACCCACTCCAAAAATCTTGTCAAGGCCCTCACCGACAGTAAATACTCACTCCTGGACTTGGTAGCATGTAAGGGAGCAGCTATCAGAATGGAAAATCGTTGGCATACATTGGGACTTACACCCTCTGAAGACGAATTAAATACCTTGCTGACATGGATTCCTGACCAACTAGAAGAGGGTTTCTGGGTCACCGATAGACTGGGCAATAGCATCAACCAAAACATAGCACATCCTTATGTAGGACTCCTAGCCATTGAAATCTCACGAAAAACTGAAGAGTATATCTTCTGGTTTAAGCCTGAGCAGGTCATGGAGGTATCCTGGGGAGGGAAACCTGAGAAGATTGCTGTCCAAACGGAATCAGGCTTGAGACTACATCCCAGAAAATCATTTGCCAAGTGGACAGAAGTTGTCAGAGGGAGGTCCACTCCCTGGCGGCCATTTGAAATTCAGGCAGCGAGAGAACTACGCGAAAATATCATTTCGACCATTATACAGGATTTTGGTGAGCAAAAAGCCCTGAATCTTGCCCTTCAAAACGCCATTTCTGACCTGCAAACCTTTAGCTACTCAGTCTCGCATGACCTTCGGGCTCCACTCCGCAATATAGATGGGTTTGCAGAGATCTTACTGGAAGAGTACCAGCATATTCTGGATTCAGATGGGAAAGAGCTCCTGGAAGCCGTATCGGATAGTGCCAAAAAAATGAATACGCTCATAGACGATATTCTCGTATATGCCCGCATCGGACAAGTGGATATCCTACACAATCCCATCAAGCTGCGTAGCCTCATAGACGATGTGATCCAACAGGAAACTCGCTTCCTGAAACAGGATAAAGTAGAAATAGAGATTCAGCCCCTCCCTCTGGTGCACGGAGACCGCACCCTTCTCCGTCAGCTATTTGTCAACCTGATCTCCAATGCCCTTAAGTACTCAAGGTTTGCCCAGCCCTCTTCCCTTACGATTGGAGGAGAGAACAGGGGAGAATATGTACAGATTTTTGTAAAGGATAATGGCATAGGACTGGATGAGAGATTACAAGAAAAAGTATTTAAGCTTTTCACTCGATTGGTTCCAGAAGATACATTCGAAGGGACTGGAGTAGGGCTTGCCATCGCCCACCGTATCATCGAAAAACACCAGGGAGAAATTTGGGTAGAAAGTCAGCTAGGCAAGGGCGCTACCTTTATCTTCACTTTACCCCATCATTATTATGGGGATGTTTGAGTATCACCGCTAGACTACCCATACCTCCACTCCTCGGTCCTCTAGCTCTGTCACAGTTGAGGTCGCAACGCCCGTATCTGTAATGATCACGTCGATGTCTTCTACTTCGCCTATTTTCCCAAACCCTCTCAAGCTAAATTTCGAAGAGTCGCACAGCACAATGGTCTTCTCTACCGCTTGAATCATGCGTTGGTTAAGATGTGCTTCTAGCAGGCTAGAGGTAGTCAAGCCATAATCTAAGCTGATCCCATCTACCCCAAGGAATAACTGTGTGCATGCAAAATGCTGTAACATCTCCTCTGCAAAGGGTCCTACCACAGAGGTCGCACTTTTCCGCACGATCCCTCCGAGTTGCATGAGTTCTACTTTTTCCTTTTCCATCAAAGCCAAAGAAACATTCATCGCTCCTGTCAGCACAATCAAGGGAAGCTCGTTCGGAATCCCTCGTGCAAAGGCCAGTGCCGTCGTACCTGAGCCGATGATAATGGCTTCATTGGCTTGCAACAATTCGACCGCTTTCTGACCGATTCGCTGTTTCTCAAGTGCATGAATCGTTTCTTTCTCCTCTACGGGACGCTCATTTGCATAGGATTTCCGAATACTGGCACTCCCATGCGAACGAAAAAGCAACTGCCGGGACTCTAGTATTTTCAGATCTTTTCGAATCGTTACAAGCGAAACCGAAAGCGCATCTGCCAAGTCTGCTACGCGTACATACCCCTTCTCATTGAGCTGATTCAATATATATGCATGTCGCTCCGCTATAGTCATACTTTCTAAGTGCTCCTTTTTTCAATATTAAGGCAATAATAAGAAAACAAAAAGTTTCGATTCCTTTCTTTTTGAAGAAAAAAGTTTCGATTTCTTGTTATCTTTGTCTCATTCTTACGTATAAGAAGAAAAATATTTACCAAAAAGAAAGAATAGATATGTTAGACCGAGCCCAAGCGTTGACTCAACTTTCTGATAATCAAATGATTTGGGACCTCGTCATTGTGGGTGGCGGGTCTACAGGACTAGGTGTGGCCCTAGATGCCGTATCCAGAGGCTATCAAGTGCTGCTGCTAGAGCAAGCGGATTTTGCCAAGGGAACTTCTAGCCGCAGTACCAAAATGGTCCACGGCGGTGTACGTTACCTTGCACAGGGAGATGTATGGCTCGTGTTAGAAGCTCTAAAAGAAAGAGGGCTTCTCCTCAAAAATGCCCCTCATTTGACCAACAATCAGTCTTTCGTCATTCCTATCTATACCACATTTGATTTGCTTCAGTATACCATCGGGCTTTCCCTCTACGATTGGATGGCAGGCAGGCTGAGCCTGGGTAGATCTAAGTTCATCAATCGCGAAAAGACGCTGGAAGCAATCCCTACCGTCAATCCTGAAGGACTCAAAGGAGGCGTAGTCTATCAAGATGGACAATTTGACGATGCAAGACTCGCGCTGACAGTGGCTCAGACCGTAGCCACCAAGGGAGGGACCATCCTGAACCATATCCGTGTTACAGGATTGAACAAAGATGCAGGAGGGCGGATCACAGGTGTACAGGCAGAAGATGTAGAGACTGGCACGATGTATCAAGTTCAGGGAAAGGCCGTCATCAACGCTACAGGTGTATTCGCAGACGACCTCCTCAAAATGGATCAGCCCAAAGCCAAGACGATGATTCGCCCAAGTCAGGGTATCCACTTGGTGCTTGACAAATCCTTCTTACCGGGCACCCATGGCATCATGATTCCCAAAACTTCAGATGGAAGGGTCTTATTTTGTGTCCCTTGGCATGACAAAATCGTCGTAGGGACTACTGATACTGTACGCGAGAAACCAGAGATGGAGCCACGTGCACTAGAAGAAGAGATTGATTTTATCCTCGAAACCGCCCAAGCCAATATGGCCAAAAAGCCTACCCGAAAGGATGTGTTGGCTACTTTTGCCGCGCTCCGTCCACTGGCAGCACCACAAGAAGAAGGCAAAAGCACCAAAGAAATCTCTCGCAGTCATAAGATCATCGTCTCCCCCAGTAAGTTGATCACCATCACAGGGGGAAAGTGGACGACATTCAGGAAAATGGGCGAAGATACTGTAGACAAAGCCATCCAAGTAGCCCAGCTACCTCATCAGCCTAGCCAATCAGCCGACGTTCACCTCTATGGTTATAAACCGCATCCCGACCTTTCTAATCATATGTATGTGTACGGGACAGAGGAAGAGAAAATACTTGCCCTGATAAAAGAAGATCCGACTTTAGGTGAAAAACTCCATCCTCAATATGACTACACCTATGCACAGGTCGTATGGGCCGTACGTCACGAGATGGCAAGGACGGTCGAGGACTTCCTGGCGAGAAGAATCCGCATTCTCTTCTTGGATGCAGAAGCAGCGATTGCGATGGCTCCACAAGTCGCAACCCTCATGGCAGGGGAGCTCCAACAAGATATACATTGGAAGGAAGAACAGCTTACTGCCTTTGGAAGGTTAGCAGAACGCTACACGCTTAGGCCACAGGTAGAGGCTTAGTAGTGAAGAAAAAGTTAAAAAGTAAAGGGACCGACGCTAGGATCGGTCCCTTTACTTTTTCAGCACTTGGATAAAAGAAGTCAGACAAGGAGAAAATTATCTGTTGATTGCCCCTACGTTCAGCCTGAAATCCATCCGCTTATTTCTCAATCATCACCTTGTGCAAGAATCGGTTGTTGGCCGTCTGGATTTCCACCCAGTACATACCCCCTGCTACTTGCGTAAGGTCTACCATGGCTTCCTTGGCGTTTGTCTGTAGACGCTGAACCTCTTTACCCATGACATCATACACCACGACGCGCTCCATGAGGTCTGTCTTAGACTTTAAGGTGAAGAAGCCTGTGTTTGGATTAGGATACAACTGAATCTCAGTATCCAACTCAAAGTCAACAGAGACTGGACGGAAGATGGTATTCTTGACGGTATTGGTCACAATCGGTGCGTTGAAATCAAAGTAGATAAACGCTGTATTCTCGATTTCTGTGCCTACTGCCAATCCAGGCTCAAGCTGCGCGTTGAAGATGATGTAACCTTGGCTACCTTCAGGATCTGAAGCAGAATCTGGCAACTGGATGTTGGCAAAAGTGATCTCTACTGAGCGATTCGCTTCATCCATCGTCATGGTATAATCATGACTCGCACCTACGGGTTTGATGGAGCGGAGCAAGATATTTTCATCGATGGTATCGCGAATGATGACAAAGGTAGCAGGATAGTTCCCTGTGTTCTGGAAACGTACAGTATACGTCAGTTTCGTCTCAGATTCGCGGATCAGGCCATCTGTACCTTCACCTGTAGGCGCCACCTGCTTGTCGTTGGGATCATAGGAACCTACCACACCTTTTACGCCTGAGAAGACATTGTTACTAGGTGTGGCATCGTTTGTGATGGGTGCGACTTCTCCTCCATAGGAAATGGGGGTTCCGATGGGTACACTAGCAGGCAAGAAAGCATCGACTACAAAGCCTTCACTTGAGTTTGGCAGCAAATTGCTGATGTTCCAAACGGCCGTACGCGTAGTGGCATCATAGTTCACTGCGGTAGGTGTACTTCCTACATAGTTGACAAGTGCGTCATGGGTAAATGTCACGACAGCATTCATGGGTACAGTCCCGCTATTGTAGGCGTAGATGTAGTAATAATGAGGGAATCCAGGTCGAATCACAGAAGAGAAGACGACAATCTCGAGGTCACGAATGATCGTATCTGGGATAACTGAGAAATCCAGTCCAGGAATATCTTGTGTGCCTACATTGATCACGTGGCTCTGTGCGGTTGGACATAGAATCGAATACCAGTTGCTAAACGGCTGTACAAAGGAAACCACGTGCTGACCTGCAGCTACCTCGGACTGATAGTCGCCATTGGGATCTGTGTACACTGCAAACTGGCCGTCGACAAATACCCATCCTTGCAAGGGGAAGTCCTGCCCGTCGAATTGGCAGTTCTGATTGTCGTCATAGTAGACTTGACCTGAGATCGTGTATGTACATGAGTCTTCTACTTCGACTAGCCCTACCGCGATGTCACCACATCCTGTACTGTCAGTTACGATGACAGAGTATCCTCCTTCATCCACATTGGAAATCGTTTGGGTCGTGCCACCATTGGACCATGCATACGTGTAAGGCCCTGTACCTCCTGTCACACTCACCGACGCGCTTCCTCCTGTGCCATCACACGCGGCATCTGTCGTACTGAAGGTCAAGTCTAGGACAGAAGAATTGATGACGATGGTTTCGGTGTAAGAACATACACCATCATTAATGATCACTACATAGACTCCTCCAGGAACATTGGTCAGATCCTGCGTAGTAGCCCCTGTGCTCCACAAGTAGGTGATATTTCCTGCACTGTCGATAGGTGTAATGTCGATAGAACCTGTGCTGTCTGCTAAACAACTTACATCAGTAGAAGAAATCGAATAATCAAGAGATCCTATAGGAACGAGCGTAAATGTGTCTATGACCTCGCATTGGAGAGAATCACTTACCGTGACAGAGTAGGTGCCTGGGCTCAGGCCCGTGATACTAGGGGAGAAAAAGCCGTTGCTCCACTGATAGACATAAAACCCTGAAAGGCCACCTGTAGGATTGAGGTCGATAGAACCATCATTCAATCCACAAGAAGGGTTGGTAATTACTTCGTTTAGCGTGATGGGCGGCGAGACCGTGTAATTGTAGGTAAAGGTGCTGCTACAGTTGGGGTCCGCAAATGCAGTCAGCGTCATGACATAAGATCCTACAGCCGACAGGTTGATGGTAGGATTTTGTCCTGTAGCCGTAGTTGTACCCGCAGGACCCACGATGTTCCAGTTAATGGTAGGAGTCACACCATTGGGGAGCGAATCCAGGAAGACAAAAAAGTCATAGTTTCCAGGTCCACAGGCTTGCTGATTATTGGACTGGACAAAAAATATCTGTGGCGCACCCACAAAGATCCAGATATTTTGAGTGACTGTCACCCCTCCTCCATAGTTTACCACTAAAGAGAACCATTGCTGACCTGATGCATTGGGGGTAAAGGTATAATCCAGTACATTAGGTGTGGGAGGCGTCGCAAGGTTTGTACCGTTAAGGGACCATTGGTACGAAATGGGTGTACCCGATGCCGTAGCCGTAATGGTGACCATATCACCAGGACAAACAGCCGTAGAAGATGCTGCAAGATTGACGGTTTGTTGGGCTTGTGCCTGATTCCAGAAACCTACAGACAGTAGGCCGACAAGAATCCAAAGTATATGTCGCTTCATTGTATTTGATAAATTAAGTATGATCAATGGTGTAAAGAGTCTCTTCAGCGCTATACACGAGAGAGGGATTGAAGAAAGTTGGGGAACTTTCAAAAAAAATGAAAAAAGAAAGGCTAGCTCTTGATTTAAGCTAGCCTTTCATGATAACATTCAGACAATTAGTTCAAGCTATTTTTTGAGGATTTTCTTTTGCAAAATCCCTTCACTCGTATCTATTTCAAGGAAATAGATACCAGAATCCAGATCAGATAAGTCTATTTTCCATTGACTCCATTGCACATTTTCTTTCACTCGTTGCCCCAAAAGATTGTGCACATGTATAGAACGAATTTGTATATTTTTTTGAAAAATCTGGAAAATACCTGTACTCGGATTGGGGAAAACATTAACTAAAGACTGTAGGAATTCATTGCTTGAAGTAGGACAGTTTACTGCCGTATCTACCACAAATGAATCCACAACTGTACAGCCCAAGGAGTCTGTAGCCGTGAGCTTGTAAGTTCCTGCTATAAGATTGCTCAAATCCTCTGTCATCTCACCTGTAGACCATTGAAAAGTAACTGGACCTACTGCATTAGAAACTGTGATATCTATACCTCCCACGCTATCATCGCTGCAAACTACGTCCGTGACCATTGCGTCTAGACTTAGAGGTACAGGAGACTCAATAAAAAATACATCTGTCACCGTACATTCAAACCCTCTACTATCCTCCAGCGTGAATACCTCTAAACCCGTTTTTACATCTGAGAGGATGAAGACAGTATCAGAGGTAGAGAAAGAACTACTACCTGTAAGTGTGGGATAGATGAGCTGATAAGGGGGAAGACCTCCTGTCACTGTAACCTCCACATCAGTTAGTGCAGGATCGCAACTACCTCCTAGTGATGTGATGGATACCAAACTGGGAAGCCCCTCTATGAATACAGAATCTCGTACCATGGCAGGGCAAGCTGCATTTTTACTCAGCATGAGATCCAAGTAGTACCAGCCTGTGACCAATGCCCCCGAGAGAATGGTGAAATCTGTGAAGGAAAATCCATTGAACGAAAGATTTTCATTTCCTGTCTTTGTCCCAATAAGTCCATTGGGACCTGTAATGCTGTATTGGTAGTCTACATCTCCTAACATGCCCGAGTTGGAGGGACCAAAATCACCCGAGAAACGTACATAAGCTGCAAAAGAGCAGGGATCTTCAATCACAAAGTCTCCATTGAGGCTAATGTCAATATAGGTTGGCTGAAAAACAATCCTAAGAGTCTCACTGATCACATTTCCTCCACCAAAATCTACCGTTACCCTTGGCTGTGCCACAGTAAATGAATACGTAGAAGCAAGATAGTTAAAAGCGGTATCCGTCAAGAGCCCAGGCGCAGAGGAGGGAGCTCCGCCATCACTTTCCCAGACAATGGAGACAGGAGTTCCACCTGTAACGCTGACATTCATCTGGACAGTGGCAATTCCATTCACAAAGCATGGGAATCGCTCATTCGCAGTAAGTGTAATTGTTTGGCCATAGACTAAAGCGCATGAACTTAGCCAAAAGATAAGAATCCAAATAACGTATTTCATGTGTCGTGAATAATGGTTTGAGATCGAAAATGGTTAGTTATGGGAGGCAATACTCGATAGTCGTAGATAGAGATAGATTTCTGAAGAAATTTTCTTAAAAAATGCAGCACGTCTTGCTTGGAGGTATATAAATAGGAGTTTTCAAACGAAAATCCAGCCTGTATTCATAGGTTACAGGCTGGATTGGATCTATGTTCTCTCTACTCGTACGACTACTGCTTAATGATTTTTTCTGTCAAGATCCCCTGATCTGTCTGGACTTCCAGGATATAGATTCCTTGACTGAGATCGTGTAAATCTAGTATGTCGGTTTGTTCGCCTTTCTCCATGAGCATCTGCCCTCTCAGATCAAAGAGTTGGACCTGCTGAATGGTGAGATTTTCATGCTTGATCTGGAAAATCCCCGTACTCGGATTGGGGAAAATCTCGATTTCGCTGCTCAATTCCTCCTCATTGTTTACCCTCAAAGCCAAGACCGTCGTCGCATAATTGGTGATGATCGGCTTGTTGTAGTCAAAGTAAATCCCCGCACGGTTTTGTGTCAATGTCCCGAGGGGAAGATTCTCCTTGAGCAGGATATTGAACATGAAGTATCCATTGCTGCCTTCGGGATTCGAGGCTGAATCAGGTAGGTTGATGTTGTTGAAGGTCACCACCAATTCGTTGCCGTCGAGCTCCATCACATAGGGATGACTGGAACCTGCAGGTTTGAGCGTGGACAAGTCCAGATTGACATCGTCTAGTGTATCGCGAAGGATCACAAACTCCGCGGGGAAGGTCCCTGTGTTTTGGAAACGGACCGTGTAGGTCAAGGTACGCAAGCCTGGACTGGTCGTATCCTTGCTGACCAACTTGTCATTGGGATCAAAAGAGCCTACAACTGTCGCTGTCCCTCCATAGATATTGTCACTCTGATCATCATCTGTGGTAAAGGGATCTAACCTTCCAAACACATCAAGCATGGTTCCCAAAGGAACAGAAGCAGGGAGATTGGCCTCTACCTCATAGATCAGCTCTTGCCCTGGATTCATCACAGCAGGGTTCCAAATGACTTCTCTATTCGTAGGGAAATAAGTTCCAGGCCCTGTGTTGCTCAGATAAGTAACCAGTGAGTCGTGATTGAAGAAAATCGTCGGAGCAATCGGTGTAGTTCCTTCATTTTTGACGTGTACATAATACGTATGATCAAATCCAGGACGAATCGGATTTTGGGTAATGTAGATAGCCAGATCATTGATAGGACTAGGCACTTCAAAAGCAAAGTCGAGGCCCGATGAGTCCGAATCAGTCAAAGTCAAGACATGTTGTCCTGAAGGAAGACATGTGTTCAGATCGAAAGAAGGATTATTAGTCAGCGAATGCGTCAGCGTATAAGTCCCAGCAGGTAGATCAATGTCAAAATTTCCCAGGATATCCACATATTGACTTTGTCCATTACCTGCATGTACAAAGCCTTGCAGTATTTGCTCCCCTAAGTCGTACATACAATTTCCATTGGCATCTACATAAGCCTTTCCCGTTACATCATTGGTACAATTAAGGGCTTTTTCGACCAAGAAAACCTCATGATTTTGGCATCCATCGGCATCTGTGACGGTGACTGAGTACCCCCCTTCATCTAATCCAGTGAGATTATTGATAGTGTCTCCAGTAGACCAAAGGATGCTATAAGGGGATGTACCACCAGAGACAAAAAGGTCGATTTCTCCATTTTCTCCGTCACAATCTGCTCCTTTCACATTACTGGAGGTGGCCACTCCTGTCACGCGAACTTCAAAATCTTCCGTTCGGGCACACTGTCCATCAGATACCCATACAGTGTAGGTTCCTGCATTCAAGTTATTCAGGTCTTCTGTTGTATCTCCTGTAGACCAGAGATAGGGAAGAGGCGTATTAGTACTTGTCACAGTTAAATCGATACTTCCGTCACCATCATTGTAGCACTGTACGGGAGTAACAGTAGCTGCAATTCCCAGTGTAGCATCAGTAATTGTAGTATCAACTCTTCTGGTACAAGGATAGTCTAGATTATTATCCGAAACGCTGATTTTTAAACGACCTTCTACAATGTTGGGTAAGGTGATCAGCGAATCATTTGTGATGATCTGCATACCTGCATACCTTACGTCAAATGGAGGTACGCCATTAGATATTTTTAGGTCTATCGACCCATTGAGATCACATTGAGGAGATGTAACGTCTACAATCTCAACGGACATAGGAGCTGGAAATTCGACTGGAAAACTAAGAAAGGTAGGACAATCTGGATTAACGAATACAGTAAAATCTACCGTATGAAGTCCTGGAATAAAGTCTTGAGGTAAATCCAAATTGGGTATATATATAGACAACCCATCGAACCGTTCGGTTCCAGTACCTGTACTTACCACTCCGTTGGGTCCATTAATAGTGTAGGTATAGTCTACAAATTTTGAAGGACCAGGCAGAATTGCTACAGATACTAAGAACAAATCAACGCGTACAGGAGAAAAACAATAACCTTGTATCTGGAAATATGCGACTTCAAGTTGTGCTGGCATCAGATGTATTTCTATGCTTTCTTCTATAATTACTCCTCCTCCAAAATCGACTCTTACACTTGGACGATATCCGTAATCGATTGGACCAGAAGGGAAATAGATGAACGAAGTATCTGTTGCGAGGCCAGGTGGAGAGAACAATCCCCCATCTTGACTCCAACTGATAGACACAGGCGTTCCTCCCGAGATAGCTACATTCAAATTAACAGTAGCTGAAGCAGGGCTTCCTGAAATACAAGGAAATGGCTCATCAGCTGTTAAAGTCACAGTCTGTGCATGAGCCAGTCCAAAAGTCAATAGGGCAAGTGCAAGGAATGTTTGAATGTGTTTCATGGTAAAATTATACTTATGTGTTTATTTTGGAACGCTAAAACTAGAACCAAGGTTTTACTTTTCCTACTCCAATTTCTTCCGATTCTTAATTCCCAAGGCGCGTAGTTTCTCCGCACGACTGGCCAGACTTCCCTGTCCATCTCTGAGTTTGAGCATGGCATCTGCGTAACTTCTAGTCGCTCTATCGAGGTTGGTTCCCACCTTGTCCATTTCCTCCACAAAACCCACAAACTTGTCATACAATGCGCCGCCTTGTCTTGCAATCTCCAATGCATGCGTATTCTGCTGCTCTAGCTTCCACAGCGAAGCCACAGTCCTGAGCGTCGCCAACAAAGTCGTGGGACTCACCAGCACAATCCGCTTGTCCCAAGCATAGGTAAAGAGGTCAGCCTTGGCTTGTAAAGCCAAACTAAAGGCAGGCTCCAGCGGCATGAACAACAAGACGAAGTCGGGCGTATCCAAGCCTTCTAAGTTGCTGTAGTGCTTTTGGCTCAACTGGTCGATATGCGTCATCACAGACTGTAGATGTGTCTGCAGTTCCTTATCTTGCTGGCCGTCAGACTCTGCCTGTAAGTAGCGTTCATAGGCTACCAGCGAGACTTTAGAATCTATGATGAGGTGCTTCTTATCAGGTAGGCAAATGATGACATCGGGACGGAGGCGCTGCCCGTTTTCATTCTTCAGATTGAGGCCCTTGCCTTGCACGATGTACTCCTGCTCGGGTCGGAGACCACTTTGCTCCAGTATGCGTTCGAGCACGAGTTCGCCCCAGTTGCCTTGGAGTTTGGTGTCGCCCTTGAGGGCACGGGTCAGGTTGCGGGCTTCCTCGCCCATCTGCAAGTTGAGACTGGCCAGTTTTTCAATCTCCCGCTTGAGGTTAAAACGCTCCCGAGCTTCCTGCTGATAGGTGTGTTCGACTTTTTGTTCGAAGGCAGATAGTCGCTCTTTGAGAGGCTGAAGCAAGTGGTGGAGTTGAAACTGGTTATCTGAACTGAGTTTTTGGGTATTTTTCTCTAAGATACGCTGCGCCAAACTCTCAAAATCTGCCCGAAACTGGATCTGTAACTTTCCCATTTCTCCTTCCTTCTCCTTCATCTGCTGCTGAAGCAGGACATGTGACTCTTTCAATCGGCTAATTTCCTTGGTGAGATCTAACACCTTGGACTGATGATCTATTTGGGCGACTTTGGCTTCACGTAAACCTGCTTCCTGCTTCTCTATCTGCTGATTTAACGTATTATTTGTCGTTTGAAGACGGGTATTTTCTCGTGCTAAAAGCTGCCATTTCCCTTGCATCCACACATACGCTAGGCCTGCTCCCAACAGCATTCCCCCTAAACTCGCTAGCAATATCCAGATCCCTTCCATTATTTTCCTATCTATTTTATCCGAAAGATAAGAAAATTAGCATAATTCAGAAGATAGATAAATAGACTTGAGCCCCATCCTGCAAATAGAATCGGCGTTCACAAAGTGCCTGAATCAAGGTGTGTGGTGTCATGCCGACTCCGTGAACAAACACACGATCATGAGAAACAGCTTCTGCGGCTGATACAAAAGCTGTTGGGGCTATGTTTACAGGCATAGAGAGCGTGTTGAATGGTTCAAATCGCAGGCAAAAGTTAGGGAGGGAGGACACCTAAACATCTGGAGATTCTCAGGGAATGGGGTAATTTCTGTCAGTTTTATTCTTTTCCCAGTAGAAAAAAATGAAAAGGCTTATTTAAATTGGAATTATGCCACAGAAAACCCTTCATTCTCCCTTAAAATCACGTCCACTCATCATAGGATTAGGGATCAGTCTGATGTTTGTTCTTGCTGCCATCTTTCCGAATACATGGTGGGGCATTCATTATTTGGCATTTGTTAGTCGTGGAGAGATTGTCATTTTCATGGGGATAGTTCTTGCACTCCAATTGTATGGCTACTTCGAAAAGGGGACCTACTCAGGGGGTAGCCGTGTCTGGGATCTCAAGTGGTTGAGTTTGATTTGGGCTGGAGTAATGTGGGGAATCTGTCACCTAATCCCCATCATCGATGACAATTATGGCAATGTTTTTACACGTACGGAAGCCCTCAACGCAACGGTCAGCACTTTTCCTTCAGCTTTTTGGAGTGGTTTATTCAGTTTAAATGTAAAGTTAGGCGCAGGAAGAGATTTTATCTTTGATCTGGTGGGTGTATTGGCCTACTACCGAGGAGGCACCGTCCAAGAAAGCTATCATATACTGGTGGCATTAGGAGGTGCTTTTTGGGTAGGTATGCTCTGGTGGTTTGTCCCTAAATTCCTGAAAACGCCACACATGCGATGGCTAGCTTTCATCATGGGGATCTCGCTAGCGATGATGCAAGTATTCATGGGACATGCAGAATCCTACGGACTCGTCCTCCCGATCCTGGGATGGTGGCTGATGCTGATGTTGCGCTACATTCAAACTTCCCAAATAGGCTACCTCTGGAGTCTTCTTCCCCTTGGATGGCTTATCCTCAAACTCCACAACTTTGGTATTCTCTTACTGCCTATTCTGGCACTCGTTTTACTCTATCACTGGGGTAAAAATAAGCCCTTCGTTCAGCGTATTTTTTCCCTTAGCGGAATATTATGGTGGGTGTATCTCCCTATGGTCGTTATGGGATTGATCGGATATTTCTTTGTATTTGAGGACCATGTAGACGCTCGAGACATGCTGGACTTCGAAGACATAGACCGATTATTTTTACCCTTATTCTCTCCTGATCCTCCACTAGATCGATACAATCTCCTCAGTTGGAACCACATACAGGACTATCTCAATATATGGTTGATGATTTCTCCTGTAGGGCTACTCATACTCGGCACGGCGATCGGACAGTATCGCAAACAAATCGATTGGAATCGACCTGAAATTGTACTCACCCTCTTGTCAGTCCTCATCATGGCCTCCATTCTCTTCATGATCAATCCGCTGCTGTCGATGCCCATGGATTGGGATGTCTTCTGCTTTTTATGTCCTGTCCTTTTCATCTGGGTATTGAGTGTGTTAAGGCAAATGGAAGAAATTCAACCCAAGTTTGTGTCCCTTTTCTCTGCCCTGGGACTGGCTTTATTCCTCCTCCCCATGCTCCTCGTCAATGCAGAAAAGCAGAGTCATGCCGATCGTTTGACAAATGTGGGCATGCACATCAACCGAACCTACTGGGCACAATCAGCAAGATATATTTTATATTCTCTCGTAATTCGCGAGGAGCCTGTAGAGGAGTACTTAAGGAGAAAGGAAAAAATACTGGAAGAGCTGAAACCCTATGCATTCAAGGGAAATGACAGACAATATGCCGAGCTTCTGCTGGATCAGGCTGTCACTCACTTCCAGGCACAAAGGAATCCCATGGATGCACTTCCCTATTACGAAGCCTCTGATTCATATCAAACCCTAGACTCACCCTATCTTTTGGAGTTGATGGAGGTGTATTTTCTTTTGGGGAAATATGAACAAGCCCACAATCAGGCCTTGAAATTATTGGAAAGAGGATATCCTGCACAAGATCGTGCGCTGAAGATCGCGATGCATACAGCACTAGAGGCGGGCAGATATGGGCAGGCAAGGCAGCACAGTGAGGCCTTTTTAGCACTAGATCCAGATGATCAGATTTCGCAGGTAATTTCGCAAAGGTTGAATGAAAATGATCGTGTGGATTCTTTGAAGTATTTGTTTAGAAGGGGAGAATGAGGAATGAAAACAGTGAAAATCTAATCCGCAGGTTCTCTCTCACTTCTGATCAAAGTGGGCCATCAATTCCTTCTTGTAAGAAGCAGAAACCTGTAGCTCTGTCCCATCTTCCATCCTGACTTGTCCTGCTTTGCCTCGGATGTATCCCATCACATATTCGAGATTGATGAGGTGGGCGCGGTGGATGCGCATAAAGCCTGCTTCTGTCAAAATCTCCTCAAAATGCTTGAGCGGACGACAAATCATTTTCTTTTTTCCCTCCTGCAAATAGATGTCTGTAAAGTTTCCATTGGCTTGGCAGCGCATGATTTCCTTTACCTTGACCACTTCAAATCCCTCCATCACAGGTAAAACAACTTTCCTTGCTTGCTGCTGGATCGTTTTAAGATTTTCGACTAGAATCCGCGTGTGAAAAGCCTGCTGGTTCTTCTGCATGTTTTCCTTGACTTTCCCCACAGCCTCTACTAGCTCGTCCACATCTACAGGTTTGAGGAGATAATACGCTGCACTGAGGTTGAGGGCTTTGAGGGCGTACTGCGAATAAGCTGTGACAAAAATCGTCTCGAACGTGATGTTCTCCACTTGCTCCAATAGATCAAAAGCATTGCCATATGGCATCTCTACATCGAGAAAAATCAGATCTGGCTGGTGCTTCCGAATAGCGGAGAGTCCCGCTTCCACCCCATCGCCTTCGGCTACGATCTCGACGTCAGGACAGTAGCGTTCCAGATATGTGCGCAGCGTGCTACGGCTGATGGACTCATCATCAATCAATATGGCGCGTAAGGAGGTATTCATGCTTGATGGATTTTGGTAGGCATGGTGATGGACACGCGTGTACCTGTGTCTTCTTGATTGGGTTCTAGGTCTTCGATTTCCACAGAAAGATAGGCCTTGTACACATCGTTGATGATGGCGACCCGCTGATCGGTATTTTTCAAGCCTGTAGACTGATGGGTCTTCTGATTGCGGGTTTTGAGCTCGGCAGATTTCTTCCGACCGATCCCATTGTCTTCGATCTGGATGAGGATTTTCTGTCCTACCTCCGCAATGCTCACGGAGAGCTTTCCTTTCTCTTTTTTATATCTCAGCCCATGCCAAATTGCATTCTCGATATAGGGCTGTACCAACATAGGAGGAATGACAATCTGCTCTTGATTGAGCTCTGGATCTACCGCTAGTTCGTAGTCAAACTTATCTCCAAAACGGAAATGCTCCAATTTCATATAGAGCTTGAGGACTTCTAGCTCCGTTCCTAGCAGTACAAAGTCTTGCTGTGAATGCTCCAGTACGGTTCGCATCAGGCGTGAGAAATCTGAAAGGTACTTGTTGGCGGCGCGATCGTCATGGGTAGCGATGAAGCCATTGATGGAATTGAGGGAGTTAAAGATGAAATGGGGATTCATCTGGCTTCGCAGGGACTTTAGTGCGAGCAGTTGATTGGCTTTGCGACGCGCGCGATTGGATCGCACCACCAAGAAAGCCGAAACGGAAACTAAGCCTAACACCAAGCCCAGTATCCACAAGATCCGTCTTTGCACGTCTTGTTTCTCCGTCATGATCTCGATCTGCGTCTCCCGCAGTTCCTGCTCTTTTAGGAGGGCCGCAATCTGCCGATCCTTGCGTGCGATCTGATCGCTCTGCGAGAGCTTGCGCTTGAAGGTTTTTTCACGAATCACCGCCAAGGTATCCTGTAGAACACGAGCTTGTCTGTAGTGAAACAAAGCCTGATCTACATTTCCCTGCTTCTCATAGCCTGTTGCCAGCAGTTCATGTGTTTCTGCTTCTACGTCTATTTCACCCAATTCTTGTGCGATGTTCAGGCTTTTATTCAGGATGTCAATGGCTGTATTGGTGCTATCCGACTCTATGAGAATCTCCGAAAGTTTATTACTCTGCCTGGCTTCACCTTCCCGATCTCCTTTCTTACGCTTACTCTCTAAGGATTTATTGGCGGCATAAATAGCCGAATCCAACTGATTTTCTTCCACATAGTAATCCGTCAGTCCCTGGTAAGATTGATCTAGCAACTCATCGTCCCCCACCTCTTCAGCAGCTTCTACAGCTAGTCCGATATTTTGACGGGCTTGCTGGGGCTGTTGGTTGAAGCGATTGTTGCGCGAGAGATTGTCTAGCGAATTGACATAAGAATTGCGTGTCGGAAGAGGCGCGCTGAGATCGACAGCTCTCTGGTAAAAGGATTCTGCCTGTAGTAAGTCTTGCTGTTCTGTCCAAAAATCTCCTAGCAAGTTCAAGGCACGGATCTGCGCCTGGACATCTTTTCGGGTCTCTGCAAGTGCAAGAAAGTTGTTGAGCCATCTTTTTCCTTGTTCCGCATCCCCTGCCTTCATATGCGCCACACCCAGTTGCTCTGCCAACAACATCCGATCTACCGCAGGAAGGGTCGCATTCTTTCGTATCCTTCCTTTTCTTTTGGATGATTTGGCCTTGACCTCTCCTCTCGGAATCAAGTCATAGTATCCTTCTGCCTGCTCGAAAGCGTCCGCCGCCGAACCATAGCGCTCTAGCTTGAGATAGATCTTTCCCAACTGAAAATATGCCTGTTGGTCGGAGACAGGATCATTTTCATTCGAAGCAGAGAAAAAACTACTGATCCAATCCAGGGCTTGCTCAGGATTACTATCTGTGGCGTCGATGGCGAAATTCAGGTAGTCAGCCTTGTTTACGGGTTGTTGTTCCCCATAACCAAAATCATCTGTCTTTCTCTTTTCCTCTTCCTTCTTGGCAGATTGCGCCCATAGGAAAGTCCCTATCAGAAGTAGGATGATATGTATAGAAATCGTCTTCACACTCATAACATACGGAGGCAAAAGCAAAAAGTAAAACGACCTACCATTCCTCCTCTATTTTCCTCTATCCTCGCTGACGCATTCACCCAGTCAAAAGGCACATTCACCCAGTGAGCCTTCTCCGCCATGTATTGGCCATTTTTTTCCAACTTTTTTCCCACCACCTTTTGGCCATTGTTCAACCTATTCACTGAAAAGTCATGAAGAAAAACGAAATATTTATGCTGGCCCTCTTTCCCCTTGTTTTGGGAAGTTTGTTTTTGAGCATCAATTTCTGGAGTCGCGTCTACGCCTCTCCTCATCCCTCTCAACCTATAGCACAACCCGTTTCTCCCACACCTACACCCGCTCCCACCACAGATGCCACAGCGCATATTCAGGTCGCTCTCCTTCTGGATATCAGTGGCAGCATGAGCGGGCTCATCGACCAAGCCAAGGGAAAGCTTTGGGACATCGTCAATGAGATGGCAGAAGCACGCGTCGGTAGCAAGCCCACCTCACTAGAGATTGCCCTCTACATTTATGGTGCCCCACATCTGGGATCACATACAGGGTATACAAAGCGAGTAGTTCCCTTGACGACCAACCTGGATCTGATCTCACAGGAACTATTTGCCCTGACTACTTCAGGCGGAGACGAGTACTGTGGCATGGTCATCCAAAAAGCGGTGAGCGACTTGGAATGGACCAGTAATCCACAGGATTTACGCATGATCTTTATTGCAGGAAATGAATCTTTCGGGCAAGGTCCTGTAGGCTATGCCCAAAGTACAGGCAACGCGAATGAAAGAGGCATTTTGGTGAACACGATCTTCTGTGGCAATGCGCAAGAAGGACTCAATACAGGTTGGGCACATGGGGCGACACTCGGCCAAGGCGAGTATATGAACATTGACCACAACCAGCGTGTGACACATGTAACAACACCTTATGATGCCCAGATCAGTGAATACAACTCCCGTCTGAATGATACCTACATCTATTATGGTTCACAAGGAAAGGAGTTGAAGCAGCGTCAGGAAGTACAGGATTCTAATGCAGAATCATTTGGAGTGGGAAATATCGTCAAGCGCGGCAAATCCAAGGTTTCTTCTGCTTACAAAAATAAAAACTGGGACTTGGTAGATGCTGCTGAAGACGATGATTTTGACATGAAGAAAATCGACTCTGAAACTTTGCCTGATACCTTGCAAGCATTGAATGAAGCAGAACTCAAGGAATATGTAGAAGAAAAGGCGGAGGAGCGTGCAGAAATCAAGAAAGAGATTAATGAACTCTACAAAAAGCGGGAGGAATTTGTAAAAACGCAAACAACAAGCACTTCTACGAATCAACTAGACCAAGCCATGATTCAGGCAATCCGTAAGCAAGGAGAGTCGAAAGGAATGAATTTTAAGAAGGACTAATAAGAATCGGGAGTAGAGAACGGAGAATCGAGACTGGATAGTGTGAGTATTTAACAGGCGTATCTTCATCATTTGTCTCCCACCTTTGATCCAATTACTCACAAAAGCACAAAATACTGATCATTAAGCACCAAGAATATACAACTATGATTCTTGGTGCTTCTTTCCAAAGCCTCCTTATCCTCCAAAAATCATCAACATGAAAAAGATATTCCTACTGGCAGCCGCCTTTGCCTTGAGCCTTCCACTTTTTGCACAAATCAATGGCAAGGTCAAACGAGAGGTCCAAAATCGAACCTATTCCTATCGCGTCGAAACACCACAGGCGGTCTTCCAGGAGCGTGACGCCCTCAACATCGACATCAAAGCCATGGTCAATGTCCAGGCAGATGCCTATGTAGCTGTCTTCGCGATGTCCACTGTCGCCAAAAATGTGGAGGACGCCGATAAAAATATGAATGAGCGCATCACCAAAATCAAGGACGCCATCAGCGCGCTTCCAGGTGACCAAACCGTCTATGTAGACATGATCTCCCTGCTCCCTGCCTTCGAGCTCGAAGCATCCAAAAAGATCTTCAGTAAGACGACCTACAACGAAGTTCCGATAGGCTTTGAAATGCGCAAAAACTTGCATATCGGTTTTAAAAACGCAGAAGACTTCGATCGCATCCTGACAATCTGTGCCCAGAATGAGGTCTACGAATTGCTCAAGGCCGACTATGTCGTATATGAAGTAGAAGCTGTTTATGATACCCTAAGGGCACGAACGCTGGCACTGGTCAAGCGCAAACTGGCCTACTACGAAGGGCTAGGTATCGATATTGAGGATAAAAAGCGAGAAATCACGGAGACATCGGCTGCCTATTATCCGCCAGAGCGCTACGAGACATTTCAAGCCAGCATGGACAACCAGCTTCAATATAACGGACCTGTCAAAAAATCAATCCCAACACCCACTTCAGAGTACTATCGCCCTGTCGCCTTCAAAGGTTTTGACATCGTCCGCAATCCCGAGATCATAGAGCCCGTCGTCCAGTTTACCTACAACCTCAAGATGCGCATTGACCTCAAAGAAAAGCCCGAACCTATACCTCAACAAACCGTCACCCAACGCGAGTACTTCCTTATCTCTCCCGAAGGGAACATCAAGCCGATTATTGTGACAAAGGAGAATAATTAATGGAGATGAGGAGAAGCGATCCCGTTTGCGGGATTTCGCGTTGCTCAAGAAGAGCCGAGACCACACGAGCCTCCTTCAGTTTGTATCTAAAGGGATCGAAACAGCAGGAGCACCAACGAGACGTTGGCACTGGCAAGGTTTCTCGGTTCTCGGTTCTCAAAATCTCACAGTCTCCCAAAAATTTATCTTTTTTTTAACCCGTGCGTAGTTTCAGCCTCATCTTTGGATGGGGCTATTCTGTTTTTGAACATGGCGGCTCTTATTTCCCCTTTTCCTCCATTTGTCGTAAGTTAGAAGTTGCTTGAAATAACAACTGAAATGAAACGACTTACACTCACTACTTTGGCTGTGCTGGGTATCTTATTTGCCTTTGCACAGGACAAAAAGAAAGGCACATGGGATGTCAACAATCCTCCTGGAAACTATACCGAAATCCCCATCTCCACGGATGAGGGTACTTGGATGAATGTAGATGTCAGTCCTGATGGAAAAACCCTGGCCTTCGACATGCTGGGAGACATTTATACGATGCCCATCACAGGTGGTAAGCCCAAAGCCCTGCGTTCGGGACTCGCATGGGAAGTCCAACCACGATTCAGTCCCGACGGGAAGCACATCCTGTTTACCTCTGATGCAGGAGGCGGGGACAACATCTGGGTGATGAAATCCGATGGAAGCGACGCAAAGCAAATTACTCAGGAAACCTTCCGCCTACTGAATAATGGCGCGTGGATGCCTGATGGACAGTACTTCGTGACGCGTAAGCACTTCACCTCTCAGCGTTCGCTGGGTGCAGGAGAAATCTGGATGTATCACATCTCTGGCGGCAAAGGCATACAACTCACCAAGCGCAAAAACGACCAGCAAGATGTGAACGAGCCTGTGGTTTCTCCCGATGGGAAGTATGTCTACTTCTCCGAAGATGTCTATCCAGGAGGGTATTTTCAGTACAACAAAGACCCTAACGATCAGATCTACGTCATCAAGAGATACAATACAGAAACAGGAAATATTGAGGTCGTCACGGGAGGTCCTGGCGGTGCCTGCCGTCCGCAAATCTCTAATGATGGGAAGAAATTGGCTTTTGTCCGTCGCGTACGCACGAAGTCGGTGCTATTTATCCACAATCTCGAAACAGGTCAAGAGTTTCCCATTTTCGATGGGCTATCCAAAGATCAACAAGAAGCTTGGGCGATCTTCGGTCCTTACACAGGCTACGATTGGATGCCAGGGGATGAGGAGATTGTGATTTGGGGGAAAGGAAAATTAAACCGCGTAAATGTCACGACAAAAGCATCGCAGATCATTCCCTTTCAGATCGACGACACGCGTAAAGTAGCAGAAACAGTCAAATTCAAACAGGAGGTGTACACTTCTGAAATGGAAGTCAAAGTACTCCGTCAGCTGATCACCTCCCCTGATGGAAGCTATACCATTTTCAATGCTCTGGGCCACCTCTGGAAAGCGCCGATGGGCAAAGGAAGGTCCGAGCGTTTGACTAGTGATACGGCCTTCGAGTTTGAACCTTCTTTTTCTCCCGATGGAAAATCCATTGTCTATGTGACTTGGGACGATGAGAAAATGGGAGCGATTCAGGTTATGGATCTGACTACAGGTACGACGAAAAAACTCACGCAAAAGGAAGGCATCTTCCGTACCCCTTCTTTCTCTCCTGATGGACAACACATCGTATTTCGCAAAGAGGCAGGCAACATCCACCAAGGCTACACTTTTGACAAGCAGCCAGGCATCTACATGATGAAGGTCGAGAATGGAGAAATAGAATTGGTTTCAAAATCAGGTGAATATCCTGTTTTCTCTGCCGATGGAAGCAAGGTATTTTACCAGACAGGTGGGTATCTTTTTGGGGCACTGAGCAAGGCCTTCAAATACATGGATCTCCAAAGCAAGAAGGAGCACACCATTTTCACCTCAAAATACGCCAACCGTTTCGTCCCCAGTCCTGACAACCAATGGATTGCCTTCATCGAATTACACAAAGTATACATTGCCCCTCTCTCTATGCACGGAAAGGCCATGTCCCTCTCCTCTAGCACGAAAGAGGTCCCTGTCGCGCAAGTCGCTAGAGATGCGGGGATCAACCTCCACTGGTCGGCAGATAGTAAGTCGCTTCATTGGACGTTGGGGAATGAATATTACACAGACAAACTTACCGAGCGCTTCGCCTTTTTGGATGGCGCAGGAGAAAAGTTGCCTCCTATGGATACGACGGGTCTGAAGATCGACCTGACAGTGTCCATGGACAAGCCCGAAGGAGTCATCGCCTTCACCCATGCTCGCATCATCACGATGGAGGGAGATGAGGTCATAGAGGATGGAACCATCGTGATCGAGGACAATGAAATCAAGGACTTGGGGACATTCGATAACATCAAAATTCCCAAAAGTGCCAAAGTCTACGATGTGGATGGAAAGACGATCATGCCTGGCATCATTGATGTACATGCACACCTTGGCGCCTTCCGCTTTGGACTTAGCCCACAGAAACACTGGCAGTACTACGCAAACCTGGCCTACGGCGTCACGACTACGCATGACCCATCCTCCAATACAGAGATGACTTTCACCCAATCCGAGATGGTCAAAGCAGGTGTCATGACAGGTCCACGTATCTACTCTACAGGGACGATCCTATACGGAGCAGACGGCGATTTCAAGGCCGTCATCAACAATCTGGAAGATGCCAAGTCTGCGCTTCGCCGTACCAAGGCCTTCGGCGCATTCTCCGTCAAGTCCTACAACCAACCTCGCCGCAACCAGCGACAGTGGGTCATCGAAGCGGCGCGTCAGCTGGAAATCATGGTTTATCCTGAAGGCGGGTCTTTCTTCTACCACAATATGTCAATGGTCGCGGATGGCCACACCTCTGTCGAGCATAATATACCCGTCGCCCCGCTTTACAGCGACGTCATCCAGTTTTGGTCGCAGACAGGCACGGCCAACACGCCTACTTTGATTGTAAACTATGGTGGGATCAATGGCGAATTTTACTGGTACCAAAAAACCAATGTCTGGGAAAAGGAACGCCTCCTAGCCTTCACCCCCCGACGCATCATCGACTCACGCTCGCGTCACCGCATCATGATTCCCGAGGAAGAGTACACCAATGGCCACATCCTGACTTCGCAGTCTTGCACCAAGCTTCAGGAGGCAGGGACAGACATCTGCTTAGGTGCACACGGGCAACTTCAAGGACTCGGTGCACACTGGGAACTGTGGATGCTTCAGCAAGGCGGCATGAGCAATCACGAAGCGCTGAAGTCAGCTACGATCAGGGGCGCCAAGTACATAGGCATGGATGAGGAGATTGGATCTTTGAAGAAAGGAAAACTCGCCGACCTGATTGTGATCGATGGGAATCCACTAGAAAATATCCAACAGTCGGAACATGTGGTCTATACCATGGTCAATGGCCGACTCTATGATGCCGAAACCGTCAATGAAATTGGCAACTACACGCGTGAGCGTACGCCATTCTATTGGGAGCAAGAAGGAAGTGGAAACGCTTATCCTTATTTCGAAAGCACACAGAGCTTTATGCGCCCGACTTGTCATTGTCGAAATTAATTGAGAGACGTTTAGATCTCAGACTTCAGGCCGGTCTTCAAGACCTCACAGACGACCTGCACTCTATAAGCCCGGAGATTTTTCTCTGGGCTTTTTATTTGTCAAATAATCGGAATACTTCTAACTTCAATAATATCTAGCTTGCCAGATTAATTATCTGTACATTTTTACCGTAGATTTTGTCAGGTTCAATAGAACTAGCCTATCATCTATAAGTCACCCAAGATGAAACCCCTACATACAATTTCCCTCTTTGCCTTACTCTCCTTTTTTATTCTATCCTGTGACTCTGCAGAACAAGTCGATGACCTCGTCCAGACCGTGACCAACTCTATCGATGGAGCCGTAGGTACACTGGGCGATGCCTCATCAGACTGGCAGTCTGTGCTCGGTGAGCTGAAAAGAGATCTCCCAGCAGATGTGCAGAGCACTGTCACAAATGAGGTCAATAACCTGCTTACACGCGCGGTTGCAGCCTCAGGATCTGAGATCCGATGTGATGTGGATTTTTTTCGCGCACGGCTCCGCCAGAATTTACTCAGAATCAAGGCCAACTTCCTCAAGCAAGATCCTCCGCCTATGGAGCCACAGCTCTGTCAAGTGGTGCCATTGGCTGTCGACATGTCGCTAGAAGCCAATCGGAGAAACAAAATTGAGTTTTACGGCTATGATTTCGACATCACCGACAAGCTACAAGTATTGGTGGACAATGGAAGTGAGCGCGTAGATATTACTTCCACTCTGGATAAGCCTTCGCATTATCACATGACCCTCAATCTGAGTGGGAGCGGTGCCCAACTCACCAAGCAAGCCAAGCGGGTCATCCTCCGCTGGGGAGATCGCGACATATCCAGCATCGGCATCTTACAAAAGGTACCTAAGATCTGCGAGACTAAAGTCGTGGGTATCCGTCCTGCCGCCATCTCTTATCTTCCCCCTCACACGCGCGGCGATAAAAACTATAAGAAAAATGGTCCCGATGTTTACGCAAGCGTCCAAATCATCAACTTGGATACATTGGTGGTGGCACGCGTGGCGATGAAAGCTGAAGAAACCAAAGGGGACAGAAGCACGGCTTCGGGGACCAAGGATTTTGAACTCTACCGACCTGATCCAGGCTGGGCGGTACAGAGCATTGTTTCCTCTCCTTATGCGGATTATTTCTATCGAGACGAGAACGATACCAAGGACGAATTCGCGGGGAGTGGACCCGTACAGAAGTGGATCTTCCGAGGACGTAAGAAGGGGGAAGCTGCCGGCGTCTATTCCAATGTCACGCTCATGTTTAACCAACTCCGATTCGAGTTGAAAGAAACCAAGGACTGTGTAGCCGCCTCTACTGTTCGTGGTCTGGAAGTCTCCCGCTCCATCTCTCCTCGTACCCTCGACCAGATCAAAAAGCAAAACAAGGATGTTGAATTTCAATTACCCGAAGAGATTGCAGTAGATACGGTAGCGGTGGATAGTATGTAGGATTGAAGAGGCTTATTCTCACTGATAATTACTTCTCCTTACTCACGCTGAACAAAAAAAGAAGTCCATCTACAGGCGCAGATGGACGAGCAAGGGCAAGGATAGTATGTTTCTTTACAGAAACAAGGATTGAGGAGACCTAGTGCAAGAGTAGAACGGTACTCCTCAATTTCTTTATTTATAGGAAACAACTTTAACTAATTGATGCTCCGAAGGTTGTTCTACATCAGTTATTTGTTTGACTTCTGTGATCAAACCGCTTTGATTGTACTGATAAGAAACCAAACCTTTGGTGAGTCCATCTCGCTTCCAAAGTGCCTGGATGGGGAGTCCCTTTTCATCATACTGATACGTGTATACATCTGTCACACCTGCTATGTCGATCACAACTTGCTGGACAAATCCCATCATGTCATATCTGTAGGCGACTTCTTCGATGACACGTGATTGTGCGTCTTCGAAAGTTTCCTTCACCAGCATTTTGTCTTGATCGTATTCAAATCTGTGTGTCTGGACGATCTGTCGGTTTTCCAGTATACGGATGGCAATCAGTGAGCTGTCTTTGTCATAGATGTATTGGCGTGTCCCCAAGAGTAGCCGTTGGTCATTGTTGAGCAGCTCGTAAGACTTGATCTGATAAGGAGCTTTATGACTTGTCAATCTAACCTGCTTGACGTAAGAGCGGTTCCACAGGCGATCTTCTGTCTCTGTCCAGCCGAGTTTTCCTCGTGAGTAGTGGTACTGCTGCACCATACTTGTATCATGGCGTTCGAGTTTCACCATTTGATTGAGATGACCTTCTTTATTGTAAGATCGGATCTCACGAGAAATGGGCGCACGTTTTCGGTTCTTTTGTACTTGAAAGGTAGTTACCTCCACCTCAGAATACTCCAAAAACTTCATTTTGTCTTCTTCGACAGAGACAGAATCCCAGATCAACAATGAGGGTTCGTAATTAAGCTGAGCATAAGCCATGCTCATACTAAGAAATACAGCCCACAGAATGGCAAGCGACTTCATGAGTTACTAGGGTTTGACCTAAAACAAGAGCGAAAAAACGTTTGGCGACTTCATCACTTTTCTCGCACATGTAGATTGATGTACCCTTCTAAATCTTCTGCCCCTTGAGTCGCATGAAATAAGTATGAGGGAATACCTTTTATTTCAAAACGGCTGTTCAATCAATTAGCATGTAAGAAAAATGCTTAGAATTACTTTTTCGAAATTTAACGATATTTTTCATCAAAAATCAATGAAAGCGCTTCAATTTTTCAGAAAATCTAAACTTTTTGTCCTTTTTTCTCAATTTTTGTCGTTAAAAATAGACAAAATTCCATATCAATTTTCCTAGCACATCTCGTGCCTAAGTTTTAAATAATCTCTATTTTTTTCATAAAATTTGGATTTTTCCTATGTAAACATGAAAAATATCCATCTTAAGCATGAAAGATTTTCACACTTTCTGTAAGATTCTTGTAAAGTCTATCCTTTGTCCTGTTTGAAATAAAGGGGTTATCCAAATATTTTGATCTCTTGGATTGGGGGAGGGTCACTTTAAGTTAAGAAATAGTGGCTAATTTCCTTCTATTTTTCAGTTCTTATATCTCATGAAAAACGAAGTCCTAGAAGAACTTCGTATCTATCAGACTGTTTTGCATGCCAAAAATTTTCAGATAGCGGCTATTTCCCGTAATAATGATTGTAATCTGCCAAGACAGTTTGCAAAAATTGCTTAGCAGGCATCCTCGTTTGTATACCTGCCACCTGTTGAACTCTATCCGCAAGTTTGCCCATAAGAACAGGGTTTTTATTCTTTAAAGCTGCATCTAGCACCTCTTTCAAGATAGAGATGTCTCGATCATTGAGAGAAGTAATCTCGGGAAAGGAAGCCTTATAATCATCGCTCGTTTCAACATAAATCGTATCCAAAAATGTCGTGACTAGTTTGAGCTTGATCACATTGGTTGTTGCGACTAGATCTCCTAGACGCTGCCCTTTCTTTGAGATTGAAATCACAATAATGGCCACCAGTCCTGGAAAGATTCCCAACAACCAAATGTCAATGACACGCAAGCCCCAGCGCAGAAACAGCGCGGTAAATCCAGGTCTAGAGCCATCTAAACTAATGGCACGCGTCTTCATGACCATTTTACCGGGAGTTTGTCCATTGAAAATCGCTTCGCAAATCAGGCTGTAGAGCATTGCAGGCAAAAATATCCACATGTCTGCCATGCTAGATACTTCCCACTCTGCTATATAAATCAAAAATATGACATATCCTGCTTGTATAATCAGATCTATGATACCCGCCACAATTCGATCACCCAAACTGGCTACAGGATATTCTAAATCAATGTGCTGCGTCGTGGGAATCGTAATCGTATTCATAAAATATTCAGATAAATCAGCAGAACCCCATTAACTCATCATAAACAGATAGAGGAGCTTTTGGTTTCTTTCATGGGTTTTCTGTTAATTTTGTAGTATTATACATGAAAGTTAAAGAAATTGTAGAGGAATTTCAGCCCTAATGCAAAATTCTTTATTGAAAACACAAAACGCCACTCACTAGGACAGATCAGCATGCGAGAACCTGCATTTCTCAGGAAAAATAAAGATAAATGGCAAGAGTATGAAGAGGCACTCTTTGGAAAAACCAAAGAAGTAATTGATCCTGATCGTCTAGGCAAACTCTACATACAACTGATAGATGACCTAGCATACGCACGCACATTTTATCCTAAAAGTCAGATCGTCAAATACTTAAATGGACTTGCGGCACGAACACATCTCCTCATCTACGAGAATCGTAAGCCTGAGCAAAATCGTTTGTACCATTTTTTTGCTGAAGAACTGCCACTTATTTACTACCGATACCGCAAATTTCTGATTTATTCATTTGCCATCTTCACATTTTTTACGCTGATCTCTGCCCTGATCACCACGCAAAGCGACGAACTGGCGCGCAAGATTCTGGGAGATGGCTATGTGAATATGACCATAGAAAATATCAAGAAAGGAGAACCAGGCGATGTCTACAGAGGGGGAGATCCCTGGGAGTCATTCCTATACATTGCCTACAACAATGTGATGGTCATGTTCATGGCTTTTGTCAAAGGGATCATCTTCATGCTCGGCACGATACAGGCCCTCTTCATCAATGGACTCATGCTGGGATCTTTCCTCACGTTTTTTCATCGATATGGAGCACTTTGGGAGGCATTGCCTATCATCTACATACACGGCACGCTAGAGATTACGGCTATCGTGATCTCGGGAGGTGCAGGGTTCATGCTGGGTCATGCCTTGATGTTTCCAGGAACTTATAAACGGATAGAGGCACTTCAACGCAATGCATCTGCAGCAGGCAAGATGTTCATCGGACTTGTACCTGTAGTAATATTTGCAGCCTTTTTGGAGACATTTATCACCCGTTTTACCCATATGCCTCTCATTGTCAAACTATTGATTATTATACTTTCACTCTCCTATCTGGCGTGGTTTTATTGGATTTTGCCTAATCGAGTAGCCAGAAAAATAAGGAATGAATTTACAGCGCAGGCACATGAAGCATAATCGCGTGACATATCTTTTTGGAATATTTGGGATACTCTTAGAGTTTCTTTGTGGAGGTGTGTACGCACAAGAGCAGCGCGCATTTGATGAACACGCCATAGAAGAAGCCAGTCAAACGCCTCCCTATCAGTATGACGCACGTCCTGGAATAGAACCTCGTCCTGAACCAACACAAGAACCTAGTTCAACAACCCCTACAGGCCCCAAACAAACAGACAATATCATAGCTAATATTCTCAAAGTATCAGCCTATGTTATCGTAGGTGTGATGTTCCTCATCATCGCCTACCTAGTCATCAAAAACTACATCGGTTTCTCCTCAGAAAAGAAAATGGAGGCAGAAATATTGGACATAGACAATATCGAGGATATCCGAGCGGTCGATTTTGATTCGCAGATCAAGAAAGCTGAAGATGCAGGAGATTACAAAACGGCTATCCGCATGTACTACCTCAAAGGGCTACAGATCATGGCGGAGCGCAACATCATCCAATGGCAGATCCAAAAGACCAATCAAGACTATCTAAGAGAGATTCGCAAATCGCGAAAACCCCTCTCTGAACGCTGGAGACAGCTCACATATGCCTTTGACTATGTTTGGTATGGGGATCTCGACTTAGGAGGAGACCAGTATCCTACCCTTAAGACTTCCTTTCAACAGATCCTTCAGAGTATAAGATGAATCAGACAACGAAGACCATATTATATATTGTTGGAGGGCTCCTGTTGCTGGCGCTACTTATAGGGGTTCTTACTCAACTGACACCCCCGACCAACTGGCGTAAAAATTACGCTCCCGAGTCTAGCCATCCCTTCGGCAGTAAGCTCGTGTATGAGAGAATGGGAGATCTTTTTGAGCCCTCCCCACAAGTCATTACCAAAGATCCCTTTTATCAAACCGTGTATGAACCTCGTCAAGATTTGGCCTATTTTTTCCACGATGACTACATTTCCATTTCTCAAGAGCTGACCATAGAAGAACTCAAAAGCTTTGTAAAAAGGGGGAATGACTTATTTTTGAGTGCCAATAGACTGTCACTCCCGCTCGAAGAATGGCTGGGAATCACATTATTGGACTTCGAGCTGAATGCAGAAACTGACAGTACGTACATCGTACTCCCTGGAGAAAATTTTCGTTATCCCATCCATCCAGAAGATGTTCAATCCTTCATCGAAAACGATGGGTTCTACAACACACAAGTATTGGCATCTGTCGTCAATGGCAGTTCAAAGGAAGCCTGTTTTGTCCGACTTTCTGTGGGAGAAGGAAGCGTATATGTCTCTTCTGTACCTGATGTCCTAAGCAACTATTATCTTCTGAATCCTCGCACTCGTTCGCTCATATCCTACATGCTCACGCAGATGCCGAGCGATCGACAGATCTGGTGGGACCAATACAAGGGAGTCGGCAATCCTGGAGGTGGGGGCAATGATGATCCTGGACTAGGATGGTTAGCATTATTCAACTACCTCAATGAATTCCCCTCATTTAGCTGGGCCTTGTGGATCTTGATCATTGGCAGCTTGATTTATGTATTGTTTGAGGGAAAAAGAACCCAGCGTAGGGTCCCTGAGATTGCGCCCTTGCCCAACTCGACCGTTGATTTTACGCGTACCATTGGGCGATTGTATTTTCAGGTGAAGAATAACCATAGAATCGCGACCAAAAGGGTCAAAATTCTCCTAGCTTTTATCAGAAGTACCTACAACATCCCGACGCGTCACATCAATAGTGAGTTTGAGCAGCAACTGGTAGCAAAGTCAGGTGTAAAAACGGCAGATATAGCATCCTTATGCTTCAAAATTAGCGCACTTCCTGACAAGACATTCGTCAGTGACGATGAATTGATGAACCTCATGTACGACATTGAGATCTTTTACGCAGCAACTAAGTACAAACAGTCAACATAACCGAAAGCTGTATACGATGAAGGCTCATATGTCCTTTTGTGTACAGCTGTATTTATCGCATTTACTTATGCAAGAAGAAACGCCAGAAATCCAACCCATCTTCGACAATCGAATCGATCTCTCTGATTTTCGCGTGGCTGTGGATCAAATCAGAGATGAAATTGGTAGTCTGATCGTAGGACAGGAGGATATGATAGATTTGATCATTGCGGCCATTATGTCTCATGGGCACATCCTGCTTGAAGGTGTACCGGGAGTAGCCAAGACCTTGGCTGCCAAACTCATCGCTCAAAGCCTAGATATTCCCTTCTCAAGGATTCAGTTTACGCCTGACCTGATGCCTTCAGATGTATTGGGTACATCTGTATTCAACCCACAGAAGAGTTCATTCGAATTCAAGCGGGGGCCCATCTTCTCTCAAGTGATCTTGATAGATGAGATCAACCGAGCGCCAGCCAAAACGCAGGCAGCCCTGTTTGAGGTCATGGCAGAGAAACAAATCACGGTAGATGGGATCACCTATCCGATGGAAGCGCCCTTTCTTGTCATCGCGACTCAGAACCCTATAGAACAAGAAGGAACCTACCGCCTTCCCGAAGCGCAGCTCGACCGCTTTTTGTTCAAGATCCATATTCCCTACCCCAATCTAGAAGAGGAGATAGAGATTTTGAATCGGGTACAGTTGCACAAGGGAAAGCTCGACAGTGCCACCATCCGACCTGTGCTGGCACGCGAGCAGATCCTCCAATATCAAGAACAAGTAGCCTCTCTCCATGTCAAGGAAGAAATCCTCAAATACATGGCATCCATCGTTCATCAGACGCGCAATCATAAAGAAATCTTTTTAGGCGCATCTCCCCGTGCCAGTATCAGCTTACTCAAAGCGTCTAAGGCCATCGCCTCTATGCAAGGACGAGACTTCGTCATCCCAGAAGATGTCCAGCAGGTCGCCAATGCCGTGCTTCGACACAGGATCATCATCACGCCCGAACGTGAGATGGAAGGCGCTACGCCAGATGAAGTAGTCAAAGGCATCGTGGAGCAAATAGATGTCCCTCGCTAATCTCTCACATCATACATAGACGGAAAGTATTCAACCTCAATGGATCGCCTTACACATTTTTTTCGAGTCCTTTACCTCACCCCCAGACTTTTCATCATCTTGGGAGGCATTATTGGGCTCTTTTTGGCTTCCTACTTGCTGCCACAGATATTTCTGATGGCACAAGTAGCCCTGTTTTTACTGATCCTTTTTGTAATACTGGATATTATCTTGATTTTTAGTGCGAAAGAAGGGATCAAAGCCCGTCGCAATGTACCCGATAAGTTTTCAAATGGAGATGAAAATCCCATCGATATCATTTGTACCTCTGCCTATCGGTTTGGAATTAAGATCTCCATTTTAGATGAAGTCCCCTTTGAGTTCCAATGGCGAGAAAAAACATTTGAGCATTTCTTACCCAGCTCTAGTACCCATACATTCCCCTATCAGCTTCGCCCGGTAGAGAGAGGCTTGTACGAGTTTGGGAAATTGAATATCTACGCTTGGGGTCCTTTAGAACTGGTCAAGAGGAGATATATCTTCAATGAGGGAGATGAGGTTCCTTGCTATCCTTCTTTTATCCAGATGCGTAAATATCAACTGATGGCTATCTCGCATCGTCTCACAGACGTGGGAGTCAAGCAGATTCGCCGATTAGGGCACACGACAGAGTTTGAGCAAATCAAAGAGTACATCAGTGGAGATGATTATCGTACCATCAATTGGAAGGCAACTGCACGTTCAGGTAAGCTGATGGTCAACCAGTATATAGATGAGCGCGCTCAGAATATCTACTGCCTCGTCGACAAGAGTCGCGTCATGAAAATGCCCTTCGAAGGGCTTACCTTACTGGATTACGCCATCAATGCCAGCCTCGTCATCACAGGAATTTCGACCTATCGGCATGACAAGGCAGGACTGATCACATTTGCAGAGAAGATATATGACGTTGTACCTGCTGACAGTCGTTCGATTCAAGTCAATCGCATCATGGAGGTGCTGTACAATCAGGAGACAGACTTCCTTGAAGGAGACTATGGCAAACTCTACACGCTGATCAAGCGCAAAGTCAGCCAGCGAAGCTTATTGATGTTATTTACCAACTTTGAATCTCTGGATGCGCTTCACAGACAGCTTCCCTATCTCCAGCGTTTAGCCAAAATCCACTTACTCGTAGTGATCTTCTTCGAAAATACCGAACTTCAGGAATTGCTAGAAGCGCGTCCGACCACTTTGGAAGAGGCTTACATCAAGACTACGGCTGAAGACATGGCATTTACCAAATTACAAATTGTGCGTGAGTTGCAGCGACACGGGATTTTGACCATCCTCACCCCTCCCAAAGAGCTTACAGTCAATGCCCTCAATCAATACCTAGAGATCAAGGCAAGAGGCCAGATTTGACTTTCAAGAGACAAAGGAAGTTGATAATGATAAAAATTATTTGTCGCTTTCCCCTTTCCTTGGTTATTTCCTCCCAGCAAATAAAATCACCCCTTTATGCACTATCGAACGCTGGGAAAAACAGGCTGGAAAATCTCTGAAATTTCATTGGGCACATGGCAAGTAGGCGGTAAGTGGGGCAGCCCCTTCGATGAAAAGCTGGCAGACCAGATCCTCAATGAAGCGATCGACCAAGGCGTCAACTTTATTGATACAGCAGATGTGTACAGCGGGGGAGAAAGTGAGCGCGCCGTTGGAAGGCTGGTGCGCAATCGCTCAGAGCGTATCTATGTCGCCACCAAGTGCGGACGCCGCCTAAATCCACATACAGCCGAAGGATACACCCCTGAGAATATCACCAAATTCATTGAAAATAGCCTCTCCAATACAGGCTTAGAAGCCATTGATCTCATCCAACTTCACTGTCCTCCCACAGCCGTATATGAGCAGGCGGCTTTATTTGATGCCTTGGATACACTCACAGATCAAGGGAAAATCCTCCATTACGGTGTCAGTGTGGAGACAGTAGATGAAGCCATCCGCGCCTTGGCGTATCCCAACCTCGCCAGCGTACAAATCATCTTCAATCTATTCCGTCACAAACCTGCCGATCAGTTTTTTGCCCTTGCAAGAGAAGCTAAAGTGGGCGTCATCACGCGTGTCCCACTGGCGAGTGGTTTACTGACAGGCAAGTTTGATAAGGATACCATCTTTGATAGTGGCGATCATCGCAACTTCAACCGTCAAGGAGAATACTTCGATAAAGGCGAAACCTTTTCTGGTGTAAATTACGACGTCGGACTCGCAGGCGTATCGGAGTACCTTCGACTATTTGGACGCAAATTTTTGACTCAATATGCATTGAAGTGGATTTTGATGCATCCAGAAGTCTCCTGCGTGATTCCAGGTGCCAGCAACATCTCCCATGTACAACAAAACGTTGCGGCGTCAGAAATTCCGCCCCTACCCGATATGGCCATGCAGGATGTGGAAGAAGTATATGATAAGTACATCAAGCAGTATGTACATCATCTGTGGTAGAAGTAAGACCATGTTTGGAACTTCAAATCTCCTAAAAGTTTGCGCTTTCAGAAGCTAGGCTGTATCCGTTTTGATCGATTTAACACCACGAAACCTTCCACAATGGCTTTCCTCAGAGCCTGGAATTGCTACGCTTTAGCTAAACTTTCGTTGTCCCAAGCATGGTCTGAGTGATTCCACTTTCTACAAGTCAGAAGGTTGCCCTGAATTTCTCTTCCTAATTTTAAGGCAACGTCCCTACCTCTATTCAAGCTTTCGACTAATTACATACAAGTAGTCGTCCCTCACCCCATTTATACATTTTAACAAAACAGTTCCATATCGGACTAATTTATGGCTGATTATTCCGTTATTCCTGTCCTAGGCTGGACATTCACATTTATCTTATTTTCCACATACATAATCATTGTCATGAAAATCTCCACGCATATTCTCACCCTTGCGTTTGCCGTAACCATGGTGTTTCCCCAACTTTTGCATGCTCAGAGCTACAACAAGTTGATGAAGCAAAAAAAATTCTCTGATGCATTGGTCTATCTCACCAATGAGATCAAGGAGAAGCCCTCTTCTAAAAAGCGGATCAAAAATCTCGGGAAAAACTTTGTCGAAGTGATGGACTCCCTTAGAGTGCATGATGACTACTTAAAAAATGTGACGAGCATCTTTGTAGGAGAACCTACAGCTTTCTCATGTGACGATTTATTGGAGGATTTCAAAAACCTCCAATACTGCCGTGAGAACTTATCTAGTTTGGGTATTGAAGAAGTCAAGGTAAGCAAAAAACAAATCGTACCCATTGTCATTCCTGACTTCACGAAGGAGATCGCAGCGATTACTGCTAGAAGAGACCAAATGTATGAGGCGACCGCAGAGATGCATTATCAGGAAGGGCTAAGCCATATGCAATCTACAGGTATAGACCAAAACAAAGCTGCCGCCAGGGAATTCAAAAGGGCCATGGCATTTTTTCCTGCTTACAAAGATTGCCAACTAAAGTATGAAGAAGCACGCAAAGCAGGAACTAAGCGTATCATCATCTTGCCCTTTGGGAATCGTACCAATCTGGACTATCTCGGAGGCATAGGAGATATGGCAGGGGATCGCATCATCAGTCAGCTCGCCAATGATCCCGAAACCATGGAATTCCTAGAAATCATCACAACTGCGGAGATTCAACCTGCTCTGAGCGAGCTCGGCCAAAACTACGGATCAGAACTCAATAGCTACACTGCGCGACAACTCGCAGAAAAACTAGGGGCTCACGAAGTATGGACAGGGAGATTTCTTCAGGTCATCGCCCCCAACCCTGAGCGCACGGTCTCAGATATCCGAATCGTCAAAACTAGCGTCAAAGTGGGAGAGGAAACTTACACCAACTCCAAAGGAAAACAGAAAACAAGAAATGTATACGGGGATGTAACAGCGGCTATCAGAGACTATACAGAAAACTATCAGACCATCATCAAAGGTTCCTATACTGTCATCACTTCCGATCCCAACATACAACCTGTACCTCGTGAATTTACCTATCGAAATAATTACTCGACAGATTGGAATGTCTTCATTCGAGGTGATCAACGTGCCTACAAAGCACACATAAATCATAAAGAAACCATTCCTCCTATGGCAAGCCGTGTCGACAATCTCGTACTTATCTCTGCCGAAAATATCAGCGGCCTCATTCGCAAAGATGTCGTTGAGTATGAAATTCCTTTAATTACCATTGCGCGCCCTTGATACACCCAGAAATCGAAGAAAAATAACGCATTAAGACTTTGAAGGTCAACATCCTAATTGTTTCTCAAGATTAACAGGGAATCAAGTGGATGTTGACCCCTTTCTTTTTGGATAAAAAACCCCTGCATAGCCTCTTAGTATACCTAATCAGATTTATTTCAAACCCTACCCCTTCACACTCAAAAAATATTCTGCCCCCGAAATGATTCAGGTATTTTTACGCTTGTGAACAGCTGCATTTACGCTTAGTATAGGTTTTATAGTACAAAGTTTTAGACCATGTTTGGAACTTCCAATGTGGCCTTAATCAAGCTATTTATCACCCCCAACCTTAAGCATTATGCATATCCTGCTTTACATTTTTTTGATCCTACTCGTGGTTGTGGCAGCTTATTATTTCTACCGTTTGTTCATTCTAAAAGAAATAGAAAAGCTCCCCCTCATTGCGCTTGGATTTCCCAATGTACCCGCAGTGCCCGTTGTGCTGGCGCAACTTCCAGGCACACTGCTGAAATTACTGAGTAGGACCTTCGAGACACGCCCAGCTATGTTGGGACTGACCGAGGTCTTGACTTTAGGCGATACTACGGCCACTGCACATTCTTTTCTCTTCGATGGCGACCCTATCGAGACCCGTGCAAAGGCGTTGCGCGACCTCCGACAAGAGGTCAAATCTCAGCGGGTCCTACTCAGTGCCAGCTTACCCAAAGTCCAGACTCGACTTAATCGGGGACATACGACCTTACCCCAGCTCGAGGCCAACTCCATGGCGACGCTCCCCCTAACAGATCCCAAACAGTTTAGCTTGACATGGACGACCTTCACCGATGTGAACAAGCAAGGAGCTGTATTTTTAGATCAATGGTCTAAAAGCATCCGTGTAGATGAAAAAGAAGCAGCCACAGCGCAATTTTGGCCCACTATCGCCCAATACGGTCTGGCATACAACCTCCTTGTCCTGCAAAAACTGGAAGGAAGCCGTGCAGCACATCTGCGCCAAGAAATGGGGAGTGCATGGTCTCCAACGATCGACGGCTATGTCGAATCAGGGAACTACTACTTCATTGACATGACGATTTTTGAGTCTTTTGAGGTTCAACAAGTACATGGCTTGCCTCGGTTCGTACCCTCAACCATCACCTTTTTGAAGATGGACAAAGAAAAAGGGCAGCTGCATCCTGTACGAGTAGTCGTATCTGGATATGGAGGAAAAGATCGACAGATATATGCCATAGACGAAGAAACGAAACCAGAAAATGCAGTCTGGATCTACGCGCTACTGGCAGCCAAGACATCTATCACGACTTGGGGTATCTGGTTGGGGCATGTGTATCATTGGCACATCGTCACGGCTGCTTTGCAGATGACTTTCTTCAATCACGTCAAGGAAGATCATTTGCTACAGGCACTACTCAAGCCACAGTTTGATTACCTCATGCCTTTTAATAATGTCCTGCTTTTGGAATGGAAGGAAATCGCCCCTCCTACACCCATCGCTACAGCTGCCCAGTTCCTAGAGTTGTGCAACTTATTTGGTGCAGGTAGAACATTCTACGAAGATGATCCAGAAAATACCTTGCAGAAATTCGGAATAAAGAAAGAAGATTTCTCCATCAAGGAACCTTGGGATCTGTTCCCCATCGTGGGACAACAACTCGAAGTGTGGAAGCATACCCAGGCGTATGTAAATACCTTCGTCGAACAATCCTACACAGACTTGGCCGTCTCACAGGATCGCGAGTTGCAAGCCTGGATTGCGGCTTCGGGTGATAAGCATCGGGGAAATGTGCAAGGCATAGGCGACATCGGAGACAAAGCCCAGTTAAAGCAATTTCTCACCAGCGTCCTTTTCCGTATCACCATGCATGGCTGTAGCCGCCTCAACAATACCGCGAATCCTGGTTTGACCTTTGTCCCCAACTATCCGCCCTGCTTGCAGAGAGGGGATATCATTCCTGCTGATACCCAGCGATCCATATCTCAAGAAGAATTGCTGACCTACCTGCCACATACAGGTACTATGGGCGAGATGATGAAGTTTTATTTCACCTTTGTTTTCTCCTCCCCCTACGAATCCTTTATTCCGATAGAAGGTCTAGATAGCAAACGCTTTTTCCCTGATACAGAGGATGGCAATAAGATCAATCAAGCTTTGTTTACTTTCCGCAGACAGATCCAATCCTTTATTGAGGCACATGAAGTCTCCCCACAGATCAGTCAGTGGCCGCTGAATATTGAGACGTAGGATGGTATATATCCTGTGCTGCTTTGTAGAAGCAACCCCCATGATGTTTCTATAAAGCAGCACTACATATTATTTGGGGTCTTTTCTTCCTTGATCATTCCACGCTGTAACCTTTGCCCCCCATTTCCAGTTTCATGATTGAGCTGCGATGCTGTAAATTGCAGCTTCGATTTCCAGCTTATGCATTTTCATTACTACGCACTGAGACATTTACTTGATCATCTCCTCACCCACCACAAAGGAGAGAAGGTTCTGAGTGCCTTTTCGCAAAATAAGAATGAGCTTATTTTAGAGTTGGAAGGGATCTACTTACGAATTGGTTGCCATACACCGCAAACCTACATCGTCCCTGTGTTTAGCTATGCCAAAGCACGGAAAAATGTGGTCGATCTCTTTGCAGAGATAGAAGGGTTGACACTAGAAGATGGCTATGTCGTCCCTCAGGAACGCGTGATGGTGCTGACGCTGGCCCAGGGTTATCAACTGATCTTCAAGATGCACGGCATCATGGCCAATGTCATGCTCCGCCATGAGGACACAATCGCCGCCCTCTTCAACCAACAGCTAGAAGCAGACTGGGCATATGTAGACAGTCCTGGCCCTCTCCAAGAAGACTTGCTACCCGAAATCGAGCTGACAGATGAAAAAGAAATCCTCTCTCATATCCGTGAGGTATCTCCGATCTACGAAAAAGCATTTGCCAAGCGAATTTCAGAACTAGCCGCAACAGGTTTGAATCTGCCACAAGCCTACCAGAAAGCCTTGACAGAAGCAAAAAATGACCTGTTTTACATCAGCAAGGAAGGAAGAAAAGTAAAGTTCTACTTATTTGCCCCTCCGCATCCTGCCATAGAGGTAAAAGGAATAGACGAAGCCTTAAGATTTTTTCTCCGCATCCAGTTTCAGCTTGCCGCCTACCTGAATCAGTACAAGACCGCGGATAAGGAAATTCGTAAGCCTGTGAAGAAGTATCAAAAGGTCTACGATTCTTACCTAAAAAATATTGATCAACTGGAAAATGAGCGCAATCCTGAAGAAATCGGACATATTTTGATGGCCAATCTTCACGCCATCGCGCCCAATGTAAAAAAGGTGGTACTGGACGATTTTTATACTGACGCATCCATCACCATCAAGCTAGACCCGCAGCTCAATCCACAAGAAAATGCCAAGCGCTACTACAACAAGCACAAGCAGCGGAGGGCGAGATTGCTCTATCTGAAGGAGCAGATGGAGGACATAGAAAATAAGTTGCTAAATGCAGAGGGTGAATGGGAAGAGCTTCAGCAGCTTACACCGCCAGACAAGCTTACCCTTCAGGATACGGGCTTTGGAGGAGAGGAATTGAAGGCAATGAAGCAATTTTCCCGACAGCTTCGTAGAGAAATGAAAGAGGCCGAGGAAGAAAAATCTCCTTTTCGACATTTTAGATTGGCAGGATACGAGATTTTTGTGGGAAAAAATGCACGCAACAACGATGAGCTAAGTTTCAAATACGCGAGTAAAAATGACCTTTGGCTCCACGCGAAAGATGTGACGGGCTCTCACGTGATCATTCGCCATCGGGCGGGCAAGGACCTTCCAGGAGAGGTGCTGGAATATGCGGCGCAGTTAGCAGCCTACTACTCCAAGCGCAAAAATGACACCCTTGTCCCTGTACAATACACCCCTCGCAAATACATTCGCAAGCGCAAAGGCGATCCACCTGGATTGGTGGCCGTCGATCGCGAGCAAGTCATCATGGTAGAACCAGTGAAGGCGTAAGGAGGCTTTGTTTCCTATTCAGCCCATCACCTTACGCAATGCTTAGACTCCGATCTACACATGCTATGATCTGATCGTTTCTAACGATCTTCAAACAGAATCGTATACCTTTACTTTCTATCACAGCAAACACGTACATACATGCTCATCCCCTTTCAGCGCGAACTCCAACAAGCACAACGCATCTTCCTGATGGGAGCAGGGGGCGGATTTGATATTTACAGTGGCATTCCCCTTTATTTGGCTCTGAAGGAAGCAGGAAAAGAAGTCATCTTGGGCAATTATGCTTTCTCCTTCCTCCATCACATGATCTGTGAAGAGATATGTCCCCATGCTTACAGAGTCACTTCCCAATCTAAGGAACAGGGATATTTCCCCGAGCGGACTTTGGCCGAGTGGTTGAGGGATAGAGGAGAAAAGGATGAGGTTATTGCCTTCCAAGGTACAGGTGTGATCCCCATGAAGGTCGCCATGCGTCATATTGTACAAGCATATCAGATCGATACCTTGATCCTTGTAGATGGAGGCACGGATAGTCTTATGATAGGAAATGAAGCTGGGCTAGGGACCCCTATCGAGGATATGGCTTCGATTGTGGCGGGAGTAGGATTGCCACTGGAAAGAAAATACCTGGCCAGTATTGGTTTTGGGATTGATCACTTCCATCAAGTTGCACATGCGCAGGTTTTGGAAAGTATCGCTGAGCAGATGGCGGAAGGAGGCTTCAAGGGTGTCCTGGGTTTCCCTCCATCTGAGTCTGCCGTGCAGGGCTTCCTCGATCTCGTGACACGCTCCAATGAGACACACAAAAACCATATGAGCATCGTGGCCAACTCAATTGCAGATGCCTTCCGCGGAGCCTATGGAGATGTGCACGCGACGCCACGTACAGCAGGAAGTCGACTCTATATCAATCCTTTGATGACGCTCTATTGGACCTTTGATTTGGAGCATGTGGCGGATCGGCTGTTGTACAAGGATTGGATTGCACGGACAATGACCAAAGAACAAGTACTGGCGCAAATCGCTTCGTTTCGTCAGGCCATCACCCCAAAAGGTTGGGAAGACATTCCATTGTAACATGCTGAGATAATTTTCGTATATTCCACTTGTATAGAATCGGAAAATTGGGGCAAACGCACATCATATTTTTGCAGACAATCCATCTCCCCTTTTCTTGTTTTATTTTTTTATCAATAATTTTTTATTAATTCATCACTCCGTCATCTGACAGTCAGCGGATTGTCCCTTACTATTTTTCAGATGGCACTAATAACAAGGAGGACATATTGGGTAGAAGAAAATTTTCGAGAAGAAAACCACAACGTGTTCGTAAAGAAGCAGAACACAGAATCAACCATCACATCCGCGTACCTGAAGTAAGGGTCGTGCAAATTGGAGATGAAAAATCCAATGATCTCATGCCTACGCGTGAGGCCGTCGCTATTGCGAGAGATTTGGAGTTAGATCTAGTCGAGATCTCTCCACAAGCCAAACCACCAGTGGCAAAAATCGTCGATTACTCCAAGTTCATGTACGACCTGAAGAAGCAACGCAAGGCCAATAAGGTCAAATCTGCTACTACAGAGATCAAAGAGCTACGATTTGGCCCCAATACAGATGAGCATGACCTTAATTTTAAGCTAAAAAATGCGGAAAAATTTCTGCAAGATGGCAACAAACTGAAAGTTTATGTCCAGTTTAGAGGTCGCAACATCATCTACAAAGACCGAGGACGAGAGGTACTAGAGACCATTCAAGAGCGTCTGAGCGAGATCGCAAAAGTCGAGACACCGCCTACTATGAATGGAAGAAGAATGATCATGATGCTAGCGCCAGGCGCCTAGTGAATAGTATAGATAATGAAAAGCCGAGGAGAGAGATTTCCTCGGCTTTTCTGTTACTGTATCCATACCTTCTCGATAGCTTTTCCAGAAGGAAATATAATTTCTACTATGTATAGTCCAGAGGTAAGATGTGTTACATCCCATGAGAGGGTGTACTGAGACTGTTTTGGTTTAAACTCTTCATGAACGACTCCTTGGAGCCCCCATAGCCTTACCGATTGTATAGGAATATTCTGAGTATGAATCCTCAACTGATCCTGTACGGGATTGGGGTAGCAATAAGTGGTGGGAGACTCGATTTCGATGACCTCTGCCTGTGTGGCAATGACTCGCTCAGAGCAGGTATCTACATAGGTATGATCCAATAGCTTGGCGATATACTTGATGCTGCTGTCACCATCTACAGATCTAAACCCACCCCCTACATAAAGCGTATCCCTAAATCTACCAATGGAAGCTGTCACTGGAATATCGCCAAAATCACCTCCTGGACTGCACCATCTCTCGCCATCCCATCTGGCGATGGGGCCTGTGTAGATACCGCCTGCTGCATAGAACTTGCCTACCATCCAGAGGTATCCATCATGAATGAAAAGTTGACTGACTTGAGATGGGAAGATTCCTCCCCCTAGTCCATCCCATCGCTGCCCATTCCATCGGGCAATGTGTGAGACAGGTTCATCACCGGCTTGGTAAAAAAAGCCACTGACATATAACTCATCCTTGTAGACGATCATATCATCAATATGCGAGCCTATAACTCCTCCTCCCACATCCTTCCAGTCATTTCCATCCCAGCGAGCGATTTCGTTATAGGGAGAAAAGTTATCTATATTTCCCCCTACATATACCTCTCCCTTATACTCTACAATAGCTGCAATACTCTTAGATCCTCCTCTAGGAGGAGAGGGGGCAATATGTTCGAATCCATGGAAACTTTCCCAAGTTCCTCTTTCATGATCCCAAACTGCCAATCCATCATAAGGACGAGAAGAATCTGTGCTCCACAATCCACCTACCACCAACTCTCCGTCTATTTCCTTCATGTCATTTACTAACAGATCGGTCTGTATAGGTGTCCATGTAGTATCTCCATCCCAGGTAAAGAGTCCTCCAAAGCCTCCATAATAGTACAGCCCCTCAAAGTGGGTAATACACATAGCCTGATTGATGTCTTGATTCCCTCCCAGCTTGGTATAGGTTTGTCCATCAAAGCTGATCGCATTGTTGACAGGGGTACTATCGATCTTCCAGAAGAAACCACTGATGATGACACGATCCTGAAAAGGATCTTCATAGAATGTGCGAACACTACTATTCAGTTCAAAAGGGAGTGCTTCCCAAACCTTGGGCCTTGTCTGCCCTCGTGCGATGATCGAGAAACAACATATGTACAGAAAGAGTAAGAGATGGTGGCGATGCATGGTTTATTTGATGAGGGTATGGGTAGACTGAAAATCTGCTCCGATTATTTGTAGGATATAGCTTCCTTTGGAGAGTGTACTTGTATCGAGTGTGAGTATATCCTTGGCAGAAGGGTGATTCACAGACTCTGCTAATTGTAGGCGTCCCATGAGGTCCCACACGCGTACCTCTATCGTACCTAGAACTTGAGAAAACTGAATCCTCAACTGATCCTGTACAGGATTAGGATAGACTTTTATAGGTATTGACGAGTCAGCTTGTCCCTCAACGGCTGTAGATACCTTATCAAGATCAAAGCGTGTAATAAATCCTGACTGATCGCCTCCAGGGAGAGATGAGACAAAATAAGGAACATCAGTGATGAGAGGGGGGTCTTCTGTTGGGGTCAGGTTGGTGAGGCTAGATCCTACTACATACAAGTTGTTGCCTTGGGAGACTTTAATTTCTAGGCCATCTTCGTCTCCGCTGCGATTGAGTGCTTCGGGAGGTCCTCCAAAATAAGTAGCATATCGAAGCTGATTTTGGGTATCAAAAGAGCTAATAAATACATCCGATCCTTGATTAAATCCTGAGCCAATACTCGAGTTCTGGGGTTGAAAGTAATAAGCAGGAAAGTTGGCATTGAGTGTAGGAATTCCTGAGGCGTTAGGATCTAACGACTCTGTACGTCCTCCAATGAAGACATTATCCATGGCATCTATGTCGATGCTTTGAATGAGTTCCAAGGCTTCTCCTCCGAGGTAGGTAGACCATGTGAGCTGATGCAAGGGATTTAGACGTAAAATGAACCCATCTTCATTAGGGGCACCTGTGAATATGTTGTCTATGTATGAAAAATTATTGGCATTACAGATTGGAAAGGTTCCCTGTGTGTTGGCCACACAAGAGAGGGTAGTCTGGGACGTTCTTGTATTACCTACTGCATATAGATCACCCAATGAGTTCGTCGCCAAACCTGTAAGCCTGTCTACACCTTCTCCCCCTATGAAGGTACTCCATGTTACTTGAAAAGAAGGAATATCAAACTTGCTAGTAAATCCTGAAAGCTGACCATTGGTAGACTGGAAGTAGGTACTACTAGATGGATTAGCCAAGGGAAAGGCACCCCCTGTTGCGGTTGTAATAGGAGAGGTAATAGTAGCAGGAACCTGAAGGGTACTTGTATTTCCTCCTACATATAGGGCATTTAGATTGCCTTGTAAATCATATCCTAGTGCTATGGCTGAGGCCCGATCATCTTGATCTCCTCCAAAGTAGGTAGACCAAGTGAGCGAATGGTCAAGGGTTGAAAATTCACTCACAAATGCGTCATATCCACCCTGCACATCTGCCTGGAAGTAGCGATTGCCTCCTCCTGGACAGAGAGGGAAGCCACTAAGGGTATCTGTAGGGCAGATGGAAGTCTGAGTACCTCCCCTGCTAGTGCCTATCAAAAATAGACGCTGGCTTGATTCATCTAATACAAGCCCTCCCTCTCCAAAGTCTTCTTCTGTCCCTCCAAAATAACTTACCCACCTCGTCCTTCCTTGACTCTCTGTAAAACGTCCAATGAAGGCATCTGTCTTCCCTCCCAGATTAGCCTGAAAAAAAGTACTGTTTCCTTGCTGTACAGGTAAGTTATCACTCGAAGTATTCCCACAGACATATATCTGTTCTTGGTCCTCGTCATACACGATGTCTCCTGGGAACTCATCTCCACTTCCCCCAAAAAAGGTCGCCCATTCCCTACTTGCACCAAAATCGAACTTGGAGATGATCAGATCTAAACCTCCGCTAGGTTCTTCCTTTTGACCATTTAGCACTGGAAAAAATCGGCTAGTAGAGACCGTCAACAGATACATATCGTCTTCCTGATTGACTGCGAGGTCAGTGTTTCTTTCCAGACCATCTCCTCCATAAAAGGTACTCCAATAGAGGTTATCTTCACGGATCAAAGGTGTCAATACAGGGGTTGCGACTCTTATCATCAATGGTAGGCTATGATCATAGTTGCCCCCGATGATGAGGCCTACTTGTCCATTGCCCATATGATACCATGAGGGTTGCCATGTGACAGGAATAATCTGATTGTTAGATGATACTTGATAGGCGGTCGCTTGTGGGAAAACAAACCTTCTACCACTCATGTATAATTTGAGGGCTCCAGAATTCGTGATGATACTGATGCTATCTTGCCCCTCAAACTGAAGCACAAGGTCATTAGGATCTGCATCTGGTTCTAGTTCAAAGAATATTTTGGCGCCTGAGGCATTACTGTAAAAGTGCGTATTAATTTTCGGGAAGGCTTCTTCTACACTTAACTGATCGTATCCAGTGACGTCTAGTATACCATTAGGACAGTGAGGAAAATAATAATTGAGGTGTTGATCCACCTTACTTTTGGGACGTAGGGTGGGACAAGATATTTCATTTTCAGGAATCCCAGCTTGTGGTTCAGAAGCACATCCAAATTTCATGTCTAATCGATACGAGGAGTCTCCATTGACGCTGTCTACTTGATATAAGACAAATGATACCCATTCCTCAGAGAAGAATAAGGAGGGAGACGTGTTTTCGGTATAGTACAAAATATCTTCTCTTAGATTTCCATCACTGTCTACTAGTTGACCTTTGTTTTCATAGTAGGCATGATGAGCAGCAGGAGGTTCAGGATATGCATCCACAATATCTGATTGTGCAAATGAATGATTGTGCTGTAACATAACGCATGAAGCTAAGATAAAGCTTGCTAGCATTTTCTTGGCTGAAGATGTGTTTTCCATGTGGTATTCAAAGTTATAGGTTGTGAGATTAATGTAGCAGTTAAAAGCTTATGGGAAGTTTCAGAAATAAGACCGCAGAGCCGAGCTATTCCTCAGCTTTTCGAGCGTTTTCTAGATGAGATAAGGCATTTCTGATGCCCAAGAATTGTTATTATTACCTAAATATACATTTTATATACTTAAATTCTATACTTGAAATATTTAATTTCTGTATACTAAAAATGTTTTTTCACAAAAAATAAAAATATAGAGGGATGTAGCATAGCTCACACTCCCCATATTCGAAATATAGGTACGATGAATCTCCCCGCTTATGATCCCACCCCTACAGGTGCCTCCTCAGGAAGATAATACAAGGTAGAACAGTTTTCAGGCTTCAGATACGTCTGGGCGGCATCCAACACGTCTTCTAGCGTGAGGCTGTGATAGATCTCAGGCAATTGATTGACCAAGTCGGGATCCCCCAAGGTATCATAGATGGCAAATGCCATGGCTTTGTTTAAGATGGTAGTCTGACGCATGATGAAGGACGCCGCGATTTTTCCCTTGATGCGCTCCAAGTCTTCATTTTTCACTTCCATGAGTTGAGCTAGGGTCTCATCCAAAGCTTTTTCATAGTCCGCCACGGTTTTTCCTGCAGCTACCTTTCCGTCTATGGAGAGGATGCCTGGATCATGTAGCCCCCAAGAGTAAGCCGAAACGCCTGGACTTACCTGAAGTTTCTTCACCATATGCTGATAAAGCAAGGCACTTTTGCCGGAAGAAAGCAGATTGGACATCAAATCTACCGCGTAGTACGCCCTGTCTGTCTGAGCTGGCATGTGGTACATTTTGTAGATCGCTGGAAAGGGGACTTTTCCATAAAGCGTCATTTCACGAGCAGTCGTCTGCTGAGGCTCCTTAGGAAGTTCCTGCTTCTTGAGTGCTCTGCGCGGAATCGGACCAAACCATTTCTCTGCCAACCTCTGTACCTCATCCAACTTTACATCACCCGCGACGACCATGGTCGCATTGTTGGGGGCATAGTAGCCAAAGAAGAAATTGCGCACATCGTCTAGCGTAGCATCTTCGATATGCTGAATCTCTTTCCCGATGGTCGGCCACTGATAAGGATGTGCCTCAAAGTGTAGGCTACGCAGCTTGAGGTGAGCATCTCCATACGGCTGGTTAAGATAGCGCTGCTTGTACTCCTCTATGACGACACTTTTCTGTATGGCCAGCTTCTCCTCCGAGAAAGCCAAAGACAGCATGCGATCAGACTCTAACCAGAAAGCCGTCTCCAACTGATTGGAAGGGACAGTCAAATAGTAATTGGTGATGTCAGAATTGGTAAAGGCATTGTTGCTGCCTCCCACACGCTGCAAAGGTGTATCGTAGTTGGGAATGTGCGCGCTCCCCTCAAACATGAGATGTTCAAAAAGATGCGCAAAACCTGTCATGGAGATGTCCTCATCCTTGGAACCCACGCGATAGACGATGTCCATCACAGCCTTGGGAACGGTATGATCTTCGTGGACGATTACTTTTAGGCCATTGTCCAGGGTAAATGTTTGATATGCTAAGCGTGTCATGTCTTGGAGGTGAAGTGAGCGTGTTGTGTTAGGCTGAAAAAGTAAAAGTACACAGGAAAACCTATAGAAAGCTACGAAAAAACTAGTCGTTTTTGGGCATTTCCGCATCATCTGTAGCTTCTTCTGGTCCTTCTTTGGGTGTAGGCTTAGCTTTTTTCAGCGTCGCCCTTTTGAGTCCTGGTTTTTTTGCAGGCGTTAGAGAGGCTTTCTTGGGAGTATTTTCTGGAGAAGCTGTCTCTTTCGCAGGATTGGCTTTTTTCAAAGTCGCTTTTTTGAGTCCTGGTTTTTTTGCGGGTGTTAGGGAAGCTTTCTTAGACGTCTCTTCAGCGGAATCTGTAGTTCCTGTAGGTTTCAAGCCTGCTTTTCTGAGTCCTGCCTTCTTCAAACCTGAAGATTTGGCTGGAACTGCTGTAGATGGTGCCTTCCGAAGTCCCGCTTTCGCTTTGGGAGCTGCCTTTTCCGCAGGATCAAATGCCAAGGGAAACATCCTCCGCAGCGGATTGAATTCGAACTTTTTCTGATGGTCAAAAGACTGGGCACCTATCGCTGCAAATAAATCTCTCCATGCCGCCCATACTTTGGGGCGTTTCGCCTGAAAAGAGGCAGGATCAATTTTCTTTTCTTTGATAAATGCTTCGAAATCCACGCGTTAAGCAATTAGGTGAGGAGATGGATAGATGAAGAGAATCGAGACTTAAAGTATGGATGATAATTGGTTTATCCTTATATAATAGCCCTTGTTCTTACTATTAACGCTTTAAGTAGGTGGACATAAGAAATAGCTTAATAAGAGTTGATCCTTTAGGCTAGGGTTGAAACCACTAGCCTACATGATGCCCCCCTTTCAGGGTTCAAAGATGGTTAGTGTCATGTAGCATGTGGAGTTTAGTCCCATGCTCAAAGTGTGTGCTACATAGCCCTATTTTACCTGTCCATCTATTCCTCCGTCAAGGTCTTCCACAACATATCTTTCAACTCCATCAAACCTTGCTGTGCCATCGCCGAGATAAATACTTTCGGAATATCTATATGTGCCAGTTCTTCCTGAATTTCTGCTTTGAGCTCCTCATCTACCATGTCGCTCTTGCTGATGGCTAGCACACGTGGCTTATAAAATAGATCAGGATTAAACTGCTTCAGCTCATGGAGCAAGATCTTGTACTGCTCCTCAATACTATCTGCATCACAAGGCACCATGAACAGTAAGACACTGTTTCGCTCGATGTGGCGCAGGAATTTGATCCCCAATCCTCTCCCTTTGTGGGCATCTTCGATAATCCCAGGGATATCTGCCATCACAAATGACTTATGATCTCGATAGCCTACGATCCCTAAGTTGGGCACCAACGTCGTAAATTCGTAATTGCCTATCTTGGGGCGAGCCGCTGAGACCACAGACAATAGGGTCGATTTACCTGCGTTGGGAAAACCGACGAGTCCTACATCTGCCAGCATCTTCAGCTCCAGAATGGCGGTCAATTCTTTGATGTCTCCCCCAGTACTGGCGTACTCAGGTGCTTGATTCGTCGCAGATCTGAAATTCCAGTTTCCCCTGCCTGGATATCCTCCTTCGAGTAGCGTAATCTCATCGCCATCGTGAACCACCTCTCCGAGGATCTCGCCTGTCTCTACGTCCTTGGCAATGGTCCCGAGTGGTACTTCCAGAATTTCGTCCTTTCCGCTTTTACCTGTCTTCTTTCTGGGACCTCCGTTTTGTCCGTGTTCTGCCTTGATGTATTTGCGATACTTCAGGTCGAGGAGCGTCCACATCTGTCGATTGCCTTTGAGGATGATACTTCCCCCTTTTCCCCCATCTCCTCCATCGGGTCCTCCTTTGGGGACCATGGCCTCCCTTCGCCAGCTGACGGCACCATCTCCTCCTTTTCCACTGGTGAAATAAATCTTGACAAAATCGACAAAGTTACTCTGCATGCTTCCACTTTATTCAGGATGCAAATATCGCCTTTAGGAATGAGAAAAAATAACGCAGGGGTTTTGAGGGGATTATGTAGAGATGAAACCATGAATAAAACCTGTAATGCGCATTTTTTACACCAAATAAAGTCGCCCGTAATACCCTTGAGCCAGATTTACCCATAACACTCAAATGTAATCAGGCAGATTATCCGAAGATAATCTGCCTGATCGCGTGTAAGTGGGCATGTAAAAGGTTCGCTAGGCGTACGAGCTCAGTACATCTGAGATTCGTCCAGCCACCTCTTCGATGGCCCCTACACCTTTTACTTCATGCAATTTATTTTGTCCGCGGTAGTAGTCTGCGACGGGGAGTGTTTTAGTATTGTATTCTTCTACTCTGACAGCGATAGATTCGCGATTGTCATCTGCTCTTCCTTTCTCTATGGCACGCTTGAGCAGACGCTCAATGAGTTCGTCATCGGGAGCCTTCAGACTGATCATCGTAGTGATTTCTGTACCTTTTTCCTTGAGCAGGTTATCCAGTGCTTCTGCCTGTGCGACAGTACGAGGAAAACCATCAAAAATGAAACCTGCTGCATCAGTATGGGTATCTAGACGGTTGGCGATCAGGCGAATCACAATCTCATCACTTACAAGTTTTCCTGAAGCCATGATGTCTTTGACTTCTTCTCCCAAGGCAGAGCCTGAGGCCTTCTCTGCGCGGAGCATGTCACCTGTTGAGCAATGCACAAGTTGAAACTTTTCGATGAGAAGATTGGACTGTGTGCCCTTTCCCGCTCCGGGAGGGCCAAAGAGTACAATATTAAGCATGCTGTTTAGATTGTATGTACACACGGAAATGGACTTTCAGAAGGACAGCAAGTGCTAAGGGTATACTTCATCCATCTTTAAGCCCATACAATAATGTAAAAATAGGCGTATAAAGCACGAAAGTACGCATTTTTTTCATTTGTGAATACTTTTTATCGCTTACCCGATAAAGGAATGCATAGTAAAAATATTCATTTTTCGAAAAAACCTGAGATCTCACAATTGTACCAGAGCAGATGGCATCAATTTTGATACAAAAAAATGTAAAGTACAAAACATTATATAATGCAATTTTAGTACTTATTTCTTAATAGCCCAAAGTTCATTTCACTTAGATCGTCCACATACGATGAGAAACTACCTTCTTTCTCTCTTATCCCTTGCTTGTCTGTCCTCATTTTCACTTACGTACGCTGCGAATCAACAGTCGCTTAGCTTTGAGCGCATGATTCACCATAGGATCTATTCTTACCCATTTAGTGCAGATAATCTGCTGAAGCTCGCCACCTATTGCGAAATGAAGGGGGAATATGACCTGACATACGATGCCATGCATATGCAATTTGGAGGTTTAGGAGAAATTGCCTTTTACCCCCATCACTGTGTACTGAGAAACTATCAGGGAGGAATATTTCATCTGGATAAAGGAAAAACACATCCGAGTGGAGTAAAAGGAATCAACCATGCATTGGCGACTCTTTTTGAAAAAATTCCCTTGATGGGCAACTACGGAGCAGAGGTGGAAAAAATCCAATTCGTGGACTCGCACATTGCTGATAAGAACTTTGAGCCCTTTGACAAACTCTATCTCCGACATCTGCTACTCAAATATGGTCAATGGAATGAGACACACGCCTGGGTTGAACTCCGTTCTCAATGGCTACCTGAAGCCTTGAGAAAAGGAACGGAGGAGATGACGCCACTTTTGATCCGTCTTTATCCCAGTATTTTACGTGGATATTATGTAAAAATTGGGGGAACAGTATATGTAGAACAGCGCCATGTGGATGGCAGATACGCAACAGGGGAAAGCAGCAAGCCCAATGTCACAGCCTTCAAATCCTTTCTCCAAAAGCTCTTTCAGCAATCCATTCACTTCATCAAAGGCACAGAATCCCAGCGACTGAATCAAAACGTTGCCTTCCCCACAAAGGCCATCGAAGTAGAGGGGACAAAACCTGTCTTTGCCCAGATACTACGCCCCAAAAAGAAGGTTCCAACATCCCAACCGAAAATACTCCACACAGCCTACGCCCCCAATGGTTGGATGGTCATGGTTATTCAACTTCTGCGAAACAACCACGCGAGCATCGCCGATCCCGAGATCCTCCCTTACTTTAAAAATCAAGCATGTTTTCCCCAGTTGTATCGTCTGATGAATGATGAGGAACGCGAGAAAGTAGATAGGCAGATGGAAAAGTGAGCGGGCAGAAACTTACGAGCTGTTGGCACTAGCAAAGGCTATCCAAAGCCAGGATGCCATGCCCAAAGCCTATCTTAAGCTAGAGCTAAATCAGCTTTCCTCTCTTGTCTTGAACGTAGTGAGATTTTTTCTGGGGTCGCCTCTCTTCATCTCCACACATACATATCTACATTCGCTCAAACAAAGCCATCATTTGGGTGTTTTACCCGATATGGAATCCACGCTGACTGATGTAAGAGGGAAGATCAAGCGATTGATGGACGGCTTGTGCGAAGGCTTGTACGAACGCGAGACCCCGATAAAATTAGCCCTGTTAAGTGCCATTGCGGGTGAGAGTATCTTCTTCCTGGGCCCTCCCGGGGTGGGAAAAAGCTTGATTGCCCGAAGACTGAAGTACGCTTTTCGAGATGGCCTTTCCTTCGAATATCTCATGAGTAAGTTCTCCACGCCTGATGAGATTTTTGGCCCTGTATCGATCAAGAAGCTTAAGGAAGAGGATAAGTATGAGCGCTTGACAGAGAAGTATTTACCAGGAGCGAATATCGTCTTCCTGGACGAAATATGGAAGTCAGGTCCCGCCATCCAAAATGCCCTACTCACGATTCTCAATGAGAAGATCTACCGAAATGGAGAACAGGAAATCAAGGTAGATCTCAAAGGCATCATCACCGCATCCAACGAACTTCCCCCTGAAAAAGAGAGCTTCATGCCCCTCTGGGATCGTTTCCTGATTCGCTACGAGATGGGCGGCGTGCGCAGCCAGCAAAATTTTCTGCGTATGATCACCGATACGCGGGATGTATACGAGGACAATCTGAGGGAGGAAGACAAAATCAGCAATGAGGAGCTGGGACTGTGGAGCAAGCAAATCGATCAGATAGAAGTCCCAGCAGAAGTGCTGAATACCGTCCAGGTAGTGCGCATCAAAATGGAGCAGTATAACCAGAAGCCCAATCGTGGGACAGCTCCTTTGAGAGCGTACGATCGGCGCTGGAAGAAGATCATTCGCCTACTACGCACCTCAGCTTTCTTGAATGGACGCAGCCAAGTGGACTTGATGGACTGTTTCATCATCGTGCACTGCCTGTGGTCACATCCCAACCAAAAAGAAGAGATCCAAGAGATCGTCAGCGAAACCATTCGCAAGCATGGCTACTCGATCGCCATCAATCTGAATATGGTCCGCAAAGAGATGGAGGAGTTTGAACAGGAGGTAGAAGAAGAAACCCGGATCAAGCGTGTGATAGCAGAGGATCGATTGTTGCCTTTTAAGGATTTGTATTATCACATTCTCCAAAAAGAAAAGCAGTTCCAAGGAGATCTGATCAAAATCTCCGAGTACAATGCGCTCAATACAACCGACTTCCAAGTAGTCAATATCTACGATAAGGAAGAAACGCTCCGCCACAGGCTTAAGGCGCGTAAATCTGTGCGTGCCCATGCCTTAGAGATCAATTTCAACTCTATCGAGTACCAACATGATCTGGAGACCCATCAAATAGAGCGAAAAGAAGTCATCTTCAAAAAACCGCATCCGCTAGTGGCCCGTCACTGGGAGGAACGATTTGAGAAGATATCGACCTATATCCAAACGCAGCAAGGGCATCTCGAAAGCGATGAGCCTGAAGAGTTTCACCAGTTGGATAAGAATCTCTTTGTCGATCCTCGACTGTCTAAGATCGTACGCAGCAACCTAGAAGAAGTAGCCGAAGCACTCAAACAGTTGAACATACGCCTAGAGAAGGTCAAGTATGCGTGGGAAAGCCTTTCTTAGAGACTGTGAGACCGCTATGCTATCAGACGAGAGACCGCTACGCTTTGAGACTTTTGCTGTAACTTTCAGTCTCGTAGTCTCTGAAAGAGACGGTCTCTCCTCTCGTAGCGAAGCGGTCTCCAAGTCTAATAATAATAAGCTTTATTAGGTGCGCGCTTGTAGATGGGGAAAAACCATCCGAAGCTTACCCCAAAGAAGCTGCCCCAACGTCTTGTACCTCCCAATTCTCCTGTAGGGAAAAAAATCGGGCGTGCATCTTCCAGCCGATACTGAGAGAAGTCTAGACCGATAGAGAAATTGACGTAATTGTTGCTGGCAAAGTGTCGATAGCCGATGCCTTCATTGATCCCAAAGCCTCTCGTGCGCCGATCATAGCCTTTTTCATACTCCCCTCTCAGCAATCCTACACTTCCTTCAGGCACACGGAACCAGTAGTTGTATTGGATAAATTTGGCTCCCAACTCTACGTACAAGCCTGAGTTATCATTGGGACCTATGACAGGAAAAATCTTTCCGACCTTGAGGGGGACTGTCAAACCGCTGATCGAAATGGCAATAGGGGAAAGTAAGCCATCTGAGGTGATGACAAACTCATCGGCAATGAGCATATCTCCCAGTACCTCTCGGATGGCACTACTATCTACCCGATCGGCAAAATAGAAGTATCCACCTGTGGTGAGGTATATATTCGAGGCGAATTTGACGCCAAACTCTCCCCCGATCTCGCCGCTTCCGGGAAAGACATCTGCCCATGCTCCCTGATTGATGCCTCCTTGGTATTTAAAACCAATAAAACTCAGATGAATGGCTGAGTCTCTGAGAGAAACCTGACCATTTACATGTAGATATAACAGTTGCAAGATTATCGCACATGTCAAAATAGACTTTTGCCTCATGATCCAGACATTTAAGGTATTGAAGGACAAATGTAAGGAAGTTCTTCTTTGTCTGATAGGACAGAATTGGGTAGGGATTGCGAGGTATGGGACAAATAGCCCAAGCGAATTTAGGGCAAAGATCATTTCCCATCATAAAGAATTGCTTACCACATATTTTCCTCATGAATTAAAAGAAATCTGGTCTCATAATGGATGCAGATAATTTCATTGTTCCTTCAGAGAAAAATATGTTGCTTTGCCTCGATTCTATCAGCCATACAGCGATTCAGACGTGTAGGGAAAAAGTAATTACCATTCAGTGATCTAGAATATCTGTTAAGCTTGGGAATGTTTGCTCCCACGAAGTAATTGTTACATTTGATCGCTCAATGGTTTGTGTCCATGCACTTTTTATTAGGCTCAAATGTTAGCGCTGATTGATTTCTTTTCTGCCCAAAACCATTAAAAGAGAAAGAGGTATGGAAATTAGAATGGTGGATACCATTACGCAGTACGAACATATACAAGAAGAAGTAGACCAGGCGGTACTAGATGTAGTCCGTTCTGGACGATATATTAATGGGCCTGTGGTCAAGCAATTCGCACAGGATCTTTCTACCTACATGGATGGGGCGCACGTAATTCCTTGTGCCAATGGTACAGACGCCTTGCAAATCGCTTTGATGGCGCTGGATCTGAAACCTGGGGACGAGGTGATTACCCCTACCTTTACCTACATCGCGACGGTTGAGGTCATTGCTTTGCTACAGCTTAAGCCTGTCTTTGTAGAAGTGGACCCCCATACATTCAATATAGATCCTGCGGTGCTGGAGGCTGCCATTACCCCCAAGACAAAAGCCATCATGCCTGTACACTTGTATGGTCAGGCAGCAGATATGGAGCCGATCATGGAGGTCGCCCAAAGACATAACTTGTATGTGGTAGAAGATACCCCCATCTCCATAGGCTCCCAGATTCTTGCTGGGATAAAATGAAGTCGTACCAATATCCCCAATCGTCCCTACACGCAT
>JBCBFT010000028.1:0-63218 GCA_038527485.1 Bacteroidota bacterium
GACGCAAAGGCCAATCTGCTAGATGATACAAAGCTGATCTTTATCGGTCAGGATTTTCAGTTCATTGAAAGTGCACTACTGCTCAAACGCATCACACAAGTAGATGGGATTTTAGCAGATCTAGGGATTTCCTCCCATCAAATCGATACACCTGAGAGAGGATTTAGTTACCGGTTTGAGGCAGAGCTGGATATGCGAATGGATATCAGGCAAGAGCGTACAGCAGCAGATATCCTGAATGAAGCAGAAGAGGAAGAACTACTCAGAATTTTTTGGAATTATGGAGAATTGAAAAATGCACGAAAGGTCGTGCGTAACATCATTTCTCGACGAATTGGAGCCAAAATTTCTACGACGAGTCAGTTGGAAAATATCCTTCAAGATTGTATTCCCCCTCGACATCGCATCAAGTTTCTTTCGCAAGTCTATCAGGCGCTTCGCATTGAGGTCAATCAGGAGTTAAAAGCACTGGAGACACTTTTGGAAACTTCCCTAAAGCTGCTCAAGCCAAGCGGAAGGTTGTCTATCATCTCTTATCACTCGTTGGAAGATCGGATGGTCAAGCGATTCATGCGATCGGGAAACTTTCAAGGGAAAGAGGAAAAAGACCTTTATGGTAATTCGCTGAGTCCCTGGAAACTTATTTCTAGAAAAGCGATTCAGCCAGATGATGAAGAAATTGCGAGGAATCCTAGAGCGAGAAGTGCACGACTGAGAATTGCAGAAAAGAAAAATACATAACGAACCAATAAAAGAAGATAAGAAGGTACATAAGGGTAGGTTGGCTCTTAATCTTGATTCTTTACTATAAGAGAAGTCTCATTAACCTATGCGCATCATTACCAAAAATAGCTTGAAGCGTCGCCATGTCGCGCCCACTCCGATGAAGCCCACAAAAGGGCTTTCTTCTAAGAGGGTCAACGACTATTTGCGGTTCTCTTTGTTCTTGGTGCTGATTGGCATGTTTTATATACACAACTCTTACGAAGCGGAGAAGAAAATCAAGCTGGTAGAAGCCTACCAAAAACAGACCAAAAGTCTGAAGTCGGACTACTTACTCAAGCAAGCCAAGCTCAGTGCCAATACCCGCTTTATGATGATGAAAGCAGATATCGACACCCTAGGATTGAGAAGCTTGAGAGAGCCTGCTTATCAAATTGTCAAAGGGCTAGATGTCCCTTATCATCAAACACTCCCTAAACTCCAAGCACCCGAGGTTGAACCTACACAACCCACTGAAGATTCCTTGCTCAACAGAACCGAAATTGTCATGTATGATCCATAAGTAAAACTTGACCTGTTACAACCGGAACGATGAAACATGTTTCCGAACATATTTTAAGTAGGGTATACATCCTATTTGGTTTCTTTCTCCTAGTGGGAGTAGCCATTGTATTTCGCATTTTGACGATTCAATGGGACACAGCACATTGGGATCAAAAGAAAATCGATGAGCAAATCTTCTTCAAAAAGAGTGTCGCTGACCGCGGCAACATCCTTGCCTCTGATGGAACCATCTTAGCGACAAGCCTTCCATTTTATACCCTAGCCATGGACCCTGGTATCATAGATACGGGTTCTTGGGCTGGATTTAGCGATTCCCTTTATCAACTGTCGTATAATTTTGCTACCTACTTTACGCCTGAGCAGGAACGAGATTCTTTGGACTCTCTGAGGGTGTTCAACATCGTAAAGAAAGGCGTAGTGACGGGGGATCGACATGTATTCCTAAGCAGAAAGAAATTCAACTTTAAGGAGCTAGAGACAATCAAAACTTGGCCTATTCTCAGGAGAGGGAAGTACGAAGGAGGGTTGATTGTCAATAAGTTTAGCAACGAGCGATATTATCCTATGGAGGATCTCGCCAGGATCACCCTAGGGAGGATCATTCAAGATACTGTACCGATTCGTGGCTTAGAGTTCTCATTCAATAAAGACCTGAGGGGAGAAGATGGATTCCTGTTAGCACAGAAGGTGGTGGGGAAGTCCTATGTACCCCTTAATCAGTATGGAGAAGATCCTTCTATTGATGGTTATGACATTGTAACCACTTTGGACGTAGATCTTCAAGAAATCACCGAGCGTGCCTTACAAAAAGGAGTAGAAAGTAACTATGCTAAGCATGGAGTAGCCATACTAATGGAGGTAAATACAGGGAAGGTGAAGGCAATAGCCAATTATCCTGAGACATTTAACTATGCAGTCGCCTCTCGTATTGAACCAGGATCTACTTTTAAGATAGCATCAGCCGCAGCTTTGCTAGATGACCAATACCTCACGATTGATGATACGATTGCAACAGGCGATGGCACCGTTTTGTATGACGACAAAGAGATCACGGACAATGGCAAGGCTTATGGAGACATTTCTTTCCTGCAAGTGATTGCGAAGTCATCCAACGTGGGGATGGCTACGATGATTGACTCATTTTATAAACGTGAACCTGAACGTTTCATTCAGCATATCTGGAATTTTGGTTTTGAGTCGCCTCACTTTGATCAGATCTCGGGCGAACCTACTCCCAAGATCTTGATGCCAGAGGATGAAGAGTGGACCATTGCGACTTTGCCCTCTTTATCTTATGGGTATTCCCTGTCGGTAACCCCTTTACAAATGGCAACCTTTTACAATGGCTTGGCTAATAACGGGATGCTGATGCGTCCATGGATCGTAAAGGAGGTGAGAAATAATGCTCAGATTGTACGTACATATAACGCTGAGACCTTAAATCCCCAAATGGTGAAGACCGAAACAATCAATGATCTAAAGAAAATGATGCGGGCGGTTGCCACAGAGGGTACAGCTAAAAATGCGTTCAAGAAAATGCCTATCGAGGTGGCAGGAAAAACAGGTACGGTTAGAAAAATAGAGAATGGAAGATACGTCAGGAAATATCGCGCATCTTTTGGTGGCTTCTTTCCTGTAGATACCCCGCGATACAGTTTGTATATCATGATCGATGATCCCGATGGAGGGACTGCTTCAGGTGGACGAGTGGCAGCACCTGTTTTTAGAGAAATTGCAGAAGAGATTTATAAAATGGATGTGCAACTCACAAAGCCTCCCAAGCCTTCTGATGAAGGAATAAATCTACTTCCTCCTACCCCTGGTGTATTTACCCAAAATGTGAAAACGGTATTCGACTCGTTGAAAATCGCGACCAACGAAGTCCCTGGAAAAGAAAACTGGCTGCGAACGGAAGGTGAAGGGCAAAAAGTAAGTCTAACGCCCCTGGAAAATGAAGTAGGTAGAGTCCCTGATCTCAAGGGAATGAGTGCAAGAGATGCCCTACTTCTAATGGAGCAGATGGGTGTAGAGGTAGATGTGAGAGGCGTCGGAAAAGTGAGAAGGCAGTCACTGCTACCAGGATATCGAATTGGTGAAGACACCCGGATCATCATTTTCTGTAGCTAACGGGATGTCACGAAGATGAAACTAAGCGCATTACTTCAACATGTCCCTTACAGACTGGTACAGGGAGATCTTGAACAAGAAATACGAGACGTGAATTTCGATTCACGGAGAATTGGCCCTCAGCATGCTTTTGTCGCATTAAAAGGCATGAGCATAGATGGGCATCAGTTCATTGACAAGGCGATCACACAGGGAGCAACCACCATCTTGGTAGAGAATATTCCTGATGAAATGAAGGGAGGGATTACCTATATCCAGCTATCAGAAGGCCGTAAAGCCTTGTCGCTGATATTGGCCAACTATTATGGTTACCCCGCTCAAAAGCTTAAGATCGTAGGCGTCACAGGTACCAATGGGAAAACCACTACGGCTACCTTGATGCATGATCTTTTTCAGTCATTGGGTTATATGTCAGGGCTCATTTCTACCATTCGCTACAAAGTGGGAGATGAAATTTTCCCTTCTTCCCATACTACACCTGATCCCAAGCAGTTGCAGCAGCTTTTTGCGCAAATGGTGGAAGTAGGCTGTGAGTATTGTTTCATGGAGGTGAGTTCACATGCACTTGTGCAGGAACGCGTAGCAGGAATAGAGTTTCAGTTGGCCATGTTTACCAACATAACTCATGATCATCTAGACTATCATGGCACATTTAAAGCCTACATAGAAGCAAAAAAGATGCTCTTCGATGGCTTGAAAAAAGGTGCCGCAGCCCTAGTCAACGCAGATGATAAGAATGGTCGGGTCATGGTCCAAAATACCTCGGCGGTGGTCAAAACTTATGCTCTAAAGCGCGTAGCCGATTATAGAGGGAAATTACTGGAAAATACCTTTGAAGGACTCTACATGGAAGTAGATGGACAAGAGGTATGGTTCAGGATGCGAGGAAGCTTCAATGCGTACAATCTGCTGATGGTATATGGAGGAGCGAGAGAGCTTGGCTTGGAAAAAGAAGAGATTTTAGCGGGTTTAAGTGCCTTGGAGGGAGCTGAAGGAAGGTTCGAAGTGATTCGTTCTTCGGATCAGCAAACGGCAGTTGTGGATTATGCGCATACACCCGATGCGCTGAAAAACGTCTTACAAACGATTCTCGATATAGATAAAGGGAATCATCAGGTCATCACAGTAGTCGGATGTGGGGGCGATAGAGATCGTACCAAACGACCTGTCATGGGGCAGATCGCGGCAAACTTGTCCGAAAGAGTCATCCTCACCTCAGATAACCCAAGAAGTGAAGACCCTTTGGTAATCTTAGAAGAGATGTACGGAGGAATCTCCAAGGACTTAATGCATAAAGTTTTAAAAATTAGCGATAGAAAGGAAGCCATTCGAGCAGCATGTGCGATGGCGAGACCAGGAGATATCATCTTGATTGCAGGAAAAGGCCATGAAACTTATCAAGAAATAAAGGGAGTCAAGCATCCATTTGATGACCGAATAGTCGTGAAAGATGCGTTTGCAATCCCCAATGGTGACAGCTAATAAGCAAGGTCAGACACTTAATCAATCTGCTTGCTTAAGTACCAGAGAAAATGCTCAACTTAGTGCCAGTTAAACTCAACATTTACGATAAATCACATGCTTTATTATCTGCTTGACTGGCTCAATACACAAATGGATATCCCAGGATTTGGTGTGTTTCAATACATCACATTCCGAGCGATTCTTTCCATCATTTTCTCGCTGATTATCTCTGTGTTGATTGGTAAAAAGATCATTGACGTACTGAGAAAGAACCTGATAGGTGAAGTAGTAAGAGACGCCAAGCAAGGTCCAGACCACGGTCATAAAAAAGGAACACCTACGATGGGAGGTGTGATTATCTTGGCCGCGATTGTGATACCGACTTTGCTTTGGGGCGACCTCCGCAACGGATATGTGTGGCTGATTTTGTTGGGAACCGTTTGGATGGGAATCATTGGATTTGTAGATGATTACATCAAGGTTTTTCGCAAGGATAAAAGAGGACTACAAGGAAAGTTCAAGCTATTGGGCCAACTGACCCTAGGCTTGATTGTAGGGCTTGTGATGCTGCTCCATCCTGACTTTATGGGATCGCGCAAGCACATCAGCCAACTCAATAAAGTTCGTCCCAACAATGTACTGGTTGAAGCGGGCTTCCTACAAGGCGATGAGTTGATCGAAATCAATGATACCCCCATAGATGGACTTCCCGACGGGGAGACTTACACGGAGATTGCTACCTATACTGTCACGAGAGCGATTCGATCAGCAGATGGGACATCTGAATCGGTAGAAAAGCACCTCACGATTGAACCTCCAAAACGGAAGCTCATTGCGAGTGAGTTGTTTGGACCTAAGGATAAGTCATTTATCTACATTACAGATTTTCCATTCTTTAAAGAATACGTCTTTGACTATTCGAAAGTCTTATTTCTAGACAGAATCATCGACGGAGAATTGTTAGGAAAAATCGTTTATCTACTGGTTGTGATTTTCATCATCACGGCTGTCTCCAACGGAGTCAACCTTACCGATGGGATCGATGGACTAGCCGCTGGTACGACGGCGATTGTGGGCGCTTGCCTTGGAGCATTTGCCTATCTCTCTGGTAACTTCGTTTTCTCCGACTACCTGAATATCAGCTATATCCCACTGTCTGCGGAACTATTGGTTTTTGCTGCTGCCATGGTAGGAGGTTGTATGGGATTCCTGTGGTACAATTCCTATCCTGCCCAAGTATTCATGGGTGATACAGGAAGTTTGGCACTTGGAGGAGCAGTGGGTGTGATGTCTTTGATGGTAAAAAAGGAACTACTGATTCCCATTTTCTGTGGGATCTTTTTGGCAGAAAGTCTTTCTGTCATTGTTCAAGTTTCCTATTTCCGCTACACCAAAAAGAAGTACGGAGAGGGAAGGAGAATATTCCGAATGGCCCCTTTACATCACCATTATGAAAAGGGTGGTTTACATGAGGCGAAAATTACCAATCGATTTTACATCGTAGCAATTCTCCTAGTACTGGTCGCATTTGCTACACTGAAATTGAGATAAGATGTCGAAGGTAGGAGTTTTAGGGGCAGGTGAAAGCGGAGTTGGAGCAGCAGTTTTAGCCAAAATGAAAGGGCATGAGGTGTTTGTATCAGACGCTGGGCAGGTTCAATCGAAGTACAAAGAAATATTAGTACGATACGAAATCCCGCATGAAGCGGGTGGACATACAGAAGAAACGTTCTTTGAAGCTGATGTCATTATCAAAAGTCCAGGTATTCCTCCTTGGGTACCCTTGGTAAAAAAACTGAGAGAATCAGGAAAAAGCATCATCTCAGAAATTGAGTGGGGTTTTCGTTATGCCGAAGCTCCCATTATCGCCATTACAGGTTCTAATGGGAAAACGACAACGACTTCTTTGATTCATCACCTTCTGAGATTTGCAGGGGTCGATGCATTACTTGGAGGAAATATTGGTGAGAGCTTCGCCATGCAAGTGGCGACTAAAGCCATACCTCAAGTGTATGTACTGGAAGTCAGTAGCTTCCAATTAGAGGATATTGAGACTTTTCACCCTCAAATTGGACTGATTCTCAATATTACCCCCGATCATCTGGACCGCTATCAATACCAGATGGAGGCTTATGCCAAAGCCAAGTTCCAGATCACACAACACCAAACTTCAGATGAAGTTTTGATTCTGCATCGAGAAGATGAGTGGGTGGTCAAAACATGGAAAGAGACTGAAATTGAGGCAAGGATCCAAACTTTTGGATGCGGACAGGAAGGAGATGTGATGGTGGGTAGAAGATGCTTACGCTTTGCAGATCATAGCGAAGTAGAATTGGGGAAAGTACAATTATTGGGTCCTCATAATGAACTCAACATCGCAGCAGCCTTGCTCGCTACAAGCGCATTTGGGTTGGAGCTACCAGAAGTCCAAAAGGGCTTGAATAGTTTTCAACCGATTCCTCACAGGCTAGAGCCAGTAGGAGAGATTCAAGGTGTTCGCTACATCAATGATTCCAAAGCTACGAATGTAGACGCTGTAAGATATGCCCTTCAAGCAATGGATGCGGATGTAGTCTGGATTGCAGGAGGAGTGGACAAAGGAAATGACTATCAGCCAGTGAGAGAACTGGTGACTGAAAAGGTAAAGGCGATTGTCGTGCTAGGAAAGCACAAAGAGAAGTTTTTATCAGAGTTTGGCAAGCCTGTCTATCAAGTAGAGAGCATGTCTGCTGCTGTATGGCAGGCACAAACAATTGCAGAGCAAGGCAATGTGGTTTTGTTAAGCCCTGCCTGTGCCAGCTTTGATTTGTTTCGAAACTATGAGGATAGGGGCAACCAGTTCAGAGAAGAAGTACAAAAGAATAAATAATAATGATTATCACGAATGTGTGGATTTTACATTTTCTACATAGAGACGTCGGTTTATCGCATCTCTACACAGAAAATGAATCCGATCTAGATTGATTCGCGATAATCACTCATAACATAGATAAAGATTGGATAGGAGAAGCTAAGCAATCAGCTTCTCAAATTTCGACTCTCAAATCTACAAGATATATGCGTTGGGTACTCAGACAGCTAAAAGGAGATAAGGTAATCTGGATTTTGACGATCCTGATCGCCCTGACCAGCCTGTTGGTCGTGTATAGTGCTTCTAGCGCGATGGCTTTTCGTATTCACGGTGGGGACACAGAGTTCTTTGTCATCAAACACGCCATCATTCTTGCGCTCGGTTTCATCATTATGTACGTCGTTCACTTGATCGACTATCGCATCCTCGCCCGATTGACCAATATCTTATTGGTGGTGACCATCCCACTGTTGATTTACACCATTTTGCAGGGGAGTGAACGGAACGAAGCGGCACGATGGATCACCGTTTGGGGCCAGTCTTTTCAGCCTTCAGACTTGGCCAAAGTGACTTTGATGATCTACCTCGCCAAACTGCTGACGCAGCGTCAAGATGTAATCAAGGATTTCTCAGAGGGCTTTTTGCCTGCCTTGTTTTGGGTGACGGTCATCTGTGGATTGATTGCTCCATGGGACCTGAGTACCGCAACATTGATGTTCATCGCTAGCTTGATGGTCATGTTTGTAGCAGGTGTAGATATGAAATATTTAGGCGTCCTCTTGGGTGTAGCGTTGATTGGATTGGCTGTACTCGCTTACACTGCCGAAAGAAGTACGACTTGGGAGTCTCGATGGACGGATTATGTAAAAAGGATTACAGACAAAAACTATGATGGAGACTTTCAGACAGAACAGTCTCATATCGCTATCGCAACAGGAGGAGTCGCAGGTACCGGTGTCGGTAAAAGTGCTGCCCGAAACTTTCTTCCCAATGCGAACGCCGATTTTGTATATGCCATCATTGTAGAGGAGTATGGCTTAATTGGGGGGATAGTCATGATGGGATTTTATTTATTGATTCTTTTTCGGAGCGTCAGCATCATCACTGTATCCAAGACGTTTGGTGCATTGCTGGCAGCAGGACTATCCTTCTTGTTAGTCTTACAAGCGATGATGCATATGGGCGTAACAGTTGGACTATTGCCCAACACAGGATTGACCTTGCCTTTTGTCAGTACAGGAGGAACCTCAATCCTACTCTCGGCAGTCACAGTGGGCATTATCCTCAGTGTAAGTCGGGTATCCATGGAGCGTAGTCCAAAACTCAAAACTGCTTAACTGCTCCGAGTGAGCAAAAGATAAATGGCTAGAAAAATCATCATATCAGGCGGAGGTACAGGAGGACATATCTTTCCTGCGGTCTCTATTGCAAATGAAATCAAGCGCAGAGAGCCTGATGCTGATATCCGCTTTGTGGGAGCAAAGGGAGGAATGGAGATGGAAGTCGTGCCTCGCTATAGTTTTCCTATTGAGGGGTTATGGATTAGTGGAATATACCGTCAGCCTTCGTTGAGAAATATCCGCCGTAATCTACTGTTTCCGTTTAAGCTACTCAGTAGCCTTGCAGCCGCTAGAGGTATAGTCAAGCGATTTAAACCTGAAGCGGTCGTGGGGGTAGGGGGCTTTGCCAGTGGACCCGTGGGACGTATCGCAGGGAGTATGGGGATTCCTCTTTTTCTCTGCGAGCAGAATGCTTATCCAGGTCTAGTCAATAAATGGCTGGCAGGTAAAGCTACCCAGATTCTCCTCGGTAACGCAGATGCCGAGAAGTACTTTGATAAAAGTAAGACGGTGTACACAGGGAATCCCATCCGTTCGATGGAGCTACCTGAGAAAAGAGCTGCGAAGCAAGCCCTGGGGTTTGACCCTGATAAACCTTTGATCTTGAGTCTAGGGGGAAGTTTAGGGGCGAGAACACTGAACGACGCATGGCTCACACACTATCAAAAAGTGATCGAGGCAGATGTTCAGCTCTTTTGGCAATGTGGTAAGATCTATATCGAAGAACTGAAGCCCAAGGTAAAGGAGCATCCTAACCTACAAGTGTCAGCCTTCATTCAGGATATGGCCACAGCTTATGGAGCAGCAGATTTGATTGTGACACGCGCAGGTGGGAGTACCATTTCTGAATTGATTGCGCTTTCAAAGCCTTCTATTATGGTCCCATCTCCCAATGTGGCGGAAGACCATCAGACCAAGAATGCCCGCTCCCTTTCTGATAGAGATGCGGCCGTTTTAGTCAAAGATATAGAAGCAAGGGAGGTCTTGGCAGATACTGCCCTAAGGGTCTTGCTAGATGCAGATCGTTTGGCACAGCTGACTACAAATATTACTGAGATGGAGAAGCATGATGCTGCCAAAGAAATCGTAGATGTCATCATGTCTCACTTATCTCCATCTACTGTTTTGAATAATTGATCATTGGATGACTGTACTCGATGCACATAAGATCTACTTTCTCGGTATCGGTGGTATCGGGATGAGTGCATTGGCTAGGTACTTTCATCTCAAAGGTAAAGAAGTCTCTGGCTATGACAGGACGTCTTCAGTTGTGACAAAGGGACTAGAGGAGTTGGGAATCACGGTTTTTTACGAGCTAGATCCTGAGAGAATCTTGGACCAAGAGGTAGTCATTTTTACGCCTGCTATCAAGTCAGATAATCTAGAACGAGCTGCAGTAGAAGCAAGTGATATCCCGATGTATAAGCGGGCAGAGGTACTGGGACAGATTAGTCAAGCTTATCGTACCCTAGCTGTAGCAGGGACGCACGGAAAAACGACGACATCGACCATGCTTACCCACGTCATGCGGGCGCTTGGAATAGATGTTACCGCTTTTCTGGGAGGGATTTCCCTCAACCTGAATTCGAATTTTGTATACGGTGAATCCGACTGGCTAGTCGTAGAAGCCGATGAATATGATCGTTCTTTTCTTCATTTACACCCTGAGTGGGCCATCATTACTTCTTTGGATCCCGACCATTTAGATATCTATGGATCGGAAGAAGAAATGCGCAAGACCTACAAAGCTTTTGCACGTCAAGCAAAGCACTTATTGGTACACGAGACAGTAGCGCGTAACGACTGGGATTTGAAGTCAAAAGTATATGGTACCCATGGTGACTTTACGCTGTCCCAATTGATCTTTGAAGGTTTGCAGACTCAATTTCATTATCAGGGGGAGAGGGCGGAAACAGCCGTTACTTTACCCATGCCAGGTCGACATAATGTAGCCAATATGACGGCAGCGCTTGCACTGGTAGAGTCGGTCTCGCCTGAAAGTATGAACGATTTCAGTGAAGCAGTTGCTGCTTTCCAAGGTATTTATCGTCGATTTCAAGTTCATTTTCACAGTGAATCACTGACTTACATCGACGACTATGCGCATCATCCTAGTGAGATTGAAGCGGCTATTGATACTGGAAGACGATTGTTTCCTCAAAGGAAGTTAGTAGTGGTTTTTCAACCACATTTATTTAGCCGAACACAAGATTTTATGGAGGGGTTTGGGCAAGAGCTTTCAAAGGCAGACGTAGTAGTATTGGCAGATATTTATCCAGCTCGAGAGAAACCTATAGAGGGAGTTACATCAAAAGCCTTAGCCTCATGCATCTCGACTGATGTGCATTGGGTAGGTGATAAAACCAATATCGTGGGGAAACTGCCCGACATAGTCGAGCCTCCCACACTGCTTCTTACACTAGGAGCAGGAGACATAGACAAAGAAGTTCCTAAGGTTATGGCCTGGGTAAAGTCACACACTCAAAATGTAGAATTATCCTGAAGAAATGCCTTCAAATACAGAAACATATCGTCGTCCTAAGCCTACAGGAAAAAACCGTCCACTAGAAGAGGCACAGGACCAACAGAAGAAGAAAGGGCTTCCCGATTTGTCTTTGGGGAAGCTTCAGCTCACCATAGGAAGAAATCTTCTTTATGCCTTGGGAACTGCCTTGGTATTAGTGGTCATGGGAGGAATCTACGCCTATCAGGATCAGATGCCTGTCCAAGAGGTGAAAGTAAGGTTTGTCGAGCAGAGAGATAATGCGTTTTATACTGAAAATGAGATTCTGAAGCTCATGCTAGGAGAGAATGGGAAGTCGATCGTAGGCAAACGGATGGATGAAGTAGGGTTACAAGGGCTAGAGTATAGCCTTTCGATAGATCCCACGATCGAACAGGCCGAGGTATACAAAAGCTTCATGGGAGTGGTGATGGTGGACGTACAACTGCGTGAACCTGTGGGGAGATTGGTCAATAATAGTGGTTTACATCTCTACATTGATGCAGAAGGGAAACGGTTTCCGATTTCTAAGCATCATACAGCATTCGTGCCATTGATTAGAGGAGATTTTGAAGAGGCCGTGGCAGATACATTTGCCTGTAGCACGATAGAGTCTGCATTGCCTTTGCTAACCTACATACATCAGAACGACTTCTGGAAGGCACAGATAGAGGAGGTTGTCTGTGAGCAGAGTGGAGAGTTTACGCTCGTACCTGCTGTAGGTGATACAGATATTGTATTTGGGTATCCTATAAGGATTCGAGATAAGTTTTCAAACCTCATGGATTTTTACCGTCAGGTAATGCCCGTGGTGGGATGGAAAAAGTACAAGCGCTTAAGCCTGAAGTACAAAGGGCAGATAGTCGCAAAGAAGTAAGTATGTGAAGTCAAATAGTGTATCAAGAGTCTAGCTCAAGCCAAATGAGGGAAATCGATCTCATGTGAGACGATAGATTAATAGACGTAAGATGCGGGACTTATTATCTGAATAGTCAGCGGATTTCGTTTTCACCATCTTGATATACAGCTAACTACAAAAGTCGCACCATTTCCGAAGTATAACCTAACTAAGCTAAGCTATGTCCAGCGAAAAGAATTCAAACACTGAGCAGATCGTTGTCGGCCTGGATATTGGCACTACAAAAATTTGTGCCATTGTCGGCAAACGCAATGAGTATGGCAAAATCAACATCCTAGGATTTGGGAAGTCTCAGTCCGATGGAGTGCAACGAGGCGTTGTGAACAACATCGAGAAAACGGTTCAAGCGATCCGTGAGGCTGTATCCGAAGCAGAAAAGCATTCAGGAATTAAGATTGAGGTGGTGCACGTAGGGATTGCAGGCGAGCACGTCAGATCGATGCAGCATAAGGGGATTATCACCCTCAACAATGCCGATTTTGAGATCACAGGAGATGACGTGAACCGTCTCCATGAAGACATGTTCAAGATTGCAACCCAACCTGGAACCGAAATTATCCACGTCTTGCCACAAGAGTATACGGTAGACAATCAGGTGGGAATCATTGATCCTGTAGGTATGAGTGGCGTCCGTTTGGAAGGCAACTTTCACATTGTCACAGGTCAGACCACTGCAGCAAATAATATCTACCGCTGTGCAGTACGAGCGGGACTAGAAGTTGCGGAACTCATCCTAGAGCCCCTGGCCTCTTCAGCAGCTGTCCTCACAGACGAAGAGAAAGAAGCAGGGGTCTGTCTGGTAGACATAGGAGGAGGGACGACCGATATCGCCGTCTTCGAAAATAATATCATTCGCCACACAGCGGTCATCCCCTTCGGTGGAAACATCGTCACAGAAGACATCAAGCATGGCTGTAAAGTCATGAAGAAGCATGCAGAACTACTCAAGATCCAATATGGATCTGCCCTAGCAGATGCTGTAACAGAAGATGTGATCATCAGCATTCCAGGTCCCCGTGACAGACCCGCCAAAGAGATTCACAAGTCTATGTTGGCGCGGATTATCCAGTCCCGTATGGAGGAAATCTTAGAGTTTGTCTTGGCTGAGATCAAAAACTCAGGCTACGAGGACAAACTCGTTGCAGGAATTGTCGTGACAGGTGGTGGCTCACAACTACAGCACATGAAGCAGTGCGTAGAGTATGTGACAGGCATCGATACCCGTATCGGACTACCAGGTGAGCACTTGGCGAGTGGGCTGGTCGATGAAGTCAACTTCCCCATGTTTGCCACAGGAACAGGTCTCGTGATCATGGGACTGGAGAATAGTGAGTATGAGGTACAACGTACGACGAGTACCCGTGGTGGGCATCAGACCCAGATGTATCAGCGCGGAGGTAAAGGCGGTCCCAGGATTAGCTTTATCCACAAAGTCAAGAACTGGTTTGAGAGTACACTCACCAATACAGGTGATTTTATCGAATAAATTATGAGGTAAGGGCACAGAGCGAGATAGTAAGTCCCCTAACTAGCACTTTCTATCTGGTTTTGCATCCCTTCCAGATATCCATTTTCCGAACAGTATAATTCAGAGCCATGCAATTTGAATTTCCAAAAAATCAAAACTCTATCATCAAAGTCCTCGGCGTAGGAGGTGGTGGCGGGAATGCCGTCAATAATATGTATGAGAAAGGCATAGACGGGGTAGATTTCATCATCTGCAATACCGATGTGCAAGCACTCAAGCGAAGCGACGTACCCGTGCGCATACATATCGGTCAAGCCCAGACAGAAGGTCTAGGTGCTGGGGCTAACCCCGAAATCGGTAAAAAAGCCGCAATGGAAAGCTTGGAAGACGTACGCGATGTCCTCCAAGAGAATACCAAAATGCTGTTTATCACTGCTGGAATGGGAGGCGGTACAGGTACTGGTGCAGCTCCTGTTATTGCCCAGATGGCCAAGGATATGGGAATTCTAACGGTAGGAATCGTGACAACTCCTTTCCGCTTTGAAGGACCCAAAAGATCCCAGCAGGCGATCGAAGGCTTACATTCTTTGCAGCAAGTGGTAGATACCATGATCGTCATTGACAATAACAATCTCCAGAAGATCTTGGGAGCAAAGATCTCCATGAAGAAGGCCTTCGGAGAAGCAGATCAAGTCCTATGCAATGCGGCAAAAGGAATTGCCGAAATCATCACGACAGAAGGCTATATCAACGTAGACTTTGCAGATGTATGTACCATCATGCGCGATGGTGGCAAAGCCTTGATGGGGACTGCGGAGGCCGAAGGCGAGGACCGTGCAAAAATTGCTGTAGAAGCCGCTATCAATTCTCCTTTACTAGACAATATTGACATTCACGGTGCACGTGGCATCCTCCTGAATATCACAGCTTCTGAAGAGTCTCTAGGAATGGATGAAACTACAGAGATCGTAGAATATGTGCAAAACTCTGCAGGTAATGAGGCGAATATCATCTACGGCATTGCGTATGACGAAGCCATGGGGGACAACCTCCGTGTGACGGTAGTCGCAACACGATTTGCGGAAGCCAAAGAAGTAGAAGAGCTTGATGAGGATGTCATGGAAGAAGAGCAGCCACAGAAGAAATCTCTTAAAAAAGCTACACTTACAGATTTCAATGAGCAGAAGCATGAGCTTCGTCGACTAGATCGACGCGAACGCGAAGAGCGCATCCAGAAATTGAACTCTAAGATGTATGACATACACGATCCCGAGAGCCTTCAAGGCCTAGAGACGGTACCTGCGTACATGCGTAAGCGTAGATTGATGGAGCAGGATGCCTTTCCACAAGAGCCGAGTATTTCACACCTAAGTGTGGAAGAAGGCGAAGACGGAGGGTATAAGCTGGGTAAGAATACGTTCTTGCACGAGAAGCCAGACTAAAAACGATAAAAATTTAGCTTAGCGAAATCCAAAGTCTGTTGCTTTTAGCATGAATACAGACTGGATTTCTGGTTCTTTACGCGCATATACTTTCGGAGCCGCATCGATACCTGTCAATGATAGGGATCGCATGCGGTTTTGTATTGAGTGGATCAGGGATGAAACCACTCGTACGCTTAACTTTCAATCTACTGACTACCTTTTCAGTGAGTAGGGATAATTCCTGGAGGAGCGTGTCATATCCGTAGGTAGAATATAGTCTTATGTTTGAAGCTTAGGATGAGGCCATAGATTCTAGCATGGCATACTTGTCACGCTTAGAGGGCATATGGGAGGATGATTTTTTAGCAGACTTAAGTTTGTCATAGATAGGGCAGCTTTTACAGGCCTTTCCCTTTTTTTTCCATTTTTTACAGCATTTCTTTTTACCCATGCTAGCGTTACTTAAGTATATGGTATTCAGTATTTATAAAGGATAAAGTGCGTGGTTATGAGGACTTTAGGATTTATATTTCGTACTAATGTCAGCTTCAATTTACTTGTATGATATCATTTACATCACAAAAGTACTATATAATACGATATAAGGATATACCTAACTTTGGTTAAAATGAGAAGGCCCAGGATGAACCCAGACCTTTCCATTTGTATTATAAATAAACGAATGAAGATTGAGAGAAATGATTTCCATTTGATCCAAAGAAAAACCATGTCAATCAGCTTCTAGAAAATGAAACCTGATCGTTTGGCAAACCGCTGGCCACGTAAAAGGCTAAACCAGAAGCGGAGGTTGCTTTTAGACCCTGTTGGGAACAATGAAAATCTAGCTCAAAGCAGCGATTTTAGGTTCTGAAGGTGCGAACTTTTCCCAGATTTGAAGTCTCAAATAGGGTCTTACATTTCACTCTCTACTTTGTTTCTTCTTTCTTCGCTACTGTCAACTCCTCTTCTAGTGTGTCGGCCTCTAAAAAGTGCAAGACATGCTGCGCTCTATCCTCCGTTTTATATGTCAACTCTTGTGTGAGATAAGAGGTCGCAATATCTCCCAATTCAATCGCTTCTTTGAATGTCGCACGCAACTCCATCGCGATCTTTTTTTCCGCTTCTAGATCATTCTGAAGCATGTCGCGTACAGAGTACAATCCCTCAGGTTCATGATCAATGTATGATAGCTCCATCACATTGCGAGGGTGGACTGTGGGAATCACACCTAATACAGTCAATCGCTCAGCAATCTGATCAAACTGCTCGTGGATGGCGTTGTAATGCTCCTCGAAAAACAGGTGTAGATCACGGAACTGTGGGCCTTCCACCAACCAGTGATGCTTGTGATATTGCTGGTACAATACCATGAAGCTTGAAAGGTGGCGGTCCAAAGCTCTACCCATCTTTTCGGCTGTAGCTTGATCTAGTCCTACGGGATTTCCCTGATATTCATTTTGAGACGCAAGAGGTTCCATAAGTAATCGTATTGTTTTGTTTAATAGAATGAAATATTAGTAAGACAAAATAGTCATCCAGGCCATATCCACAAGGATTATTGCTATGACTTTTGTTAGTAGACTCACAAACTTTAGGTATTGTTTCACGTAGTTAAATCTACTAAATTGAAGCCGTTATTTATAATTAGTCTAAATAAAAAATAGATGTTTGACTTACACCATACGGAATCAGGGACCATTCGTTTAGATGAAAGCAAAAATAAGTGTGTGATTAAGTTCAATAACTTTGGTTTCGAATTGTCGCTAAGAAGCCTGAAAAAACTCCATCAATATCTGCTCCAACTTGATCCCAATGACGGCCTGTTCAATCCCATGGACAAATGCTTTGAAGTGTGCTTTTCTTCGGGTGGGATGACACTCTACTTTGACTATTATGAGATTCTCGAGTTTACTGAGCTGATTGATGACGGTCTCGCACAGTGGCAACTTCGAAATCTGCTTGCCTCCAGTGGGATTGCACTATCCAATGGGGCAGAAGTCTAAGACCATGTTTGAAACCTCAAATCTGCGAAAAGTTTGCGCTTTCAGAACCTGAGCTTCATCTATTTTGATCGATTTAGTCCTACTAAACCTTACAGAATAGTTTTCGCCAGAACCTAAAATCTCTGCTTTTTAGCTAGATGTTCATTGTCCCCTATATGGTCTTATGCACATGCTCCTCCATAAGACACAAATCGCATCAAACAATTTCTTCTTTTTGACGATTTTTATTGGTGCAGGTACACCTGAGGAATTTTTGATCACCACTCCTTCTGGTTATACTTGCATCATCAATTTCAAATAACCATCCTCTTCAAATGATTACGAAACATTCACTCATTGCTGGCATGCTTCTCACGATGCTGGCTTTACTCATTTCATGCTCACAAGCACCTGAAGGTAAAACAGTCGAAGCTGGAGAAGCTGAAGAAGTTGCCGAGGCAACTGCAACAGATACGCTGACTGTTGATACGGCATCCTCTGCTATTAGCTGGGAAGGGACAGAGCCAGGAGATGAAGGGCATTACGGAGATATGAAGATTAAGTCAGGTACCCTATTCGTCAACGATGGCGCTATTTCTGGAGGACAGTTTGTCATCGATATGGAAAGCATCAATGTCACCGACCTAGAAGGGAAGCGCAAGGCCAACTTAGAAGGACACCTTAAGGATGGTGATTTCTTCGAGACAGACAAGTATCCCGAAGCTACGTTTACAATTGCTGAGGTAAGCCCTACGGAAGGCGATTCGACAGCCAATTATATCATCAAGGGAAACCTTCAGATGAAAGATAGTACCAAAAGTATTGAGATTCCTGCGCAGGTGAATGTAAATGAGTCTATGGTGACAGCGGCTACGCCTCCATTTACCATTGATCGTACCCAGTGGGGCGTGATGTATCGCTCTACTGCACTCGGCACACTGAAGAATAAGCTAATCAACGATCGCATTGGATTGACAATCAATCTAGAAGCGAAGAAGTAAGGGGGAAATCCTGAAAATATTTGATAACTTATTGTCAGAGATTCCCGTGTATAGATGAAATTTTGACTCTCCTTGTATTCAGGGAGAGTTTTTTTTGAGCTTCAGGAAGGGAGTTGCCGCAAAAATCCTTATAGTCTCCGCAGTCGATCCAATAAAGCTTCTTTGTAGGTTTTACCGAGGGGAATTTCCTGCTCTTCTATCATGAGCGTTTGATTGGCCTCGTGTATGGCCGTCAGATATTCTGGGTTGATCAGATAGGAACGATGCACTCTGACGAATGGGGAAGGTGCCAATTTTTCTTGTACCTCATTGAGTGTCGCGCGTATATGCGCCTCACGCTGATCCGTCACAATCTTACAGTAGCGGTTGCCCGATACCTCAATCCAGCGGACTTCCTCTGGCTTAATTTTAACAAGTTTATTGCCAATTTTGACGAAGAAGGAATTGCGAAACAGGAGATCTGATTCCCATTGGGTGTGAGAATCGTCAGGCTGTACTGTATGCTGGAGCGCAAGCTCAATGCTACTCTGAAGAGAGAGGGCTTCTACAGGTTTGATCAGATAGGCATAAGGATGTGTCATACTCGCCTTTTGATAGATCTCTTGGTCTGCATAGGAAGTCACATAGATGATGGGAGTAGGAAAATTCTTATTGAGCTCATATCCCAACTCTATCCCTGTTTGCCTCCCCGCTAAGTTGATGTCTAATAGGACAATGTCAGGCTTTATCTTCTTGACTTTTCCCACCACATGCTCTGCTCTATCCTCTAGACCGACCAAGTCATACCCCAATTCATCCAGCGTAATACGCAGATTCTCTTGATGAATGAAATCATCCTCCACAGCAAAGATCCTGATTGATTCCTGATTCATATAGCTAATAACGCATTTTTCATTTAAATGATTAGCCTAAGACCATATTTGAAACCTCAAATCTGCGAAAAGTTTACGCTTTCAGAACCTGAACTTCCTCTATTTTGAGCGATTTAGCCCCACTAAATCTCACAAAATAGCTTTCGTCAGAACCTGAAATCTCTACTTTTGAGCTAAATTTTCATCGTTCCAAACAGGGCCTAAATGAAAATCCCTTGTGTTAAAAATTCCAATATCCTTCCCATTTCACGATATAAGTATCTTTACATTCAAGATACCTTAGGCAACTTCATTTGTATGGTGGTTCCCTCACCTACCTGACTTTTGACATATACCTCTCCTGTCCATGAGTCTACCATTTGCTTCACAATTTGGAGGCCGAGCCCCGTTCCTTTTTCACCGCTTGTACCCTTCGTTGACTGATTCTGCGTATCTTGAAAAAGCTTACTCAGCTGCTGATCATTCATCCCTACCCCTGTATCCACCACCTCAATGAGTGTGTGCGTGTCGGATGGCTGCGCACTAATCGTGATTTTCCCCCCTTCCGTAAATTTCATGGCATTACCTACGAGGTTGTGTAGAACCACTCCTAACCCAGTCCGATCGCCTGTGATCTCAAGCTTTGTCTGGATGTCAATGGCTAATTTATTTCCCTTTTCATCCGCTGGACCCTTGTATATCTGAATCACTTCTTCTCCAAGCTGGGATAAATCAAATGTCTCTACCTGTGTGGAATAGGCTCCCAACTGGCCCAACGCCCAATATAGAAGATTGTCTAGTAACTGCCGGATCTGTTGAGATTGCTGATGTATTTTTTGACTGACAATTTCCAGACGATTCAATTCCTGATCTTTAAGGTATCGGTCAAAGATCCGAATCAAGCTCTGAAAGCCCGTAATCGGTCCTCGTAGGTCGTGCGCGATTAAAGCAAATAGACGATCCTTTGTATGGTTGAGACTGGCCAACTCGCTCTTTTGTAGCATAATCTGCTGATTGCTTCGCCGCAACCGAAAGAGAAGAAAGGTGACAACTGTACCTCCAAGCAAAAATATAAGGGCAATCCCTGTCAAAAGATTATTTCTTGTTTTCTCCCGCAAGAGCTCAAGGGCCTGTATTTTTTCGGCTTGAGTCAATCTCTCAATAGCTGCTTCTTTCTGTGCTGTTTCATACTTGGTCTCTAGCTGAGCTGTGCGTTCGTTGTGGGATCGATCTTTGACGCTGTCCCCCCAGACGCGAAATGCGTTCATTGCTTTGTAGGCTTCACGCCAGTTGCCAAGGGCGGAGTCGCACTCCGCCAAACCCTCATAACCGTCTCTAAGCAAATCAAATTCGTTTGAGGCCTCCCCCAATTCAATGGCCTCCAGATAATAAGCCTTTGCTTTTGGGTATTGCTTGAGTGCCATCGCAGTCTCTCCTTGAAACAATAGGAGCAAGTCCAATAGACTCAAGTCCGTTTTTCTATCGATTTTGGACAGCGCAAGCTCGAACTCGTCTTGGGCGCGTAGATACTGTTCTGTTTCCTTGTACAATTTCCCCAAGTACACACGAGCAGCAGCTTCTATTCGAGGGTAATTGACCTTCTGTGCGAAGGCAATCGCAGCCTGATAAGAGCTTTCTGCTGAGTCGGTTTCTCCCATAGCTGCCTGCAACTGACCGATATCCATGAGCGCAGCACCATAATTGATGGTGGGCTTATTTTGTTCGAGTGCAAGAGAGGAACGCGCATAAGGTGCAGCCTCCTCATAGTCTTGACGGTTAAAATAGTAGTTGAACAAAAGCGTGTTGGCGCCCCTCAGTGCTTGTTGATTATGGGTCTTCGTGCCTAAATCGTATGCTTTGAGGCCATAGCTCAAAAGTGTATCTGTATACCCCAAATCTCCATAATATTCGGCCATATAATAATAGAGAACAGCTTCCGAGAAGGGGTTGTCAATTTGGGAGAAAATATCTTTAGATGCCCGAAAGAAGTAGCTGGCAGAGTCCTGTTTTTGCCACTTATGTATGGCCCCCAGTTGCATCAGGTCCAAGGCAATATCAAGGGAGTCATTGAGAATCTTTGCCTGTTGTAGGGCTTCAAACCGAAACGTGTAGGCTCGCTTTAAATCCTTGAGCAGATAGATGTAAGACAAGTTAGCATAGGCATCATGCATGATTTCATGATCCTCTGCTTGCTGGGCAAATGTCAACGCCTGCGTAGAGTAATCCTCTGCTTTGCCTCCTTGCTGCACCCCCATGTAGGCGCGGGAGAGGTCGAGGTAGATCAATGCGATCTGCCTTTGATTTTGAATAGCCCGAGCCAATTCTAGACCTGCTGTAGCATCTTTTTCTAGCTGTGGCATATCCTGCTGCATGATCCCTCGTGCCCAGCTAAACTGGCGGTAAGCCCGAATCTGTGCTAGGGTATCTTGCGTTTCTTCCGCTTGGCGCTTAGCTTTTTGGGCATAAAAAAGGACTGAGTCAGCGGAGACCTGTTTGTAAGCTTCTGCAAGCTCCAAAAGACTGGCAGTTTGTTGCGGACCAGACTGTTGATTCACCTCAGATTTCAGACTATCGATCTGCGTATTTTGGGAAAAGGTGAGGAGTGGGAGAAAGATGAAACACAAATACCCTAGGATGTACTTTGGGTTGGTCATGGAAAAAGCATTGAGTTAGGCTAGAATCATGGAAATGCCCCTTTCTTTCGATTAAGAAAATGGACTTCTTCATGAAAGACAGGAAGAAAGATAAAGTATATGCCTGAAAAAACACTATGCATTGAGATATATTCGTGTTTGGCAAGCAAATGCTCAACTTTCCCCCATGTATCCAACATAGAGACGGCCTAGGCATACGATCTACATGTGCGCCGCTGCTAGTTCCTACGGGTCAACGCTACGCTCGTAATCGAGAGTTCATCCACTCTATCCTCAAATGCTTGCGCAGCAGCTACGATGGTAGCGCCAGTCGTGATGACGTCATCCACGAGGAGTATCCTGTTAGGAAGATGGAGTGCCGCTTGGAAAGCCCCTGAGACATTGGTCCATCTCTTGGCCCCCGATTTTTTTGCTTGACTTTGTGTTTTTCGATTGCGAATCAGAAGGTCTTCCCTCACAGGGATACCTGTTACTTGAGAGATCCCTAAGGCAATTTGTTTGGACTGGTTGTATCCTCTTTGAATTTGCTTGGTCCAGTGCAAGGGAATAGGAACAATGGCCTCTACATCTGTCCATAGCTTGGGACCTTCCAAATGTTCTGCCATAAGCTGGCCTAGATATTGTCCAATCTGAGGGAGGTCGTGGTATTTCAATCCCATCAATAGCTTCTGTAGGCGACCTGCCTTGTCAAAGTAAAACAGACTGGTAGCATCTTTTACGGTGATTCGGCCCCCAATCCGCTGGTAAAGCTCATTGTCCTGTGGGCGAAGGTGAAAGTTTGTAGGCTCAATCTGTGAGAGACAATGGAAACAAATATGAGATTCTTGAGAGATGAGCTGTGTCCCGCATCCTATACAGGATCGGTCAATGAAAAGATGGATAAAATCGTGTATCATCGTTGTGTATATTTCTACACATAAGCTCGATTTTGTTTGGCATAGTTCCCAGGAAAAATAAGTTGGAATTCCACATTAAGCCACTCATTTTTGTAGGTGGAAATAACAAGAAGCGCATTCGATCGTTTAGGATCTCGTACAACTTTTGTTATTCATTTTTACCATAAATACTACACTACGATCAGTTATGATTCAAGCACTTAAGTCTTTTGAACATGCCGAGCCTGAAATCGTCTTCCACTGGCAAGATAGCGAAACAGATGCACAGGGTTGGGTCGTGATCAACTCCTTGAGAAACGGAGCTGCAGGCGGAGGAACTCGTATGCGAAAAGGCTGCACCCTAGATGAAGTAAGGGCTTTGTCAAAGACAATGGAGATCAAATTTGCCGTGAGTGGTCCTCCTATTGGCGGGGCAAAGTCGGGCATTGACTTTGATCCCAATGATCCACGAAAAGATCAAGTCCTTAGGAGATGGTACAAAGCGGTTCGTCCATTACTCAAGCATTACTATGGGACTGGGGGAGACTTAAATGTAGATGAAGTCCATGATGTGATGCCGATCACAGAGTCTTTGGGCATCGCACATCCACAAGAAGGGGTGGTGAGAGGATTCTTTAATCCAGATCCTGATAGTTTTGATCTGATCATCGAGCAGCTTCAGGGAGTCCGCAAACGCGTGACACATTTTGATTATGCACCTACGACAAAAGATAAAGTGATCACGGTCTCGGATATGATTACAGGTTATGGCGTAGGAAAAGCAGTGGTTCATGGCTTCGATGTTTGGGGGGTAGATCCAGGACAAAAGCGTGTGATTATTCAAGGCTTCGGAAATGTAGGAGGGGCAGCAGCACTCACGCTTGCCCATCATGGGTTCAAAATCGTAGGGATCATCGACCGTAGGGGAGGACTGATTCGCCAAGAGGGACTGACGCTGCCAGAGGTAAAAAAGCTCTACCTCAACCGTGAACAAAACCAACTCCCCCTGGATGAGATCCGACCTTTTGAAGAGATTCAGGAGAAAATATGGACATGTGGTGCAGAGGTATTTATTCCTGCCGCAGGTTCTCGATTGATCACGCAACATCAAGTGGATCAAATGCTGGCCAATGACTTGAAACTTATCTCTAGTGGAGCCAATGTGCCGTTTGCAGATGAAGAAATATTCCTAGGACCTATCGGGATGTATGCCGATGAACGATTATTGGTTATTCCAGATTTCATCGCCAATTGTGGAATGGCCCGTGCCTTCGCCTACTTCATGCGCACCCATGTATCGATGGAAGATGAAGATATCTTTGAGGATATCTCTCAGACGATCTATCGTGCGCTGCATAAGACCTATCTGCATCATGATGCACCTGTCAATGTCTGGAAGACAGCACTTTCATGGGTCCTAGAGGAACTCAATTCCACAGAGTTGGAACACGCGGTATAAGAGCATGTTCGAAACCTCAAATCTGCGAAAAGTTTGTGCTTTCAGAACCTGACCTTCGTCTATTTTGATCGATTTAGCCCCACTAAGTCTCACAATATAGCTTTCGCCAGAACCTGAAAGCTCTGCTTTTTGGCTAGATTTTCATTGTTCCAAACAGATGCTAAGCGCATAGCAAATAGAAAAATTATACAGAAAAGGCTTGTCAACTCGACAGGTCTTTTTGCTTTTGGGAAGGGAAGGCTTGGCGTTTGTAGACTGTGACGACATCTGTCCCTAGATATTCACGATGATGAGGCAAGAGATGTGCAGAAAGCGTAGGAGCTGCCATACCCTTACCCAATAGCTTAGGAGACTGAATACAATGAATTTCGTCCCAAATATCCTGATCCAGAAATTGTTGTAAGACATTTTGTCCCCCTTCCACCAAGATAGAAGCGATTTTCGTCTGTTGGAATAGTTCCTTTAGCAGGCTTTTCCAATCCTTCCACTTGTCGCATTTCTGATAGCGTACGTGGCCGTTCTCTTCCTCCTTCATTTCGTTGAGTACCCAAGTTTCAGGTCCGTCTTGAAACAATTGAAGTTCAGCAGGTAGATCTAGCTTACGATCCAGTACAAGTCGGATCGGAGACAAACCATAGAATTTGCGGGTGGTCAAGCTGGGATTGTCTATATGGGCGGTACGCTTTCCAACGAGAATTCCCTGGTGCATGGCTCGTAATCTATGAACATAGCGTTTGGCTTCTTCACCTGAAATCGGGGTCTGTACGGCTTGCCCCTTATCATCTTTTTTAGCGATAAATCCATCTGCAGATTCGGCCCATTTCAAGACGATATACGGTCGTTGAGTGGAGATATGGGTGAGGAAGACTTTATTGAGTTCTTCAAAAGGGGTAGGATCGGGTGCGAGTTGCACTTCCACACCGTGCGCGCGCAAGCGGGCAATGCCTCCTCCATCGACTTTGGGAAAGGGATCTTGCATCCCGATGACGACACGTGGGATTTGATGCTGGATGATCATATCTGCGCAAGGAGGTGTTTTCCCATAGTGCGCGCATGGCTCCAAGCTCACATAAATGGTCGCTTCTTTGAGTGCTGCTTGATCCACGACAGAGCGCACGGCGTGAACTTCTGCATGAGGTCCTCCTGCTTGTGCGTGGAAGCCTTCACCTATGATTTGACCCTTGTGCACAATGACAGAGCCTACATATGGATTTGGGTATACAGCGCGAGTAGCGGATTGTGCGAGTTGAAGACAGCGGTGGAGATAAAAAAAGTCGGTGGGTTCCATCCTACAATTTAGGATAAAAAAAGTTGCCGCATCGCACCGGTCGACTCCCTACCGTTGCTTGCTTTCGCACCTGGCGGAGTTCAGGAGGACCTGGTCGTGCGGCATCACAAATGTGATAAGTTCCGCTGAATTCACCAAATATTTTCTAGATTTTTCAGGAATATTTTTCTAACTTAATTTTCTATCGCAAGTTTTTCCTTCCTCTACTATTTTATCCTTGATTTTGAAAGAGCGTAAGTGTCGCGCTTACCAGTCCCTACTTTTATTCGTACGCGCTTGAGGTGAATGATCTCACATTTCATATCGAAGTTTCTCCTCATAAGACGCATGAAGCCCAGCTTGCCGCTCAGATGCAGCTTCCACTTGAAGGAAATACCCTGCATGTGCCCGAAGGATTGGGGAAAGGATACCTCAGACATGATGCTTTGCTTTATGGGATAGATGTATATCACTACCATGTCTGTCTCTCTCAGCCCGTGGTCATTCAGAGCTTCAATCCTAAAGAGAATGCTTGCTTTTTGATGAATGTCAATCTATCAGCGCAACCCGTAGAAAAGGAGATTCGAGGACATCAGGTGAAGATGGGTCGATCACAGCCTGCTGGCGTGATTTTTTATACTCCTGGTACGCGTGCGCAAGGGACGATTCCGCTGCATGAAACTGTAGATCTGGTATTTGTTTCCTTTACACTCGATGCCTTGCGAAAAATCCATCCTGAGCTTCCTCCCTTTTTTTCAGATCATAAACCATTTTCCCTATATGAAGAGCTGCCACCTGTGAGTGAGCAGACGCTGCGTAAAGCCTTGACGAAGGCACCTGAAGGCTTGGTAGATAAACTACATTTTCAATCTCGGATTCTCGCGTTTATGGGACAGATTTTTGATCTATTGGCAAGGCGAGATCAAGGGCCTACCGTCTCTTTGCATGCAGATGACTTGTCGAAGCTATTTCGTGTGAGGGAGTCGCTTCGTCACCACATCCAAGGGAAGGCACCTGAGATACAGGTACTCGCAACCCGTGTGGGCGTAAGTCCGAGCAAGCTTAAGCAAGATTTTCGCGCTTTTTTTGGGCAAAGCATTTATCAGTATTATCTCGGACTCAAGATGGAGGCAGCCAAAGACCTTTTACTGGAGACAGAGGAGACGGTCTCAGAATTAGGGTATCAACTAGGGTATAGCAATATTTCTCAGTTTATCCGTGCCTTTAAGAAGCATGTAGGCCAGACGCCCAATCATTTTCGAAAATCAGGGGAACGATAGTTTGATGTCTTTTTGGGGTATAAAATTGCCGTTTATGGTTTATTCATAGTCAAAAGGACAAACGATCTTGCAAATAAAACATGCGTAAGATCATTTTATTAACTGGAGGTTCTGGATTTGTCGGGCGAAATATCATTCCCATACTCAAAGGGGAGGGATTTGAAGTCAGGGCACTGGCACGATCCAAGCAGTCTGTGCAGGCGGTGAGAAACTACGGTGCCATACCTGTGCAGGGAGATCTCACAGATATGGCCTCATTGGATGAAGCTGCCCAAGGCTGTGACATCGTCATCCACGCAGCTGCTTACATGAAGTTTTGGGGAAGCAAAGCACCATTTTACCAGATCAATGTAGATGGGACAAAAAATATGCTCCATGCTGCCGAAAAAGCAGGTGTCAAGAAATTCATTTATATCGGAGCCGCTTCGGTGATCAATGGACAAGAGATTCACGAGAAAGATGAAACGTATATTCCTCCTCAGCTTCCCAAAGATGCTTACTCTCTGACCAAAGCCTTGGCAGAGAAGGAAGTGGTCAAGGCCAATAGCGACAATCTTCAAACCGTCGTCCTACGTCCCCCTGCGATATGGGGGCCTCATAATCACAGTGCTGAAATGATGGTTGATCGGGTGAAGGCTGGAAGCTGGATTTGGATCGGAGGTGGGCAACATCGACTTTCAACTCTCCATGTCTTCAATCTTGCTCAAGCCATCTTGGCAGCGATAGACAAAGGGGGGAATGGAGAAATCTACTTTGTGACCGATGGAGAACAGCGTCCTATCAAAGAGTTATTTGGGAAGATGTTTCAGCAATATGGGGTGACCGCTGGAGATCGCTCGCTTTCGCGTAGCTTCGCTTTGACTACCGCCAAGGTGATTCAATTTGTCTGGGATACTTTGCGACTCAAAAGCGACCCTCCTATTGTGCCTGTCATGATCTATCTGATGGGAACAGAGTTTTCAGTTTCTGATCAAAAGGCGCGTCGAGAGCTTGGCTATCGTAATGCCATCTCGATTGAGGAAGGGATGCATACACTCACCTAGTCCTATCTGATTGGTCTGGCTTCTATATTTGCCCTGAGTCCTCCTAGGATACTCAGGGATTCTTGTGCGTTGGCGCGATGATAGCGAGCTTCTAACTCCAGATAGGCGTCTAAATTCCAAAGCTGGTACGTGAACTTCCCGTATACATTGTGGACATTGAGTCCTAGGCCGTCCCCGATGGCATAGTTGAAATCTTCCGCTCTTGGTCGATTGCCTGTCGGTTGCTGATAATCCCCACCGTAGTTGAATCCATCTTGGTCAAGCCCTTGCATTCTGTAGCCGTAGGATAGGTATACATGTAGGGGAGGAAGTGGATGATATTGAAGAATGGTGTAAAAATCCAACAAGTTGGCTCCTGCGCTGTGGCCCAGTGACTGACCATAATTCGTATAGTTGGAGGCGATATTGAAATGCTGATAGGTGAAGGGTCTCACTCGATTGTGCTCGATCTGTAGATCTAGTGTAGGTATGCCCAATACGTCGATATATTTTGCTCCCAACTGCCAGCCCACTTTATTTGCCCAGTAATTGCTCCCTTGGTCTCGTACCCCAAAGTTGTAATCGTCTATTATCAACTGACCATAGAGTTGGAAGTGTTGTAGGAAATTCCACTTGAAGGTAGCGCCAAGCAGGGCATTGTCAGGACTCCCGATGTACTGCTCGATGGCCCTGTAGAAGATGATCGGATTGAAATACTGAAGCTCGATGCCTCGATTGCCATTGGCTAAGACGGGAGTATAAACGATGGACTCAAAAATTCCGAAGGAGAGTTGATTATTTGGCTTATAACTTAGCTGGTGAAATACGCCATACTTACGAGGGAGTGTGCCTTCCACATCATTGCGATTGATGAGGAAGTCTATCATTTGAGTGAAATGGTTGACATATTCTAGTTTCCAGACGCGGGTACGGATGTTGAGCATGAGATAGTCAGCGGCATAGTCTGAGAGGGCCAGACTTTGATAGCCATTGCCCCAAAAAGCGCGATCCTTCCCAAACTTGATGCGCATTTCCTTGATAGGGCGGTAGGTCATATAGGCTCTGCTACTGAAGTAATTCAAAGCATTTTCATTTCCAAACGTCTTGATAAAGCTTTCGCCATACAGCCTAAGGGTCGATCGATATTCGTCGTAGATAAATTGATGGAAACGGGTGATGTTGTCATATACTTCTGTGTGGAAGCCGATTTTGTCCCCTAATGTCCCCCTCACTTGTATGCCTCTGCTATTGATTGCCAAGGGAAGATTGGGACTAGCAGCGGTCGCATAGTTGTTTTGGTCTATGCCCAAGGAGGTATGGAGGACGGGGTTGACGAAGAGTGTAAGTCGAGGAGTTGCCACATGCACGAGATCTCGTCCGTTGGTATAGAAATATCGAAGGGCGCCTTTCGCTTCATTTTTTACCGCCAAGGAATCGTCTACTAATAATTGTATACGTTTGTGCCAAGCTTGCTCTACAGGGCTGAGCTGGGCGGTATGTACCCTCCCCATGACTGCTTGTAGTTGGGGACGACCGTAGGGTTTGTGATCTGTATGGATCAGCGTATCGGCATAGCCTCTGATATCCACTCTGTCTATGTAGTGATAGATCACATGATTGAGTAAGACATCTGTATCTTGTGCCCAAGAAGGAACAGATAGAATAAGGCTCAGTATGAAGAGGTATTTTTTCATCGGCGAGGGTAAAAAGGAGAGGTTATTATTCCTCTTGAAGAATTCTGTGCAAAATATGCGAAAGTTCCTGTTAATTTGTGCGTAAAAATCTACTTATCGCTACACGAGTCACCATTACCGTCGTCAATGATCTCAGCCAGGACCAGAGAGTCCATCGGATCGCCAGTACGCTACAAGCACATGGGTATGAGGTCTGGGTGATTGGACGTCAACTGCCCGATTCATTGCCCATCACAGATCGACTGTACCATACACGTAGGCTCAAGTTATTTTTTACAAGAGGAAAGTTATTCTACTTAGAATTCAACATCCGTTTGTTCTTTTTTCTCCTATTTTTCAAAGTAGATATCCTCAATGCATGTGATCTGGATACCCTTCTAGCCAATTTCTTAGTTTCTCGTTTTCGCAGGAGGGGCTTGGTATATGACAGCCACGAGTATTTTACGGAGGTTCCAGAGGTCGTTGGGAGGCCCTTGACGCAGCGTATTTGGTTGACGCTAGAGAAATGGATTTTTCCACGCTTACGTCATGCTTACACCGTCAATGACTCCATTGCGCAAGTTTATCAGACCCTCTATCAGGTCCCTGTTCATACGATCCGTAATGTACCCTTGCCCAAAGCAATAGAGGCTCGAACTGATAAGGGAAATATCATCATCTACGAAGGCATGGTCAATGTAGGACGTGGGATCGATCTGATGATTCGTGCGATGAAATATCTTCCTGGCTATGTTTTTTGGGTGGTAGGAAAAGGTGATGTCCTAGAGGAATTAAAAGCATTGACGCATGAACTTGGACTAGAAAAACAAGTAATATTCAAAGGTTTTGTCCCATTTGATTCTCTCTCCTTACTCACGCGACAGGCCAAGATAGGGGTGAGCCTATTCGAAGAAATGGGGAAGAGTCATCATTTCATTTCGCCCAACAAGCTGTACGATTACATTCAGGCGCGTGTCCCTGTCATTGGATCGGACATGCCCGAGCAACGCAAAATCATTGAGTCCTTTGATACAGGGAAGATCCTGTTGCATAAAGATCGTGATCCCCAGCTTTTGGCTGATATGGTCATTAGTCTCACACAAGATCCGCAACAATATCAAGAACTAGTGGATAACTGCAACCGTGCCGCTCAGATATTAAACTGGGAAGCAGAAAAAGAAAAGTTGTTGAAAATCTATGAGGATGCACAGCGGAAGTAATTCTTCGAGATAATCGAAGGGGACGTTTTATCGCTTATTTTACTTCAAATTGCTCCTGACCAATTAGATTGCCATCCCCTGTGTAAAGTCTGAGATAGTACAATCCATCTGGCCATGCGTCCTTGTCAGGCTGCTGAAAGTCGATGCACAGATCTACTGAAGTCTTCTTGTAGACGAGGTCCTTCTTCGCAGTGTAGGGCTTATTCCTGAGCTTGAATCGGAAGGTACCACTAAAACCTCCGTCTGTATTTTGTTGTATGCTGCCATCGGGATTCTCTATGACGAGAAAGACAGACTGTGGGCCTGATTCTGCTACCTGATTATCTAGAATCGTGAAGCAGACTTTCATGGATTTTAGTTGAGATGCTTTGAATTTTGTGCCTGGAACGAGTTTTCCATTTCTTTTGACAGCGTTAATGACGAGGGCTTTGGTTTTGAGGATACTGCCGAGGGATTTTGTTTCCTCTAGTTCAGCACGTGCCCGATCGGTTTGGGTCTGTAAGGCTTGATTTTCCGCTTGAAGATCCGACTCGTTTTGTTTGAGGCTATCAACAGCTTCAGTCAAAAGGGCATTTTGTTCTTTTAGTTGCGTAATCTCTTCTTGATATTCTTTGACGACTTTCTCCATATTGGAGAGCTGTTTGCGCATAAGGCGGATTTCTGCACTGCTCTGGTCTAGTTTTGCTTCCTCTGCTTCCAGCTTTTTGGTGAGTCGCTCGATATTTTCTTTGGCATCTATTAGTTGCTCGTTCTTCTGATCCAGTTCATCATCCTTGGCATCCATCGCCACATTGAAGTTCAAAATCTGATCATCCAGTTCGAGAATCTCCATTCGTAGGCCTTGCAATTGGTCATCGTTTTCTCTGATTTGCTCTCTTTGGGTGAAATATTGGATAGCAAAATAGCCTAGAGAGGAAATCATCAGAATACCAGCCACTACTAGTATGATACGACTGGAATTATTAGAACCTGGTTTACTCGTTGCCATATATTAATGGGAATTGTCCTTTAATTTAGCGTAAGAATAGAGAAAAGAAGGAAATAAGCAAGAATTAGTCTAGCTATTGTGGGCTTACGAGATTATGACTGAAAAGATCTTATACTTTTTCGTACTACCCAGCGTAAATTACGGCTTTTCGTGGAAATAATGGCTCATTCGTTTTTCTTTCGTTCAAGTATTTCATTTCTCTGCAAACTTAAGACTTCCGCCACATGTGTTTGCATGTTCTGGATAGCAAGCGGAATCTTCCATCCAGCTTTGTCTCTCGTCTCCACATAATTGGAGATTCCTCTGATCCCTATACAGGGAATTTCTGCCCATGTCGCGGCTTGCAGTGCGGCTGCTCCCTCCATGGTTTCTACTGTAGCCTGCCAAAGTTGATGGAGTCGCGCCACTTCCGAATCCCTGCCTGTGACGGTATTGACGGTGAGAGCGGAGACGCGTGGGATAGCTTGGAAAAAGGAAGGGGGCTCATATGTATATTTGTGGTACCAGGTACGCGCGTCTTTTGTGAGGCTGGGAAAGCCCATGGCTTGCAGATGCAAAAAACCCTCGGGACTATCTGCTCCCATGTCTGCATACACATCTTCCGTCAAATACACCACAGTCCCCAAAGGGATGGAGCGGTCAAAACTGCCTCCTATGCCTACATGTAGGACCAGATCTGGATGATGTGTGGCTAGATAGTGCCCCATGAAAAGCCCTGTATTGACCATGCCTATGCCTGTCGTCAGCCAGTCGATGGTCTGCGATCCTAGGATAGATCTTGATAGATGAGGCGTGACTGCGTCAGCAGAAAACGATTGTTTGAGGGCTTGAATTTCTCCTTGCGTGGCAGCGACAACGAGTATCTGCATAAATATTCTCTGTTCGTAAGGATCTCAAGAATGTAGGAAAATTACTTCCTTAGTCGATCTGTTCTAGTTTGGGCATACTGCCATCCTCTCCCCAGGTGACTTTGATACGTTTTTTCGTCTTTTGGCGAGGATGGCCTAGGCCGAGGAGCAGAATTCGACCTTTTTGTACCCATTCGATGTTCTCTAGGAAGAAATCTTCAAATACCCAGCTGCCAACCTGAATAGAACTAGAGGGTCCTTTTACTTGTTTGAGCGTCAAGACATCTGCAATGGCATCAGATGAGATTCGCTGGACGCTGTAAGTCTCCACTTGGCAAGCTGGGCAAGAATCCCAGACAGCAAAAGGAACAAGAGGCGATGTGAATTGGCTGATTTTTCCTAAACCCCCGTCAGGGAATCGAAAATACTCTACTTGAATGAGCTTTTTCTCGTCCTCAGGAGCTGCATAACGCTCCAACTCCAGCGTCTGATCCATGATGAAGGTATACTCACGCTCGCGATTCCATTGATTGACAAATTGGAGATCCATACGGAGCGTCTCCACAGGAATATTCTCAAAAGCATTTTGTGAGAAGCTGATGTCTTGCTGATAGAACAAAATCTCCGTCAACTGCTGACTGGTGTATTGAGGCCCCAATACCAAGCCATCTACATCCACTCCTGTCGCGATCCATCCATTTTCTCCAAAAATGTAGATAGGGCGTACATCGATTTTATCAAATACATAGGAGGGGATCTCTGTCACATCTGTCTGTAGGGGATTCATGAAAAAAATCCTGGAGAAAGACTTGGGACGATGTAAATCTTGACGGGGACTAGAAGAAAGGACAATCTCCGCTTCCTGACCCGCCTGCGGAGCAGAACAAATCTCAATAAGTAGCCTTAATTCTTGCATAAAGGGAACCTGGACAAATCCCAATGCCTGAGGACTAAATTGGGCATTGATGATGTAACCATCATGTGTCTCCGTAAATTCGGCCTTGTACCTCAGTCCATCTTCCACAGGTCCCAAAGGAGCTTGGATGGCTTGACCTACTTGGCCCAACTGGTCGCGATTGACAAGACTTGCGGGACGTTCGTCAGGATAGAGGTCATATCCGACGATTCCATAGTGAAACTCTAGTTCTCTCAATTCAGCTGTAGGCGGAACAAATAGGCTATCAGCCCTGCGATGATGGTTATTGGGATAGTCAAAATCATCCTTGAATGTCTGAAGGGAAACCTCGTCTGTGTATTCCCCATAAACGCTAAAAAATCGAGGGGGAGATTGTAAAGCTGTAGTTGCTGAGGTAGAGATGTAGTCTGGATGGAGATCGTAGTCAAAGTTTTCGGGAAAAGCTTTTTGAGGCAGGGCAAACCAGATCCTTACGTGATCCGTAAGCTTATCGCTTGATTGGATCTGAATGTTTGGATCTTCTACTTTTACATAGAGGGCGATATTCTCTCCGTCGCAGTGCAGGAGACAGTTGGCCGCAATTTTTTGAGAACGGTTGGATTGTAGAGGGGAAGTGTAGAATTGGTCAAGTGCAAAATCAGATTGTTGAGCCCAGGTGAAGGGCATTCCCAGGATTCCTAGCAATAAATGATATAGTAGCCTTCTCTCCATGTAGATTTGCGATCTTTCGAATTTAGCATAATCCTGCTAAGGATGAAATGGTATAAGGTCTGATGTCTGGAACGATATATTTCAAAGTCTATCTAGGTCAGTTTCAATGTGTAAGGAGACACATGTAAGAAAAAATGAAAGATAAGTTATTGATTATTAGGCTATTTAGGTTGTGAGCTTAGACGTCCTATTCTATAGATTCAGGCATAGAATAGGGATGAAATGATTATGCTGATATGGATGGGAATAGGCTATTTAGGATGAGCACACATGATTTTAGACACTACTGGATAACCTTGTGTAAGTCCCAATGAGCCATTTCCTTTCAGTTAAGTCTTCTAGGTCTAGTCTTTCATCATCTTTGTAAGATCTGTTGTGAGAAAGGACCTTCTCTCATCTGGCAAAGTAAAATGAATTTCGTGAATTTTCTCCAAAAACCCGCCTTATTTGGTCTCATTTGCTATTCACTTTCTAGAACTTCTATTCTCTCGTAAATCTAACAAGGAACGAATGGAGAGGGTATAAAAGCAGAAAGGGAATATCCCCTATAATTGGGACTTCCCTTTCTATATTTTCCCTACAAGAGGGGGTAAAATAATCTATATTATTTTTCGTACCTGCTTTTACTTCAGTGAAGAGAGTGAGACAGATAAACCTTTTACCCCTTTATTGGCCAATTGGCTACGCATTCTTTCTGCTTCTGCCTTACTTCCGTAAGGTCCAATCAGGATGCGGAATATTTCTTTCCCATCTTTTTCTCCGATTTGTACCATGGTGTTGGGTATGCCCTTATTGTTGATTTCTCCTAAAGCCATGTGCAACCGCTTCCAGTCAAAGAAAGCTCCTACCTGTACACCGTATCCAGAGGATGTGGTAGATTGGGGCTGAGCGATCATAGAAAATATCAGTGGTGTATTGCTAGGCGATGAAGTCGTGCTGGGAGGCGGACTGATGAGGCGTCGGGTGGCATTGATAGAGCTCTGATAAATAGGCGTAGACTGAGATCTTGCTACTCTTTGAGTTGCATTGGTCGTGGGAGCAGGAGCCGAAGCTTGAGTAGGTGCGGGAGTAGAAAAGGTACCTGTACCTCTCACTTCATTCGCTGTAGGTGGAAGTGGTACAGAAGACCTGACGTCTGCCTCTTGTCTGTTGTAGATAAATGTCGTAGGGTCCGTGACGACGACATTGCCTGTACGTCTGGTCGCATTGACCACAGATTGATTTGTTGTAGGTTGTATCTGTGGACTGCTGACGCGTGCATTGGCATTGTAGCCTCTATCTGTAGGTACAGGAGACATGACGCTTTGATTGACTTGACTCGTCCTGTTATTGGGATTGGTAACTGTACTTGTTGCGGGGACCGTGCTTGTAGAACCCACGGGACGGCCCATACCATCTACTATGGGAAGTCCTGCCAAGTTGCCCCGTTTAGGTTCGGGGGTGGTAGTAGGAAAATCCATGGTCACTCGTCTATCTGCACCAGGTGCTTGTCCTCTATTAGCAGAAGCTGCTACAGGCTCAATTCTGACAGGTGCAGTCCCCATACTAATGAGGTTCAACTGCTCGGCAGCTGCCCGAGATAGGTCGATCAGACGACCCTCTGCATAAGGACCTCTATCGTTGATACGCACCGTCACTTCTCGTCCATTGTCGAGATTCACGACACGTACATAGGTGTTGAAAGGAAGGGTACGATGGGCGGCCGTCAACTGGTTCCGATCATAAAGTTCGCCAGAAGCGGTCTTGCTATCGGGATTGAGGTGGTACTGATCACTGTAGTAGGAAGCTACGCCCGTTTCGATTTGGGCAGAGAGGGGAGAGAACAAGCCGAATATGAGTAGGGACAAGCCTACGATATTCAATTTCCAATACTTCATCATTATTCTATAGTTTAAACGCATAGGTATCCTAGTAGCGAATCTAAGGTTTAAACGCGCGTATACTTTCAGATGATACAAATTAATAAAAAAAACTGATTTTTTCATACGCTGAATAATCAGCAATACTTGCATTTCAGCACATGGGCCTTTTGGCTTGCCAAAACTTTATCGGCGCTCCTGCATTCTATTTGGATCTTAGTGGGTGATTCTGCATTCTTGCCACCATGAAAGTAGTCATGTATACGGATGGGGCTTCCCAAGGGAATCCAGGTCCTGGTGGATATGGGGTTGTCCTTCAGTATGGGCCGCATCAAAAGGAGTTTTCGGCTGGGTATAGAAGAACGACCAATAACAGAATGGAATTACTCGCCGTCATCATAGGATTGGAAGCGCTCAAAAAAGAAGGGATTGAGGTAGACGTGTATACCGACTCTCGATATGTGGAGCAAGCCGTGACGAAAAGGTGGGTCTTTGGTTGGGCTAAAAAGGGATTCAAAGGAAAGAAAAATCCCGACCTGTGGCGACGATTTCTACAAATTTATCCCAAGTTCAAAGTGAACTTTCACTGGGTCAAAGGACATGCAGGTATACCTGGAAATGAAAGATGTGACAAGCTGGCCACAGATGCTGCGAGCTTCGAACCTGTGAATATTGATGAAGCATATGAGCGAGGAGAAGCGGGATAGATAGGGTTTATTCTGCTAATTTTCATGTAATCTCTGCTATTCTCCTTTCCTACTTGGACGTTTCTAGCGATATTGTTTCTGTGTAATTTATTTTCAGAATGTCTTTTCCTTGCCTTTGAGTTTTTTGCTAGTTTTCCTATTGATCATGATCTCGCAAACGCTGAGCAAATAAGCGACGTCTTAGTTTGTAAAGGGTTAAAAAAGGGAAAAAAAGACAACAAGTGTCATTCATAAGGGCTCCATTTATAAAAGGGATCATTCTGGAAAAAAACTAAATGGGCTCGTGTACTCGAACGTGTTTCCTACAATATCTTGCATTTTAGGAAACTGCAATTAATTCACCATGACTAAATATTTACTCCTACTATTTTGTGTGGTCGGGCTGGTAATCCCAGGTTGGAGCCAACCCATCAGTAAAAATCTATCACTTTCCAAGCGGTTGCCCTACAACACTGGCGTCACTGATATCTGGGGCTGGGAAGACGGCAATGGAAATGAATACGCCATCGTCGGACTTCAAAATGGCGTAAGTATCGTGGATGTAACAGTTCCTGGTAGTGCGACAGAGGTGGCCAACCTCCCAGGTGTCCAGTCAGGCTGGCGCGACATGAAGACGTTTAGAAACTATGCCTATGTATCCAATGAGTCGGACGATGGCATCCGAATCATCGATATGTCTACCCTACCAGGGCCTGTCGCCTACAAGGATACAGCATTGGGCGGTCTAACCACCTCTCACAATCTTTGGATCGACGAGCGTGGATACTTATACGTCGCAGGTTCGAACGTCATCAGCGGCTTGATGATTTTTGACTTGAATGCCAATCCTGAAATCCCCCAATTTGTCGGCTCCTACGGAGATCGCTATGTACATGACGTATATGTGCGCAACGGGATCGCCTATCTCGCAGAGATCAACGCAGGATTTTTGACGATCCTGGATGTCACAAATCCTGCCGCGTGGACCAAGCTCGGACAAAAAACTTATCCTGGAGCCTTTACACACAATACTTGGCTGAACGATGCGGGAACCGTCTGCTTCACTACAGATGAGTATAGCGGGGCGACTGTGAGAGCATGGGACATCACAGATCCCACCGATATCCGAGAGCTAGATGGTTTTGAGTCTTCCTTGAGCAATGGGGGTGCCGCTCCGCACAATGTCCATGTACTCAATGATTTCCTTGTCACTTCTTACTACAAGGATGGGGTGAATGTGGTAGATGCTACGTATCCAGAGTATCTGGTAGAGACAGGGTATTATGATACAAGTCCAGCCAATGGAGGAGGATTTGACGGAGCCTGGGGAGCCTATCCTTTCTTGACGTCGGGTACGCTTTTGGTATCAGATATGAGCCAGGGCCTTTTCGTCTTGAAGCCTTCCTACACACGCGCCGCATTTGTAGATGCAACGGTATTGGATGAAAGTACAGGCAATCCCATTCCTGCTGCGGATATAGAGTTCATCAATGAAATGGCCCTCACAAATGCAGATGGCAACTACTTCTACGGACAGGCAGACAGTGGAACCTATCAGATGATTGTTTCTGCTTTTGGTTACCTTCCAGATACTGTAGATATAACTTTGGAAAATGGGGTGACTGCTATGGAAATCATTGAGCTCAAACCTCGTCAGGTACTTTCTTTCACCGTGGAAGTGCGTAGTGCCGTCGATAGCTCCGCGATCAGAGATGCCAACATTGAGTTGGTACAGGTTTCAGGGCCTTACGCCATTTCTTTCCGTTCTGACGTCAATGGCCAACTGACACAAACAGTAGAAATTGGTCCTTATACGTTGACCGTAGGGAAGTGGGGCTATAAGTCGCAACAAATCATCGTCAATGCCCAAAGCGGGAGTCCGACGGCTGTGATTTATCTAGAGGAAGGATACAAAGATGATTTTATTTTAGATCTAGGATGGTCTGTGATCGAAGGAGATGATGGCAAATGGGAGAGAGGAGAACCAATTGGTTCGGCTTTGTTTGGAATAGATTTGACACCTAACGATGATTTGCCTAATGATCTAGGGACAAGTTGCTACGTGACAGGATTGCCTACGCTTTCGGAGGTTCCTAAAGATGAGCAAACGGTTTTGGTTTCCCCACCCATTAATCTCAAGACCTTTACGCAGCCTAAGTTCCGTTTCAACTATTGGTTTGTGAATGACATCCTCCTTCAGCCAGGCAACGGACAAGGTAAATTCAAGGTAGAAATAACGAATGGCCTCGTCACCTTTCCTGTCTTGGAAATTACTGACACCTTGACAAATAGCTGGACACTAGTGGATAGTGTTTCGTTGACGCCCTTTTTGACGATGAATGGTTCGGTATTTTTGAAGTTTACGGTAGAAGGCTCACCAGTTACTACAGCAGCGCATGTAGATGCGGCTTTGGATGGCTTCGAGCTATTTGAGGCCTTCCAGCCTGACACCACAACCAATACTTCCATCGATTTGATGACCCAAGTCAATGCATTCAACCTGTACGCAGAGGACCAGCAATTGCAATTGCAGTACGATGTGCGAGGCGAAGCCATTGGGAGTCAGGTCATATTCCACGACTTGAATGGTCGTTATCTGGGTGAGACGATGCTGGATACCAATCTAGGTGTGATTCGCATGCCATTTGTACAGGCAGAGGGTATCTACATTGCCACGCTGAGGAATAAGAAAGGCCAAAGGGTACTTTCTCAGAAGTTTATCATGCGATAGGTTTTAGACGATAGATAGTCTAATGGACTTGAGACATCAGCCTGAAAGTACGACTGGTAAAACCACTGCTTAAACTATACGGTTGGATTGAACTAGTCTTGAGATAAGAAAAATCCCTTCCTGCACATCGCAAGAAGGGATTTTTTGGATCTTTATATTTTCAGGATCATGTCCCCTGGAAGCTGCCATTGTTTCCACAGCCTTGAGGACAAGGTCTTGAGAAATCTAGGTAGCTGCCTTGACCGTTTTTGCTAGGACCATCGAAAGATTGTAGCATGAGGTCGTAGGCATTGTCTGCTTTGATGCCTAGAGAGAAAGAAAGTTCTGTATCTGCTGCCATTCCATCTGTAAACTCCAAGATAGAAATACGCGAAAAGGCACTCGCCAATGGAACTGTAAAGCTCTTACCTGATCCATAGCTGCTCCCACAAGGTGCTGGGCTGTAGGCTACATGATCGTAATCATCGGCTCCGCATCCTTCCTCCGCACGGCAGGAGACAGTATTGGCTTGTCTAGATATGCCATTGTAAGTGCGCCAGTTGTCCGTATAGGTTTTGACGGCCAGATTGTCCAGGAAGCGTGTCTTGCCATCACTTTGAATGGCTGTGTAGATAACATCTCTGAGGTCTCCCATATTCTCATTGATTCTGACAGCGATCAAGGTAATGTCTAGCTCACGATTACCAGGCTCCAACGTCTTATTAAATGCTTCCTCACTCAATCCATAATACATACGGATGCCCACATCCTCTTTTAGGATCTGATCAAGGGCAGATTTTTGGATGGTAAATGCTTGGGGGACAAGATCGCGCTTCCAGTGCTCTATCCATTTGGCTACGCGGGCGTCTCCTTCCTCATTGGGGATTACCTCATTCCACGGAGTGATATCTACAACTTGAGAAGTCGCAGGTGGTGTGTCTTGCTGTGGCTCAATAGGAGTCTGTACCTGGCTTTCGCAAGCCCATACAAACACAAGCACCATACTAAGAATAGCTAAGCGAATGGATGTTTTCATACATTAGAGTGTGTAGGTGAATAAATAGAGATTTTAATATAGGAAAATTGCTTCCGCATGAAAAACTAATCTTTTTCATATGAAAAGCGTGTCACGTATTTGGAGTCTTTGAGGAAAATGTGAAAAGGGGTACAGTACATTTTTTTCCCTAACTTTGAGAACGACAAAATGAGTCAGGATTTCTATGCCAAAACTTCCCCATTCTGATCAAACGGAGATCTCCTACGAGGAGCTACTTCGTCGCGCTTCGCCCAATAAATTCAAATTGGAGGACCTCAAGACGGAGGAAATGATCCTGAATATTGGGCCGCAGCATCCCTCTACCCATGGCGTCCTGCGACTAGAGGTCGTTACAGATGGAGAATTAGTGGTGGAGGTCGTGCCACATCTAGGCTATTTACATCGGTGTTTTGAGAAGCATGCCGAAGCCCTTTCTTATCCGCAGATCTTGCCTTACACCGATCGCATGGATTATCTCTCCTCCATGAACAACAATTTTGCCTTTGTGATGGGGGTGGAGCGCATGTTGGGCATAGATCAGGACATTCCCCCTAGGGTAGAGTATATCCGAGTCCTTGTATCCGAGCTGAATCGGATTGCCTCTCATATGATTGCGCTAGGAACCTATGGACTGGATCTTGGTGCATACACGCCTTTTTTATGGACTTTTCGGGATCGCGAGCATATCATGAATCTGCTCGAATGGGCCTCTGGTGCACGTATGCTATACAACTACATCTGGGTAGGAGGCTTGTTTTATGATCTTCCTGTGGGATTTGAGGGGCGCTGCAAGGAGTTCGTGGATTACTTCCGTCCCAAAATGGTCGAACTCAACCGTCTACTAACAGACAATGAGATTTTTATCCAACGGACAGCAAATGTGGGCGTACTTCCTCTGGCGACAGCCGTGAACTATGGGTGCTCAGGTGCGATGTTACGTGCTTCAGGACTCAAGTGGGATCTGAGAAGGGTGGATGGGTATTCCGTTTATCCTGAGCTAGAATTTGATATCCCCATTGGCAAAGGAGAAATGGGCACCAAAGGGGATTGCTGGGATCGGTTCAAGGTTCGGGTAGATGAAGTCGAGGAATCACTCAAAATCATCGAACAATGTCTGGAGATGCTGACCAAAAAGTATCCGCGTACTCCAGATTTTGATCCACGTGCACTCTGCCCACCCAAGGTAAGGCCCAAAGCACAAGAGTACTATGTGCGCGCAGAGAATTCTCGCGGAGAACTCGGGTTTTACTTCGTTGCCGATGGGAGGTCCGATAAGCCTTTTAGATGTAAAACACGTGGCCCCAGTTTCTCCAATCTATCGGTCTTACCCGAGATAAGTCGCGGGGTATTGATAGCCGATTTGGTGGCGATCATCGGGAGCATTGACATCGTACTGGGAGAGGTGGATCGCTAGACAATCATTTCTTGTTCTTCCCTGAAGGAATAGCCCATCGTTCGTGTATGTCTAGATTTGAGGGTGTAGCCCCTGCTCCATGCTTCGCCTTCCTTTAGGTGATCAGGCTTAAGCGCATCGGGGTAAAGCGCGGCAGGACCATCTTGAAGTAGATCTCCGCCTAGTTTCATCAATTCCCATTTAATCTCAGCATGATGGACATCTCGGGCAGTGGCCGTGACGTGATTGATCAGATCAAACAAGGTCTCGGCTTGGTCGATGTTGCGTAGGTGCCGAATTTCTTTCTGATGATGGGGATACTGACGAATAAATTGACGCATGATTTTGGCCAACTTGAGCTTCAGGTGAAATCTGATACTGGGAGGGAGCCAAATTTGCTGAGCCTTCCGATACATATGTGCCTGGAAGTCCACCTCTTCTTGTGCTTGATCAGATAGATAGGTGGTTAAATGTAGACGGAATGCTGCCTCTTCTTGCTCAAAGAAGGTGACATGTTTTTGTGGGAGTACGCGAACAGCTCCATTTAGGCAAAGCAGCCGAAGATGGAAACTCCATACTTGCACTTCTTGATTTTGAGAAAGCAAAGCCCAACCCCCTTTGAGTTGATCTCCTCTTTTGATCCGTCCTTCATAAGGCATCCATGCACTTACATATGCTATGTCGTCTGCCTGTTTCCGATCGACGATCTGGCCTCTTTCTTTCGCAACTACTTCCTCAAAAATGTCAAAAAATGCTTCCATACACTCATTGCTAGGTGGAAAAATATTCGTGTTTCATATAATTTAATTAAAATACATGAAAACATCCATCTATTTTCATGAAATGTTTTGGGTGATGGCTTTTAGGAGAAAAGGGCACTATCAAATACTTGGACCTAGATGACCATGCGCATAGGGATGGCTTGTTGTAAATAAAAAGGCCGGACATCCCTGCCCGGCTCTAACCATGAATACCCCAAAACCTAAATCTTTCAGTAGCCGTTTGCTACCTCTATGTTCTTTCTATGATTCATGATTGTATGTTATTATTGTTTACATATGCAATTTGGGAGAAAAGGTATAAAACAAAAATATAATATTGCGAAAATTGAAACATTTTGATATGTCTATATTCTTGAAAAAATCTTTCAACATCTTTCTACTTTTTGCGCAATCTCTCCATCAGGTGTAGGGATCTTTTAGGGAGAAGTGAAAAAGTCAATATATGTTATTTGTCACATATTTTGTTTTTCTTGTGTTAGAAGGACATCATCATACGTCAATCATCGCCACATGATCAACTATAATTCAAAAAACTGGGTCGAGTCTGTCAGACATTTTAAAACGAGCTATGTCATTCGGCGTACGGTCCGTATGTGCATTTGGATGGGAGTTTATGCAGGAGGAATCTATCTATTGGACTATATATCAAATGAGTACGGGGATATCCTCCCTTATAAAATTGATATCATTCAGATCGATACCAGTATTTTTGGGTTGCTGGGAATTTTCTTGAGTTTACTCCTCGTCTTCCGTACCAATACCGCTTATGACCGCTGGTGGGAAGGTCGCAAGCAATGGGGGGCATTGATCAACCATACGCGAGGTTTGGCGTTGATCTGGCACGGGATGCTAGGTAAGAATGACATCGCCAACCGAACCTTTTTTGCGCGTGCGATTGGGGGCTACAGCCTCGCATTAAGCGATCATTTGAGGGACCACGCCAATCATGAGTGGATATATCCATACAGCGATGAGCCCAAGGAACGGGTAGACACCTTTGAGCATGTACCCAACAAAATTGCACGAGACATGTACCAGCGTACAGAAGAATTGTACAAAGATGGCTTCATTGACGGCTTCCAATTGACGCAAGTACGTCCTGAAATTCAGGAGTTTTTGAATATTCAAGGTGCTTGTGAGCGCATCAAGGCTACACCGATTCCCTTTGCACACAACTTCTTTATTAAGATGTTGATTTTGGTCTACACGGCTTTCTTGCCCTTCGTATTGGTACCTACGATTGGCTTTTATGCGATCATCATGACCATGTTGGTATCCTATGCACTGGTGGGATTGGAGTATATTTCCGTAGAGATTGAGGAACCCTTTGGATTGGATTGTAATGACCTTCCGACCCATAATCTTGCACGGAAAATAGAGAAGAATGTGCATGAAATACTGGAAATCGAACTAATTCAGGATGACAAAGAAGTCAAGAAACAGTATCTGGTGATCAGTTAATGACTTCTTGCAAAGCAAATAAATGGATGGGGGGGAGGAGTCGAGTACAGATTTTGTGGACGAATAATAAAAAGGACGGACAATACTCCCTGCGAATATGTAGTTTTACGGTTATATGAGCATCCTTCGTAGACTTGCTACCCAAACGGCCATTTTTGGTACAGGACACATCCTGGCCAAGGTCCTCAACCTGTCTCTGACTTGGCTCTACACCAATGTAGATCACATCTCCCCGACGGATTATGGTATCTTCTCCGATGTCTATGCCTTCGTCGCCATGCTGAATATCATCCTCACCTTTGGGATGGAGACAACATTTTTTAGGTTGATTCAGGATACAGACAAGCCGAAAAAGATTTATAATCAGGCCTTCCTCGTCATCTCAGTTTTGAGCGTGTTATTCCTTGTGCTGATCGGGTTACTTCACGAAGAGATTGCCAGTCTGATGGGGTACGAGGGGCAAGGGATTTGGATTTTGTTGATGGGCGGTGTCATGTTTCTGGATGCCTTGGCTGCGCTCCCTATGGCTCAGCTTCGGCAGCAAGAAAAAGCTCGCAGATTCGTGCTGATCTTGTTGGCCAATGTAGTTGTGACAGTCGTACTCAACTTCGTCTTCGTCTTGTTCCTCCAAAAAGGACTGACCTATATTTTCATGGCCAACTTGGTCGCTTCTGCTGTCAAATTGGGACTGGCATTTATGGGCAATCTCCCCACCAGTCTAAGACCCGACTTCAAGATCCTGCGTCCTGTCTTGAACTACGGCTTCTTCATCATGATTGCAGGTCTGGCAGGGGTCATGAATGAGACACTGGACCGGGCAGCGATTCCCCGACTGTGGAATGATGGCGATCTCTTCAATGGCAAGCCCATGACAGGAGAGGCCCTCAACGGGATTTATGCCGCCAACTATAAAGTAGCGATCTTGATCAATCTGGCTATACAAGCCTTTCGATATGCAGCCGAGCCTTTTTTCTTCAATCGTGCCAAAGAGAAAGACTCCCCCGAGACCTTTGCTAAGATCTTTCATTTCTTCATGATCGCCGCACTCTTGGGATTCTTGGTCATCGGTTCATTTGCCAAAGAAATTGTCTCCTTCAACTTTTTTGGGCTCATCGACTACACATTCATTGGAGAGAAATATTGGTCGGGGCTAGACATTGTGCCCATTCTTCTCCTTGCCTACGTATTTGCAGGTGCTTATATCAATATCTCCATCTGGTTTAAAATCACCAAGCAGGTGCGTTTCGCGGTTCTTTTTACTGGGGTAGGAGCGTTGATCACGATTTTGGGGAACTTTCTGTTCGTATCTAGTGTGGGCTACTATGCCAGTGCATGGTCTACCCTCATTTGTTATATGGTCATGGTCGCCTTGGTCTATGTCGTCGGACAGAGATACTATCCTATTCCCTATCGGATTTCACGGATTGGGTTTTACGGGTTGATATTTGTTGGGGCTTATGCTGTGAACTATGCGATCGGGCCTACAGATGGCTTCGCCTTTGCTTTTATATTGAAGACACTCGTCACGCTAGGCGCGATCGGTTCGGTATTATGGAGCGAACGCACACGCCCCACGTTTTCGCCCAAAGTAGGTAATGTGGATCTGGGCCCAGACGAAGACGACGCTACTACTCACACGCAAGAATAACCTATGTCACAGTCAGTTTTTGGTCAGATGCCCGATGGGCAGGAAGTCACTTTGTACACACTCACGCACGAAAGCGGCATTCGTGCAGGGATTATTCCATGGGGAGGGACGCTTGTCTCTCTGGAGGTGCCCGACAAGGCGGGAAACATGGGAGATGTCGTACTGGGATTTGATCGGCTGGCAGATTATCTCCAACCCCATCCATCGATTGGGACGCTGATCGGGCGCTACGGCAATCGCATTGCCTATGGGAAGTTTGAATTGGAGGGAAAGAGCTATCAGCTGGCAACCAATCTGCCCCCCCATCATCTGCATGGGAAGTCTCCTGGATTTGATGAGGTACTGTGGACCGTAAAATCAGCCAGTGAGACACATCTCGTGCTCTCATACCTGAGCAAAGATGGAGAAGCAGGCTATCCTGGAAATCTAGAGGTGGAGGTCACCTACACGCTCAATGCCGAGCGGGGCATTCACATTCGCTACGAAGCCAAGACGGACCAACCGACAGTCATAAACCTGACCAATCATTCCTATTTCAACTTATCGGGCCAAGGCGACATTCTGGATCACGAGTTGCAGGTACAGGCTGCCCACATACTCGACGTGGATGCAGATTTGGTGCCTACAGGCAACTTGAGGAGGGTCCTGAGAACGCCCTTTGACTTTCAGGAGTGGCGTAGGGTAGGGGATCGTATAGGTGAGCCGCACCCAATCCTTGAGTTTGGAAAGGGATATGACCACAACTTCGTCATTGATGCGTGGGATGAATCCATGCGTCTAGGGGCGAGCCTAAAAGATCCTCTTTCAGGCAGACAGATGGAGGTCTGGACTGATCAACCAGGGATACAGGTCTACACCGCCAATCATCTCAATGAGCTGACAGGTAAGGGAGGCATCACCTATATGCCTCACATGGCCATCTGTCTAGAAACGCAGCATTTTCCTGATTCTCCCAACCATCCGAGTTTTCCGAGTACGGTCCTCAAGCCAGGAGAAACCTATCAGACGGAGACGGAATACAGGTTTTCATAAAAACAGGATCATTCTTCATAGGACATTCTTCATGGAACACTTTTCATGGTTCAGAAAACTTATACTAGTAAAGAGGGTACACCTTGAAAAATGAAAAATGAAAAATGAAAAATGAAAAATGAACCTACTTTTTGATAAAACCTTCAAAATAGGCTGCAGGATTCTTCCCAAATCGTTTCTCGTACATTTTGGAGAATCGGGTGACATGCGAGATGCCGACCGAATAGGCTACACCTGTGAGGTTCGCGTACTGGCCAGATTCCAGTAGCCTTCGGGCTTTTTGCATGGCAACCTCTCGTTGGAACTGCTTGGGAGAGAGTCCTGTCAGCAGTTTCACTTTTCGGCTAAACTGAGAGTAGCTTAGGCAGAAGTGATCGGCTAGCTGCACCAGCGAAAAGTCTTCGTTTTCGATCTCTACTTGGATGATGGCTTCTGCTTTTTGGACGAATGCTTTTCCTGATGCTGTAAGCTTAGGATCTAGCGATAGCCGCTCTTCTTCATGGTTGAGATTGACAATGGGCAATGCTTTCACTTCTTCTACCGTTTGCTTCCTGACTTCATAGCGCGCCAGCATATTTTGGGTACGGGCGACGAGCTCCGCGATGGAGAAGGGCTTGGGCAAATAATCATCTACGCCCAGCGTCAGGGCTTCCAGCCTGTAAGCTTCGTCGCTCAGAGCGGTAAGCATGATCACAGGGAGGGAAGCATACATTTCGTGCGCACGTATAGCCTTCAACAGTTCAAAGCCATCCATTTCAGGCATCATTACATCCGAGACGATGAGGTCTATGGGTTGCTGGGCCAGTACAGCCAAAGCTTCTTTTCCATTCATTGCGGTAGAGACCGTGTAGGACTTTTGCAAGAGAGACTGGATATAATGTAGCATATCGGGTTGATCCTCTACGATCAAGACATGCTGCTGTGTACCTGAGGATGTAGAAATGGGAAGGAGGATCTCCTCATCTGAAGTAGCAGCCAGCGGAGCTTGTGAGAGGTCCTTTACAGGAACTACCTTTTTATAGGGCAAAAGAACGGTGAACGTGCTGCCTTTGCCTACCTGACTCTCCACTTCGATGCTGCCGCCCATGAGTTGGACATATTCCTTGGCCATCGCCAATCCTATTCCTGTTCCTCCTTGTATGGGCGCGTCGGGTTGCTTGCTCTGGAAATATCTATCGAAGACATAGGGCAGATCCTCCTGGGAGATGCCGCTTCCTGTATCAGATATATTGATCTGCAAATGTTCTCCTTGTTGTTGGGCAGCCAAGGAGACTTTTCCCCCTGTAGGGGTGTATTTCAAGGCATTGGAGAGGAGGTTATTGATGACCTTTTCTAGCTTGTCTGCATCTATTCTCTGATGATCTTCAGGAAGTGCGTCTACATTAAGTGTATAATCAATTCCTCGGTAAGCAGCCATGGACTCAAAAGCGCCAAAAATACGGGAGATAAAGCCCTGCACGGGAACTTCGGAGGGATTCAAGCCTATTTTTTGAGCGTCTAGCTTGGTGAGGTTGAGGATATCGTCTACGAGGTGCTTGAGCTTGGAGGTGTTTTGTTTGGCTAGGGCCACCTTTTGGATGACCTCATCTGGGAGTGAGTGGGTGTGATCTTGAATCACTTCCTCCAAGGGGGCATAGGCCAGTGTCAGGGGGGTACGCAGTTCGTGGGAAACATTGGCGAAGAAACGCGATTTGGTACGATCCAGCGATTCCAGGGCTTGCTTTTGTGCGGTGATCTCGTCTCGTTGTTGTTGGAGTTGAAGGTTAGCCTTTTGCTTGGCGGTGTAGAATCGGTAGAGAATGTAGATAATGACTAGAAGGAGGAGAATACCAGCTATACTTCCATACTGGATGGAGCGTTGAGTCTGAATTTCTTGGTTTAGGAGGAGTTTTTCCTTTTCAAAGGTGTAATTGGCCTCCGTAAGTAGAATCCTTTTGGTATTCTTTTTATCTCGTAAACTATCAGACAATGCTTTATAAGTCTGATGCGCTGCCAGTGCCTCTTTAAAATTCCCTAGAGATGCCTCTAGTTGATAGAGCTGATTCGCTGCGATGGCGCCATCGTGGAAATTATCTTGTTGCTTTGCCTTGGCAAGGGATTGTGAGAAATATTTCCTGGCGAGATTGAGCTGTCCCCGTTTTCTGTAAACCTTCCCCAATCCTGTCATCAATGCATAATCGTCCATTTCGCCACTGAGGCCTTTTGAAAGATCTTGGGCCTTCTCAAAGTAGTGCGTGGCCTCCGCATCTAGATCCTGTATTTCATACAGCGCACCGATGTTAGCGTTTAGTGTCACTTGCATGGTCAGGTAATTGGCCTGCTCAAAAAGTTCCAGTGAACGTTGATAGTAGGCCAATGCCTTTTCGTATTCTTCCAAGTTTTGGTAACATCTCCCAATATTGCTCAAGGCAGAAGCCAAAGCAGGTAGATTACGGGTACCTTCATATACTTTCTCCGCTTGTAACAAGTAATCCAGTGCTTGTGTAGATTCCCCAATGACATCGTAGATGATGCCTAGAAGAGATAGGGCTGATCCTTGGATTACTGGATTATTTAACTCTTCGTTGACTTGCAGAGTCTTCGTCGCGTATTCCATCGCCTTTACATATTGGCTTGATGCAAAGTACATGGAAGAAAGACTTTGGAGAGAATTAGCCTGACCTTTTGGATCACCTATTTTTTCGAATATGTCTAGACTTTTGTTGAAGTAATCAATCGCAGCCTCTGTATCTAATTGGTGATAGGTCATCCTTCCCATTAACTGATACACGATTCCCTTTCGTTTTGGATCATTGACCTGGTCGCACACTTGCTCTATCTTACTTAAAAGAAGCGTAGCAGCTTCATAGTTTCCCTCTTTCATCCACTTCTGCGCAAGTCTCAGGTGTAGCTGTAGGTCCTCCGCGGCGAGTGCTATACTTGTGAGCAAATCGATCCCTTGCTGATGAAATGAGCGAGCTTGTGTCGTATCCGTAGAGGCTCGGGCCATTTGTAAGTAAATATCCACCTTTTTATAAATGGGTATATCAGATTGAAAGACCTGCTGTAGAGAATCTAATGTGGGAGACGTTTGGGCTTGACTCTCTGAATAGAGAATGAATACAAGTAGTATGTTGAAAATTAAATATTTCATGTGAGCAGTTAGTATGATATATAGAAAATAATATAAGACTGTAGCCGTCTCATAACAAAATCCAAAGGCATACATCTGTACTTTATTCACTAAATATTTGATAAATGATTCTTTTTGTCAGTGTATGCGCATTTTTGACAGTGCTAGCCCAATATGGACAGTATATGCGCATTTTTGACATGGAGAAAATCATATGTATTGGGATGTTGAGTCAACGGAATTAAATGCTCCTATGTGGGAGTAATCATTCAACTCAATTATACGAACTATGCAAAAGCTTAAATCACGATTTGGATTTATCAAGCGTGCCCTATTTTTCTTTTCCATCTTCGGTACGAGTATCGCTCTCCTCCCCGCTCAATACAGCATGGAGTATGTCAGTGGAAGTTCTTATTCGGGTTCCAATAATTCGTTTAACCAGAGATATGACATATTCCAAGTCAACTCAGATGGGAACTTTGCTGATGCTACCCTAAGACTCAAAACGGGAAGTGGATCTAGAAACAGAATATGGACTATCGTCAATGATAGAGATACCAGAGAACTCAGTTTTAATTACTTCTTTACTACAAATGACAATGATAAATCAAAGGCTGGGTATAAAAAGATGGTTATACAGAATACGGGTGTTGTCAATATTTTTACTAGGCTAATCATAGGTGTAAATTTCAATCCCTCTAGCTCTTTTAAGTTGGCTGTAGATGGTGCTATTGGGTGTAAAACAGGGATAAAAGTGATACCCGCCGGAGAGAATTTCCCTAGTTCATGGCCTGATTATGTATTTGCCGAAGACTACGACATTAGAGATCTCAGCGAAGTAGAAGCTTTTATCAAGGAAAATAAGCACTTGCCAGATGTTCCATCAGAAGCGGAGGTCAACAGTGAAGGAATTGAACTCGTGGAGATGAATGCTACCCTACTGAAGAAAATCGAGGAACTGACACTCTACGTCATCGATCAGAACAAGCAAATCATCGAACAGAATGAGCGTATTGAAGCGTTGGAGCAATCAAGTAAGAGAAGAAAGTAATTCCATTCCATCCATTTAAGAAATCTAATCATGACAAAAATATGGAAATCTAGCATAGGCTTTGGCCTAGTATGGATACTGACGCTATGGGGTGGTCTGTCTGCCAAAACGATAGAATTCAAAGGTTCTACCAATTCCAATGTGCCCCTCGCCATCAGTGTATTGCAGCCTGACATGGGGCAAGGGGTGATGACACTGATACAAATTTTTAGCAATACCCTTACGAATGGTCCCATTAACATCTTAATCGATGGGGGATCTTCTAGCGGAAATGACTATCTCACATCAGGTATGGATTTTATCTACGAAACTTTGGGTAATAATTTGTATTTCCACTACGTCATCGCGACACATCCCGATGAAGACCACATCAATCTACTGTCGGGTCCTGTTTCTGGATCGACCTTAGGTGTACTTACGGATGCCAATATCCAAATTGGTACTGTATATGATCTTGGGACAAACAGAATGACGACGGCCTACTATGGTCAGAATACAGACATAGGAGGAGTGTATGAGACGGCTTTGAACGCAGCTATCAGTGTGGGGAGGGTAGCTCAAAGATTCGTGATAGATGGTAGCGGTCCACTCGAGATACCCTTGACAAGTATTGTGGGCAATAGTCCCACTCATGGCAATGCACAGACTTTCTATGAAGTATCATTAAGAATTTTGGCAGGATCCAGTAGGTGCAATGGAATCAGTAGTGGGCTAAGGAGTTCAATCAGTAAAAATCTTGACTCCATTGTATCTGGATTACTGGTAAGGGAAAGGGTCCCTTCGCGAAACAAATACAACAATATCTTTCGCTACCTCAACTTTGGAGATCTAGAGACAAATGTTGAATATGAGCAGATGAGCCTTACCTCAGGGAAGATGGTACGGACTTTACATCCTCATAACATAGCAAATGCTGTCCCAGTGGGAGCTTATCATTATGACCATGTGGATGAGCTCAATAGACAGATCATCAGAGACTTTGGCTCTCGTATAGACGTGCAGACAGCGGCACACCATGGCTTGAATTCAGCTTATAATCCCTGTCAAAATGCGCTTATCCCTTGCACCCTCACCCTCATCTCGGGTGTGAGCAGGAGATGGCAACCCCTCAACTGGGTGATGGGGCCTGGCTATTCTATGGCGTTCAATTCATTTTTATATGTAGTCAATCGAGTAACAGACTTTGAGGGTCAATGTATACGAGATGCCGCAGAGTGTGTCGTAGGTAAATTGACAGGGAATAACAACTATGATTCTAGCAATCAATTATTCTTCGACAGGACGGACGACCCCCAAACCCAAGGTACGACAGCCGCTCAAGTACTATTCATTGTCGATACTGCTTTTGGTATTACGGAGCAAGTAGCAAGAGTGGGCATTGCTAATTCTGGAGGGTTGGCTCAATTACCCGCATCTCTCGCAGATGCAATTGTATTGCCGATTAATCGTGAACCTGTAAATAATAATTAAAGCTATATCAAAATGGGAAACTTTACTTTCATAATTAGATTTTTTGCGGTTGCGGCTGGAATTATAAGCATTAAGAATATAGGCGTGTCTACAGACCTCACGAAGTCGCTAGCCTATACTGGAAATGAAGAGGCTTTGGTCATGCGTTCTGAGGGGGGAGAATCAGCTACTACGCACGTCTATCATGAGGAGACGATTACAATTGATCATTTAGAAAAAGGAAATAACGCTACTGCATTAGAAGCGTACGTTGTGATCCTGAGCTCTCAAGAGAGTGTAGAACTGATTCCTCAGAGTAGTGTGGATGTAAATGGAAATATCCTCAATACTGATCCGCAGGTTAATTTAGGTGCCAATTCAATGATTGTTGTACATGGCAACCTTAGCGGAGGCTGTATCAGTGGGGATTGTGGTTGTGAAAGTATTGTTTGCGATCCTCCTACCAATGGGAACCGCCAAGCAAATACAAATACCGCTTCTACTCCTATGGGATCATTGGAAGGGGGGGTAGCCACTACAGCCGACATGCAGATACATCCCAACCCGTTCAATGAAAACGTCGTGATCAACTTCCCTGTACAGGATCCAGTGGCCACCGAGTACGTCCTCTATGACCTACAAGGTCGTGTGGTGGAGCAAGGCGCTTTGCAAAGCAAGCAAGTCAATCCGAATGAAGGGCAAGTGGTCTTTCGTGGCGCGCACCTAGCGCCCGGTGCCTATCTCTTCCTGCTACAGGCAGGAGAACAGGTCCACCGAGGCAAGCTCATCAAGTCAGAATAGACACAGAAGTAGCATCCGTGTGCATGGGCACACGCTCACGGATTGTTACACAAAGAGGCTGGGGTATATCCCTGGCCTTTTATCATTCTTCATGGTTCAGGGAACTTGTGCTGGTGAATCGGGGACGCCTTGAAAAATGAAAAATGTCATTCCCCTAAATACACCTCCAACAAACCGTCGGGAAGATCGACATAGACTGCTTTCTTTTCGAAGTCGGCCAATCCCATCACAGGTTCGACTACGGGGATCAAGACATCTTTTCCTTGGTATGTCATGATCAGGACGTCCTGCGCGGCTCCATCGGCGAAGTCCCTGACCGTGCCCAGCTTGCCCCTTTCCTTGTCTACTACATCAAATCCAATGACTTGGAAGTAGTAAAAATGCCCATCTTCCAAGGGAGGTAATTCTTCAATGGGAAAATATAAGGCATGTCCCACCAGATCCTCCGAAGCTTCTCTTGTGTCTACTCCTACAAAAGCGAGGAGGAATTCCTTTTGCTTGTGATGGTGAAAAGATTCAATCTGATAGGGCTTGAGGGGCTTATCTCCTTTCCCCAAAAAAATCAAGGGTATGTCCCGATACTCTTGTGTATCGTGTACATCTAGGATGATTTTGACTTCTCCCTTCAAGCCGTGGGCTTTGGCTACGTATCCAATTTCAACACAATCTGATCTATGCATGGGGTAGAAAGGAAGTGAAAAGTGAATGATGAGCATTACGCAAAAAAAAACCACCCTCGTTTGAAGCGAAGATGGCAAAATCAAAAATCGTTGTGAGTGTTATTCTTCAGCTGGAGCTTCTGCTGCTGTTTCTACAGCCTCTTCTGGCTCTTTAGCTTCCTCTACGGGTGCGGGTGCTTCTTCAACAGGTGCAGGTGCTGCTGGCGCAGGTTTTTCTTCCTCCTTGGCATCAGCTGCCTGTGGGAGCGGCTCAAGGGGTGTACCATGAACATCCACAGATACTACCTTCTTCTTGGTCTTGGCATCCTTTTCAGCACGCCACTTTCCAAAAATACGCTCCATCTCCTCATCTGTCTTACCTTGCTTCAGAAGGGCAAGCTTGACAGTTACACCTGCATGGCGTAGGAGGTTACGAACGGTGTTGGTAGGCTGAGCACCAATCTGCAACCACTTGATCGCTGCATCGTGGTCTAGATAGACACGCGCAGGCTCTGCAACTGGGTTGTAGAATCCAATCTTTTCGATATAACGTCCATCTCTGGGCGCGCGAGAGTCAGCAGCTACGATCGCATAAAATGGAGCAGCTTTACGACCTCTTCTCTGTAGTCTCAATTTTACTGGCATATAACCACAAATCTGATTTGAAATGAGATGCAAATTTAGAGGTCTTTTTGGAAAAAACAAAAGGAACTTTGAGAATATAGAGAAGCCTGAACGTTCAGGCTTTAGGAAGTGATAGAGAGGCGACTAGGTAGACTAAAGCGCTCCCATCTATCAAAGAAATCACCGCGTGATGGAGGCTATCTCACGGACTCCGTAAAATATAACTTGCTGAGATCTCCTAGGCTAGCTGCAATGTAGATACGTCCATTTGTGGCATATCTACATATGGTCTATTTCACGTTGCGGCCTCCAGATTGTATCTGGAATATACATGTATTCAGCAATATACTGAGCTCGTGCTATCCACAGCAGGAAATAAAAGGCCTCTCTCCTACACGATCTCCCTATAAAGAATCATCTCATAGGACCTCTCATTCACCATTACTCAGTTCCCCAATCGCTTGTAAGGCCTGATCCAGTCGCATGTCTTGCGTTCCCGATACAATGATATAGGAAACCCCAGCTTGCAAGAGCGCTTCTTCATATAGCCTAAATAGCTCCTGTCTTTCGGCGAGGTCAGGACTCTCACGCTGATCGTCAGCTGTCCACGGGATGTCTGTCTGGGTGAGTATGTGGAGGGCAAATGTCGAGAGGTTCATCTTCTCTGCGATGTCGGGATGCTGCGCCCCATACCGAAACTCCTCCCAAATTTTGATGACGAGTAGATTAGTATCGCAGATTAGCCACTGGTGAGCTTGTGGGATTGCTTGATTTTCGAGTAACAACTGACCTTTGGCAATGTCGATCAAATCCCCTTGTACATAGGGTCTCCCAAGCTGCTCCAAAAATCCGCGTGCATACTCAGGAACCCACTGCGTATCTAAAGCCTCAGCCAATTGGCTGGCAAGGGTCGTCTTTCCTGTAGACTCAGGGCCTACAATGGCGATTTTCTGGATGTGATCAACTCCCAATGTTGTGGACTTCTGTTTGGCGATCGGTCGCAAGCTGTGATGCTAAGCTTCGCTTCCAGGTGAAGTAGCCTGCAACCGCCATCACGGTGAAGAAGACAAATTGTAAACTGCTGGCTGGCAATCCCTTGTAGAAGTATAACGGAATGGAAATCAAATCACCAATGATCCAATAGATCCAGTTGACGACTTTCTTCTGTGCCATGTACCACATGCCCACAAAGAAAATGCTGGTCGTGAAGCCATCAATCCAGGGAACTGTACTGGAGGTATAATTAGATAGAATGTAGACCAGGGAGAAAAATGTAGGAAGGAATATGCCGATTCCAACGAGATGCTCACGGGTAGTAGTTGCCGTGATTTTCAAAGGAGCTGCATCTTTTCGAGGTCTCGACCAATTGATCCAACCATAGATGCTCATGGTAAAGTAATAGGCATTGATCCCCATATCACCAAATAAGCCCACCTTTAATAATAGGTATACGTAAATGCCCGTAGAGACCAACCCTGTTGGATACACCCAGATACTTTCTCGCAGCGCAAAGAGCACGCTCGCCACACCAAATACGACGGCTATGACTTCTAGCACGATGTCCCAAATGGGAACTTCATAGTAGGCAGAGAAAAGGAAATCTATAATGTTCATGCCCGCGTTTGTTTGAATCTAATGCCCCATAATAAGAGGATACCCCATCCGACAATGAGGATACTGCCTCCAATCGGTGTGACGATGCCGAGTTTGAGTGGAGTAAGGACCAGAAGGTAGATAGAACCCGAAAACATCACAATGCCTGCTACCCAGCAGGTCATCACCCAGCGAAAAAGCGGCGCGCGAAAGCGATCTTCCAGCAGGCCTAGCAAGAGTAGCAAGATGCTGTGGTACATCTGGAAGCGAACAGCGGTTTCAAAGGCGTCCAACTGATCGGGGGTAAGGACCTTCTCTAGGGCATGTGCGCCCATAGCACCTGCAATGACACCTGTCAGGCCAAGAAATGCACCGATGAGAAATGAAATTTTTGCGGTATTCATGTTGAGAAACAGTCAAAAATAAGTACTTATGAGGACTTTATGTGTGGCAAATTCAACCTTTGTGATATCCTGTACTCTTTAACATCAAGAGAAGCGCATCATATAACGCGGGGCAAATAACGCAATTAACCACGACAATCGCACCAACCCCTCACGTCCCCTTTCGTAAAATCAGTTGGGTTTCCAGGGCAGAAGCCCTAAATTCATATTCTGACAATAAGATCCCTTATGACGGTCAAATATAATTCTCCAGTTATTCTCACTTTTTCCTTGATTGCGGCAGCGATCATGGCGATCGAGACGTTTACACCGCTTTCGATCATGACCTACTTCACGGTCTACTCAAATATAGAGTTGGGCGATCCCCTTTGGTATTTCCGCCTGTTCTCTCATGTGTTGGGACACGGGAATTGGGAGCATTTCTTCGGTAATTTTGCTTTGATTCTGTTGGTGGGACCGATTTTGGAGGAAAAATATGGATCGAGGGACATCTTGCTCATGATTGTGCTGACCGCCTTCATTACGGGGCTGCTCCATGTACTCTTCTTCGCCAATGCAGGACTGTTGGGTGCCAGCGGCATCGCCTTCATGATGATCTTACTCGTCTCCTTCACCAATGCCAGAGGAGGCATTCCTTTAACTTTTATCTTGGTGGTCATTCTTTACTTAGGCCGCGAGATCATGAGTATTTTTGCAGATGATCAGATTTCCCAGTTTGCCCATATTATTGGTGGGGTATTAGGAGGGGCTTTTGGGTTCTTGTTAGAAGGGAATAATCGCCGCAAAGCACAGAAAAAGCAGAAGCCAGAGAAGACAAGTACTACAGGTTAGGAGGTGTGATTTCGTCACCTTTGGTGAGTCGGTAGCTGGTGCTTCTACCTTTACTCGTATTCTCCTTAAAAATATGCTTGGATAAAAGGTCCTTGATATCTCTTAATGCGGTGTCTTTTGAGACCTTGGTCATTCCCGCATACTTCCCTGTATTCATGTGCCCTTCAAAATCTCCCAACATACGTGTAAGGACCATCCTTTGCCTAGGATTGAGACTGGTTTTATTGGCGAACTCCCAGAATCGCGCACGATATATGATCTTTGCAAGTGTCTGCTCGGCATGTTGAAAAGATTGGCTCAGGCATTCGAGAAACCAAAGTAGCCAGGGGGTGAGATCTAGATCCGCTTTTTGCTGTTGCTCTAGGATTTGATAGTATTCGTTGCGATTCTTTTCGATTTGTCCAGACATACTATAAAACCTCATGATAGATTGATCACTGCGGGCGAGGGTCATTTCTCCTATGGCCCTAGCAATTCTTCCATTTCCATCATCAAAAGGATGAATTGTGACAAACCAAAAGTGTGCGATGGCTGCCTGTAAGATAAGGTCTGTAGTGGGAGGCTGATTGTACCATGCTAAAAATCTATCCATTTCTTTCTCTACCCTAGCTGCTGATGGAGCTTGAAAGTGTACGACTTCTTTTCCCCAAGCACCTGATACGACCTGCATAGGTCCCTTCCCCTCTTGCCGCCAATCGCCGACAGTAATCGGATGAATGCCACTGTAGCCCGTGGGAAAAAGCCCAGCATGCCATGCGACCAGTCGAACTTTTGACAATGGAACATGTGAAAGTCGGGTGGCATCCAAGAGCATTTCTACCATACCTTCTACATCTCTACTTGCTTTCACATATCCTCCTTGGTTGATGCCTAATTTTTTGACTAAAGAAGATCTTACCTCGTCTGCTTGTAACATTTCCCCCTCGATTCTGGCACTTTGGATGGCATCCTGCTCAAGTGTTTGGAGATAAGCGTCTTGCCTAGATGCCCATCCCAATTGATTCATTTGCCCTATGAGGAGCCCTTGTTGATATCTCGCCTGAGCTAGAGGTTGCATAATTTCCTCAGGATCCCATCTAAACTTTGGCCATTCTGCGTGCTCATATATCCACCGCATATTCGATCGCTTTGATTCATAATACGAAAATGCGGCGAATAAGTCACATAATCACCGCATATTTTGCGGTGATTAAGGCCATGTTTGGAACAATGAAAATCTAGCTAAAGAGTAGAGATTTTAGGTTCTGACGAAAGCTATTTTGTGAGATTTAGTGGGGCTAAATCGATCAAAATAGATGAAGTTCAGGTTCTGAAAGCGCAAACTTTTCGCAGATTTGAGGTTTCAAACATGGTCTAAATCTTCTATTCACCGCATTATTTGCGATGTACCCTCTTTAAGTACAGATAATTCATAGGATTGCTGGCCAAACCTGTCCATTCATTTTGCAGCATACGGAAGGAGCGATCATAGTAGAGGGGAATGATGGGGGCCTCGGAAAGCATGAGTCGATCCATGGCTTGATAGATGGCTTGTCGAGTCGAATCATCTGTGACGGTCAAGGCCTTTACATATAGGGCATCGAAAGCCTGAGAGGAAAAATGAGTGGTATTGGGCCCTGCAGGTGCTTGATTCGCTGTATAAAATAAGGACAAGTAGTTTTCTCCATCGGGATAGTCCGCGATCCAGGAAGCGCGCCAAAACTGCGCACGCCCTCCATAAATCTCCTTGCGGAGCGCCCCCGACTGCATGTTTTGAATCTTCACTTGTAGGCCGATATTCTCTAGAGACTTCTGTACAAAGCCCATGATGGTCGCATAGTTGGGCGTTGCCATCAAGGTCAGGTGCGGAAAATTTTCGCCATTGGGGTAGCCTGCGGCCGCGAGCAAGGACCGAGCGGAGTCAGGTCGATAGGCAAAGCCTGGAACTTTTGCAGGATCAAAGCCTGCCATGCCATTGGGCACGAAGCCGCTATTCGCTGGATATCCCATCCCATTGAGGAGAAACTTGACGATCTGCGTTCGGTCTATAGCATAGTTGAGTGCTTTGCGCACTTGAGGATTGAGTAGGGGATGGTTTTTATCCTCATAAAAGCTAGAATCTGTCTGAAAGCCTAGGTACTCTGTGTTGAGTTGCGGATTGAGTATGACTTGATATTGGGTCTTCATTTCAGGTTTGACGCTTCCATCGGGATTTAGGACTTCATCTTTATAGGAGTTGTCGAGGTCGCCGATGAAATCGAGATTGCCCTGTACAAACTCAATGAAGGCCGATAAGCGACTCGGAATGAAGGTCACGACCACTGCATCCAAATAGGGGAGGGGAGTGCCTTGGGCTTGTTCGAAGTAACGAGGGTTTTTGTGGAGAACGAGATAGTTGCTTTCCTCCCATTTAAATACCTGAAAAGGTCCTGTCCCGATGGGATTCGCTGGAAAGTCTTCTCCATAAAATTCTACGACTTCTCTAGGAACCACATATCCGTAGGGCATGGCGAGCAGAGAGAGAAAAGCGGGAAAGGGCTGCGTAAGTTCAATCTGGAATGTGCTGTCATTGAGTGCGCGGAACCCCTTGATGGTATCCGCTTGATTGTCCCGGTAGGTGTCTAGCCCTGCAATCTTGTGGTTGAACACCCAAAAACCTGTGGAAGCGGTCTGCGGATTACAAATCCGTGTGAAGCTGTAGACAAAATCTTGTGCATTGACAGTGCGTGAGTCTTCTCCCAAGGCTTCGTGTGCATGGAAGTAAGCGTCATCTCTCAAGGTAAAGGTGTAGGTTTTTCCGTCGGGAGAAATTGTCCACATTTTTGCGATAGCGGGGACCACTTGCAGGGCACTATCCAAGGCGACCAAACCGTTAAAAATCTGGGCTGTCATCCAGATACGCCCTCTTGATCGGGCAGTTGCTGGATCTAGTGTGTTGAGACCTTCGGGAAGATTCAGACGAAAAACTTGTGGAGACTGTGGATTGTCCACAGTTTTTCCACAGCCTGTCAACAATATCAACATTGCCAGACAGGTTATGCACAAGCTATTTTTACTTCGGTGGATGATAGATACGATCAATTCTCTATATTTGAGCTGACAAATTAAGCAATCATGGGTAAAATTATCTGTTTAGCTAACCAAAAAGGTGGAGTAGGGAAGACAACGACGGCCATCAACCTCGCTGCTAGCTTTGCCGCTTTGGATTATAAGACCTTACTAGTAGATACAGATCCCCAGGCCAATGCGACTTCTGGTATCGGGCTGGAGATACATGGGATGGAAGCCAGTGTGTACAGCGCCATGGTCAATGAGGTAGAGGATGTGCGCGAACTCATCGTAGAGTCAAGCTTCCCCAACCTCCATGTATTGCCTTCAGCGGAGGATTTGATTGGAGCTGAAGTAGAGATGGTGGAGTTTGAGAAGCGTGAAAGTAAAATGAGGCCTGTCCTTCATGATTTGCGTGACGAATATGATTTCATCTTGGTAGACTGCTCCCCTTCATTGGGATTGATTACATTGAATGCCCTCACGGCGGCCGATTCGGTGATTGTGCCTGTACAATGTGAATACTTCGCGATGGAAGGTTTGGGTAAATTGCTCAATACCATCTTGATGATACGCCAAGGACTCAATCGCGACCTCGAATATGAAGGAATCCTCTTGACAATGTATGACAAGCGCCTCAATCTGGCCAATCAAGTAATCGAAGAAGTGAAGCGTCATTTCCCTGAGATCGTATTCAATACAGTGGTCCATAGAAATACGCGTTTGAGCGAAGCTCCTTCATTTGGTATGCCTGTGCTTGCATTTGATGCCAAGTCAAAAGGTGCCATCAACTACATGAACTTGGCGAAGGAAATTTTGGAGAAAAATAGTCTGCCAATTGCGAAGACGGTTGCCGCCTAAGACCATGTTTGGGACAATGAAAATCTAGCCAAAGAGTTGTGATTCTCGGCTATAGAAATCTTTTGTCCATCTACTTGAGTCCAAACGCTTACATTTCTTAAATAATAAAGAAGGCTTTCTCAAATACGAGGAAGCCTTTTTTCATTTTATCCCCTCAAAAACCAGCTCACTCCTATTTTTCCTACTTTCATTTCCGTTCTCTCCCAGAAAGATATCCTGTGTCCTTTCTTGCTTTCAACAAACAACACAGTATCACTTTTCAACACCTTATCATGAAGAAATCAAGCCTATTACTAACAATCGTAGCCCTGCTAGGGCTGATGGCTATACAGACGAGCTGTACACAGGAAGGCGTATGCCGTAGAGCCAATGGAGCACTCGCTACAGACACGGTTTCGTTGGGAGCATTCACAGGTATTTTTCTCCAAGAGAATGCAGATGTGTATGTCGGCCAAGGAGCTCAGCAAGAAATCATCGTGACTGCCAATGAGGAAGTCCTGGACGATCTCAACTTTCGCGTGGAGGATGACAACTTGATCATTGATGTGGAGGCTTGCTACTTCAATATGGACATGGAAGTATTCATTACGGTTCCTGCCACCCAGCCTTTGGATGACCTGTCAGTCTCAGGCTCAGGTGATTTGGTGATTCAAGACAGCATCGTGCTGGGGTCAGACCTTCGCGTGCGGGTATCAGGTTCGGGAGAGCTGATTCTTGTAGGCAATACGCCTGTCAATATGGTAGATGTGTCGGTTTCGGGCTCTGGTAAAGCGAATTTGGATCTCGATGCGAGCGATGTGGATACGAAGATTTCAGGTAGTGGAAAGGCTTTCTTAGCGGGTTCTGCGACGAATTTGAATGGAAATATCTCAGGTTCAGGCGATATCCTAGCGTTCGATATGTTCAGTCAAAATGTAGATGTCCGCATCAGCGGCTCAGGGGATGCAGAGGTCTATGTAGATGGCGGAACCCTTACTTCACGTATTTCAGGTTCAGGCTCAGTAGCTTACAAAGGAACGCCTTCTTCTGTGGAGACGCGTATCACAGGCAGTGGCGCAGTGGTAGACGCGAACTAGAGGAAGCGGCTAAAGAATATCTAATAAAAGAAAGACGGAGCTATTCCAATGTGGGTAGCTCCGTTTTTGTGGTTGGGAAAATATCACGCCAGCCTGCGCCAACGTCTCGTTCATACAACTAGCCTGAAGAGTTTAATCCATTTGCATCCACACCTGGGCGCATTGTGCCTACTTCTTCACCAGCTGCATATTGATATTCAGATAGACTTCATTGCTGACGACAGCTCCACCTGCTTCTGTGAGTTGGTCCCAAATCAGTCCAAAGTCTTTGCGCATAATCTCTCCCATTATTTTGAAACCTGCTTTTGTGTTTCCGTAGGGACCTTTTACTGTTCCATTGTACTTGACATCCATCGTGACAGGCTTTGTGACCCCTTTGATCGTCAAGTCACCTGTGAGCTTATACTTGTTTCCTTCTACTTTGGTGAGTCCCTTTCCCTTAAATGTCAATTTGGGATACTTTGCGGCATCGAAAAATTCAGCGCTTTTGAGATGGTCATCTCGCTGAGATTGTCCTGTCGAGATAGAATTGATGTCAGCTTCGAAGTCGATGACGGCATCTGTGAAATCTGCCTTACTGGCAACGAGTTTTCCGTCGTAGCTGCTGAACTGACCGTCCACCTCAGAGATGACTAAGTGCGTCACGCTGAAGCCTACATTGGAGTGTGTCTTGTCAAAAGCCCAAGTCGTCTGTGCCTGAACTGCAATGCCCATGAGAAGGGCGATGAGAAGTATACCTACGTTTTTCATTGGATAGAAAAATAAAAACGATGTTTAAACTTTGATTATGCTAAGGCTAACGTTCATTTCTCAAAAAAGGTTGTAGATATGCGTAAAAAATGTGGAAATTCTTTTGCCAAAGGAACTGAGGTAGGGGAGTAGGTTTGGGTGTAAAAGCTTAAATACCAGTAAGTAAGTGGACAGATATTTTTGGGCTATAATTTGATAGGGACTGGGGCGATGTCTCTGACACGGCTCTAGATTAAATAGGCC
>JBCBFT010000029.1:0-63067 GCA_038527485.1 Bacteroidota bacterium
TTATAAATCCACCTTCAGTGGTCCGATGAATGGGAGAGCGTGTATTATTACTATGCAATCTGGAAGAAACGCGGGATTTTGAGACATGATACTGAGGGATTTAGTAAAACTTGAACGTGTGAGACCATGTAGGAATCTTGATGCCGCTGCGATTGTCAACTAAAGTGTCAAGGTAGTCGCCTTTGTTGGGCAAGAAACAGGAGTAGATGGAGGCAAAATGATGAATGGACGTAAGTGTCATATCCTGGTCGATACCTTGGGGCTTCCCCTTGCCACCAGGGTTTCCTCTGCTAATAGATAAATCTAGATTTTTATTGGAAGTGCTATTTATGATGGTTCGGAATAGCTGGAAATTTATGAATGGATTGGAAGTAGAAGTAGTCAACATTCTTTAGGAACAATTGAGAGCACTCGCCCAAAACTACGAACTGTATCCTGATTCAATCGTCCGTTAGAGAGGAGAATATTCACTCTTATTCTTTTTTTACGGCCTCTTCCGAGTGGCTTTTATCAATTTCTATTCTCAAAAATCTTGTTTAGCGTTTCAGTGTACTCTGTGTACTTATACAAGTTTTTAGCCTTTAGAATAGAGCCAAGTAGGAGGTCTCGTTTCTGTTCAATTGTCCCATTTTCTTTATTTAGACAGATAAGATGATAGATCAGTAGTTCATAATATTTATTCAAATAGTATCCTTTATAACTTTCGACTCCATTTTTTATATCAATCATCATTTCAAAATCAGGGAAGTACAGGTCTTGAAACTGAAAGTAGGCCTTACCATTAATTCGAGGATATTTATTGATTAGATCAAGTGCCTTTTCCGTATTCATAGGCTTAGCAACATTCATATAGCCCCAGATAAAGTATAGGCATTGATTCATGACTTTAAGGAAGAATATCCCTTTTTCCGTGTCATCTTCAAATCCATATTTGTCAAGTTGGAAATCATATTTGGATAAATCTAAGGGTCTATTTTTATTCCCCACTGAGGTAAGCATCATATCGTAGTAACTATCAATCAATTCATATCTTGGAATGGGTTGGTTATAGAGACTGTCTGCTAATTTGCGGTAAGGGGTTCCATCTTCTTTTCTCAGATTAAAGTTGATACACCTGACGATGTAGAGATTTTTTAATACACTTTCATGAGGTAATACCAGGAATTTCTCTGTTAATATGTTATGGTTTGTTTTGGTTGATTCTAGAATGAAGGCTAACTCTTTCTCCAAGTTTTTGGGAGTCAATTTTGAGAGTTGTTTTCTGTCAGACCTAGAAGGTTCATTTCGGAACATATAATCCTTATAGAATACTGCGAGTCTCTTCAAGTCATCAGCATTCTCTAGTTTCTCTTGTGCTGTCAGATTTACAGAAGAAATTAGGATAAGTAAAGTGATAATACGTGTTCTCATAGTTGATAAATGATAGTTATTGCTGTTAAAGATCGTACCATATGTCGTGTGAATCCATTCGGTACTACAGCCTAAGTATTACATGATGTTATTTACGCTTTCCTTCTATTCTTAAATGGTCTTTTGTGGATAATCTAAAGCTGAACCAAAGTATTCCGATGGTTATAACACTCACAATGATTCCCCACAGAAAGTAATTACCAAAGGAATGGAGGGCAATGCGTGCAGTATCAGAATAATGTACCTGATCACCTACGGTCACCTTCTCAGTAAATAAATAACTGATCTGCAAAAAAGTAGTTAGACTGGCTTGTATACCTAAATATTGTATCAATAATTGTTGACTTCTTCGGCTACCCTTCCACCACACGTAAAGGAGGATTGCTGCAATGATATTTATAATGATGATTCCCCATAAGGTTCTCACCCAGATAAATACCGTAAGGATCATCAACGTTGCGAGGGATATGAGGGCTATTCGCGACCATTTTTTTTGACGGCCACTGATGATCAATATCCCCCCTGCGATGGAAGGGCCGATTAAGCCACCTAAACCGATGAGAACATTTCCCCATGATTCCTTGATCCACATTCCCTCAGTAGAGATCATCGCGAATCCACTCCCATTTGCGAAGATCTTCAGTTCATGAAATTTGGCTCCCAACAACAGACCGATCATTCCATGTCCCATTTCGTGAAACCATGTTCCAAGTAAGAGAAACGGATATTGTACCCAACGGATGATGGGTATATTCCAAATCACTACGGTAAGAATGGCGACACTCCAAAGCAGGAAGTACGTTTTATCTCCTCTGCTTAAGCCTTTATCTATTTCATCTTTAAACCTCATTGTGTGCTGATATTATATAAGGTGCCACTATTTCATAGTTAGTGTGTGAACGAGAATTCAGACATACTGTTTAGCCGCGATTGATGCCTAAAGGTATTATACACCTTGTGAGCCCTCATTATTTTCTCTTGTCTTCAAATAATTTTCAGGTGTAAAAACGGCTATTTCTGAGTTCGTGTAATCTTTTATATTTCTTGTCAAGATAGCTTCGATTCCTTTAATCGTCAAAGCGCAGGAGTATTGAATAGAATCTTCGAAGTCTTTGAAATCATTTTTCAGCGCTTGTAGTATTTCTTTTTTGGTAGTTCCCACTATTTCCGTCATCTCAGCTAACTCTTCCACTATTTTTAATGTATCCTTGTGGCCTAAGTATCTTCTCACAATGTAGTAAATATTGTTGATGCTTGCTGCTGATATGTATAGTTGGATTTCGTTTCGTTCGCTTAGCTCAAAAATTTCACTTGCAGGATTGGCGAAGGGTGATCGGTCTGTGAAGAAATCAATTACGATATCCGCGTCAATAAATATTTTACTTGCCATATTTTTTTAGCAGTTCTTCAGTAAGAATATGCTTGTAATCTAGATCTTCATCTGCTTTGATGATGCCTCGTAACCTCTTGACTCTAGGGGATAATTCGTTGGGCGTAATTTGCCGCCTTTCATTTGTGATCAACTTAAAGTAATTCTCCACAAGCTCAGATAAGCTTTGTCCCTTCTCCTTGGCATATTCCTTAGCAATTTTGATGACCTCCTTTTCAATGGTCAGCGTCAACTTGGTATTCATAATGATCTTTATCTAAAGATACGTGTTGTGATTATTATATTCAACACGTGCTTTTGTATATACGAATGTGGGTTATCTCTGGTTCTTGGGGAAAAAGATGTGATACTCTTTTTTGAAAATTTGAAAATCAAATTTTTCCAGTTTATATATGAAGTTGAATGAGATTGGTGATGACCGAGGTATCGCTGATGATGATCATGTAGGTACGAGAAACGGAGTGAAATGAAAGATACTGTGAGATTGAAAGACTTTATGAGGCTCTGTGGGCTCGTATTTTCCTTAAATTCGATAGATCGGTATTTAAATCCTCGATGTCGTATTTGATGTAGATGTCTCTTTTTGCCAGTTCTTTTTGAAAGCTGATCTGATCTAATTGCGCAAGATTGCGAGCCTGCCCCATCGAAAATCTGCCACTGTCGTACAAATGCAGGGCAATCTCAAGGATGAGCTCTTCCGCAGTTATTTCTGCTTGCTTAAGTATTTCTTCTTTGATTAGTAAATCCATGACTTTTTGAGTTGATCTAATATAACGATTTGCCAAGATTTTTGCTGCCTATATATTGATACAATGATTACCCTTAGAAGGTATAGCAATTCAGAAAAATAGTTGATTCATTAGCCTGATGCCTCATGCTATTACGTATCTCCCCCTTCAATCCACAACCTCCACAGACACATCATCAACATATAAGATCGCCTCATGCTCCGAGGGATTGGCGGTGACGCCAAATTCGATCTGGCTATATCTGCCCTGTGTGCCCTGCCTGGCATAGAGGAAGTCGGACGGGAGGGTGCGCCAGTCCTGCTGATCGATGATCAATACCTCATCCTGATAGATTTTGACATATCCTTGTTTTCGCTGGGAGAGTAGGGATTCGAATCGGACGTTGACCCACTGGTCTCTGGGAAAACGGATGCCATCGCCCTCTTGTGCCACATTCGGATTGCCGTATTTATGCTCTAAGAGGATTTTTCCCTCTACAAGTGCGAGCCGCATGCCAGGACCCGCGCCGATGGCGGTTTGTTCTTCTATGTCAAAAAGGAAGAGCCACTCTAAGGGATCATTTCCTACTATGTACAGCCAAAAGTCTACGGAAACAATTTCCCCTTCCCAAAATGCCATATGCTGTTTGTTGATGCTGGCTTTGGATAGCTTGTCGATGGTCTGACTTCCCACAAACTTGATACTCTGCTTTCCACTATGGACGATGGTGGTGTCCAGTCTGATGTTATTCTCTGGGAGCGTTTGTTGGAAGAAGGACCAATTCTCATCGTCTCCGTCGATGATGGCTTCTATGCTTTGATAGGATTCAAACCCGTCGTCATAGGCATCGGGTCCATCGAAGATGCTTTTTTTGTCGCATGCGGAGATAAAAAAGAAGAGTAAAGCGATACTGAAATTTAGCTTTCTCATGTGTTGTCATTTTGGAGGGTTAAAGCCTGATGCCGTAGGTGATCCCTGCCCAATGTTCCCACTGAAGATCCAATATGAAGGAAACCAAAGGGGTATAGGCGATTCTGAAGTAATAAGATTTGTCTTTGGGCTGTAACCGGTACCCTATGGAAGCGGGCATCCTCACGTATGCGCCTCCCAGTGTCGTAGTGATCGAAGGTGCAAGCCCTATGCCTAAATCTACGAAATGCAGCTCTTTGCCATAGATCCCATGTATGAGTTGGGGGAAGATTAAGGCACTGCCATTGTTCCTGTCTATGGGGATGAAGCTAAATCCTGTCCGAAAGGTGAGGGTGAAGTGCTCGCGTTGGTGAAGGGACGTTTCCCAATTGATGGAGCCCAGCCCTCCTACTCCTCCCAATTCTATGGAAAGGTATTGTTGCCCTTGGCTGTAGAGGCTACTGATGATCAAAAGTGAGAAGAGAATCGATCGCGTGTTCATTTGATGCTTTTGTATGTGGCCTGCGATTTTGTAACATAAGCAAAAGTGAGGGAAGTCTTGTTTCTTGGGTATGCTTGTAGCGGTGTTTTTGTGTGATGATTTGTTGGTGTTGTTAGTTGGGAAACTAATAGATTGGGGTGCTGCGTAGCTGGATGGCTACGCAGAGCGGTGTTTTTGTCTGACGATTTGTCGGCGTTGTTAGTTGGGAAACTAATAGATTTGGGTGCTGCGTAGCTTGATGGCTACGCAGAGCGGTGAAATATCACGCAATAGAGTTTGGTAAGTACGTCAATTATAAGGGAATCGACCGTTCTGTATTCTCAGGAAATCGCGCTACAGTTGCGCATTTACTCATAGTCTATTGACGCATATACCTCGTATTCAGCATATCACGCAATTATCCTCACCCCCTAACAAAAAAGCCCATGAATAGCCTAGACTATCCATGGACGTATTTGATCATCTCGTTCTCTTGACTACCTCAAGTCAAGTTGCTTATTTCTTTTTGCCACTGGTGTTGGTGTCCTGTGGGTTTTGCTGCTGCTGGGCGCGCTGCATGGGGTTGCCTGCTCCGCTGCCGCCTCGGCGTCTCTCTCTACCTTTGAACAATTCGAAGCGAGAAGGTTCGCGCGTTTCAGGCCAGTAGTTGTTGTCTCTGTCTGTATCTGCTGTCTCTAGCAAGGGGTCTAAGACGATTTTCTCTACTTCTTTTTCGAAGAAGAAGATCTTGCTTACCTGCGCATTTTCCTTCTGCCAAATTTGAGCAGGTATTTGTACGATCTCAGAAGACCCATCTACAAACTGGAATTCCAGAATGATTGGCATAACCAAACCACCCACATTGTCAAATTTGATGGAGTAGTAGTGATAACCCGCATCCAAAAATGCTTTTTCTTCAGGAGATAGTTTGCTCAAGTATCGTGCATAAGCTGCCTTGTCTCTTGGTGTCACATCGAGTCGATCATAACTATTGTAAAAGTCCTTCATGGTAGGATCGCGCTCCACCACTGTCTCCATGGCTTCGTATCGCTGATCTCCAATGTACTGAGGGGCATTGTCTCGCTTGGCTTTTGCAATCGCTTTCTCTACCTCAGGATCTTGGGTATCGACTTGGAACCAATTGACTTCATTGATGGCGATATCCACATGGTCCGTGGTGTAGAACCAACCTCGCCAAAACCAGTCCAGATCCATGCCTGAAGCATCCTCCATCGAACGGAAAAAATCAGCAGGTGTGGGATGCTTGAACATCCAGCGGTTGGCATACTCTTTAAAGGCCATGTCAAATAGCTCCCTACCCATGATCGTCTCCCGAAGGATATACAAGGCAGTGGCAGGCTTGGTGTAAGCATTGGGACCAAAGTTTTTGATGGACTCTGAATTGGTCATTACGGGCGTAAGCTCCTCCTTTGGCAAGCGCATATAAGGGACGATCTTCTTAGGCTGTGCGCCCCAGTCATAATCTGTTTCCCATTCCTGACCTGCTACAGCATCTAGGAAGCTGTTAATTCCTTCATCCATCCACGTCCACTGCCGCTCATCAGAGTTCACGATCATGGGGAAATAGTTATGTCCAATTTCGTGAATAATGACGCCAATGTGTCCATACTTCATGCGCTGGGAGTAGGTCCCATCAGGCTCGGTACGACCATAGTTGAAGGCGATCATGGGATACTCCATTCCCATGCTTCCATCGATAGACCATGCTACAGGGTAAGGATAGTCGAAGGTCATTCTTGAATATACCTCAATGGTATGGGCCACGACACGTGTGGAATATTTCTTCCACAGATTGTACCCTTCCTTGGAGTAGGCAGACATGCACATGATGGTTTTGCCATTTTGCTCCAAAGCCAAAGCATCCCAGATGAATTTACGGCTAGAGGCAAAGGCGAAGTCACGTACATTTTCTGCTTTGAATGTCCAGGTCTTTTCCTTTGTGGATTTCTCTTTTTCATTCTCGATGGCCTCCTCTCGCGTGACGATCATCACAGGGCTATCTGTAGTTTGGCGCGCGGTGCTCAGTCGTTTGCGTTGGGCACTAGTGAGGACATCCTTTGGATTTTGCAAGGTACCCGTAGCAGCAATGATGTGATCCGCAGGGGCAGTGATGTTCACTTCATAATCACCAAATACCAGAGTAAATTCCCCTCTACCCAAAAACTCCTTGTGCTGCCAGCCTTCTACCTCATTGTAGACACACATTCTGGGGAAAAACTGAGCAATGGTATAGATGTAATTGTCATCTTCCTCAAAATACTCCGCTTTCCCACGGCCACTAGAAGGGACATTGTAGCACCATTTTACTTTGAAAGATACATTGGCACCTGGCTTCAGCGGTTGATCCAGATCCACACGCATCATGGTTCCCACGATATGGTGCTTCATATCCTTGTTATCGGCATCTTTTACATACTCGATATTGTGTCCTCCATCAAAAGGATTATGCATTCTGGTCAACTGCCTGAAACTCATACTATCTTTGATGGACCCTGTACGGATTTTTAGGGTTTTTGAGTCTTTCGCACGGACATTTTGATCTAATTGTACCCAGAGATAAGTCAGGACATCAGGAGAGTTGTTGTAATAGGTAATCACCTCGTCCCCATAGATTCTTTGCTTGTCATCATCCAGCCGGATGTTCATCTTATAATCTGCTTTCTGCTGGTAGTATTCATGACCAGGTGCACCAGAAGCCGTACGGTAATTATTGGGCGTAGGAAATTCTTCCTTCAATTGTTTGAACTTATTGTAGTTCAAATTGGGATTCTGGGCTTGGACTATCATCGCCATCAGGCTCAATAGCAACACTAGAGAAGTAATTCTTTTCATAAAAAGTAGTTTTGGAGTTAGTGTAAGCTGATTTTGTATGGACTTTCAGCCAATTTATCGTGCTGATGAGACCATATACAGGCCCTTAACTTTTTCATAACCGCCCGAATTTAAGATTTTTCAAGCATTCCTGTCTCGAATTTTGAATGGACTTGTGGGATATCCCTACTTCCAAGCTTCTTCTAGCCTTCTGTAAGCCTCGCGAGGCTCAGTTTTATACCATCCATTTTCAGGGACAAACTTGACCAGACCAAACCACTCCTCCGTCTGATCGCGCTCCTGCCCTCCAACCTGACCAAATTTCCACCAGGAATCTAGATATTCGTGGATAATTACGCCTGCAAGTGGGAGATTGGCGGTCTGGATATCGGCAATATTCTGAAGGATGGCATCGGCTTGCTCGGTTTCGGTGTTGCCACCGTAGCCGTAGTTGGGAGGACCTGTGCGGCTGCGGTCTGGCGCGACGCTCAAGCCCATCTCGGAGATCAATAAGGGCATATCTGGATATTTGGCCTTCTGATCTTCGATCCAACCTTGATAAAGGGTTCCCGAACGACTTCCCATAGTAGTCAATGGGATGTGTGACAGGTAGCTCAGGTCAGGCCTCAACCAGGAGTAGGCGTTGTGGCATCGAAAATCGAGAAAGGATACATCGATGATGTCGGGCGTGGAGATCTCATTGGCGTAGGAGACGAGAGAAAGGTTTCTATACGTGGTATACTCATATTGCTTGGTATAATCTGCCATCTCCGCAAGGAAAGCTTGAGAAGCATTGATGTCGGTCGCTTGGATGTAAATGCCGTTGTAGGAAGTGATGTCAGGATGGGCACTATTGGTGGCGATGATGCTACTTCTTTTGAGCTCGTTGCCGATGAGGTAGCCTATCAAAGGCGGCTTCTGATTAGCATACACAGCATGAATCCTGTCTACAATTTCTCGAATGTAGGATTTGGTTTGTGCCTTGAAAGCGGCATCCTGAAAATCGGGTACCTGCGTATCTATCCAGATGGTTTGTAAAAAGAATAAAGCTCCCTCTTCCTTGATGGCTTGGTAAGTGTAGGGAGGCGGAGACCAAAGCCTGACGGTATTGGCTCCCATTTTCTTTATATCTCGGATGTCCTGTAAGATGCTCTTGTTGTAAGCAGGGGGAAGATTATTGTTTCGCTCAATGGTCCAAGGATAGTTCCCAGGATAATTAGGGGTGTAGATGACGCCTTCGATCTGTAGCTCTACGCCATTATGAAGGATGTAATGATCGTTTGTGGTAAAATCATGCGTCTGATTCTGATTGTTGAGGTATAGACGGTAGTTATTCTGACTGATAGAATCTTCTGCTTGGACGCGGATGGAAATGGGGCTTTGATCGACACGGAATGTATCCCCGACCTTCTTATCCGTGGTAGCTCCCTTCGAGAGTTCCAAGGTTTTGATACGGATTTCCTCCGTCGCAAAAGGAAGTGGATCAGATAAGACGATCTGTGTTTCGTTAATTTTGGTGGTAAAAGCCTGTCCCTCAGCTTCCAGCTCTAGTTTGAGTAAGAGCGCTTGGTCGGATCTTGGATCTATGAATTCTTCGGGTGGATTTTGATTGCAAGCTGGTAGGAATAGCCAACTTATCAAAAGTATGTGTATTGGGCGAAGTTTCATGTCTCTTTTCTTTATACTAAAGATAAAGCTATTTGCCTTTGTGCGAGCATATGGTAGAACTGCTATGAATGTAGTAGAGACGCCATAAATGGACTCTGTACCGTGGAGATTTCCTTAAAGATTCAACCAATAGGTCAGCTTAAGTACGAGGGCTCGGTTTTTACTTTCCAGATTGCCAGGGAGATAATTTTCTGTGTAGACAATGAACAAGTCCGAAGCAGGTTGATAACGCCATTGAAAGCGAGCGTTTAAGTTGACATTATTCAATACGTTGTTGTACTGCACATAGGTCGTTAAGAAGATCTTATCCGTAAATGTCAGGTCGATTCGGGGGCCAATGAGGAATAATTGCTCCTGTCCATAATTTTCGGGAAGCCGCAAATCATTGAAATCAAAGCGTAAGGCGATGTTTCCGTATGGCTGGTAACGATAGGAGAGCGATCCACTCAGATTGAAGTTTTCTCCATTATAAAAACCCCCATAGCTACTGTTGATTTGATAGAAGAATTTCTTTCTGGGATTGCTCCTATATTCAAGAGAAAGCGCATTCCAATCATATTCCTCCCCTTCAAGAAAACCTGTAAATTCGTCTGGGTCCAATAAATTGAAGCTATTGGTGAGCCTTTGGTACACGTAGTTGACGCTCATCGACAAGGAAGATGCATTTGTGAACTCAAATTGATATCCTAGCTCGTAGCTTCGGTCGGTATTGGTCCCACCAGGGATGTAGGTATGGTTCACATCCACAAAAGGGCCCATCCTAATAATCGCCTCGTTTTTGGGGAAGATCTGATAGGCGAGGTTGCCGAAGAAAGCATACTGCCCAGGATAAACCCGAATACTCGGGACAAACCCTGCTTCGGCATTGAAAAATTCATTGATGAAATTGAATCCGCCAAACGCACTAAATGTACGCGTAGCATAGCGACCGAATACCAAGCCTGAGAGGTTTTCTCGATTGTTGAAATCGTCAAATGATCGACCAATGAAGGAACTGTGGTACCATTTGGAGTCTTTGCTTGACATCTCTAGATCCAAACTTACGACTCGATTATAGGTATTGGGACGCAGCTCCCTACGGTTACCCACTTGTACTTCACGAAATACATTGTCACTGAAGAACTTAGTAGAATCTGCACTTCCTACACCCAGACTCTGTTTGTTCACGAGGCTAAGCGCGATGCTGGATTGTGCCCAGAAGTTTCTTTGGATTGCGGCGACGGTGTAGTTTTGAGCAGGTAAACCAAAAGAGGTATCCTCGCGCGTCTGCATATTCAACACATTGACTCGCCATTTTTCATTGAGCGAGCCACTCAGTCGGGCGCCATACAGGATGGGTACTTGCCGAAATAAACCCGAAGAATCACGGGCTAAACCCACGCGTCGAGAGAAGAAAGGACGCGCGCTAGGGAAACCGACTTGGTCGAATAGATCACTATTTTCCAGAAAAAACTGCCGCCTTTCGGGAAATTGAAATTCGAAACGGGTGAGGTTGATGATTTGATCGTCTACTTCCACCTGTGAGAAATCTGGGTTGAGAGTGAGGTCCAGATTCAAGGAAGGGGTAACCGCTATTTTTGCGTCAAAGCCCGCCTGAAAACCTGAGTTTCGAGCGGTGGGGTCCACTTCTCTATCTGTAGAAGTGTTGGCCGTGACATAGGGGATAAAGGAAATATTGGTTTTGGCAGGAGGAATAGGATCGTCCCAGATCAACTGTCCTCCGTAGGGAAAAGAGGCTGAGATAAACTGAATAGGCGTTTGTATCCAGCTCGTCTTTCGGTTCCTCTTTAACTCCCAGCGGTCGATTGCAATATTCCATTCACTGATGTCACTTTTGTATCGGAAGCTTTTGAAGGGTATCGCGATTTCCGCAATCCATTTATCTGGATGGCGAATGACTTTAGAATACCATTTATTGTCCCAAAACGAGCGAAAGGAACCCCCATCTGTGCCTCCTCCTGTAACAGTCCCTTCTAACTGGACTCCCGCAGGCGTAATCACAAAGAAAAAGCCATTTAGCTTATCGTTGTATGGGCCAATGACCAGCCCTACATTGTCGCTCAGATCGTAATCGAAATCACGTCTGAGTGAGTTGATGATGTCCGGTGTTTCATCATCATAGCAAACAAAGGAGGCGTAGAAAAACTCGTCATTGAAGGTAAAGCGAGCTTCTGTCTGAAGGGGGGCGCGTACCGTATCTACAGGATAGTTTGTATACCAGTTATCTGCGACATCCGCTCTCTGCCAGTCGGCTTCATTCAACACGCCGTCTAAGGTAATGGTGCCTTTGGCCTTTTTGATATGTAATTCTGTCCCTGGCTGGTTTTGACTATATCCCTTGTTAAGTACCAGAAGAAGGATAGAAAGTAAGGGGAGGATTGATCGGGCGTTCGCCATCTTTGAATTTTGGCTTCAATTGGTGAAAATAGAATAAAGGGTGCCAAAATTAGGAATTAATTCGCTGCCTATTTTGTTTTTTATATGGTGGAAGGAGTAGGGGATTGAGGAACGTATAGATAATCAGATCTATACTAAATCACCAAGATTGTATTTCCCTTTCTTTTGCTTCAATAACTTCCGAGTCTTAATAAGATCATTTTTGGTCTGAATTTTCATCCAGACATCTGAGCGGATATTAAATATCTCATCTAGCTTAATGGCGAGCTGCGTATTAAGCTTCCTTCTTCCACTCAATAAAGAACTCAGATTGGCGGGGTGGAGTCCTACATATTCAGCAAATCGATTATTTTTAATATTTAGCTCTTCTAATAGCTCTTTTAAAAATTCTCCTGCTCCTTTTATCTCGCTGGGTACGTCTTCATTCAAATAAGAAAGCATCTGGAGTTTTCGAGTCAATACCTTGTTCTCTAGGATCTGTTTTTGAGTCTGGGCACCAGCATCCTCAACAATTTTCTTGCGAAGAATGATGAAATTCTCTGAAGTTACATTTACTTTTTCATCACCTACTCCATTTACCCCTCCTGGATTTTGTTCTTCCCATTTTTTCATGATTCCTCAATATTTAGATTGTAATCAATGTCTAAGTACTTTTTCATCAATTTCTTCCCCGTTTCAGGGTTGAAATACATATTGTGCCCTGCAGCTAGCTGAGCACCGTATTTATTCATATAAAGCTCGATTAATTCTGTTTTACTTGTAAAGGTCAAATAACCATGATAAGCTCCCTGTCCATGAGTAAAACTTACACTAGATGCATAGGCTAATAAACATCCTGCAACATTCCGATATCGTCCTCTACTCCCAATATTTTGAGGCGAAATTTCGATATTTGGCATATATACCATTTCATTGAAATGAACCTCAAGCATAAGTATTCCCTCAATCTGATCGGGGGAAGCTCTTAGAGAAAGGGCAAAGAACATTGCTGATTTATTCTTTAGATACAATGATCTCCAAGTGAAATTCCAACCTTGTGATTTTGTAGGTAGCATATTCACCGATGTTACTCGAAAAATTTTTGCAGCTACAATTTCCTCTGAAAGCGAGTCAAATAGTTCTAAGTTCATGTTGCGCCGTTTTCAGTAAATAAGTTATCAAAAAAAGACAACTTTTTAAAGTTGAATTATCTTTTTTCCTAATAAAAATTGTAGCTGATATCATTATTCTGTTCAATGGCTTTAAATACTAGTACTCCGATAAACATCTTGCTAATGGTACTTAATCTAATATTCTGTTTTGTTACATAGATTTTATACCTTCTTCTTTCACTTCCCACCTCAAAGACGTCCATTTACGGTATATAGACCCATTTCACTCCGATTTTTTAGAGATCCATATGTTTTCGCTCTAACATTGTAGCTGTAACATTCACCCAATCATTAAGTGTAAATGATGAAACGTATACTGCTATTGATGCTCGCACTCGCATGGATCGGATGTGCGATTGGACAATCCAAGATTGATACGATCACCCTCAAGAAAGGAGAGGTATTGGATATCCTGCTGCTGAGTCAGTATCCTGATAAGAAAGCGGCTTTACGATCCTACTTTCAAACGGCCTCCCCTGTAGCCAAGAGAATGTCTTACCAACCACAGCCTGGATTTAGAATTGTGGATCACAGTCAAGGGAATCATCGCCCCGATCTGTTGATCTTGGGTAAATGGAGGGATATCGAAGTACGGGAAGCTTTTTTGACGCAAATTGTGGAGGAAGTAGCGGATTTTCACGAACGCAGAAGAGACATCTGGTCATACTTTGGACTCCAGTATTTTGAAATGCATGAGGATGTTTCTATGGAAATCCATCGAGACCATTATCAGGTAGCTACGGCTTTTTGGCTGGAATCAGACAATCAGCCTAGCAAGTTTTATGAGAAATGGGGAAACAAGGTGCAAGCATTAGGAGGAGATGTATTGATCGAGCTAAAGGAAGGGAAGTCACCTGCAGGCTATCAATACAATCCTCAATTTTTCGTCATTACTTCCTGGAAAAGTGAGGCTGCCTTCCGTGATTTTCAGGAAAAGGTCCAAAGGCTTAAACGAGACAATATCCAGCATGTCAATGAATTAATTTTACAGTAGCCCTTACCAACTCCTCGTGTGTGATGGAAATATTAAACCAGCTCGTCTATTTCGCCTTTTTGCAGGGACTATTTTTGATCGTGATCTTCTGCGTCTCTCGCACCAAGCGACAGCAAATCAATGTGTATGTATGGATTTTGATCGTCTTATTGATGCTGGGCTTGTTGGCTAAAATGGCACATTTTGCCCTAGGCTGGCAAAGGCAGCTCAAAGGAATCTCAGAGTTTTCCATCTTATTTTTTGGGCCCACGGTTTATCTGTTTGTACAATCTACGCTTTCAGATAAGCGATTCTCAACCTCCGATTTGCTCCATTATATACCAGGGGTTGTATACAGTTTGATTGTCACCTTTTATTATATCCTTCCTTCTCCCGAAACCATCAGCGGACGTGTAGTCAGTGGAGAGTTGTATAGAGTGGTGCATATACTGGTGGGAATCGGCCTGACGGTCAATATCACCTATTTGGTGCTGAGTGTCCTTAGATTCCATGAATTGAAGAGGTCCTTGCAAGCAGAAGCCAGCTACACACTGAATATCAGCTTTATCAGGAACTTTCTCATCGCCATAGGGAGCTGCCTATCGATATGGCTGATGGTGTATCTGATCAGTTTTGGCCCTTACACCCAAATAGAGATTGCATCTAGGGCATTTATTTGGCAGGCTATTGCTTTGATTATGTTATTTATCGCCTACTATCAGATGGTCTCTCCAGCCGTTTTTCAACTTTCTCAGTTGCCGAAAGAAAGTAAATACGCACAATCCAAGTTTTCAGCCGATGATTTGGATCAGTTGAAGTTGGAGCTAGAACGTATCATGGATCAGAAGAAGCCTTACTTAAACGCCAAGCTCCTCAAGTCAGAACTGGCGGAGCTGATGGACATCAACGCACCCGAACTTTCTCGCTTGCTCAACGAAAGGATAGGGATGAGTTTCTTTGAGTATGTGAATTATCATCGGATTCATGAGTTCATTCGCCTGGCGAAGTCTCCCATGGCCGGACAGAAGACCCTGCTGGGCTTGGCCCAAGATGCAGGATTTCATTCAAAATCGACTTTCAACAAATCCTTTAAACAGATTATGGGGTGTCCCCCCTCTGAGTATCTCCGTAAGATAGACTCGTAGGCACTGCTTGCAAGCAGTGGAAGCCTAGCATGATCACTTTCCCAAAAATCACCACATAGCATTTCTCTCACAGCGTACATAACGCGACCTAACAACAAAAAACATGTTCAAGATTCTATTCAGCTTGCTGATGTGCTGCATCAGCCTGGTAAGCTATGCCCAAATCAAATTACCTGCTTTGAGTCCTGCAGTAGAGATCTCCCAAAAGATTGGGTTAGCCACAGCTACCTTGTCCTACTCCAGGCCGAGTTTGCGAGGGCGAGACTTGTTCGGGGAAGAGGGGATCTTGGTTTTAGGGGAAAAATGGCGGACGGGAGCCAATGCAACTACGACCATAACTTTTTCAAAGGATGTAGAAATCAATGGCCAAGTTTTACCAAAAGGGACTTATGCGCTACTCACTACTCCACAAAAGACTTCGTGGACATTTCATTTATATCCCTATGAAAAACTTCCTTACACGGCCTTTTTGGAGAAAGTCCCTGTACTCGAAATGACGGTTCCTTCCCAGCAGGTGAGCAATGTTACGGAAACCTTTTCCATGCATTTTGAAGCAATGCACTTGAGCGGGGCAAATTGGGTGCTTCAGTGGGGAAACTACAAAGTAACAGTACCTGTACGGGTAAATGAGCAGGAAGCCATCTTAGCTAATATCGATAAGGTGCTTACAGGACCTTCTTCCTTTCAGTATTTTCAGGCAGCCCTCTATTTGCATGAAACCCAAACGGACCTACCCCTTGCCTTGAATTATATCAGAAAAGCCAATGAGGGTGAAGCTGCATTATTCTTCATGCTCTATCGGGAAGCCTTGATTTTGAAAGATCTGGATAGAAAAGAGGAGGCAGTTGAGGCTGCCAAGCGCACCAAGTTATCAGCCCAGAAGGCTGGAAATGGAGACATCGAGAGACTGAGCCAGCGGATAATAGATCAATTGTCAGATTAATTCAATTCCATCATCTCCTTGTAATGAAAGATCTTATGGCCCTTCAGATCCTTTTTACTGGCAGCGACCATGGATTGAGCGACTTGATGGGCGGTAATGGGTTTCACCTTGGAAGGTAGCAGGAATGTCAGGGGCTTTGCCAATAAAATGCCTACGCTTTCCCCCAACCGAAATTCTTTTCGTTGACCTAGGAGAAATGAAGGGCGGAAGATGAGCACAGTAGGAAGGCCCAAATCCATAATGGCTTCTTCGGTTTCTCCTTTCAACTGGAGGTAGAAGTTGCTGCTCTGACTGTTTGCGCCTAGCGCCGAGATAAGCAAGAACTGGGAACAACCCGTCTCCAGACCGAATTTGGCGGCATGGACAGGGATGTCGTAATCTACTTTTCTATAGGCTTCCTTATTTCCTTGGACCTTCTTGTTGGTCGTACCGACAGCGCAGAAAATCATGTCGCTTCCCGCTACACCCGATTGAAATGCTTCCTGATCGGAGAAATCTAGGACGATAGGTTGAACCTTGGGGTGGTCATAGGAAACGGATCTTCTCAGCAGGACTTTGATCAAGGATATATCAGGATCATCTTGTAGCAGTTCCAGCAAATGACTCCCCACCAAACCTGTGGCACCAATAAGAGAAACGGTTTTTTTATGTTCCATCTTAGAAGAACATGATGATCAATCCGTTGTTTTTGCTGGGATCAAACATTGCGTCAACTTTTGCCCAAGGAGTACAGGCTTGCTGGCGAAGATATTGTGAGCGGATTCAAACCAGATGAGTTCCTTAGAGGGCGCGTCGATTTTACGATAATATTTTTCTGCCAAACGCGCGTTGGCGGTGTAGTCTTGTGTCCCTAGGAAGAAGTAGACGGGGCAAGGGAAGCTTTGCAGTTGCTGACGTCCATCCCATTGGTACAATTCCTGGTACAGATGCATCCACTGGGCGTCCCAAGACTCGAAGAAGGGCATATACTGCGCAATCATCTCGTCTGTGACTGTCTCTCCATTGAATATACTTTCCCACTTATACTGAAGGACCATGTCTTCGATGGATGCATGTGGCATATGGATTTGGGCCAACTCCTCAATAGCGGGTTCATTCTTCTCTTTATTAAAATGCTTTCTCAGTCTTTTGAGCGCAATTTTTTGGCTTTTTAGGGCACTTATATTGGGACTGATGGCCACATAGCTTTTAATGCTACTTGGATACTTACTGACCAAGCCGAAGGCCAGAAAATTGCCCCATGAATTGGCGACCAAAGTCACCTCTTTTCGATCGAAATAGTCGAGCAGAAAAAGCAGCACTTCCTCCGCGTCTTGTTGCATCACCGTCAAGCTGACGGTCGATGTATCTTTATTCCTTTCCAATGTTTGGCCAGCATTTCGCTGCGCCCAGTACACAAGTACATAGTTTTGGGACAGTTTGTGGAGGATTTCATACTCCTTGGGAGAGGTCGCTTGTCCAGGACCACCATGCAAATATAGCAAGATAGGCTTTGTGGCATCTGCTCCTTCGACTTGGAAGAATTGTTCTATTCCTCCTATAGAAACATACATGGAAGTGTCAATTCCTGTAGCATAGGCTGAATGTAGGGTGAAGGTTGCACATAGTAGAAGGAAAAGCTGTCTCATAGACCTTGGGGATTACGGGTACTATGCATAATAGCTTTTTCGATTAGGGAGGCAAAATACAAATTTCAGCTACGCAATTCTCCCTTAGCTCTTCTAGTTCATGGCTCCAATTCTGCTGTCACCATTCTAAGTAAATTCTCAAGATTATCTTCTAGCTTTTCGTAGAATACCTTTTGGGACAGATTCAAGGCAATGTGATAGGAGATGAGATTTTCAAACTTTTGGGAGCTGAGTAGGCGTTTGCTGCTGGTCCTGGCGATGGATTTTTTGATTTGGAGTCTATCAGAGAAACTCACATCATCCAGCATCATTTTAAAGATACCCCTATCGATCATGAAATGGGTAATTTTTTCTCTCGCGTCATATACGCCTTTCTCTTGTTTTCGTACCGCAATCATCCGTCCATCCCATGAAGTCACCTCATTTTTGATGCTGTCATTTTTGATGAGGATCAGCTCTCCTGAGTATAGGAGTTCCTTGAACGTACCATCTCGATATTTCAATTCGAAGACCCTTGAAAATGATTTTGCCAGCAATTGTGCGATGTACATTTCTTTCACGGTGTCTTCTTCTGTGTTGATCAGCGCGATAATTTCTCGTTGGCTTTCAATGCTTCTTTCCAGGCTTTCAATTTCTGAGTGAATGAGTTCTAGATTGGTCGACAGTTCACTTTTCATCGAAATCAGATACTTGACTTCTTTTGCATCTGCCTTACTTTGTTCGTTTAGATTATTGACTTGAAGGGCAATGAGAATCCCGACAACCACAAGAAATATCTCACCAATAGCATAGACAAGGTATTTTGAGAATTTATCATTCATGTATAGCTGCTGTCGTGTCTTTCTTAAGATATTGGCCATTGGGTCTGCTTCATTTTGAGCTTAGGGTGGCTTTGAGTAGTGAATATAGGGTTTTTACCTGGACGCCCTTTAGTTTAGTCCCACATAGTCAAATCCGCGAAAAGTTTGCGCTTTCGGAACTTGAATTTCATCTACTTTGATCGATTTAGTCCCACTAAATTGCTTTCGTCAGAACCTGAAATCTCTGCTTTTTTGCTAGATTTCCATTGTTCCAAATATGGCCTTAATCTTTCCGTTTCACATAAAAGTACTTCATTTCTCCGTGTAGAGGGTGATCCTTGATCTGAATGAGAGTATCTTCTTTCACCCGTAGCTTATAATCCTTGAAAATCAAGTAGGATTCCTTGAAATGAACAGAAATATCAAACTGAGTCGCCTTGGGATTTTTGACTTGATATGTCTCTGTTAGGTAGTTATGTGCTTGGTATCTGTAGTACTCTATTTGGAAATTGGTCAATGGAGTGGACCTCGGAACGGTAAAGCTCCCTGTATGAGGAAAAGGTTTCGAATCGATTGTATCAAGTCCATTGATGATGATACGTATTTGTGGTGCCTCCCAGGCAGTATGATCAGAATGTAAAACGTTGAATTTCACGCTATCAGTGTTAGTATGATTCAGGCCTTCTATGACTTGGATCGGCCAATTATTCACCTGATACTTACTATTGAGTATCAATGTATCGTGCTGTAATTTCCACTTTCCTACAGAGAAAGAAGACATCAAGCCTGTGTTTCCATTATATTGATAAGTATTATCTGGATAGAGATGATATACAGAACAGCATAAACTAGTGGCTGTTGTATCCCACATGTGAAAGTGACCCTCGACTTGTGAGAATATGGAATGGTATCCCATCAAGATACAAACTAATAGACCTATCTTTTTCATGGTTTTCAGATAATGGTTGAATGATATACAGTGTCTTTGAGGATAATTTGTATGGCTTCTACATGGTAGATGTTTCACTGTTTCTTCTTCTCATGCGCTTATGAAACGTAGATTGTCCACCTACCAAGGTCCATGTGTAGAAATATGACGAAAGGCTCCATCTTCCAATCTATAAGCCCCACCATAACCCACAAACCAGAGTCGCCCGCTTTGGTCATTGAATATCTGATAGATGACGGGGCCCTCGTTTGCGGGTGGTTTTTGAAACTCTAAGAGCTTGGCTCCATCGTAGGTGTATAGATGATGCTGATTGAACACAAACCAGATGGTTCCATCCTGATCTTCGGCTATGCTCCCTACACCCTTACCTATTTCGGGAATTTCTTGTGTGATATTGATGGGGGTGTCCTCCTCTAATTTGTACAAAGCCTCTTTGGTTGAGATCCAGAAGGCTCCTTGACTGTCTTCCATGACTTCATTGACAAAAGGAGTCTGAATCCCTAACTTATCAGACATGGGGTACAGGACGTTATCGGTATATTTGAAAAGGCCTGCATTGGTACAGAACCAGATGCTCCCTTGACTGTCTTCCAAGATAGAATGGACCATCTGGCTGCTAGAGACACCCAGTGTGGAATCAATTATTCCTTCGGGCAGTTCGAAGTGGGTAAATGTCTGCCCATCAAATGTACATGCGCCTTCTATCGTTCCAATCCAAATATTGCCATGGGCATCCGCTTCTATATTCCATACATCGTCGCTGATAAGTCCATCTGATTCATAGTAATTCACGAGGGTTTCTCCATCTAGACTGCTGATGCCGTCCGTGTGTCCAAACCAAATTTTTCCATCGTGGCCTTCTGTGATATCTTTGATGGTTACCCTTTTGCCTTCTTCACTTTGAATCCCTTCTATGCGCGTGAGGGTATTTCCTGACAGTCTAAATGCTCCGCTTTGTGTCCCAAACCAAATATCGCCCTTGCTATCCTGAAACACCATCCTGACCACTTCACTTATAGGCTCAGAGAGGGCGTCATTTTCTATGCGTTGCTCTTCTGATATTTGGCGAGCGATGACCTGCTTATTTCCTTGGCCATAGCAAAAGGAAAGGATCATGATCAAAGAGAAGAGAATGGGGGTGTTTATTGACATATCAGATGTTTAGACTATTTGGACTTACATTGAAAATACCTTCCTATATTGAGTACGCTATAACATAGTTTCTTTAACATTTAGCCATCGCCTTCAGCGTCCCGAGCATTAGACTCGGGATTATTAGGCAAAAAGAACCAATCCCGATGATAAATCTCGGGACGGAATTTAAGCCTAACCCTTCTATCAGCCCCTAACACCAAATTCCGTGTCCAACGCCTCCCCAAATAGCCTGTTACTAAACTCGAAAGTTATAGTATAAAACTTTTGTTGAACTGTATTGATCTTAAGTGAATACTACTTAGTTGCGGTTATCGAAACACTTACAACCCTGGAGGCCATATCCTTTGCTTCCTGGCTATCGAGTGTAACATTCATTTGCTCTGCAATTTTTGCAATTTGAGGATCAGCCAACATCAATTCCAGTGGGAATGAAGATTTTGATGCTATGTTAATATCTGTGAAACCCGCATCTCGTATATACCTTAGGTAATCTTCCATTTTTTCTGCCCCCGAAATGCAAGCCATATATCCTGCCAATGAATGTTTGATAAAATCGGGTAACTCCTGTTCCAAGATAATATCACTCACAGATAGCTTTCCGCCCTTCTTTAATACTCTAAATGCTTCCCTATACACTTTGTCCTTGTGTAAGGATAGGTTGATCACACAATTAGAAACGATATGATCCGCGATTTCATCTGCTAGCGGAAGATCTTCGATGTCCCCCTTGACGAACTCCACATGCTCATAATTCCCTTTCTGCGCGTTTCTTCTGGCTAGATTAAGCATATCATCAGAAAGATCCACCCCAATTACTTTTCCCGTTTTTGTGACCATGGGCGCTACAATGAATGCGTCAAAGCCCGCTCCTGAACCTAAGTCAACGACCGTTTCTCCTTCATTAATTTGAGCCAAGGCAGAGGGATTGCCACAGCTTACACCCAAGTTTGAGTTTTCGGGAATAGATGCCAACGCTTCTTTCGAGTATCCGATTGTCTCCCCTATTTTTGCTGCATGTTGAGTAGTATCACAACAAGCAAATAGTTTTGAAAAGAATCCGCTGCTAGCTGATTTTGCCAACTTTCCATAGCCTGCTACTACCGATTGTTTTACTGAATTTGTATCCATCTTTTTGAGATTTTTAATTGATGACACAAAGTTCAGTTACGCTCATCTGCTATCAATTGACCTAGGTCAAGTTTGAGAAATCTTTCTCCGAATTCGGCTCAGCGTTTCAGGTGCTATCTGAAGATAAGTGGCTAGGTAGTTCAGCGGGACTCTCTGAAGCAGCTTAGGGTCCTCCTCTAATATCTGTGTATATCTGTCTGTGGCTGATAAATCTCTCAAGAATCTATGATGACATTCGGTAGTGATATATTCATTCTCTCCAGCTAATCGACCCAACTGCTGCCAAAACAGGTTTTGCGCATATAACTTCTGCAGCGCATCGTATGAAAATGTGATGAGCGTCGAGGACTCGATTGCTTGGATTGCGATATCACTTTCGGCTTGAGTGATGAGACTCGTATAGGAAGTCGTGAGGGTACCTTTTTTGCAAAAACAATTCGTGACTTCTTTCCCGTCATTTAGGTAGTAAAGTCGGAGCAGCCCTTGCTCCACAAACCCAATTTCTTTGCACGTTTTTCCCATTTTGAGAAAGTACTCTCCTCCCTCTATGTCTCTCACAGATAAAAACGGAAGGATTTCCTCAAATACATTGGGTGTATAATGAGGAAATTGTTGTAGGTATTGGTGAAATGCTTCCATCTTTTTCTATGTTGAAGCGTCTTGTATGGACAGGAGGGCCTGCTCCATCACATTCGTTCATAAGAGGTCGCGTCTTCTGAAGAAACCAAGAATTTTATGTCTCCTTTTGTATCTCTTCCGAAGTAAATCATCTCCCTGCCGTCTCCTCCCACAAAAACGTCCTTTTCTTTCATATAATAATTGTCTCCTCCAATCACCAGTAGATTGCCTTCAGCAGCTATCTCGACGGCGCCACCTCGTCCCCAAGCACCATTGGCAAACTCTTCTTCACTGCACGTATGGCAGAAGATACCGTTGTAATAACTGCCGGCATATTCACCTGCGTCTGTCTCCATCGGTGGATCAGGGACCTCAAACAGAGGGGCTTTGTCTATCTGGTAATGGTCAAAAACGGTGTTGAATATTTGCCATACCGAAACACCGCCTCCGCCTGACTCAGGATGACGATTGGCCGCAACGAATATGCCCAAATTCAGCTCGGGTGTGAGGTTAAAGTTACAGGTAGTCCCAATCATGGAGCCTCCGTGTCCTAAGGTTCTGATGTTGTAACCATCGGGTCTGAGTCCCAGTACATTTCCTTCCCATAGGCCGTGCGACATTCCTACGAATCCTGGATGTGGTTGAAATTGAGGAGATTTGATGGCTTGCATCATGTTGGCAGAAAACAATTGACCGTGGGCGTTGCTGCCATTGCTGGTCAAAGCTTGCAACAACTTCCCCATATCCGAGACAGAAGCGTCTATGGAGGAAGCGGGAAGCGTGGTGTACAATTCGTAAGGAGTGGTGACATAATTTCCCTCCTGATATCCATGGCCGCTTGCGAGTAAGTACCTGTTTTCGTCCAGAACTTCAACCGACGAGAGACTCATCCCTAGCGGTTCGAAGACTAGCATCTTCATCGCCTCGGGATAAGACAAGCCTGTCACACGTTCGATGATGGCACCCGCCAAGGTACTGCCATACGTATCATACGTAAAGTGCTGCCCTGCAGGTCGGATGCGTCTCACATTGCCGTCTGCCAGGAACTCAGCGATCGTCGGACGTTTATGCTTTCGTTCTTCGAGCGAGAGGTCAAATTCCCTTATTTGGCGACCTGTCCCTATTTGGTCCAATCCTCCTGTATGCGTGAGTATGTGCTTGATCCGTAAGGTATCTTGTAGGCTAAATGGATTCTCAATATCTGTGAAATAGGTACGCACAGGTGTTTCGTAGCTTAGCTTACCCATGTCCACCAATTTGGTGAGGGCAAACATGGTGAGGGCCTTTGAGATGGAGCCTATTCTGAAAATGGTTGAATCGACCTTTACTTTTTGGTTGGTTTCGATGTTTGCTACGCCAAAGCCTTTTTGGTACAGGATTTTCCCATTTTGTACGACGACCGCAGAGACGCCAGGAAGATGTTCTGCTTCCATTTTGGTCTGTAATGTACTATCGATTTTGTGGGTCAGTGCACGGATAAATTCGGGAGATAGCGTATCGGAAGTATCTTCTGCTTGTTCCTCGGCAGGCTGACAGGCCATCAAGAAGCAGAAAGTGATCAGGAGAAGTCCATAAACGAAGCTAAATTTGGGGAGGTGTACCATGTTTTCTCAGTTTGGGTGTTGCTTGGCGGTGAGCGATCTATCCACACATCACATATGCAAAGTAGGGGAGATAGATTTTGTTCGCTTTATCTACTATATACTCAGGTTTCGCATTTCACCATGTACAAAATCGAATAATATGTCTGGTACACGCGTATCATGGATAGGTTCAAAGTATAGTTCAAAAGATGGCTTTATGCCATCCAATGGAAAAACTGATAACAGGAAATAATTATTTTTCCATTCCTCTACACTCCAATGGTCAAATAAGCCTGGTTTGAGTTTGCGATTCCCAACTTCCTGATGGATTTTCTCAAATAAGTCCTCATAGTTTTTCAGGATTCGTTTGAGTTCATTCAACTGCTTAGGATTAGGCGTATGGTAGCTACCTTCCAAGAAGATGTCGGTTTCTTCTGGTGCACGGGGCAGGGAATGACTCGCATACCAAGTATATTCTTTTCCCTCTTTTTCTTTTCTCGCCCTTTGACGCTCTATGGTGCCCAAATAGTCATCAGAAATCTGTCTTTTTGGGCCAAATATGTATTCGAGTAATCCCATGGGTGGTTGTATGGTTTGCCTCAATCAGTGGCAGATGCAGCTAGGCTTATGTACCATTCTTTGGTCGGATTATAAACGGTCCAAAAATAACTTCCCCACCACTCTTTCCCTACATCAAAGAAACTGGAACAATCGGTGTTCCAAGCATAGACCTCGATTCTTTGTACATCACCGAAGAAAAAATCCATGAAGCTCAACAAGTATTCTCCTCTTTCCTTTATGGTCTTCCCGAGTCGTAAACCGTAGGGAGGTTCCATGAAGCAACTAATAAATCCTCCGAGATCTTCAGGATATTTCTCATTAAAATAGATTGTCCTCAGGTTTATATCTACTTTTTTACTGAGATGCTCCTCACTGTCATAGAAAAAATAGGCGTTCAATGTGTTTTTTCCCTTGCTCTTGATGATGGGTCTCTGTGTTTCTATGTCATAATGAGCTCCTAGGAATTGATCATAGCTCAATCTCTCTCCCACCAATTCCACCATCTCCTCATCAAATTCATCTGTATACCCATCAGGAAGCCGATCAACCGTTTTTCTAGCTACAATTTGATGAATGTCATATTCTGAATAGGATTCGTCTCCATACACATTTTCAAAGACGGCGATCTCAATGACTCCTCCTAAACTTTGATAGTCAAAGATTCGGTCATCTATCTCATGGTCTAGTGCCTCCAATATGTCTTCCATAGTTATTTATCTTCTGACAGATTCAGAGATCCTTATGTGATGGGGAGTATTCCAGAGGAAAACTTATACCATCTGCCTTTAGCGATCATTCCTCTTGCCCCTTTATTCGCTGTTGCGATGCTGTTGGCTTACTTCTATACTTTTTTGAGCAACGATTTTTGTAGACTGAAAGTTTTGTCCCGTCACCAATCTTCCATCTACGACATGATAGGGTTGTGCCCTGTCTCCATATTCGAAATTTCCCCCGTTTTGTTCAATAGCTTCTTGCATGATGAAGGGAAAATTCTTGTATAGAGCTGAGCTTTTATTCTCATGTGCCTCAGGATATCCATTGACCCTTTTTCCTGCCACAAGGTATTTTCCATCGGTCGTTTTGATTTGTGCGATGCCTGCAGTTCCATGACATACAGCAGCCACTACTCCATTTGTCTCGTAGATAGCTGACGCGATGTCTTGGATTTCGCTATTCTGAGGAATATCAAATATGGGTGCGCTCCCCCCCGTGAATAAAATGATGTCATATTGGCTGGGATCGATTTGTGAAGGTTTTTGGGTGTGAGAGATCGCATACATAAAATCCGCATCGTACAAAGCAGATAAATGATCGCTATCATGGGGATCGATGTAGGCTAAAGGAATTTCACCTCCTTGAGGACTGACGAAATCTACGTGATAGCCTGATTGTTGGTAGGCAAAGTATGCGATAGAAATTTCGGAGAAACTATTACCTGTAGACAGTGTCTCATGTTCCTTGTGAGAAGTGCTAGATGTGACGATTAAGACTTTATTTCCCTGTCTATTACTTTCCTCACTGCCTGCTGTTTTGCTGATGATCTTCCATCCATTTTCCAGCTTTTTGAGCAGGAGCATATCCACAAATCTTTTTCCAAAACGGGGAATGATGACCTCTAATTTGGCCATGGCTATTCCTTGATACCTATCGATGGACAGGATATTTGTCGTCCTCCCATTGAATTTTCCAGCTTCACCTCTTCCGACCATTTCTGCGTATCGTTCTATTGTCATGACATAAAGCGGTTCTCCCTCCTTATCAAGGAACATCTGAGCGCCTGGCATAAAGGCAGAGGTCAGTTTTTCAGGATAATTGTATGAGGTGCCCGATATGTAATCTTGGATGACAGAGATGATTTGTTCTTCCTCAGTTTGGGTATCATTGGGCTGGCTCTGGGCATATAGTTGTGCGCCCAAGATGAATAGGACGAAAATGGAAAAAGTAATTTTCTTCATGATCATAGATTGTGGTTTGTTTGCAACAGCGAATGGTCTTACGTTTAGGGCATGACAAATCAGAGATAAAACATGCCAATCAGTACTTATATCGCATAATATATATGGAGTTTCTCTTATTTGTTACAAAATAAGACAGCCTGATTTGGGATATCGTATATTTTAGCAAGTTCCACTATGTTTATCCATGGATCACAAAATCCGTATCTCTAAGTGAAGAGTTATATATTTTTTCTGCGTACAGATCATACAGCAAAGCTAATGCTTGTTCTTCTCCATCGGCAACGGATTGTATGAGTTCGATTTCACTTCTCAATGAGTTTATCCCTTTTTTGTTCAATCGTTGCTAATTGTTCACGCATATACAGCTGCGTATACATAGGCAAATCAGGCGGGCTTTCACCCATTAGATTTCTCTACCCATGGATTTGTCAACTGGCTCGTAGTTCTCAAAGTAAATATTTAAATAATAGTAGGAATCATTTTTCTATTGTAATCCGTTGCCACCTATAAAAAGAGATTTTGAGTCAAAATGCTTTTCGATGATTGCAAACTCCATTTCAGCATTTAGATATGATCTTTCCGAAGCTTTTGCTTATACAGTATGAGCTTTGGGTTCCTTATTCCATCTTGTAGTACCACTTTTCGTCCAGCTGTCCTCTTTTCAAAACGAGCGTTTCACTACTCAGAAATACTACATACCAGATCAATTGTACGCTATCCCCTTCTTCAAATTCTTGGATTAATCTACTCTGATCTTCATTGAGGCGCCAACTACCTGAAACATTTACCTTTAATTTTATGCCATCGAAAGAACCATCTGGGTTGAAAATAAAGTAGTCATCCTCGAATAATCTACCAGAGAGCTGAGTCGAATCTCCTTCCTGACTCACGATGATCTTTTTTTCGAATAGCCATTTCTTATCAAGCAGCATGCTCGAATCAATCTTTACATAGTCAATCGACTTTTTCTCTACATTTTCGAATACTTCAGAATCAGATGTTGCCCTACCCAATACTATGTATTCATTTTCTTTCATTTCTAGTTTGAGCGTATCATTATCTTGAAATACATAAGGATAGCTGACAATGTACCCCTCAAAAGATTCCATCTCGATTACATTGTCGTTAATAGCATAAGTTCCTTGCTCTGCCTTACGCGTAATTCGACTACTGAAGGAACGATCTTCATTTAGCACAAGCTTCATATCACCAAATATTTTTGTCATCATCATGCGCTTGCCTTCACTCATCTCGTTGGTAGATTCTACCTTCACAAAGTGCCACTCTCCAACGATTGAGTTGCTTTGGCAATAAGCGCTATGCATAACGAATAGCAGAAGAATAAAAAATAGTCCGTGTCGCATTTTTTGTATTCTGGTGTGATGTTAAGACAATAAGATCTCTACGAGAAGGGTATCCGTATTCTCTTTTAAAGAGTATCCACTCTTTACTTGTCAACGGGCATATATAGATTTAGTTTATGATCTTGCCGTTCGAAACCTTGATTGGTTATATGTTTTGCCCAACGTTGTTGAGCTAGATTGTCATACAACCCATCATCCAATTTGATACCTTAGAGGCCCAATACGTATCCACAGAATAAATTCATGCTAGAAAAACTCCTTTCCCCTTATCCTGTCGTCACGAACATCCCCGTACAGTGGGGTGATATGGATGCCTTCGAACACGCCAACAATGTGGTCTATCTCCAGTGGGTGGAGTCGGGCCGTATTGATTATTTCGAGCAAATTGACTTAATGGATTTTTCTGAAGGGGTAGGTGGTATCCTAGCTTCAACGGATATCAAATATATCTTCCCCGTGGTGTATCCCGATACACTTTTTGTGGGCACGCGAACCACCGAGATGAAAGAAGATCGATTTACCTTGGAGACGGGTATTTTTTCGGATAAGCACCAGCGGATCGTAGCACTCAATCAAGCAGTGGTCGTCACCTATGACTACGCCGCTTTGCAGAAGGCACCCATACCTGAAGAGGTCCTTCATAAGATCTACCGACTCGAAGGGAAAACGACCTTTGGAGCCAATCCCTGACACCTCCTGCAATTTTAATCCTAACCTAGCGTCTTTGCTTCCCGTAGGTTCATATACGGGGAGCGAAAACATTGAATGCAATATGTTGCAGTCGCATGACGGGCATGTTCATTTTCGGATGTCTTGAGTAAAACGAAATCCCTTATGGGATGATGTCTCAACAAAGGTTAGATCCCCCCTTCTAGCCTGTCGTTTCATGTATCAACCTCTATTCTATTTTATGAAGCGCTTGCTAATCATTCTTTCTATCACCTTGGGCTTGATGCCCGTCTCTTCATGGGGACAACCTTTCGATAAGTTATTTCCTGTAGATATGCGCCTGTCTGAGCAGTCAGAGGTGAAAGTCTTCTCCGATCAGGATCAAGGTATGATCTTCATCCAGGATGGGCCAGAGGCACGCGTACTCCTTCTGGACGACCAAATGAGGGTCCAAAAGCAGTTTCAAGTCTTTGATTTACCATCTGATTCCCTTTTCAACCAGTTGGGATTCACCTACAAAGAGGGCCAGCTTTCCATTTATTATGTGCATCAACAGACAGGAGAGTTGCAGGTTTTGTCGGTTTTTAGTGAGGAAGAAATTACTTCTCTCAAACAACTCAATATGACAAGACTAGTGAGTGGAAGTGTCTACTGGGGCACGTTTACCTATGAGGGAATCTTGCACGTCGTGCGCTTACCTAGAGGCGCCAATACGATTCGACTGGTTCGATTTAATGGAGGAGAGGAGTTTTCAGCAGAGGAATTTCCCATTGATGAGCCAGAAATTTTTGAACAATTTGAAGAGAACTTGTCTCGTATAGATCAAGACAATCCCGCGACCTTCTCTCGTACGTATTTTTATTCCAAACTCTACCATCAGGGAGATGATGTTTATTTATCTTTGGACGTACCTGGATGTACCTATGTCATCCACCTTGATCTGAGTTCAGGACAAAAAGAGGAATTCAAAGTCTTGAAAGATCGATCTGTGACTAAGCAGAACTCCTTGATTTTAGGCGGACAGTTATACCAAATGGGGCTGGATCTAGACTCATTGTATTTGCAAGTGGTAGATCTGGCAGAGCGAGAAGTAAAGAATAGCTGGGCTTATGGTAGACAAGATCAAATGGATATCCAGTTTGATTATCCTGTGAAAGAGACAGAAGATGGAGAGGTCATCAACTTGGTTGAGACAGGCGAATTTATAGAAGCTGCGTTTGATAATTCCTATGTGGCGCTTGCAGGTACGATGCTGGGAGATTCTTTGGTGGAATTGAAGATTGGTGGGGTGACGCCTTTGATTAAAAGAGGGATTACAGGAATTGTATTAGAAGAAAAAATTCGGAAGACCTACTTTCTGTGTTTAATGGATACGCGCATCAACCAGCCACTTTTCTCCATGCCCGAGCCCTTTGTCAGTCGCCGCTTCCCCCCTCCGATGATGGAGACAAGGCCGCATTTTCAGACGTTTACCTTTGGAAATACTCGATATTTTGGATATTGGGATGAAGCCAATGGTGGATACTATGTCTCTCAATAAGTCAGTCGGATCGGACGAAAGAAATTTCTTTCAAAATTTCCTGAAACTTTCATATGTGCTGGGCGTTACATACAATAGATTATATTTGTGATCGAATTCAGAAGTCAGAAAAAAGGATGTCCAAAAAGTGGGGGCATCTCCTGCCCTCTGAAAGTTCAACATCTGACATCTGTTTGAATGAATAGCACTGACTTACTCAAAAAAGCCCTCGACCTAGATTTTTTGTCTCTAGAAGAAGGGGTATATCTCCATCATCATGCTGGTACAGACGAGCTGATGTTTGTAGCTAATGAGCTGCGAAAAATCAAGAAAAAAGATAGTCTGGACATTGTCACTTGGCAGATTGACCGCAACGTTAATACCACCAATGTCTGTGTCGCCAACTGTAAGTTCTGTAATTTCTTTGTGCCACCGACGGAGAAATTTGCACACAAGGCTTACATCACTGACGATGATACCTACAAGCGTAAAGCAGAAGAAACCCTGGCACTAGGAGGAGATCAGTTTCTCTTACAAGGGGGGCATCATCCTGAGTTGGGTGTTGAGTTTTACGAAGAGACTTTCTCCAAGCTCAAGAGCTGGTTTCCAGAGATTCGATTGCATGCATTGGGACCTCCAGAGATCGTGCATATCGCAGAGCTTTCCAACATTTCCTATGAGGAGGTATTTACGCGGCTGATGGCGGCGGGGATGGATTCCATGCCAGGTGCGGGAGCAGAGATCCTCAACGATCGTGTGCGCCGTGTGATATCTAATGGAAAATGTTCGGGACAAGAATGGCTGGATGTCATGCATGTGGCGCATAAGGTAGGCTTGACGACTTCGGCGACGATGATGTTTGGTCATATCGAGACAATTGAGGAGCGGTATGAACACTTGGTCAGAATCCGCGAGGTACAAGAAATGCGCCCTGAGGGAAGTAATGGATTCAAAGCTTTCATCCCCTGGCCTTACCAGGATGATGGGACCTTGCTTAACCGTGTGAAAGGCGTCCGAAACACAGTGACGGCAGATGAGTACGTTCGCCAGATCGCGCTGAGCCGCATCATGCTTCCCAACATTGAGAATATTCAGGCTTCCTGGCTGACGGTAGGACCTGAGGTCGCACAGGTCTGTCTCCACGGCGGAGCCAATGATCTCGGATCGATCATGATCGAAGAAAACGTGGTCTCAGCAGCGGGGGCTCCCTATCGCATGAGTGCCGAAGATATCCAGAAGGTCATCGTAGAGGCAGGCTTTACGCCTCGCTTACGCACCCAACTCTACGAGTACCGCGCAATCCCCGCTGTGCTGGAAGGAAAGATTTTGGCGTAGGACCACCGCCATGGCGTGGTCATGAATAATCCTCCCACAACGTGGTCATGAATAATCACCACCATGAGGCGGTCATCAAAAACTGTCACAGTGTGGTCATGAATAATCCTCCCACAGCGTGGTCATCAAAAATTCCACATGAAAAAGTCCCCTCTCCAACTGGAAAGGGGACTTTTATTATAGAAAAGCTTTTGCTCGTAAGACCCGAGGGTCGCTACTAGTTATATCCAAACTGGCGTGCCTCTACGCGTGCACGATTGTCGTCTACTTCGTAGGCGTCTTTCAGTGCGGGATCTAGTCTTCTATTCAACTGCTGAAGACCTGTCTGAACAGCGGTAGTTTTCAAGCCTTCCAGTGTAGCGTCATCTGGCTCTGTAGGCTGGTTGATCTTCGTAGTCTGAATCACATACACGCCATTTGTCCCTTCGATAGGCTCACTTTGGTTTCCTTCTGCTAGCGCTAGCGCACGACCCAGTACGTAGTAGTCTTGTCCGATACCTGGGATACTAGTAGACTGGAAGGAGATACCAGTTGCTGTATTCACAAATGCACCTGAAGGGAAAAGGCTGCGCATCTGCTCCAGCGTTTGGCCTTGCTGACCTGCTAGTTTTTGCTTGATGATTTCTGCTTTCTTACGATTGCGGACGGCTGTTTCTACGGCTGCGCGCACATCATCTAGGCTTTGTAGCCCTTCTTCCGAACGATTCTGTACTTGAGCGAGAACGTACGTATCACCTACGCGGATAACTTTAGGTGTCTTTTCGCCTACACTGGCATTCAGCGCCCAGATAATGATTTCACGACCGCCATTAATTCCACGAAGTGTACGACTCTCGTCTGTCAGCGGATCACTCTCCCGCGCAACTTCATTCATTTCATTGGCAGCTGTATTGATGTCTTTTCCGTCGAGAAGTAACTTAGCGAATGCGTTGGCACGGCTAAATACACTGTCTCTTGTAGGTGTCGTGTAGCTGATCGCATCTTCGATCTGTGCGATGTTATAGGTGCGATTGTCTTTTGCTTCGATCTTGACGATGTGGTATCCTTGGTTTCCTTTGATAGGTCCTACGATACTTCCTACACTTGCTTTTTCTACAGCTTTGTCAAAATCCTCTCCGTATTGCCCTTTTCTGTACCATCCGAGTGCGCCACCTCTTGTCTTAGTTGCGAAGTCTTCAGAGTTGGCTGTAGCTGCTGCTGCAAAATCTCCACTGCGCGCATCAGACAAGAATCCACGTATTTTAGATTCTGCTGCTGCTGTATCCTGCCCAAAACGGACAAAGATGTGAGAAGCTTTGACAGAAGGGCTCTCTGCCTCGCCCACCTCTGATAGCTTGATGAGCTGATAATCCGTTCCTACTTGGACAGGACCGAACACAGTCAAGGCATCCTTGCCCGCCACAGAGTCTTGAATCTGTGCTGGAAGCTCGTATGTGTTGAGGAAGTTACGTGCGTAAGGTGTGCGTGAACGAAGGGTCATATAAGCAGAGTCGCTAGATGCGGGCTTAGCAGCAAATCTTTCCTTCAGATTGAGAAGAGATTGGAAAGACTTTGCAGAGTCTTTAGCATTAGGCGTGACATCAAACTTCACATAACGAATCGTTGTTTGAGGATCTTGCTCGTATAGGTAAGACTTCTCTTGCATATAGCTACGCAGCTCGCTGTCTGAGACATTTACATCTGAGTCAGAAACAGCTGTGTAGTTTATGGCTAGAAACTGGAGGTCTACTGTTTTATTTTGATTCATGTACTGCTGGCGAGCCAATTCCTTAGAGCCTGTGTAGCCAGACGTGAGGAAGTAGAAATATTTGTCAATTCTACGCTTTCCAACGAAGTAGGTCTCATTTTGTACAAATTGATCGGGACTCTGTTGAGCAATTTGCTGGAAGTATAGCTGAACTCTTGCGGGATCAAATCTTCCTGTAGAATCTTTAAAAATGGGTGCCTGCAGAAGCTCACGATCAATGTTGCGACCATATAGCATATCTGAAAGCTCAGCTGAGCTCACATCTACACCTGACTTCTTATATTCCTGCTCAAGGATTTTTTGTGTGACGACTTGTTGCCATACCTGATCTTCTAATCTGCCACGATCTGCTTCTGAGAGCTGACCTGGACGAGATTCGACAGCTTGGTTTACCTGACGGTTAAACTCTTCCTGGCTGATAGGCTCGCCGGAAATATATCCCGCATCCAAGGGGCCCGATACGATGGTCGTGATGCCTCGGATAAAATCTGTCAACACAAATGCCAGCAGCGCCACAAATATGATGATGGCGATGAGCGCAATATTCTGCCGGATTCTGCCTAGTATAGACATAAAAGCTTTCCTGTTAGTGGTATTCGTTATCTTAAAATGCGACCCAAAATACGGTGATTTAGACCGAAAGTCAAAAATACGATTGAGTAATCATTCAGAGAGAAATTATTCTCCCTCTTCTACTTCCGTTTTGGGACTAAGTTTGACCTTGATAATGCGGTTTTGCATGGCTTCCAGGACCATTACCTCATAATTTTTGAGCGTAATACTTTGCCCTTCTTCTGGAATATCCTCCGCTACATATAGAATAAGTCCTCCCAGCGTCGTGTAATAGTCGTCTTCTGTGAGGGCTAATTTAAATTCTTCGTTGAGATCGTCGATTTCTAGCCTAGCACCCAAGGTGTACGTCCCGTCTTCATGCTCTACTTTTACCATGTCAGGTTCGACCACCTCGTCCTTCTCCTGATCGTGCTCATCCTCTATTTCCCCAAATACTTCTTCTACTAGGTCCTCTGTCGTGATCATTCCCGAAGTTCCCCCAAATTCATCCACCACAATAGCCACAGACAATTTATTTCCTGTGAGTTCCTTCAATACATCGCTGGCAAGCATGGTTTCGGGTACTACGAGCGCGGGACGAATGATGCTGGGAATGTTGCGAGGCTTTTGAAACATGCTGATGGAATGCACGACGCCTTTGATGTTGTCCATACTCTCGTCGTAGATGACGATTTTGGAGAGATTGGTCTCTACAAATTGAGCCAGTAGCTCAGGGATCGTGATATCCATCGGTGCCGCCTCAATCTCCATACGAGGAATCATGCATTCCCTTGCTCTGACTTCTTTGAATGTCAAAGCATTGGTCAGCATTTCTGTATCTAGATCGGGTACAGGTTGCTCTTCACTCTCGGCTACTACCTCTTCTAGGTAGTGTTTTAGATCTCTAAAGTCTAGCAATTCTTCTCTTTCGACAGGAGGAACTCTAAAAAACCACTTGAGCAAAAACTTGGAAACCGTGCTGACCAGCCATACGGGGACAAAGAAGAGATAGTAGAAGAAATTGAGCAGATAAGCACCAGGATATACGAGTACTTCTTTATTGGATCGAAAAATCGCCTTGGGGATATACTCTGCCATGATCAAAATGATGATCGTCGTGATGACAGCCTTGGTCAGCGGGTAGGTTAGGATCAGGCCTATCCATGTCTGGGAATTCTCCACAGCCAGGAACCCATCCATTTCTTGGGTGAAAATGACCAGCGCGAGATTGTTGCCAATCAAGATGGTGACCAACACCTCTGAAGTTCTCCTCGTGAAGGAGGAAAGGACCTTTGCTGCAGGATTTCCCTGGCGCATTTTGAGTTCGATACGGAGACGAGAGGCAGTGAGGAAGGCGATCTCCATACCTGAGAAGAAAAAGGAAAACAACAGCATCAATATGGCAAGTGCGAATTCCATACTTATGCTTCAGGCTCCTCTTCGTCAAGTTCTTCCCGATGAGCTGAGGCTGAGAGTTGCTCTGCCTTGAGTCTGATCCCACGTCTGAACGCATACATGAATGCAAAGATACCTGTCATCAAAATGAGCAGGACCATTCTGCGCTCGTCGAGTTGTTCAAAAGCTAATATCAATAATATGACGCCTGTGAGTGTAAGGCCTAGGAGAATGAACTCCGTTATTTTTGCGTACATCCGTATTGTATAAAGCGTAAAGAGGTCCTTTTGATTATCCCAAACCTCATGCTGCAAGGTGCAAAGATGAAGAAAAAATGCAAGTTAGAGAAGTCCGTCCTCTTCCTATTGAGTGTCAGCTTCTAACTCTCCCTCGATCCCATAGATAATATAGGAAGTGAAATCGGTATTGGCTCTGAATCCCTTCTTACCAATGATGATTTTATCTGCTGTTTCAATTCGAACTTTCTCCTCCGTGTAAACAGAGTCTTTTCGATCATCCCAAAAGAGGGATTCTGTCTCTAACGTTTCGCCTTTATAGTTTTTCATAAAGACTGATCCTTTGAGTGTACCTTCTTTTATTTTTAGATCGAAAATCCCCGAATCTGCCGTCACATAAGTCTTGGCATTTCCATTGGCATCCAAAAAATTAAGTCGTAATCCTTGATCGACATAATGGATGACCTTATTACGTCCGGTTTCGTTTTCTTTTTCGTAAATGTGAGGAGCCAACAGTTGAGCCGTTACGCGCGAAGAGTCTGAAAATAAATACTCTACACCAAAGGACTCTACTTTTACCCCGTCATCTTTCTGTAAAAAGGGCAGATTGTTCACGTCCTGCTCCTCCCCGCAGCCGATCAAAACCATCAGGCTGACACAAAAAACCAAATGTTTCATTATTCAAAAATAATAAATTCTTAAGATATGCTTATATTTAATCTTCTTTCGAATCATTTAGAAGCGGTTTAAGTTTTCATCTTGAAATTTACGTATGGGATGCTGTGGCTCTGACGATGGCTATCTGTGATGTAGAGAATACTTCAAACGATCAGAATAGATAAAGTCAGATAAATAAATGTCAACGTAAATCCGAAAGATAATATTCAAACTGTAAGGATTATCACGAATAACTTCGCACACAACTGCTTAATCTATGGTGAAATGAGCCTATATCCCATAGGTTCAACAGATGATTGCAGGATTTGCGCTCCACTCAAGTCCATGTAGTCTCAGCAAAAGATTTGTGATAACGTCACGTAAAGTAAGCCAAGTAGCAATTAGAGGTTGTATAGCCTATTGCTTCACATATTTATAAGTGCCTTCTATGTCTGTGAATCTCAAACATCCCAAGTATTACTTCAATCGGGAGTTAAGTTGGCTACAATTTAATGATCGTGTGTTGGAGGAAGCGGCAGACAGATCCCATCCTTTACTTGAGCGCTTAAAGTTTATTGCCATTTTTAGCTCAAACCTCGACGAGTTTTTCATGATTCGTGTGGGCGGGTTAAAAGAACAATTGGCTGCGGAAATTCAGGATATTCCAGCAGATGGACTGCCTGCTGACCAGCAAGTCAAGCGCATCAGTACCCACGTCCATCAATCTGTGCAATATCAAAATGAACTCCTCCTACAGGATATTCTTCCTAAGATGCGTCGCAAGGGTATCCGCCTTCGGAAAGTGAGTAGCCTTCGCAAGCATGAGAAAGCCTACTTACAGGAGTATTTCATGCAGCAAATTTTTCCTGTGCTGACACCATTGGCCATTGACCCCACCCATCCCTTTCCCTTGCTCAAAAGCCTGGGAATCAATATTCTCGTAGAACTTCGCACCCCCTACAAAAACGACCAGAAACGAGCAGTTGTCTACATTCCGCAATCGCTCAAACGCTTCATTCCCCTTCCTCAAGAAAATGGGAAGAAGGATTTTGTCCTGCTAGAAGACGTCATCTCTCATCATGTGCAGACGCTTTTTCCCAATATGAAATTGCTCAGTAAGGGTGTTTTTAGGATCACGCGAAATGCAGACCTCGATCTTGCAGAAGCGGAGGCGGATGATTTGTTGAAATATATAGAAAGAGAACTGCGAAAACGTCGATTAGGGACGGTAATTCGTCTTGAGGTGGCCGAACCTATGAGTGCAGAGAATCGGGAGTTCCTGATGAAAATGACCAATCTGCAGGAGGAAGATGTGTACGATGTCCCTCAATATGTGGACCTATCGGCCTTCATGGGTTTCTTGGGCTTGGACTATCCTGATCTGAAGGACAAACCTTTTACGCCTACGCCTAACCATCGCTTTATCAAAGACCAGAATGTCTTTCAGACTGTCTCGAAGGGCGATGTACTCTTGCATCATCCCTATGACAGCTTCAACCATGTGGCGGATTTTTTGACGGAGGCGGCAGAAGATCCTAAGGTATTGGCTATCAAGCAGACCCTATATCGGACCTCGGGTGGATCTTCGATTGTGCGTGCTTTGAAGCGTGCCGCAGAAAATGGAAAGCAGGTGACGGCGCTGATTGAATTGAAGGCGCGTTTTGATGAGGAAAATAATATCGGCTGGGCCAAAGAACTGGACAATGCAGGGGTCAATGTCGTCTATGGGATTCTCGGTCTGAAGACGCACTGTAAGATTGCGATGGTTGTGCGTCAGGAGAATGATCGGATTCGGCGCTACCTGCATCTGAGTACAGGAAACTATAATGAAAAAACGGCTCGACTATACACAGACATTGGTTTGATGACCTGTGATGAAGAAATGGGGGTTGACGGCTCCGCGCTTTTCAACCTGCTGACGGGATATTCGCTCCAAAAGGAATGGCGAAAATTTTTGGTAGCCCCTACGACTTTACGGTCTAGCATCACGCGGATGATCGAGCAAACCACACGCAATCACAGCAAAGAAAATCCAGGGCGTATCATCATTGTGGTCAACTCTCTCGTGGACCCAGAGACTATTCGTATGCTATACAAAGCCTCTATGACAGGGGTGAAAGTGGATTTGGTGATTCGCGGCATTTGCTGTCTCAGACCTGGCATCCCTGGCATCAGCGACAACATTCAGGTCAAGAGCATAGTCGGACGCTTTCTGGAGCATACACGGGTTTTTTACTTCAAGTCCAATGGGCAGTCTCAAATCTACATGGGAAGCGCAGACCTTATGCAACGCAACCTTGACCGAAGGGTAGAACTGGTTTTCCCCATTGAGGACATACAAATCAAGCGTCGTGTGCGCAGCATCATTCAGGTCTTGCTGGATGATGATCAGAAGTCTCGTTATCTCACAGCTAAGGGAGCGTACGTCCAACGAGAGGGGAGGAATAAAATCGACGCGCAAGCTCAGTTATTGGGAGAGGCGCAAGCTCGATACATGAATCTGGATACGATTCCCGTAGCATAACATTTTCGTTTGGATAGCGTTTAGGATGGAAATTAAATGAATATGAAAAGCACCAGCCTTCTCTTAGGATTTCTTTTAATTCTTTCTTCCATAACAATTGCACAAGATATGCAAACGAAAGTGAGTGACGCGCAGAGTATCCACGATTTCACTATGACGACCATTGACGGGAAAGAACAGTCCCTTTCAGATTACAAAGGAAAGGTCGTACTGATTGTCAATGTTGCCAGTAAGTGTGGTTTGACTCCTCAATACAAAGATCTTCAGGCACTATACGCCTCTCATAAGGACAAGGGATTGGTCATCTTGGGTTTTCCTGCGAATAATTTCATGGGACAAGAGCCAGGGACCAATGAGCAGATTGCGACTTTTTGCGAGCGCAACTACGGCGTCGAGTTTCCGATGTTTTCCAAAATTTCTGTAAAAGGAAAAGATACACATCCGCTGTATGGCTACTTGAAGCAGGAAACAGGAGAGACTCCTGGATGGAACTTCCACAAGTACTTGGTAGACAAGGACGGAAAGGTTATCCGCTCGATCTCAGCCCGCACCAAGGTAGATCAATCAGATGTGATGGCTGCTATAGAGGAGCTGTTGTAGAAAAGAAAATGCGTAATTGGCATATCTACCAATGAGAAAATGCCGTAACATAGAGTAGCCCCGTAGAATATTTGTCAGAGATCATAAATGCGATGGTTTCAATAAAAGGTTCTTCTAAGGGGTTACTCTTGTGTCTGAAGCCAAAAAGCTTAGATTTAATTGGGGAGAGAATGATTCAATGAAAATTATGAATGCGAATTACTTCATGAGGAGATATTGGGCAGGCGGATATCATTTTGGGGATGATAGTCAGTTTGAGATATTCATTTCTAAAGAAAAGTGGCAGATAGGTTGGAGCAACAAAGATAAGCAGGGGAAGCTTTTCTACGAGAGAATTCGCGAAGTAAAAATAGGTGATTTTTTTGCGTTGAAAGCTTTAGGAGGTAAATACGATCTTATTGTCTCCGCATTAGGGATTGTCATTGATAATAGAGAAATACCTTCAGGAGAATTAAAGATTAAATGGATAAAATCAGGAGAAATATACAAATCCAAAGCTCCTAAGGGAACAGGAGCAGGTAACTGGTTCGGCACATTATTAGAAATCAAAAGGGAAGAAGATATAGCGCAAATTTTCAAGCCTCTTTTTGAACCTAATGAAGAAGATGTGAGGATCTTAACATTAGATTCAGATGCATTTGACTTTTGGAAAAGTGAAGAGGAGGATATTTACCAGGATTTTCTTAACCTCTCATAGCTTTGAAAACAGGAGATATCGTTTTGATACCTTTTCCATTTACTACCTTAAATCAGGTGAAGCTACGGCCTGCTGTCATTGTTTGTAATACAAAAGATCAATATAGCGATATTGTGATATGTGCCATTAGCTCAGTCATTCCTAGCAGTACTTCTGAAAATGAGTTTATTCTTAGTCCCAGTAAAGTCAATGGATTGAGGAGAAAGTCTGTTGTGAAGGTGGATAGGATTTTTACTCTGAAAAGTACAAATATACGGCATCGTTTAGGAAAGCTTGAAACAGCAGAGCTTCAAAATTTCAGGATAAAGTTCAAGGCATTGGTTGATTGAAGTCAGTAGAAGGTCCTTACCTCTTATACAAAGACATTTCCCAAGCCAATTGATTCCAGGGACTCTCGGGATTGCGCAGCAACTCTTTGAGTGCTTTATCGTACATATTTGCTTCCTTACGGGTCTCCACGATCGACCAAAATTCCCTCGCGTGTACGAATTGCTCCCCCATTTCTTTCCAGGAATCATAGCGAGATTGTAGTACCTGCGCTGCTGAAAGGAGGTGGGACCAAGCGGTCTTTTCATCCATCATATCAGCGCGGACGCCCATACGGACGACATCCATTAGTCGCAAGAAATCCCATGCGATAAAGCTGAGAAAGCGAATGTTGTAGGTGTTTTCATAGATCATCTGTACGCGGTGGCGTTCTTCTTCCTGATCATCAGGATCGGTCAGATCGTATTTCCCTTCTCCAATTTCCTTTATGTATACCTCTCGCTCCTCTTGTGAAAATTGTCCCACACGCTGTATGATCTCCTGAAACTCGTGACGATGCCCGATTTCGCGCAGCCATTCGATGGTTTCTGCTAGGTCTTCCTCATTTCCGATGTCCCATTCCTTGTTGAGTTTTCTTCGGGCCGTTTTCTGCTGGAGGGCTTGTGGAGGGGAGCCTGCGAGGGTCGTATATTCCCAGCCTTTGACACGTGAAAACATCGCCGCTGCCGCCAAGGCCCAATTTCGTGCGTGGGGATCGATGGTGAGTGTTTCCTTTTGCTTGCCTACTTTGATTTTGGGAACGGAGGCTTTCATTCTGCCCCATAGCCATTGCTGAATCTGCTTGAATCGCCAGATGAGGAGTCCTAGACTTGTCAGGGTGAGCAAACTCATACTCAGTCCTTGCCATCCGTAGAGCTGATAAAAGAGTCCCAAAGCAAAAGTCCAGAGTGCAACGCCACTCATCAGGTAGGCCCCCAAAATACGGTAGTAGCCCAGCTGACCAGAAGACTTTTCGTCTTTGACTCCCTTGATCTGTTTTTTCTTCATGGCACGGCGTGCCTGAATCAAAAACCAAGTTCCCAAGAGGGCGAGCAATATAGGACGGGCATCTATCATAAGATGAGAGGAAAATGGGGCGTTGAGCTATGCGAATATACTCAAAGTCTCATGTTTCTATGTGGATAGGATTGACATCCCCATCTTACTCTAGGTAATTGACATAGAGATAATCAATCTTGACGCCCGTATTGGGTCCGATGTAGAATGAAAATACATCTCCAAAGAGGGATTCTGCCTCGAAGACATCAAAATAGACTTCATTGACATAGAGGTGATAGAAGTTTCCGATTTTTCGGATGGTAAGCTTGTTGAAGCCTGTTTCATTGACAGCGTCAAAGGCTAGCCCTGTAGCGAGTCCTACCGTCCAGTTTCCTGCAAAAGCGGCTCCCTCGGGCGTGATGCCGAAGAAGTAAAAGTCCTCAGGACCCGAACCTCCCCATTGCATGAAGGAAGCATTCACGCCATTGGTGAATTCGAAAGATGTTTCAATCTCGAAGTCGCGGTCGATGTCTAGGGGAATATCCTGGGTAGTAAAGAAAGCAGAGTTGAGATCTTTGGATTCGAAGTAGAAGAAACCCGCAAAAATGGTGCTTCTGGTTTGAGGGCTATTGCCGATAATCCAGCCCTTGGCGTTGTTATTGAAATTGTCGTTGAAGATGGCCGTGCGGTTGGCGTTTGCTTGACTCTCGTAGGTAGGAGGATTAATGGCCCAGTCGGGTGCTACGGTTGTCGAGTCAAATAGCTCATCTAAATAGTAGGCTCGTTTAAAGTTGTTAAGTCTACCTCCGTATAGCTGTTCTCCCGTGGCGCGCATGATGGAGGAGAAATTGCCATTGGGTAAAATTTTATTGGTATGCACGCGACGATCCAGGATACAGTGTCCCAATTCGTGGAATATCAAGGCTTCTCTGTGAAATTCGTTGTTTTGCCAGTTATAGGAAGTCGTGTCTAGCTTGATATGAGGGACAGGCTCTCCTCTTGTAGGGTAGCGACAAATGCCCGCAGCTTCTTCTCCGCTTTGGCTAGATAGGTCACTCTCAAACTCTACGATCAAGTTATTGATTTCAATGTCATAGCCTCTAGCAGCTGCTTCTGCTTCAAATTCATCTACGTAGGGCTGTACGATGGCAGGTACTTCTAGTACCTCAATGGGCTCCTTGCTACATGCAGCAATCAAGAGCGCAACAGCTGCATATACCATGTACAAAGGATGCTTGAATCTCATGCGCTTGAATAAATAAGTGGTTGGTGAAAAGTTATCAGCTTATGATGCCGAGACTTCACCCAGTTGATGTGTACATATATACGAATGAATGAAACAGGAGGCTGATCATCCGTTTAAATTTTTACTAAACATATAGAAAAATTGGTACGAATAAAATACCAATTTCTAGTAGATTTTGGGGCAATGGTGAGAAAATCAGATTTCTTCTGGTTTGATGCTCAATCATTTCCAAGGTTTAAGGGTCTTTACAGAAAATCCACATACTACAGCCCCAATCCATTTTTCCTATTCATAAATGAATACCCCGATCGTCCCTTCATTTTCGCACTTACAATTTTCCTTTCTACCGCTTAATTTTGGAGAAGATTATCAAAGCCTTTTTAGCCAATTTCATATGCAGCGTACGGTTCGCTTTTCATTCACTCTGATTTTTATTCTGCTTACAGGAATAATATTTGCCCAAAACCGCCCCATCGGGAGCTGGAGAGGGTACTTCAATCATGATAGGGGCATCGCAGGTGCTGAGAAAAATGGAGTGGTCTATGCCCTCACAGAAGGAGGAATGTTTGGATACGACCGCACCACAGGGGATATCCAGACCTTTTCTACGATAGAAGGCATGAGCAATCTAGATGGATCCTCCCTTTATTATGCCCCCGAGAGTGACCGTATCTACATCGGGTATGAAAATGGATTGATCAATTATTTTGAAGAACCAGGAGATTTCCTCGTATGGAGTGATATTAATCGTAATCAGTCCTTTACAGACAAGCGAATCAATGATTTTTATGAAGCCTATCCTTATGTATATGTCGCGACCAACTTCGGTTTAGTAGTCTTCGATCAGCGATCGGGCCTGCCTGTGGCAGATGTTGCTCAGTTTGGGAACAATCCCAGTCGTCTGCCTGTCCTTCACGTGACAGTTTTCGATGGGTACATCTGGTTGGTGGTAGAAACGGCAGGATTGTACCGAATTCCAGTTGACTTCCCCAATCTAAGAGATCCTTTGGCATGGTCAGAAGCAGGCATAGCCTTTGACCTAAAGCCTGACGCACAGATATTGGACGTAGATGCAAACTCAGAGGGATTGTTTGCCTTGACGACAGAAGATTTTTACCGCTGGCAAGATGGACAATGGCAGGTTGTTTCAGGGGCTTTGAATGAGAAGGATTGGTTCCGTCTGCATACGACAGGTGTGCAATATGGCGTCTCGAGCTTAGTGAACAATGGGTTTATCAATAATCAGGGTATTGGATATTTTTACTCAGTAGAAAGAGAGATCGTCGATGCGGTACTCTCTGACCAAAGCGAGTTTTACAACATCACCCGATTTGATGGTGTGATCAAGTTCGACGACTGGTCGATTTCTACTGTCCGTCCCAATGGACCTTTCTCCAACACGGCCATTAAAATGGAGGCGGGCAATGGAATCCTGTATGTGGGGACGCGCGGCTATGATAAGATCTTTATTCCCCAGTTTACGTCGGATGGCTTATATAAGTATGATGCGAATGATGACAATTGGACCATCTTCAATGACCTCACGGGTCGTGTACCTAAGAGCATCAAAACTTCTCTCTCTCGTGTCAAATTTGATAAAGAAAATAATCGTGTATATGTAGGTTCATGGGGACAGGGTATATTCGTAATGGAGGACACCGTGATCGTAGATTCCTTTACCTGTGAAGATGGATTGCCTACAGTAAATGGAAATTGCGACTTGACCAATATCATCAATACCCGTGTGTCAGGTTTGGATTTGGACCCTGCGGGAAATCTCTGGGCTTCTTTCCATGAAGCGCAGACGCCACTGGCTGTGAAGCCTGTGGAGGGAGATTGGGTACAAATTCCAAGTAGTTTCTTTCCCTCAGGAACCCAAGTGGTCGACATGATCGTCGATGCTTACGGGACAGCTTGGATGATCACCCAGGGAAAAGGTCTATTAGCCTACACCGCAAATAACACGTTCGACGACTTTGTAGACGGTCGTGCGCTTCCCATTAGAAGTGGATCAGGCGTAGGAGGATTGCCTACCAATCAGGTTTTCTCGATTGCTGAAGACAAGGATGGATTTATTTGGATTGGTACCTCGGAAGGGGTAGGAGTGATATACGATCCATTTTCTGTTTCTCAGGGAGTGATTGTAGATGCAAGCCGTCCTATCCAAAATGGCTCTCAACTGCTCAAACGTACCTCTGTATTTACCATTGCCATTGACGGAGGGAATCGCAAGTGGTTTGGGACAAATGAAGGTGTCTTTTTGATTTCGCCAGATGGAGATGAACAAGTTCTGAATTTCACGACAGAAAATAGTCCCCTTCCTTCCAACAGAATTGAGAACATCGCCATAGACCAGGAGACGGGCGAGGTATTTATTGCGACAGATAAAGGAATCGTCAGCTATATCAGCGACGCGACGGAGAGTCCTGTGGCATGTACCGATGTGTTTGTATATCCCAATCCTGTTTTGTCAGAGGAAGATCAGATTGTCATCCGTGGTGCGGGAGCAGAGTCCCAAGTGCGCATTGTCTCTGTCTCAGGCAAATTGGTGCGTCAAATCGAAGCACAAGGAGGCACGGCGGTTTGGGACGGACGTGATGTACGCGGAAACCGTGTGGCTTCAGGGGTATATTTAGCTTTGATCGCAGATAATGACGGACAAAATGGCTGTGTTGGGAAATTTACTGTAATTTCGCAACGTCAGTAAGGATAGCAGCGTCGGTGATACTTTCCTTGAGGGAATCTACTTCCATGCTATGCCATGTATAATCTGTCGTCTCAACTAATCACTCGCTTGTGAATATTATCTTTCTTTCTGAGGCTAATTTGCGGGATCGTATGATGATGCGCGATCTCGTCTTTCAATACAAACTCCCTGGAAAAACCCTTGTCTTTCACGATACGTTTGGAGATACCTTGCGTGATACACGCTTTGTGACCAAGCGCTTATCTGTACTTTTCAGTGAAGCCATGGTGTATAACAACGCGTTCACGGCGGAGCAGCGGGGAATCATGAGCTGGGATGGTACCTCGTGGGAGATAGATACAGATCGGATACAGCATCTAATTGAGCATATCCAGGTGATCGTTATAGGGCCTGTCATTGCGGGAGCAAATGGGCCAGAGCTTGTGGCTGATCCGCTCAGCATGGTGGAGGCAGCCAAAGCCGCATTTGGGGCAGAGGATATCTTCCTTTTCCCAGATAATCCCCTCACACCTCTCGGTCAAAAAAAGCCTTTGATAGCGAACCGAGACGATTATCAGAGTTACTTACAGTCATACGAAGAAGAAAAACGTGTGCTAGATCACGCATTGAGACTGGCACCAGCTCACATTGCCTTGCCTACCAATTACAGTGTGTAAGGCGATCGTTACAGCGTGGCCATCCGTACTGATACTAGTACAAATTATTTGTAGAAAAATCTTCTTTTCACCCAAAGAATGACCAGTCGTTGATCAAAAAGACCGAAGGTATTGTCTTACGCACCCTGAAGCATCAGGATGCGAATGTGATCACCACAGTTTATACAGAGGCTGAGGGGAAAAAGGGGTTTATCGTCAAAGGCTATCGATCTGCACGCTCTAGGAGTCGCCATAGCTATTTTCAACCGCTCTCGATCATAGAGGTTGTCTATCAGCAGAAGAATCCCAACCAACTCGGAAAAGTCTCTGAGAGTCGCTTGGCACACCTTCTACAGACTGCTCAGACTGAGCCTGTCAAACTTTCTCTAGGGTTGGCGATGATGGAGATTTTTGATGATACCGTCAGAGAAGAGGAAGCCAATCCTCACTTGTATCAATTCTTTAAGCGCGTCATTTTACACCTAGACTTTTCTGAGAAGCGGCTGATTCACATCTTTCTATATTTTCTCCTGCATCATACCCGCTTTTTGGGGTTTATGCCTTTGGATCGAAGTGAGGGGAGTATGTATTGTACATTTGATCCTCAGACAGGCATCTTTCAGCCCTCCAAATCAGATGCAGATCGAGTCGCTTTTATCCTGAGACAGTTTTTGTATCACGACTTGACCCACCTACCTGATCCAGCTTCCATCCAGCAGATTCTTTTCTCCTCCGAAGAGAAGCGACATATGATCACGGCGCTGTTCAAGTACTATGAACAGCATGTGGAGGGATTTCGGTATCCCCAGACCATGCGTGTTTTTGCGGAAATCTTCTCGTAGGCGCACCGCCATAGCGTGCGCAGGTGCCCAGCATGTAACACATGCAGGGTGTCCACACCATAGCGTGCGCAGGTGCCCAGCATGTAACACATGCAGGGTGTCCACACCATAGCGTGCGCAGGTATGAAGCATGTAATACATGCGCCAGTGCATGCTATGCACATACCTGCGTAGACATTGTACACATGAATGTGTACACATGCAGGGTATCCACGCCATAGCGTGGATCTACGAACCCAGGATATTACTAAAATACTTCATATAGTCCTCCATCCGGCGTTCGCCGTAAGCGACTTTGAAGTTGGAGTGAGACATGTACATGATCTGATCTCCATCCTGCATGATTTGTTGAGATACAGGATTAGATTGGAATGCTCGTATGTACTTCTGTGCATCATCCACAGTCCCAAAGTTGGCGATGTAAGGAAGCCAGTGTGTCTGCTGGTACAAGAAGACAAAGGACTTCAACTTTTTGGAGGCAAAATTTTTCTTGTTGAAGTCAGCGATTTTATTGCGAGCATCTTCTTTGGTGATGTTGCTCTTATCCACATAGAGGATGACGAAGATTTTCTCTTTAGCTCGAATATTTTGGGAGAAACCTTTATAAATGGGGTTTTGGGGATTGGAAAGGTCATCTGTGGCTCCGCCTGTAGTGGCAGATGTAGGAGTAGGAGCTTCTGGAACTCCATTTTGAAGATATCCTAACGTAGCCTTTGCTTGTGGTGTCACAGGGTGGTCTGGATTATCAGCCACTAAACGCGTCAAGATGGCTCTCAAGCTATCCTGTTCTCCCGTGTATCCATAAGACATACCGCGGATATACTGGATAGGCACGATATCCATTTCTTCATTGGCTTGGTACTCGCTCTGTGCAAGCAAAAACTCGCTGAAACCTAAAGATGTCTCATATTGCTTGTTGCCATAGGACTCTACCAGACCTGTATACACAAATTCAAAATCTTCCACTTCACGCTTAAGGTCATTGGGGTCCTTGCCTTGGATGAGATAGGCGAATACTGTGTTGGGATGATTATTAAGTATATACTGTTCGTGTGCTTTGTAAGCGAGATTTCTTTTCTCCTCTTTGTAAAGCTTATAAAGTGCGTAACGTGCCTGAAGGGTATATTCTGAGTCAGGATAACGATCGAGTAGCGTTTCAAATGTATTGATGGCGCTATCAGGTTCTTCCAGTTTCTGGTAGTAGACCTGCCCTAGCTTGTAAAAAGCTTCTTTGAGTTTATCATTGGCTGCAGCTACTTGCTCTTCGGTTTTGGGGATATTCTGGTAGTATTTGGCATTGTCTCCATACTGCTTGATCAGGGTGCTATCCACTCCTGCATTTCCTTCCACTGCTTCTTCGGCACCTCCTTCACCATTGGCCCCACCGAAGTTGCCTGCAAAACTCTGCTTATTCTTCCTACGCCAGTTGTCTTCGTTTCGTCGGGTGCCCCAGGTATCTTGAAACTGCATTTTCCCTTGTTCGACCGTCGGCCTATTGTCAAAATACCACTGACCAGAGGCATTATTTTGATTTTGGGCTTTTTGATTCTGTATCTGTTGGTTAAAAAAGGGATCATTGGACGAGAAAGATTGCTCTACGAGTCTCTGGGCTTCTTCTTCTTTCTTCCGTTGTTCTTCTTCTGCCAGGCGGTTAATGATTTTATCCAGTTCCTCTTGTGGGAGGCTGGCGACATAGAGCATACTATCTTGATAGTCGATGGTATTGAGATAGGTAATATATTCCTTAAGTGTCTTGGCTAGCCTCGTAATCTCATCGTATTTAGGATCGGTCTTTTGGACGACGGCTGCTGCACTGTCATAGTAAGCCTGGGCCTGTGGATAGTTTTGGTAGTCGTAGAAGTAGATCTGTCCAATTTTGTAGTAGGATTTGGCTTTTTGCTCCTGATTGCTGACGTTGAACTGGATCGACTGGGTCAGGTAATCAATGGCTTCGGGTCTGTTGTCCTGTTTTAAGGACAGCATGGCCAATTCATAATATATCTGATCTCGGTATTCTTCGTTTTTTTCGTCCTTTAAAAGCTTCACCAAGTACTTGTAGACCTCAGAATTTTTATCGGACTCCTTTTGAAACTTTAGGTAAAGCTTGGCAATGTTGAGCTTCGCGCGGAAAGCGAGATCGTAGTCATTCGATTTTTTGGCTACATCTTGATAGTTGAGTAAAGACTTTGTGAAATCGCCATTTTCTGCCTGCAATTGAGCGAGGAGGAAGGTGCTACGAAGCTGGCGCATAGGATTTTTGATAAACTCTAATCTTTCAATCAGGGTCTTTTCTGCTTTTTCGTACGCTTCATCCTCTATCTGAAGGCGTACGAGAAATAGACCCATCTCTCCAAATGTCTGATCTGTCAGCTCCAGTGTATCGTTCTCTAGGATATTTTGCCGAATGATATTTTCAGCCATCACACGATTGTCCATCTGGTAATAGCTTTGGGCCATGTAAAAATAGGCGTCGCCCAATCCTTTACAATCGGGATAGTTTTCGATTACGTAGTTAAAGTTCTGAAGGGCAGCCGTATAGTTTCCTCGATAGTACCAGCATTTCCCATTGAGGATGCGACATTCATCTACGATTTTTCCGTTGGGATGCTTAAAGAGAACGGCATCATTTTTCTTAGTGATATCTCCAAAATCATTGTCGTAGGATTGAGATTCATCCTCGGTCAAGTAATATACAACCTGAATAAATCCCTGTTCATCAAACTTAAGTTGCGACTCGATCTGGTTTATTGTTTCTTTAAACAGTTCGTTCGCATTATAGTACCAATTGAAGTAAGAGGTCGTCGTATGATAGAGTCTCGCAGGTGCTGTATCTTTTTCTTTGCTACATGAAAGAAAAACGAGCGAAGCTAATATTAGGAGAAATTTAGTATGTTTGTGAGGCATGATGCTGGCATTCATGAACATATATCCCGAAGAGTTAGCATTAAGTATGGACAAATATATTCAAAATTGTGGGGTAACCGTATCGATATGTCGCTAAACTTATACAATCGATTAAGGGAAAAGCTGGGAAAAAAATATCGTGTGGAGCTAATTGATGATATTACGCTATCTAGTTCCAGACAGTTTTCATTAAAACCACTTACTTTGCTCTTATGGTCAGGGCTTTTAATATTAGGGATTGTCATTGGAACGGCCACTGTAGTAATTTTGACACCTGCCTTTCATCGACTCATGCCCAACACGATCACGATGGAGGCGCACGAGGACAAAATAGCTTCTTGGCAGAGTAGATATGACTCAGTGAGCGAGGACTACAAAAAGTTAAATATTTATTTATCTACTTTTAGATATACATTAGGTGTTGAGGGAGACTCGGTTAAGTTGACAGATGAAGCAAACATTGATTCTATTTTAGAGGCTAATCCGAGCTTACTTCAAGAATCTGGCACGAAACCTGCACAAGCGCCTGTATCTGAAATTCCAGACGCACCCATAAAAGCCAATCCAACGGAAGGTGAGATTATCCCTGTTGTTGATTTTCAAGAGAAAGAAGAAAAGCCTATCATTCCGGCTGTCAAACTGAAAAAGCAACCCGTACTACTCAATCTCCACCCTCCCATTACAGGCAACCTGCGTGGCTCTTTTGGCAACCTACGCAATCCTTACAATGAATCCTTACATCATTTTGGGGTAGACATCATTGCGGAAGAAAATACACCTATAAAGTCGGTCGCAGATGGATATGTACTCATCGCGGAATATTCTGACAAAAATGGCTGGGTGATAGGAATCCAGAGTGATGACCAGGTACTGGCATTCTACAAACACAACAGCCGCCTCCTCAAAAATCAGGGGGAATACGTACTCGCTGGCGAACCCATAGCAATCATCGGAAATACAGGAGAGAATTCTACCGGCCCCCATCTTCATTTGGAGCTCTGGCAGGACGGGAAGCCTCTCAATCCTTCAGACTACATCAACTTCAATAAATAACCAGCCAAAGCACATGTTTGGATCAAAAAATGAAACAAGTCGTCCTAAAGTAACCTCTAGCTCTCCATCCAATTCAATCGGCCACAACAAAATCGCCGAGGGCACTGTCGTTGTGGGAAACATTAATGCCGAAGGCGACCTTCGTGTAGAAGGTAAGGTGATCGGTACGCTGGTATGTAACTCCAAGTTGATCGTGAGTGCAACTGGCTACATCGAGGGAAACATTGACTCACGCGTGGCAACTGTCGAGGGAGAAATCAAAGGTAATGTCGTGACTCGCGAGTTGCTGACCATCGACAAAACAGGTAAAATCTTCGGAGATATCTTCACTCAGAAGCTCGTAGTCCAGATGGGCGCGATCTTTACGGGTACTTCCAAGATGGCCGATGCTGCAAAAGATATGTTGACCAAGACACCTCAGCGTGCGAAGGATTTGCTCGCTAAGTCTTCTGCTCGTCAGATGAATCCCAAGCCTAAGTCAGAGCCCGAGAAGGTAAGCAAAGCAAGCTAAGAGACCTATTGGACAAAGAAACATATATAGGGGATAGAGAAAGTAATTTTTCTCTACACCCCTTTTTGTATTTCTTTTCATCCCTTTGTGTATCTTTGCAGCGATGACAAAAAAAGATGGTCCCAAACTCTCCAAAGAGAATATTCGGTATGTCGGTCTAGGGTTTGAAATCCTGGCTGTGATGCTACTCTTTGTCGGAGGAGGGTATGCACTAGACCAGTGGCAGGAAACGTCCAAGCCCTGGTTTACGCTAGCCCTTTCTTTATTGGGAAGCGCCTTTGTCATTTACCTAATCATCAGAACGACCAACCGAAAACCCTGACATGCGCATTGTGATATATGTCAGTGTTTTAACTCGGAAAGTCGCGCTGTTCTGTTATACTTTTAGATCTCTTGTCCCTTGAAAATATCCCGCTTTATCACTTTCAGCATTTTGCTGCTAATAGTATTCCTTTTCATTGGGTATTTAGTCACCCATTTCCTATTATTGCAGCGAAGTTTCGCTGCCATCGCAATTGCCGCTTTGGTAGCCTTCCTTCCCACCTTGGTTGCTTACACGCTCACCTATACGGGACTACGTCAAGAGACCAAGGGGTTCATAGGATTTCTCATGGGAGGAATGCTATTGAAGATGCTCATCGGCATCGTGTTCGTTGTGATTGTGGCGCTCCAATTCCCAGAAGTGAAGGTAGAGTATGTCGTTTCTTACATGGTGGCTTATTTCACTTTCACAGGATTTGAAGTTTATGCCTTAATGCGTAAATTGCGCCCGAAATTATAAGATATTACAAAAACATAATATTTCTTTGCATTTATGCTCGCGAAGAAAATCCTGACCATCACACTCTTATCCTTGTTTACCCTCTGGGGTTTCGCTCAAGACGAACATCCTACCAAGGATCATGATGACCATGCCACGCATGAGACGCAACATGAAGAGGGAGATCACCCAACAGACGAGGCAAAGCATGAGGGGGGGACTCACGCAGATACGCATCACTCAGGTGATGGGCACCACACGAAGAAATACGTTGCCTCAGAAGCGATTCTCCACCACATCTTGGACACACATGACTGGGAAATTGTGGAATTTGGTGATACGCACGTCAAACTTACGCTCCCTTATTTCTTCTATTCCTCTCAAGATGGTTTTGTCTTTGCTGCTAACAAAGAAGCACTCAAAGAGAAAGGCTACTCGGTGAGTCACGAGAAGATCGTCTACGGAGATGCCCATCACGGTGACTCACATGGACATGAAGGAGACCACGAGAAAGGCCCTATGATCATCGACTTGTCTATCACCAAGACCTCCTTACAGATGATCATGATCGGCTTGCTGCTGACCATCGTCTTTGTAGCAGTGGCAGGAGCCTACAGCCGCAGAGAAGGAGAAGCTCCCAGCGGGATGCAGTCTTTCATGGAACCCATCATTGTTTTTATCCGCGATGAGGTCGCCAAGCCCTACCTCGGAGACAAAACAATGGCCTTCCTTCCCTATTTGCTGACGCTGTTCTTCTTTATATGGTTTGCCAATCTGTTTGGCTTGATGCCTTTCAACTCCAACATTGCAGGTAATATCTCTGTAACAGCTGCACTTGCAGTGATGACCTTCATCCTTACGCAGGTAAATGGAAGTAAAGACCACTGGAAGCATGTGTTCAACACGCCAGGTGTACCTTGGTGGTTGAAGTTTGGGATTCCATTGATGCCAATTGTTGAGTTTATCGGACTATTTACCAAGCCTTTCGCCCTGGCTGTTCGTTTGTTTGCGAACATTACGGCAGGTCACTTCATGGTATTGGGTCTCATCTCACTGATATTCATCATGGGTAGTGTAGACCAAGTACCTGGTGTCAACACAACGGGTGCGTTTGGTATCATGCCGATCTCCGTTCTCTTTACGATTGTGATCTTCATGTTGGAGATGATCGTGGCGATTATTCAGCCCTATATCTTCACACTACTTACAGCTGTATTTATCGGCATGGCGATGGAGTCTCACGACGACCATCACTAAGATTGAATCAAGGCTTTTATACACTATAAATACATAATCTTATGTTCCTACTTCAAGATGCTGCCACTTTCGGATTCGGTGCCATGGGTGCTGGTCTAGGCGCAGGACTTGCTGCAATTGGTGCAGGTATGGGTATCGGTCGCTTGGCTGCTTCTTCTGTTGAGTCTATTGCTCGTCAGCCCGAAGCTGCTAACGATATCCGTGGTGCAATGATCTTGACAGCTGCATTCATCGAGGGTGTTGCCCTTTTCGGTGAGGTAATCTGTCTGCTCGGCGTACTGTAAGCAAAAAAGAACGAGTGACCGAGGGAATGCCTCGGTCCTCCTCTTGAAGTTTTCCGTTGTTTCACTTAATCTCTTATATGCCATGACTGTTGTTGCCCCCGACCCAGGTTTGTTACTTTGGTTAAGTTTACTCATTGGTATTGTGGCAGCTTTCGTATGGTTGGTAAGGAGAAACTTGAGAAACAACAAGCATTAGATGACTTTACTCAAGAACCTGATTTACTAAGATACAAGCGAATGCAAATCATACTCCCAGAACCCGGTTTATTTCTCTGGACAACGATTATCTTCCTTACTTTCTTCTTCATCCTCAGAAGGTTTGCTTGGAAGCCTATCATCAACGCGCTTGACAAGCGTGAGCAAGACATCGCCAATGCATTGGGTGAGGCAGAAAAAGCCCGCCAAGCTATCGACGATCTCAAAGCGCAAAATGAAGATGCACGCAAGAAGGCCATGGAAGAGCGTAATGAGATTCTGAAGACAGCGAATGAGTTGGCAGACAGAATCAAGAAGGAAGCAAAAGATGCTGCTGCATCAGAAGCTGCACAAGAATTTGACAAGATGAAAGTGCAGATCGAAGCTGAAAAGCGTGCGGCCATCGCAGAGATCAAAAATACAGCCGCCAGCCTAGCGGTAGAAGTAGCTGAGCGTATCCTCCGCAAGGAATTTGACAGCAAAGACGCGCAAGAGTCTTATGCCAAGGAGCTGATCACCGATCTCAGCAACAACTAATTGCAGATCATTTTTTAGGTTTTTGCTCCCGAGCTAAGCCTTTCAAGATATACACATTTTTTCATGACGATTCATCGTCAACTTTTTAGTCTACAAGAATGGTAGAAGAACGAATTGGACACCGCTACGCAAAATCGCTCTTTGGTTTAGCCGAAGAGAAATCCATGCTCGAAGACGTTTATGCGGACATGAGCTTGATCAAAGACGTAGTGGAAGAAAATCGCGACCTAGGAATGATGCTTCAAAGCCCGATCGTCAATCCAGGCAAGAAAGGAAAGATCCTTGAACTCATTTTCAACGAGCAGTTCAAGTCTGAGATAATGCCTCTTTTTGTGAGTATGATCGTGAAAAAAGGCCGTGAAATGTATATCCCTTCAATCGCCATCGCTTTCCTGAAGCTTTATGATGAAGCCAAAGGTATCATGCGTGGGGTACTGACAAGCGCGGTGCCACTTGCGGATGGTCAAGCACGTGAGATTGAAGAAACACTTGAGAAGCGTACAGGTAAGACATTTGTCATTGAAGAAGTAGTAGATGATAAACTGATTGGTGGCTTCACCCTACTGATTGGAGATGATTTGTTTGATGGGAGTGTCGCTTCTTCTTTGCGCAAACTCAAGCAAGAACTGATCAACTAATCTATTATACTACGGACCCTGGCCTCGGCCTTCTCTTATATATATCTAATTGTTATTCCACTCGACATTTAATTCACACGACATATGGCAGCGGTAAGACCAGATGAAGTCTCTGCAATCCTTCGGGAACAACTTTCAAATTTTAAATCATCAACTGAACTCGAGCAAGTAGGTACTGTACTCCAAGTGGGTGACGGTATTGCGCGTATTTATGGTCTGACAAATGTGCAGGCTGGTGAGTTGATCGAGTTTGAAACAGGCCTTAAAGGAATGGTACTAAACCTCGAAGAAGACAACGTGGGTGCGGTACTTTTTGGGGAGTCAGAAGGAATCAAAGAGGGCGATACGGTAAAGCGTTCGGGAGAGATTGCTTCTATCCGCGTAGGTGAAGGTTTGGTCGGTCGTGTGATTAACCCTCTTGGAGAACCGATCGATGGAAAAGGACCACTTACAGGTGATTTATACGCCGTACCTTATGAGCGCAAAGCACCTGGGGTAATCTTCCGTCAACCTGTAAATGAGCCACTTCAGACAGGTATCAAGGCGATTGATTCCATGATTCCTATTGGACGTGGACAGCGTGAGTTGATCATTGGTGACCGTGCGACAGGTAAGACAGCAGTTGCGATTGATACGATCATCAACCAGAAAGAATTTTACGATAGAGGAGAGACGGTATTCTGTGTATATGTAGCTTGTGGCCAAAAGGCGGCGACTGTTGCACAGGTAGTGGCAGAGCTTGAAAAAGCAGGCGCTATGGCCTATACGGTAGTTGTTGCAGCGGCAGCGTCTGAGCCATCTCCCCTACAGTTCTTCGCACCATTTGCAGGTGCCGCGATCGGTGAGTTCTTCCGTGATACAGGTCGTCCTGCTTTGGCAGTATATGATGACTTGTCCAAGCAAGCGGTAGCATATCGTGAAGTATCTCTTCTTCTGCGTCGTCCACCCGGACGTGAAGCATATCCTGGAGACGTATTTTACCTTCACTCTCGTTTATTGGAGCGTGCGGCAAAGGTCATCGACAACGATGAGATTGCTTCTCAGATGAATGATCTTCCCGAGGCATTGAAGCCGATGGTAAAAGGAGGTGGATCGTTGACAGCTCTTCCGATCATTGAGACAAAAGAAGGAGACGTATCCGCTTACATTCCTACCAACGTAATTTCGATTACAGACGGTCAGATCTTCTTGGAGTCCAACCTCTTCAACGCGGGGATTCGCCCTGCGATCAACGTTGGTATCTCTGTATCTCGTGTGGGTGGTTCTGCACAGATCAAGCCGATGAAGAAAGTATCAGGTACGTTGAAACTTGACTTGGCGCAGTTCCGTGAGTTGGAAGCATTTGCTCGCTTCGGTTCAGATCTGGATAAGGTAACACAGCGTCAGCTAGACCGCGGGAAGCGTTTGGTTCGACTATTGATTCAGAAGCAATATGCACCTGTACGTGTAGAGCATCAGGTGATCGCGATTTTTGCTGCGAACGCAGGGGCTTTGGATACCATCCCCGTAGAGCAAGTAGCAGAATACGAATCTCGCTTGGTACAGGAGATGGAGTTGAACCACCGCAGCACACTCGACTTGATCGTAGCGAAGAAGTGGACAGACGAAGTCAAGGCGACGGTCAAAGAAGTTGCTTTTGAAGTAGCAAAAACATTCGAAGGATAATTATCTCAATATAAAGGGGAAGGTGTCAGCCTTCCTCCTCTGTTCATCTAGAAATCATTCCCATGGCAGGATTGAAAGAAATACGCGGGCGTATCAAGTCCGTGAAAAGCACGCAGCAGGTGACCAAGGCGATGAAGTTGGTTTCGGCCTCTAAGCTTCGCCGCGCACAGGATCGCATCCTGCAGTTGCGTCCTTATGCCTTGAAACTTCAGGAACTGATCAACAACGTCGTGTCCGTGATGGACGCGGAAGAAGTTCCTTCCCGTCTCGTGGAGCAACGCCCAGTGGAGAACATCCTAGTTGTATTGGTTACTTCTAACCGTGGACTATGTGGGCCTTTCAATGCGAACATCATCAAGCATACGATGACCTTCTTGGAGGAGAATCATGCAGAAGATTTGGCAAATGGTAAGGTTTCCTTCCTGTGTATGGGGCGTAAAGGCTACGAGCATTTTCAGAAGCGCAATTACAAGATGGTCGGTGAGAACCATGATGTATTGAGCAATCTGAGCTTTGATACAGTAGATGAGGTGACCAATATTGCGTTTGAATACTTCCTGGAGAAGAAGGTAGATAAGGTATACTTGATGTTCAACGAGTTTAAGAACGTCATGAGCCAGATCCGTCATGCAGATACGTTGCTGCCTTTGTCTGTGGAGAACTTGGCCACAGAAGAGGAAGCTTCTGAAGAGAAACAAGAGTTATTGAACTCTGATTATCTTTTCGAGCCAGGGAAAGAAGAGATTTTAACAGAATTGATTCCCAAGTCTTTGCGTATCGCGGTGTACCGTGCGGTGCTGGAATCAAATGCGGCGGAGCAAGGCGCGCGAATGGTCGCGATGGATGCCGCTACAGAAAATGCCAATGAGCTGCTTAAGGCGTTGAAGCTGGAATACAACCGCGCACGTCAGGCAGCCATTACAAAAGAGATCCTCGAGATTGCGGCAGGTGCCGATGCATTGGCCAACTAATTAAGAAGGATATACACACATTAAGCGTAAGGGGAGCTATAGGCTCCTCTTTTTCGTTTTGGGGTGGTAGTCTGTCATATGCCTTAGTATCCATAAAATACGACATTATACCTTCAGACGACTAGATATTTAGCTTCTTTCTCGTTTAACTGCTCTATAAATTCTCTGAAATCCTGATTGAGGACCATATTTCCAAGTATTATATTCCAGTCTTACTTGTTCAAAGGTTGTGATACGCTCCATGGGAGTTTTTGATAGCCAATAAAAAGTTTCCTTTGGTTCTTCACCCTTTTTGAATTTAGCTACTCTTGTTTTATCAAGCTTCATTATTCAATAGTTATCATTATAGATGTGCATTTCGCAAGCCTCCCCCTCGCAGCCACAAGCAATCGTACCATTGCTAGGATTGAAGACTTCTGTACAGCTTTCATTCACTAAGTCACATCTTCCTATGCAATTGACTCTGATGGGCTCTCGGATGATTTTTCCCTGACTGTCATAGTGAATCTGGACAGCAGTAGATAGACCCTGTACTTGGTCATTTTTATACCGAATGAGAAAGATTTCTTGATGACGGTAGCGGTCTACAATGAATGTGATTTCATCTATCCAATTCATGTCTTGGATTTTAGAGATCAGGGGAAGTATAGATTGGAGAGATAACTGTAGATCCCCAGACAGGGCTTCGATATTCTCGGATGAGGTGAACACTAAAAACTCCTCTGGACATTGAGAAGTCAAGTCTTGACGATGAGAATCTATTTCGAATCTACATTGAATACTTGACTGTTGTACATATGGATTGATTTCTTGAGTTTCTATAGTAGAAATCGAAGCTTTTGTAGTGAGCTGATGGGTAGAAACAGAAGATTTATTTTGACAGGATAAGAGAATGATGAGGAAGAGAATCGAAGAGAGTTTTACTGTTTTTATCATAATAGCTGTTTTTAGATTATCTTATCATAAGATATAATCTAAATCAGTAATTAGTCTTTTCACTTCTTTTCATTCTTTTTCATATCTTCTGATATATAGCCTAAGACAGCTCTAATTTTTTCTTGATCTTGGGGAAACACTAAACCTCTCGGAAGTTGGATATTATGCGCTTTGAGGCGTCTCCAAAGGGTAGTAACAGAAATCCCCAGCTCATAGGCTATCTGTTCTCGTGTTTTCGGTGTGTCCATATATGCAAGTTTATGAGGTCAAGTATGAGGAATACCTAAGGAGTTCAGGAAAACGCGCTTGGGGAGTCCAGTTTATCTCAGCATCACAACACGATCCAACTTTTTATCAATCAATCGAATGACACCTTAGAAATAGAGATAAGTGCGTTTTGTTCGAAAGATAAAATAAAAACTTATTTAAAGAAATGAAAGTCCTTGTGATATTGACTTATTATTCTGCCAATCTTTTATAGGACTTCCGAACTAAAAAAAGAATTATTGCAGGATATGCAGCCTCCTTTTTCTATTTCAAAGCCACTTCGATATACATCTTCTTCCTTTCTCCCTCTTCATCCCGCGCACCATACACTACAGGAATGATAAAACTCCGCTCATCCTGCCAGTGGAGTTCGCCATCTATTCCCCATCCACTGAAGTAAAAACCCTGTCCATCGACGAGTGTGCCATCTTTCCCGATCCTAGTCATGCTAAAATCAGTCCCTTCGTCATACACATCATAAGCCATGGAAACCATCCAACTTGTATCATAGGAGATCGCGATATCTCCCATTCCATAGAAGAGCGGTTGGCCATCTTGCAGGCTAAATAAATCATAACTATAATCTTCCCAGTACGTGCCAAAGATCGCTACAGCATCTAAGGCCTCTATATAACCCGTATAATTGAAATCGGCGATAGATTCACAGGTACAATCATTGTCGATGCGTTTGAGTGTGTCACCATTCCTAAGCGGGATATAGAAAGCTGTCATAGAATCTGCATAGGTCACGAGATCTCTTCGGGCTTGCAAAAAGGGCCTGCTAGGAAACTGGGCGGCTTTGTATGCTTGTTCATCGCTAAACGAAAGATCTAGGAACTTCCTGGGATCGATCTCGGAAGCCGTGCGATATTCAGAACCTGTCAGGTAGAGATCAGGCCGATAGGTTTCGTAATAGGCACCATAGGTATCAAAGGAAATCGTCCATTTCACCCCTTCCTCTTCTTGTCTGTAATCTACCATGATTTCATATACCTCATTGAATTCTAAATAATTTCGTTCATAGACCTCCATCCCCATTTCAGGCCTTTTCAGCAATTCTGAGAGGGTATTTTCAACGAAATGAAAGAAAGCGGAAAAAATGTAGGCTTGCTGTATGGTCATTCCTCTCATGAAAAGGGATTCGCTTAGATAATTTCCATCAAATGTATAGGTCAGCTGTAAGTCTTGGATCATGGGGCCGATTCGTGTATAGCAGCCTTCCTCCTCCTCCTCGCAATTTTCGTTTTTCTCTTCTCTGAATGTGAGCGCTTTACCTGCCAAGCCTTCCAGATATGCCTCCAGCGTTGACTTTCCTTGAGGCGTGGGAAAAGGGAGTAAGTAGCTATCTACGGCGTATCCTTCGATCTGTCCATTCGTGACTTTGACCCAATGACCTTTGATGTAGAATGAAGACTCACCATCTTCTGTAGCTTGGACCTCTCTTGTTTCAAACGTCTGGTCGGTGATTTTTTGAATCACTACTTTTGTCCCAAGTGGCAATCCTCCCTTTTTGGTTCCTTGGATACTGGGTTGGGAGCGGATATTCAGGCCTGAAGATGCCCAAACGTAGAGGGTGTCTCCTGCTTGGTAGGTAGACTGGCTTTGGGCAAATGAAAAGCTGAGAGAAAGTAGGAGGATAAAGGACAAGAATCTCATGGATAAGGGATTTTGAGAATAATAATGATTATCACGGATGAGTTGGTGCCCTATTTTCTATGGAGAGATGTCGATTTATCGCGTCTCCGTATAGAAAATGAACCCTATCTGAATTCATTCGTGACAATCATGAGATTCAAAATAAGCGTGAGACTAACATAAGACAATAAGATCTGAGTATCCGTAGGCAGTCTCATACCATGCGTCAAGCCTCACCTATCCATCACATTCAGCATCCCCTTCAGCTCCCGAATGATGCCCTTGCCTTCGGGGTCATACACCCAATTGGTATCAAACTGAACGATGACTTCTGCATTGGGGTCCTCGTGTAGGGTGAGGGAATGAAATTGGGTGCCGTTGTTTTGTTGATGGTACTTGATGCGAGCGAGGATGTCATCCTCGATTTTGTACATGATGAAGTCGCTGATCACCAGTACATCTGCGTCGCGATAAGACTCGGTTTGCAATTGGCGAAGCACCTCGTATAGCGCCAGCGTGATGTCGGTCCCACCATGAAAGGACATCCTGAGGAAGCCTGCAATCTCATCAAGTGACCTGCCGATGTCGTACAGATCTATGGTTTGTATGCCTGTCGAAAAATTGATCAAGTAGGCTTTGCGGTTTTCGCGGGCCGCCATTTTGAGGATGGCGAAGCAGAGGACTTTGGCGAGATGCTCGGGACGGCCCCGCATGGAATCAGAGGTATCTACGCAGACGATGAAAGGCCCTTTTTCCTTTCGCTTAATCTTGAGATTGGTTTCTGTGAATTGGTCTTCACTCACCACCAAATGCTTGTCTTGGTATTGGAAGGTTTGTAGCCCTTTGTCCGCGAATTTTTTCAAGAAAAGGACCTCCGTCAGTTCATCTCCTAATAATCCAATTTCACTAGAAACCAGATTATTGAGGTCGTCGCTTTCATGTATGCCTACAATTTCGGCTTTATTTTGGTCGTCCTCTTCCCATTGTTTACGGACGATCACGCGCTCGTATTCTTCTTCTTCCGTAATGATTTCTGCCTCACGCATCTGCCCCAATAGATCGGCAAGCTCACGAATGGAGTCTTCGTTTTGGAGCAGGTCATCGTATTTTTCCAGCAAATCGAAACTCGTATCCTGCCACAGCTCCCGCGACATGTCCCAGTACTGCCCTACATATTCTCCAAAGGGAGAGATCAGGTCGTAAAGTTTCTTGTACTCTTGGGTTTTTTGATCCAACAGATCCTGAAAGTCCTCTTTTTCTTCCTCTAGTTTCTCCAACTGGAATTTGAGGAGTTTGGCACTACAGAGCGCGTCCCACTGAGCCAATAGATCTTTGAAAAGATCATCAATCTCAGTTTTTTCTGCTGTTGATAGCTCCTCAAAGCTCCTTTTCCCCATCAGCTCTTTAAACTTCTGCGTATAAAAACCTGCGTCTAGTTCGTCTTTGGGATATTGATTTTGGAGGAAATTGAGGATGTAGTACCAACGATTGACAAAGGCCCTGAGGGGCATCACACCTGCGGCAGAAAGTCTTTGCGTTTCATCCTCGAAAGGATTTTTTTCGCGAATTTTGTCGAAGGTCTTTCGAATCCAGAATAGCGTGTCTGAAGCAACCTGCTGCGTCAGTCCAGGCTTCCCATCGATAAGCTCCAACAAGAGGTGACCATCGAAGATGCTGTCGAGCGCCCTAGAAAAATACCGATAGTAGGTATCGTTGATCTCAGGTGGCTGAGAACCTCCGAGTTGAAGTATCTGTTTGAGGTACTGCACCAGGTACTTGCGTGTGGTCGTATCGAGGACCGATCCAAACTGTATAAATCGCTCAAATTCTTCCTGAAGCCTTTCTTCTGCTACGCTGATGTCGCCCTGTTGCATGGTGAGTAAACGGGGAGTGTGTAGGGAATGTTTTATCCCTTCTTTCAAGGCAGCAAAGGAAAACCCTGCACGTAGGAAATGCGTGCAGGGCTTGATAAGATGAACATAGAAGACTTACTTGTTTTCAGCAGATTTTACCTGAGCTTTTTTGGGAGATGCTTTATCTGTAGAGAAGATGTTGAAAGCGTATCCTAGCTGTACCTGAAGGAAGTTGTTGTTGCGATCGGCACTAGACATGCTAAAGTTGGATCGGAAGAAAAACTCCCCATTGCCATCTTTGTTGACCTCGATAAAGGCAAAGAGCTGGAAGAAATGGGTATACAATCGATCATTGATCATACCATCGCTACTCAAATATCGGGGTTCATTATCCACTTGTAAGACATCACTACTCAGCAGCGTCACGAAAGTGGGACGATAAGCAAACTGAAAACCAAATCTAGGATCGGGATTGAATTGGAGTCTGGCTTCAGGATAATAGATGACAGAATTGCCATTGAATTCGTTTTCTGTACGGACTGTAGTATTGGATAGGGTGTCTATCTCGAACAAGGTATTGGAGAAGCCTGACTGGTTGATGAAGCCGCCTAACCCTAGCTCCAAGCGTGTATGAAATTTGGGAATGGAAAAGTACGCTACGCTCAGTTGGGCTCCCACCTGAAGATTCGAGTAATTCATGATGTCTACTGAAGAGACGTAAAATACGGTAGAATCTAAGCCTGTCGTCTGCGCAGGAATCGGAGCAAAACTGAGGTCCAGGAATTTATTCTGTTCTTCTATTTTTGAAATGACCAGTTTCGGCTCGATGTAATTCAGGTAACCAGTGAACAACGAATTACTGAAAGCGGGAATGGCCGTGGTATTCAAAAATAGTTTCTTACTGATCTCCGTCTGTACCAAACCATTGGGATTGGTTTCATCAAATCCTACAAAGTCGCTGAATATCTTAGCTTTCAACAGCTCTCTTGCAAACTCTTTGTAGATGGGAATGGGCTTGTTGAAGTCGGTAATTTATAGTTCCCCCCGATTTTCGGACCACAGATTAAGGTGATAAATTCACTAAAAATCTAGGAAAAAATGGGAAGAAAACGCCGCAATTTTAGTAAGGAATTTAAGGCTTCTAGCCCTACTTTTGCCTTAAAT
>JBCBFT010000030.1:0-61848 GCA_038527485.1 Bacteroidota bacterium
CCGCGCTTCCCAAAAGCGTGGCTTGGATGCAATGGCCTCGGCTACACATATCCTGGATACAGTGGACCCTTTTGTCTACATGTATCATATCGTCCAACCTACTGGGTTGATGTATGGATATCCCGTCGACTTCATTGAGCCGCCGCATCCACGGGCAGGAGAATGGTCCGAAAAAGACAAGGTCAAAGTCCTACTCACAGAAGCATTTTTCAGCGCAGGTTTGTTTTATCATTTTGATCAGCGCCAACCCATGCTGCACAATTTTGAGGCAGTTACCCAAGACATTCTTACGTTTTATAAAAGCAATTTCAGGTTATACCATGATTCGTCAAGGACTTTTCTAGGGAAACGAAAAGATCCTGTTTCTCAGTTAGAGTATGTCCTAGATAAGCGGATCAGCATCCAATATGATTGGCGAAACTTTTGGACTTCTTTTTTCCATAATAGCCTACTCTTTTTTGATCTGATTTTCTTCGTACAATGGAAGCAAGGAGAGTTTACCTTTGATGATCAGACACTGAGTAAATTGGGAATAGATGCCCGCATGAGAATCCTCAAGGTGATCGCTGCTGCCGCTCACTCCGATGGGAAAGTGACGACCTTTGAGCGTACCCTCTTTAACTTTTTCCTCCAATCGGCCCACCTCCCCGCCCCCCAAAAGCGAAAGGCAACTAAATTGTTGAGGGAAGGTGTGAAGGTCGAGGACATCGATACGGACTTCATGTCCACATGGCTTTTAAAGAAATATTTCCTCGAACTTGCCATTTTGACCATTTGGGCTAAAAGAACCATCAATGAGGAAGAGGAAGGCTTTTTGATGGATCTTGCCATCAAGATGGAGTTGTCTGAGCAAGAGCTTTTGGACAGCATTGACAATGTAAGAGGATTTATCAGCCGCTCCCTCGATCATGTCCACTACCTGCAAATCAAGCAAAACTACCGCATCGTCAGCGAACGAATGATCCACAGGATGAGAATCATCGTTAGAAAGAATCAGCGGATGATTGCAGAAGAAATACAAGAGAGTAGAGAATTGGTGTATTTGTTGAGGCAATCCTCTGTACGAGAACTGTCTGAAGAGGAGTGGGAAAAGGTACGAGAACAACTGTTGGACATCCTGCGGAGTATTCCAGCCTTTGCCATTTTTATGCTGCCTTTTGGATCGATTACACTTCCGATTTTGCTGCGCATCATCCCAAAATATATCTTGTATCCGAGTTCATTTAGAGAGAATGAAACTCGACCTAAACCTCCTAAGCAAGAGCAAAAGCCATCTTAAGTAGGGGAAGGAACCTTCAGAGGGATTTATACAATGAGATCATTTCTTTTACCGATTGCTGACATCAGGCAAGAGACAGCAGATACCATCACCGTATGTTTTACGCAACCTAAGGTGGATCGTATCCATTATTATGCAGGCCAGTACCTCACGATAAAGGTGGAAATAGAAGGAGAAACCCATTGGCGTTCTTACTCCATCAGTAGTACACCAGGATGGGAGCCTTACCTGTCTATTACTGTGAAGCGTGTGCCTGGAGGACTCGTCTCCAACTTTATCCATGATCGCTGGCAGGTAGGAACAAAGGTTACCTTCTTGCGTCCTGCGGGAAGATTCCTCACACATTTTTCTGTTAAAAATACTCGACATATTTGGCTTTGGGGTGCGGGTAGCGGCATCACACCCTTGATGTCCATCTTGAAGGGTATCCTTTACTACGAACCGCATAGTCGCGTGAGCCTGATCTATGGAAACAAAACACAAGACGATATCATATTCAAAGATCAATTAGAAAAATTGTCCCATACATTTTCGGAGCGTCTACAAGTGATCCATTTCCTTTCTAGAGAGGCAAAGACTGGTATCCATCATATGCGCGTGGGTCGCCTAGAGGATGTGAAGTCTATATATGAGGAGTTCGGACAAGAACTTGAGCTTTCTGAGACACATTTTCTTTGTGGGCCCTCTGCGATGATGCGTAAGGTTCGAAAAGGGCTAGATCAACTGCAAGTTCCAGTAGGTGCGATCCAGCAGGAAGCTTTTCAGGTGGATGAAGAAATGCAGGTAGATCAAGCAGCGGCCAGTGGACCGACTTATAAGGTGCAGGTCAAATGGTTAGGTGAAGTCCACGAAGTCTGGGTACCTCCTGGTCAGACCTTATTGGATGCGGGACTCGCGCAGGGCTTAGACTTTCCTTATTCTTGTAAGAGAGGGACTTGCGCTACTTGTATGGGAAGACTGAAAACAGGGGAGGTAAAGATGCAAAATCCCACCGCATTGCTCGATTTTGAGGTAGAATTGGGGAAAATATTGGTGTGCCAAACCATCCCTATGTCTGAAGATATAAAGGTAGAGATTGGTACATAAAAAAACAGCCAATCTGATGACAGGCTGTTGCTTTTATTAAAATCGTTATAGATTAGATGATCTTTTCATCATCTAAAGAGGGGAAGCTTTCCTCAGAGAGTGAAAAGGGAAGATCTGGTAACTCCGTTTCAAAAAGTGCTTGAATCTCTTGCTCGCTGATGTCTGAGGGCATCTGTGCAAAACTGCGCGTCGTAGCTTCTTCGATGATTTGTAAGATAGAAGGATGCTCCCTATACTGCGCGCGTGCATAACAAAGAAAGGGAATGGCTTCCCTGGAGTGTTGATGGGCATTTTCGATCATGCCAAGAAGCGCCAGATAGAGTACACAGGTACAGCTTTTGCTTAAGCACTGATACACAAGTGTTTCAGCCTGGTCTAGCTGATTGAGTTTGAGATAAAAGGTACCGAGCAGGAACTGCAGATCCGCTTTTTGAGGATACACCTTATAGGTTGCCTGCAACCTTTTCAGAAATAAAAGATAATCATGCCGTGTGTATGATTGATCTTCAAGGAGTTCAAGGGCAACAGCAAGGCAGACTTCATAAGGTAGAGGAGGAATGTGGGAGTACGGACGATGGTTTTTGTTCATGACCCTTGGCTCTTGTTATGATGAAATGAAAGGTTTCAAAAAGCAATTGATGGTAAATTTCTTTTTACTGAATTCCTTTGTTTACATTTAGGAGTATAAATTGATCTCTAGTGTAAGACCGATGCGTCATCCCAAAGAAGAGAGGCACATATTCCTAGAACTACACGACTCCTAAGTCATTTTTCATGCTTGTGCTGACGCCAAAGTTCACTTGTGAGATACACATGAAAAGCGCATATTTTAATATACATGATTAAATATTATTCATAATGAAAATTTTACCAAATCCAGAAAAGTAGTGATGATATTTATAATATCTTGTTAGGAAGGGCATACTCATCATCAATGAGAAGTATCTCATCAGAAGTAATGAGTGTCTCATCATGATTTGTATAGACGTAGATGAATCCCCCGAGCTTTCTCTACTCTCTTTTGATTAGAACCAGGCCGATATGCAGAAGAAACGATCCGTTATTCCATTGATTTCATTGGGCTTTGTAGCCGCCTTCTTGGCGATTGCTACGATGGGTACACTCGCTTACTATCACTTGACCAGGATGCGAAGCCTCGTAACAGAGGTTCCCGCCTCAGATGAATATCTTGCCTATGTCGAAAATCTTGCAGGACGCATGTCTCAAGCATCTGTTTCTGCTCGAACGTTTGTGATGACTACTGTAGAAAAGGATCTAAGGGGATACAGTGCGGTAGATCAAATGATTGACAAGTTGACCCTAGAAAATATGATAGCGCGCTATCAGGGGACAAGTGATACCGTGCCCAAAATCAGTGAAAAAATACATAGCCTCATCAAGCAGCGTAGAACACTCCTCAATGAGATCATTCGCATTGCGTCTAAAGCGCCAGAAGCGGAAAAAATCGAACGAGGACCTGGATGGATTCCCTCAGACTCAGCTAGAGTCCCAGGAGGGAGCGAAGTATATGACATTGATCCTTACGAAACCATTCAGAAATACAATCGAAAAGTAGCAGCTGAATTTCAGACCTATAAAGACAGCCTAGAACTCCTCGCTAAGCAGGATCAGATCAAAGCAGATGAACTCATTTTATACGTAGACATATTGGAGAGTGTGCTGCAGGATGAGAAGAAGGAAAAAGAGACAGAAGTCAGAACGAGTGCCCGACAAGCGACGATATTTATTGCCTCTTCTGCTGTATTGATCCTCTCGGTCTTTGGCTTTTTTCTCGCCAAAATTCTGCGAGATCTGGAACGCAACCACCAACTCGAACTGCAATTACACGAAGAGAAAGCACGTGCAGAGAAACTGGCCAAAGCCAAAGAAGAGTTCCTCGCAAATATGAGCCATGAAATGCGCACGCCTATGAATGCCGTCATTGGTTTTTCGGACAGGCTCCATCAGACCGAATTAAATACACACCAAAAGTATCTCCTCCAACCCATTCGCCACTCCGCTGATCTGCTATTATCCCTTATCAATGACGTCCTAGATTATTCTAAATTAGAATCGGGAAATTTCACCCTAGAGTCCAGTCCGTTTAACCCTAAGTCGATTACAGAGGAGGTATGTGAGCTATTCAAACTCAAGGCACAAGAAAAAGGGATCAGCTTGAATATTCACTTGGAAAAGGAACTTCCTGAAGCCCTTGTGGGAGATCCCCTCAGGCTCAAACAGATGTTGCTCAATCTGGTGGGAAACGCCATGAAGTTCACCTCCGAAGGTGAGGTGTCGATTCGAGTAGCCAAAGGTCCTGTCGAGCATACCAAACATTGGATGATATTTGAGGTGAAGGATACAGGAATAGGAATCGCCAAAGACCAGCAGGAGCAGATTTTTAAGGACTTTATTCAAGCAGATACCAGCACCTCCCGCAAGTATGGAGGGACGGGATTGGGACTTTCAATTACGCAGAAGCTCACCGCTATGCATGGGGGGAATATCCAATTGGATAGTGAACCTGGGCAGGGGACAGTGATTCAGTTGGTGCTGCCTTATGAATTGGCGGAAGAGATCAAAAAGGAAGAAGAGGAGGAAAAGCCTTTCCTTCCACATCCAGGTTTGATCGGTAAACGCGCCCTCTTAGCAGACGATGACGCCTACAACAGGGAGTTGGTTTCTTTTATCCTATCAGAAATCCAAATGGATGCGGTGCAAGCGGCCAATGGACAGGAGGTGGTCGAGATCTTACAGAAGGATACCGAATTTGATGTGATTTTGATGGACTTGCAGATGCCCGAAAGAGACGGTATTTCTGCCACCATTTATGTGCGCAAAACCCTGGGATTGGACTTGCCGATTGTGGCACTGACAGCGACCAGTTCGCAAAGAGAAATTACCCATGCTTACTCGGTCGGAATGGACAGCTATTTGCTTAAGCCTTTTCGCCCCGAGGCCCTACAAGATACATTGATTACTTTACTTGAAATTTCAGATTCCTCAGCTACAATGAATAATCCTTCATTTAAACTCTTGAAGTCCATGACTCAGGGCAACAAGGGCATGATGAAAAAAATGCTCCAGCAGTACTTGGATTTGGTCGATCCCAATTATCAAGAACTGTCAGAAGCTTCTCAGCAGAAAGACTGGCAGCAAGTCGCCAAAGTCGCTCACAGGATGCTTCCTGCTCAGCGGCACCTCGAATTTACCGAAATTGTAAGTACCCTAAAGTCCGTCCAGCAAGATGCAGAGACGGGGGGCAATACAGGGGATATTCCGCAGCGCGTCCTGTTATTGAGGGATCAATTGGATACAGCCAAAGTGCAGGTGGCCAAGGAGATCCAGCAAATGGCTTAAAAGAAATTTTAGGTCAAACCTGTAATTTTAACAGAATGGCAATTAGTTTTACCTTGTAGAGCTAAGAAGGCCGTCCACACTGTCATATTGATCCAATATGCTCAGTAGGGACAAAGAAATCTAGTGAGTAGATATAGATAATTCGCACACTAGAACGAGAATCTAAGCTGCCGATCCCTATCAGCTTAGCGACAGAACAGAATAATATGAATGATTCAGATACATTTTTGATATATGCGGTCGAGGATGATGATTGGTACCGCGAATTTATCGGCTACACCCTTGAATTGAACCCTGATTATGAGGTAGAAAAATTTCCTGACGGGACTTCGGTCTTGAAAGCGCTTCACAAAGGGCCTGCGGTAATTACGCTGGATTATGGTTTGCCAGATATGGAGGGGGCAGAAGTCTTGGAGAAAATCAAGGAATTCAATCCAGACATTGAGGTCATTGTGGTATCGGATCAGGAAAATGTGGAGACAGCCGTCAAACTGTTGAAGCAAGGGGCCTATGATTACCTGACCAAGTCGGAGGACATCCGCGACAAGCTCCATAACACGCTCAACCACATTCGGAAGAATCGCTCCCTAAGAACCCGACTGAATACTTTACAGCGGGAGGTAGAGCAGAAGTATGACTTCGAAAAAAGTATCATCGGTCAAAGCCCAGCCATTCGTCGCGTATTTTCCTTAATTGAGAAAGCCATCAAGACGAACATCACCGTTACTGTGACAGGAGAGACAGGGACGGGTAAGGAGTTGGTAGCCAAAGCGATACATTTTAATTCTAAGAGAAAGGATCAGCCTTTTATTCCTGTGAATATGGCTGCGATTCCGAGTGAGCTGATCGAGAGTGAGCTTTTTGGGCATGAGAAGGGGGCCTTTACAGGGGCGAATCAGCGCCGCATCGGGAAGTTTGAAGAAGCACACAAAGGGACGCTATTTTTAGATGAGATCGGAGAGATGGACATTACCTTTCAGGCGAAACTGCTCCGAGCGTTGCAGGAGCGGGAAGTTGTCCGCATCGGCTCCAACAAATCTGTCAAAATTGACGTGCGCATCATCGTAGCCACCAACCGCAACCTCCTCGAAGAGGTCAAGGCGGGCAATTTCCGTGAGGATTTATACTATCGCTTGTTTGGGCTACCAATTGAGCTTCCTCCGCTACGAGAGCGCGGCAATGACATCATCCTGCTTTCCAAGTTTTTCTTGGAGCGCTTCTGCAAAGAAAATGATTTGCCATTCTTGACACTGGGGAAGGCAGCTAGAGAGAAACTGATTGCTTACCCTTATCCTGGGAACATTCGAGAGCTGAAGTCCATCATCGAACTAGCAGCGGTCATGGCAGACGGAGACGAAATTGAAGCGGATTCTATCACATTCTCCAACTTTGATCCATTTGCAAATATCTTGGCGGAGGAACTGACGATGGAAGAATACAAACATCGGATTGTGGATCTGTTTTTGACTAAATATGACAACAACGTCAAGCTGGTTGCAGAAAAACTGGATATTGGACACTCCACGATTTATCGCATGTTGAAGGAACGAAAAGAAGGAGTTTAAGCCAGAAAGATCAGTCAGAAATATAAAAATAGGAGGTACGGATGAAGTACCTCCTACACACACAACTACTCCGAAGAGCTATACTATTACAAATAATATACATTTATATTCATTGATAATCAAATAGATAGAAAAAGTCATATGTTTCTCTATCCCAAGCTTACGTTAGTTAGTGTCTTGATTAATAGCGATGGTATATATTACTCTGTAACGTAATTTTTTAAACATTTAACAGTCGCCTTCAGCGTCCCGAGCATTAGACTCGGGATTATTAGGCAAAAAGAACCAATCCCGATGATGAATCTCGGGACGGAATTTTAGCCCAACGCCTACATCAGCCCCTAGCGCCAAATTCCTAGGCCAACGCCTCCCCAAACAGCCTGTTACTAAGCTCGAAAATTATAGTATAAAACTTTTACTACACTGTAATTTTTTGAGGAAAGGTAAATTTATTCATAAGAGAAATTATGGAAATAAAAAATGGTGGGCCGTTTTCTGTTGAAAATGACCCACGCCCCTGTGCTATGTAAAAGATTGGCAATTATTGGTAGACCGATCATTTTGGTTTGGTCTACCGTCTCTCAACATCTGAAATCTATGCCTTGTCGCAGATGTGAAGTTTCAAACATGGTCTTATTTATTTGATTTCTACTTCGCGTGATATCGTATCAGATGGTTTTCCATTTTCAGGCAGGGGATAGAATCGAATGCACAGAGTTTCAGAGGTGAATTTTGCCGTAATTCTATCTTTATCAGTATAATCTTCTAACTCAAGTACTTTTTCAAAAGCAGCTACTTCGTGTTCCCTGCGGATGTAATCGGTAATTTCTTCTTTCGCATCGAATACCTTTTCTCCCTTGACAATGAGTAGATCATTAATGAGCATGATCTCAAGATCTTCTCTTTTGTAACCGGGGACAGCTATTTGCAAATCATAGTATATTTCTCCTTTAGGCGACTTTGGATAGGAGATATTGGGCTTCCTGACATTGCTGAGATTGCCGCCACGGCTTAGGAGTTCCTCTCCACTTAACAGCCGATCGCTCAGTCTTTCTCGGATACTATGTGATCTATGGAGCATATGATGAAATTTTGAGGTAGTCTATTTTTCTTTCTGCAACCATAAAATGTATTGAAAATAAAATCTCTCACATGATAGAGGTTTTTGTATGGAATGATTTTCATCAAGGGTCAGAATATAGGAATTTTGATCTCATGATGGTGCGTTCATCAGATTTTGCTAACTAGCCCTAAATTCATCTGTTATGAGATATTGGGCCATTCTTTTCTGTTTTTTAGGGAGCTTATGTTGGGGGGATCATTCTACACTGGCGGCATCTACGCACCAAATGGCTGCTGCTTTTCAAGTACAGGATGAAGAACCCGAAAATGATCGATGGGGCTTCATAGCTGCGAGTGCAGGTATATTGGGACTCGTTCTCATTACCCTTCCATATGTGAGCATCCTTGGATTGATTTTGGGAGTGGGGGGACTAATGGCAGGAATATTTTTCCGCAAGCGAATGAAGAAACGTAAATGGCTGGCAACTGTAGGAATTGTCACAGGAGCTATTTGTCTGAGCCTATTTTTTGCCGTAGCAGGCTTGATTTTATTTTTTTAAACCAAATACTCTGATTGGGCATTCCATGAAAGAGACACATATGGAAAACCTTTTATGTCACATCAGGTTAAAATTCCATAACTTTGCAACATGATACATCAACGCCCTATCACGGATTGGTTACCCATTACCCGAAAAGAAGTCGAGCAGAGAGGTTGGGATGAATTAGATGTCGTTCTGATTTCGGGGGATGCCTACGTGGATCACCCAGCGTTTGGTCCCGCCGTGATTGGACGTATCATCGAAGCGGCTGGCTACAAAGTGGGGATTATCCCACAACCTAATTGGCAAGATGACCTAAGGGACTTCAAGAAATTTGGTGCACCCAGATTATTCTTCGGTGTCACCTCTGGCTGTATGGATTCCATGGTCAATCATTACACCGCCAATAAACGTCGCCGCTCCACCGATGCCTACACGCCAGGCGGGCAAGCAGGTTTTCGACCAGACTATGCGACGCGTGTCTACACAAAGATCCTGAAAGAGCTGTACCCTGAAGTACCTGTCATCATTGGAGGAATCGAGGCCTCGCTTCGCCGTGTGACGCATTATGACTACTGGGATGATCGATTGTTGCCTACGATTTTGGAGCAATCAGGCGCGGATCTATTGGTCTATGGCATGGGCGAGCAGCCGCTACACGAGATTTTGAGACTGCTAGACAAAGGAGTGCCATTAGAATCTTTAAGAACCATTCCTCAGACAGGCTTTTTGGTGAATCAAGGGGCCAAAATCCCTAAGAATAAGCATTGGGAAGATGTGGAAATTGCTTCTCATGGAGTTTGTCTCAATGATAAGATCAAATTTGCCTCCAACTTCAAAATCATCGAGCAGGAGTCCAACAAGGTGCAAGCGCGCCGAATCCTGCAAGGGGTAGGGGACCGCATGCTGGTTATCAATCCCCCTTATCCGCCGATGACCGAGAATGAAATCGACCAGTCCTTTGATCTTCCCTATACACGCCTCCCACATCCCAAGTATAAAAAGCGTGGATCGATCCCAGCCTATGACATGATCAAGTTCTCGATCAATATGCATCGAGGCTGTTTTGGTGGCTGTAGCTTCTGTACCATCTCTGCGCATCAGGGCAAATTCATTGCTTCTCGCTCTGAAGAATCGATCATGAAGGAGGTAGATGCTGTGACTAAGATGCCAGGTTTTAAGGGGCACATCAGTGACTTGGGGGGACCTTCCGCCAACATGTACAAGATGAAGGGCAAGGTGCAGGAGATTTGTGACAAATGCTCGGCTCCTTCTTGTATCCACCCCGTGGTCTGCCACAACTTGGATACGAGCCATCAACCCTTGACGGAAATCTACAAGAAAGTAGATGCCCACCCAGAGGTCAAAATGGCTGCTGTCAGTAGCGGGATTCGCTATGACCTTCTCGTCAAGGAGTACAACAAAAAGGGTGACGACCAGCAGATGGAGGAATACATGCAGCAACTGGTGACCCGCCACTTGTCTGGACGCATGAAGGTCGCTCCCGAGCATACCTCGGACGATACTTTGCACATCATGCGTAAGCCTTCTTTCAAATTCTTTCATGAGTTCAAGAAGCGCTACGACCGCATCAACCGTCAAAACATGCTGGACCAGCCCTTGATCCCTTATTTCATCTCAAGTCATCCTGGATCAAAAGAAGAGGATATGGCCCACCTTGCATGCGAAACCAAAGGTATGGGCTTTAAATTGGAGCAGGTCCAAGGTTTCACGCCGACACCGATGACCGTTGCGACGATCATCTACTACACAGGCGTGCACCCTTACACGCTCAAGCCTGCCTACACTGCGAAGTCCAAGGCCGAACGAATGGCACAGCACCTTTTCTTCTTTTGGTATAAACCTGAAAATCGCCATAAAATCAAGAAGAAATTAGGGGAACTACAGCGTCCTGATATGGAGAAGACCTTATTGGGGAAGGAAGAAAAACGCCCCAAGAAATCTAGCTTTCAACTGCCCAATGCGGAGAAGGGTGGGAAACATCGCCCGAAAAGAAAGCATCGAAGTAAGCGACGCTACAAGTAAAAGCTATTGGATGGATGCTTGACTTTTTCCTAATTTGCCATTTTAGGAAATGATTCTTCTAGCTTCTATCTGAGCCTTTCATGAAATATTTGATCCTCCTGATTTGTTTTGTCCTGATAAGCGCTCCCCTCGCACATGCACAGGACCAACCCGAAACTTATGATCGCATTGTGCTCAAAAAAGGAGGAATACTCCGTGGCGAAATTCTCAGCTTTGATGAGGAAGATGGCGACATCACATTCAAAGATGAATACGGCCGGATGTATTCTTTAACCCGAGAGGATTACAAGTACTTTGAAGAGGATCAACCCTACAAAAAGAAAAGACGCGAGCGGACACAAGGGCAGGATTCTGCTCAGGTGAAAGTCCGTAAAGCTGACGCGTGGACCTTTCAAATTGGGGCAAGTGCCTCCTATCTCAACTTAGCAGAAAGTTTAAGAGCCGACGATTATTTTCTGGGTAGGGAAAAGGTCTTGAACGATCTGCCTCTTAGCCTCAAAGCATCTGTAGGGAAGTATTTGAATGCACAAAACTATGTAGGGATAACAGCGGACTATGCGCTTCTAGCAGAGAGCCCCTCCTTTTGGAATACAGGCCTTCGCTACGCCTACATATTCAACACAAAACGCAATTCCTCTGTTTATGTTCCTGTCGAACTGATGCTGAGCCAGTGGATCACAGAAGATCAGTATGACATCGATGATACTACTTTTGTAGGTACGGGCTTCGAATATCCAGCCTTGGAACAACTTCAGACAAAAATCAATGCTTTGACGATCCATGCAGGGGCAGGGCATTCCTTTCTTTTCGCAGATAAAAAAGCCTTCAATATCGAGCTTACCTTTTTCTTGACGGGAATTCTCAATGAAGAATTTGTAGACCTGGATCGGGTAGCAGATCGAGACGTACGGGTAAATGGATTGCGTTTGAGCCTGATGGTGGATTTGTGAGTAGCCTTGAAGTGTATATAAAAATGAGGGCGATTTCACACTTGGAAATCGCCCTCATTCTTTGAAAAGCAACTCTATGAAGCTTTACAATCGCTTCCTAAGTTTGAGTGTTTTTCGTTCTCCATTATCCAACTGAACCGTTAGAAGGTATGTTCCTGGTGCCAAATAGGAGAGGCCCCCTAAAGTTAACTTGCGTCCGTTGGCAGGAGAAATATCCTCATACCTTAGGACTTCGCGCCCTCTGTTATCTGAAAGGATCATATTCCTCATTTTTAACTTCCCCGTAAGGATCAACTCAAACTCATCCGTAAATGGGTTCGGCTTCACCAAAAGACGGGATGTAAGCTGTGAGACTACCAATTCTATCGTGGATGAATGACTTCCTGTCCCATCAAAGTCTACCTGATATAGGCGATAGAAGATAGTGGAATCTGTGGCTAAGAAACCAATTCCCTGATCCGTCCATGAATATCCTAGGGGTTGGGTACTCGTACCTGCCCCTTGCACTTGTCCTATAGACTCCCAGTTTACTCCATTGAAGCTTCTTTCGACAAGGAAAAAGTTATTGTTCAGTTCGGTAGCTGTTTCCCATTCTATCAGGGCATCCTGTTGGCGGTCATCCTTCCATTTTGCATCAAAACTGAGCAACTCAATGGGGAATACGGTAAGCGTCGCACTGGGATCTGCCTCTACATTGTAGTTGTTGAGATTGACACCATCATCTTGCTCTCCACCATCTGAACCATCTCGTTCTACGGCAGCACTTGTTCCTTCCTGGCTTGAATAAGTGGCTGTGATGGTATTGGGGGCAATGTTTGTCCCAAGCGGTGCATCTCCTGCAATATCTGCTGAGAAGGTCACCGTAATCGAACCCCCAACAGGTATCGTAAATTCAGAAGTGGACCATGAGGTACCATCGCTAGTGAATCCTGTAGGGAGTATCACCCCACCAGAACTGGCGCTTATCACGATGTTGGTGATATTTTCGAGGTATTGGGTCGCTACATCAGAGGCAATGATATCGTACGCTGTCCCAGCCCCATCGTTGGTGATTGTCACAGAGAAATTCATCGTACCTCCCTGTACTTGATCGCCTCCTACGATGACATTGGTAATCGCCAAATGAGGCTCTCCCACAGCGGTTGTCGCACTGTCTGTCATCGTATCTGTAAACGGACCGTCAGGGTCAATGGGATTAGAAAATTGATCTTGGGCAAAGTTTTCCAACTCTGTACCGACGGTCGTCGAGACATTGTATTGATTGGTCATGACATTGGAGACGGTGCCCCAATAGGTCAAGCGGATGGTATCGGCTGAACCTGTGGAGTTTGAGATACTCCCTAGAGTCAGCTGGAGCGTATCTGCTGTGGAGCCTGACAAGGTGAAATCAACACCAGGATCTGTTACAATTCCTGAAGGATAGTTATTTCCAGGTGCATTGAGCAAGCTATTGCTGATATAGGCTACGCCCACGGGGAAGGCATCTTGAATGACGTGATTGGTGCTGCTCACGCCATCGGGCACAGCTATGGCTAGCTGGTACTCAATGGTATCCCCAATAGCATAATAAGCTTGGGCATTGAGAATACTTTTGCTGAACGCCAAGTCTAATACTGTAAGGGCAGCCGTTGCTTGTGCCAAATAATCTGAATCTGCATTGGCGCCCGAAGCCGTCCTTTCTCCATCGATCGCTCCAGAATTACCAGGCGTCGCATCTCCTGTTCCCCTAGTACCTGGGAGAGAGGATGTGGTCACCCAAGCTGTATTATCCATCGAATCCGTTTCCAGCGTCAACTTAGGCACTCCGTCCGCTGATGCGCGGAATACTAAGGTGAAGGTTTCTCCTGCGGGAATAGAGTCGATGGCAAAGCTTAGCCTTCCATTAGCCAAATCAGAGTTATCGGTAATGGCTCCTGTAGTTCCTGTTCCGTTGCTACTTTGTACACTGGCTGATGTCCATTCATCCGCATCAAAGGGCAAAGTATCTGTAACCACGACATCGTAAGCTGTGGCTACGTTGGTTCCTGAAGGGTTGGAGACGGTGACTGTATATTCAATCTCACCTCCCGCAGTGAGAATCCAACTGCTGCTACCGACTTTGGTCAGACCCACATTGGATTCTATGATGGTAACAGAGGGGTTGGATGAAGCAGCGAAGGTTTGATTTTGACTCACACCATCGATGAAACTGAAGTTGCCCTTATTCGTCAAGCTTTGTCCTGCATCATTTCCTATACCCGATTCATTGGCTACTACCGCTTGTAGAGAGAGAACGTAGCTTTCATCTGTTCCATCTGTATCTGAATTGATCAGATCTCCCAGGAAGACAAAAATGGCTGTATCTCCGTCAATCGAAATATCTGTCCCATCTGTGAGGGACACGGCTGAACCACTACTCGTACCATTGACACTCCCTGGATTGTCTGAGGCATTGAGGCTGGTATTAAATGTTGGGGTTAATGTGGCCGAACTGGATACATATCGTAATCCTAAAGGTAAAGTATCAATCAGCGCTGCTTGGGATAGATTTCCTTTTGGGACGACGATGGACAGCTCATATGTAAGGACTTCCCCGATGAGGACGTTGGTTCCCGCACTTCCGCCTTCACTTGTACCAGTCAAACTTTTGCTCAAATCTCCCGCGTCCAAGGGGCCCGAGCCTGTGTAGACGGGTGTTTGGGTAGGATTGATGCCATCTGAGTCATCTGCATTATCGTCACTATTGACGGCAACTCCTCCGTTGAAATTGGTGGATGTAATCGCCGCTTGATTGGGAATCAGATCGCCGTCTGAGGCACCTGTAGGGCTGACTTCAAATGTGATGATAGCTGAACCTCCAGGATCGAGAGTTCCTACATTTACCTCGATTGATGCGGAGGTTTCGGTCACGACTATACCTTGGCTCGTGATCACTGAATCCCCTGTCAAAATGGTGTTCGTAGGTGCTGCATCTGTAAAGCTGATGTCAGTTGCAGGCGCTGAGCCTGTATTCGTAACCACAATGCTATATCTGTAGGTATCTGTTGGGTCGACTAAGCCATCTCCATCGCCATCCACTGTCTGGACCCAACGCTTCTCTACATCCAAATTAGGGGAAGCAGTACCGCTATTCACCGCTTCAAATACGGTGGGCTGATTCCCATCGGTAGGATCTCCATTACTGTCCGTAGAAGTAGGATCTGTTTGGTCTGAGTCTACACTCCCTTGATTGGTAAATGTGGCAGTAGCACCTGTGATGGCATCAATCGTCACATCCAAAGTAACCGTAGCCACTTCGCCTACATCTAGGGTGATCCCTGACCATGTGATATTGGGGTAGCTTCCTGTATTGAGCGATCCCTCTGTAGGCGTGCCCGCAGCTGAAAAGCTCAGCCCTGTAGGTATGGCATCTGTCAAGCTGACATTGGTCAGCTGAGCATTGCCTTTATTTTCCAAGATAAAGGTGTAGCGCATCACATCTGTAGCTGTGACATCTGTACTATTATCTGTATCGGTCAGCCATTCGACTACTTTTTGTGTGTAGATATCATTTACGAGAGAGGGCCTAGGACCCACAATGACATCTGTCGGTTGATCTCCATTGCCATCTATTCCATCCAAATCTGTAGGTTCTGGCTCGGTTTGGTCAGAGTCTACACTTCCCTGATTGGAGATGAGTGTGCCATTTGCAGTACCACCGTTGACTGTAGCTTGGAAAGTAATGGTCACCGAGGCACCGATGGTCATCGTACCTACATCCACCGAAAGAATCGGAGCATTTGCATCATCAGTTGTACCTGCGCTACTCGAAAGAGAGCTACTTACATAGGTGATATTGGCTGGAAGGTCGTCTGTGAATACGACATTTGCGGCAGCAGCACCTGTATTGTTCGTCAAGACAACTGTGTAGGTAAGGGTTTCTAGTGGATCTAATTGTCCATTTGTATTCGCATCATTGTAGGTGACGGTTTTTTGTGCGTCAATCCCTTTTAAGGTCGGGCTAAGGGACGTATTAGCTGTGACATTATAACTCCTTTCTACACGTGGATTGCTGGGGGTACCGTCCTGCGTATCATATGATTCGGTCAATCCAATACTTACAAAGAAGGCCGAATCTAAGGTCGCAGACGAGTCTACAGTTGCCGTAAAGGTAAAAGACACATTGCCTCCTGCTGCTAAATTGTCTGCCGAGAAAACCAAGCTATCTATATTAGATGCATCTATGCTAAAACCGCTCCCATTCGCATTGAAGCTCCCGCTGTAAGTCAGGTAGAGGTCTTTTAGCACAGAAGCCAAGTCGATGTCATGCGCTGTCGCACTACCTGTATTGTCGATAGATACAGTAAACGTGACCTCTTCGCCCAAAGAAGGAGTGGCATTGGAAGGCGTAATGCTTACAGATAAATTAGGCTCAATGATGTCAATCGTCACGGTATTGGAGACGACCGCTGAAGTATTGACACTGGTTGTGACCGAGGCTTCGTTGTCTTTTGTATTCCCCGCTACAATTTCTACCCCATCATCCAATACTTGGACCGTCAAAGTCAAGGTGAGGGTATCATTGGTCACATCTGCATCAGCTGTGTTGGTGACATTTTTGAGGTCAAATGTGATTTTGCCTGCACTATTGACTACGCCGTCATTTGTCATGGCGCTGCTAAAGACCATGTTGACGCCACCTGTACGTGAGGCAGATAAGAAGCCCAGGCCAGCTGGTAGCGAATCTACAATCACTACATTATTGACCACACCTTCTGGAATGGCCACTTTGATGTCGTAAATGATGTCATCGCCTATGGTAAAATCATTGTTGCTAAAAGAGCTGTTCAATTCTTTGACAATGGCGACAGTAGCGGTAAGTGTGGTCGTGACGGTTCCCGATTCCTCATAGTTGTTGAGGTCTGTGTTGACATCGTCGTCTACTGTTCCAGGGTTAGTAGAATTGTCTCTTCCCCTACTATCGTTACTGAGTAGGCTGTTGTAATCCCCACTGGCATTGATCACAAAACTAGCTCCTGCCACAGCATCACTGATCACAGTTGCATCAAAGGTAATCGTCAATGTATCTCCTGAAGGGATGTCAAAGTCCGCTAAGGAAAGTAAGTCTCCTGTATTGATACTTGTTCCCAAAGTGACATCGCCTGCACCGACGGCTGTACCCGTACCCGTCAAGACAACAGAGCCATCTGTATTGATGAGGACGATGTTGTCATAAAAGGGACTGCTTCCTCCCAGCAGCTCTGCGGGAATGATGGAAGAGAAATCTACTCCATAGGCTGTCGCCCCATTATCATCATTAATGATTCTGATCGTATAGGGAATGGTACTTCCCGCTCCGTAGCTCCCTCCTCCATCTTCAATTTCAATGGTCAGATTGGGCTCGATTACGGTTACAGTTGCCTCATCACTTAGATTGGCACTACCACTAGAACCTGTGTAAGTAAGTGTCGCAGTATTGGTCAAGTCTGTGGCATTTTGGTTGCCAATGAGATTTCGAACTTCTACTTCATAGCTGATGATCAAGTTTTGTGAAGTACTATTGGTATTGGTCACCGTACCAAAGTTCCAAATCACAGGATCATCATCTGCTGTCGTAGAGGGTGAAGGAGTATCTGCAAATACGCCACTAGGCAAGGTGATCGAGACATTCTCTCCCGTATACTTCAGCCCTGCGGGTAGGTCGTCTGTGATGACAAAGCTTTCTGCTGTACCTCCAGGTAGGGCAACGGTCACCGTCATGGTCGTAGAGTCTCCAATGGCTAAATTGGTATCACCTGTCTTTGTCAAGCTCGGCTCTACAAGTGTGAAGTTATCAGAGGCCGTAGCATTAAGGTCATTGACTGCTTGCCCACTGGTGTTGTTGCTAGCAGAACCTGTACGTTCCCCATCATCAGCATCGGCAGTTCCAGCGGTATTGCCTCCTGTAGAGGTATTTCCTGTCGCGCCATCTTGACTTGTCCCTTGACCAGAAGGATTTGTCGTAAGTGTTTCATTAAAGTCTGTCAAGCTATCAATCACAGCTGTGTAAACCATGATCAAGGTATCGCCAGGATCTAAAGAATCCAGCGTACAGCCTCCATTGCTTGCGTCGAAGATCAACTCGTTGCCGTCCCCGCCAAATTCGAAACATGCACTTATATCTGATCCATCACCCGTGTAGGTAGCAGAAACGATGGCAGGTGCATTTGCGCCAGCACCTGTCCCCAGGAAGCCATCAGGTAGGTCATCACTGAAAGCCAGATCATAGGCTGTGGTGGCATTGCTGGAGTTGCTATTAAAGAATTTAGTCGTAATGGTGACTACCTCCATTCCAGATGCATCACCACCTGCAGGAGCCAAAGTTGTGGACATCCCCAAGTCGGGTTCTTGAAGTGTCAGTGTTACTGTATCTTTACTATTGAGGGCATTTCCATCTCCATCTTGATACTGTAGGGATACGACATTTGACTTCGAATTACCCGCATTGTTATCCGTTGTGTTCAGTACCAATGCTTCATAGGTAATGATTAACTGCTCGGCATCTGTATCATTGGTGACTTGGTCGTCATTGTTGGTCACATCCCCTATATCGAACCCTAGGATCTGTCCCGTCCCAACAGTCCCACTGATAGTGGGCGTAATTGCAACAGGTGTTCCGTTGACCGTCCCTGCTAGTGAGGTAATGATTTCCCCACCATTGAAATCTGCCACAGCTGAGATCCTAGCAGACTGAGAGGGAGAGGAGAAATATTGGAACCCTACAGGAAGGGTGTCTGTTACTAGTGGATCTGTACCATTTTCCTTGGTAAGGCCCTCAGGAAAGGTGATCGCAATCTGATAGGTCAGCACCTCTCCAATACTCGCTTGGGTATTCTCTGTATTCACATCTGTAGAACTCAGGAGGGTTTTTTCCATCACAGGAACGCCACGAGTATAGATGGTCTCCGTATTCTGTCTTGTATTACTTCTCTCTATGGTAGGCGTCCCCGCTTGGGTGGAGGCTGTCACGATGCCTTGATTTTGGAAGGTCGTACCTGTGATCACACCGTTCTTGACCGCCACTTTGAAGCTAACGACATCATTGGCATCGACGGCAATGGTATCAAGGGTAAATTTCACCACAGGACTACTGTAGCTGTAGGTGTAGCCTACCGCATCTACCAAAACCACTGAGGCGAGATCAAATAAATCTCCATCTAGCGTGTCTGTCGCTACGACATCATGTCCTATCCCTGTCCCACGATTCCTGATTCTTAAGCTGACCAATAATGTATCACCTGCATCTAAAGTATCTTGGTCGATGCTTTTGTTGATGGTCGCTCGAGGTTCTGCAAAATCAATGGCAAAGTTAGCCGTTACTGTACCAGAGGATACAGAGCTAGAGCTGACGATCACTTCATTATTCTTATTTTGTAGCGCATTCTCCGCATCATTTGCATTGTCATCTGCTACAAGGGCCGTAAGTTCGACTCTGAAGGTATTATTCGCAGGATTGTTATCACCCGTCGTAGTGGTGTTGCCTGAGAAAGTCAAGGAGACTGTCTGGCCTGTCCCGACCGTTCCGCTTGTCCCTACAGAGGGGGAAGTACTGACCGATCCATTGAATGTCCCTGTTACGACGTTGTAAGTCACATATTCGAAGCCTGCGGGTAAATTATCTGTTACAATCAGATTGGTGGTCGTGCCTTCTGTAAGGGTGACATCCAGATTATAGATCAATGTATCTCCTACAGTGACATTGGTTCCTGTAGTGGCTGATCCATCTGGAGAAACCGCTTGGAGAGATTTGGCCACAGCTGGAAGCGTCGTGGTGATGTTGTCAGTGGCATTAGCTGTAGTACTTCTTTCTTGGGGTGGTGTCCCAGGATTACTAGTTCCTGTGACGCTTACCTCATTCTGATAGGTCGTATTAGGTGTCACATTATCGTCCAGTTCTACAGTAAAGGTAAATATTTGCTGCCCTCCTGCTTGGAGAGAATCTCCTCCTGTGAGACTGAATGTCACAGTACCTGCTATGTCACTAAAGGACCAATCGCCCAAGGAAGCAGTGGTATTGATGACACTCGTTAAATCAAGGAAGTTGTCTAATCCATCTAGATTATCGGTGACAGTCAAATCATAAGCAGGCGTGGTCCCATTGTTATCCAAAGTGATCGTAAAAGTGAGGACATCTCCTCCATCTGAACCTGTACCCGGTGTAATATCTAAGCTGATAGCCACGTCAGGTTCTCCCAGATCGGTTTGGTCTGAGGCGTTGATGGCAGGACTTTCAACTCCTGTATAGGTGATCTCAGCTATGTTGGTTTTTGACTGTAAGGTGGTCGCTCCATCATTTGCCGAGTTATTCAATACTACAGCCTTGAGGGTCACCGAAAAGCTGTTGTCTGTATTATTGTTATTGCTAGTGGTGAGGGTGTTGCCAAAGGAGAATGCCACGGTTTGTGCATTGCCAGAGGTGCCATCCCCACTCGAGCTGACGCTAGGCGTACCTGTAACTGTACCTGTAAAACCTGCATCATCTACTGCCACCGAACCTGTCACATACAGAAAACCCTCAGGTAAGGTATCCGAAATGACGAGCGCAGGAGTTGTCCCCTCAGAGAGTGTGACATCTAGTTGATAGGTCACAGTGTCGCCTGGTACGACGATGTCATTATTTGCCGATCCATTGGGGGAAATGGCGATGAGTGATTTTGTCAAACTTGGACGACTACTCTTCAAGCTTACGCTATCTTGAATCTGGGAGAATTGGTTCGCATCGGGCTGCTCGGCTACGGGAGCAGAGCGCCATTTTGTCTTGCCATAATTAAAGAAAGTAGTATCTGGTGGAATGTTACTGCTAATGTCACACGTACAGGTTACTGTTACTGTATCGCGTCTCGAACCGTCCCCACTAGCAAATAAGCTATCAATCGTTAATCCACCTGCATCAAAAGGGTTGCCGCTATACTCGGATACCCCCAGCACGGTCCCATCTCCATACTTGAGTGGATTGGTGGTCGCAAGTGCGCAATTTTCTACGCCTTGGGGGATGGAATCTCGGACATTGACATCATATGCCTTCGCACCCCCATTATTGATCGTTGTGATCACAAAGGTCACCTCATCGCCTGCTTCTACATTATTGATGTCGCTATTGACTGGATTTTGTACAGGTGAAGGATCTAGTGTCCCATTACCTGTCGTGCTGGAAACTCCTTTGACAACCGCTAAATCAGGGGTACACAAGTTAAGGTTAACGATAAGTAAAGAGTCATCCGTATTTCCTGAGCTGTTTTGAGTTTGATATTGAAAGATATTGGAAAGGAATAGACTGTCATCAAAAGGCTGATAGTCAATCGGTAGATCTATATATACAGACAATGTTTTAGAAGCGGTGGCTCCATCCAGATTCGGCCATTCGATACGAACCGAATTTTGGGAGGTGTTTTTGGTAATATTGGCGGTAGAAGGAACAAAGCTGAGATCGGTATGGTCTGGAGCCAAGCGAATGTCAAAGCCTGTACCAAAATTATCTGTATCGAGATCTGATACGTCAAATACAGGAAGGGGGAAAAAGTTGTCAAAAATGATGCCTTCTGTATCTCCTGACGGTACCACCAAGGTCAATTTGAATGTAACGACCTCTCTCGGTACATAACATGCACTGTTGTCAGGATCATTGAAAACCGTAAGACTCGGTGTCTGGTATATGATCGAAACAGATGCGGAGGAGTTATCTGTACATCCACTAACCTTTCCCGATAAGTCATAAGTTCCAACGACAGTCTTGCTGAGATTATCTCTTGCGAGTAATGGATTACTCCCTGCAAAATCATACGTCTGTCTGACCAGGGCTTTGTAGGTCAGTGTACCAGATGTACCTGCTGCGATATCTCCTGTTACAGCATGAATGTCAAACGTCACTCTGACGGTGTCTCCGCTGATGGTATCTACCACAGGCGTGATCGTCGTTGCCCCCAATGTCGTACCACCTGATAAGGTGATGGTAGGGTTGACATCTGAGATAAAAGACACCCCGCCTGGCAAGATTTCCTGTAAAATAAAGCTATTGACAGGATTGAGATTTCCCGCTGCGCTGTCAAAGTCTGTCACTTGAAAGACTGTCGTATAGGTGATGGTATCGTCGGGAAGAAGGGAAGAAGGACTGGCACTGGTTTGGATACTCAGATGCTCTACCTCCAGTGTATCACGAGCCGAATCAGGTGTGACAAGCATACTTTCATAGGTTCCAGAAAAGGCAGCTGAATTGATGACTTCTCCTTTGGCGCAGGAAGTCTCGTCCAAAATATCCTGGACATACACCTCGTATTGGATTTGTATCTCTCCAGCTCCTGTTGTACCTGTCACACTTGTACAAGTTCCCGAGATTGTCCTTGAGCCAGGCGTATAATTGACTGAGCATCCTGTCCCTCCTGTGATGGTAAGGTTGCCCACGTAGTTCACATTGAAAGGGATAATATCCGTAAAGGTGAGTCCTGTAAGCGTTTTTGCATTGGCTACATCTACTACAACCGTATACTGATAAGGCCAATCAGGTCCAGGAGGGCGTTCATTTTCGGGTGCATTATTGGTTTTGGTAAATTGAAGTAAAATAGGTTTGGACTGCCCCGTGACAGTCGTTCCAGATATGGGTCCATTGGTTCCTGAAGGTGTATCCCCAAACTCGAGGGCAGGTTGGACTTTGAAGGTATAGTTTGAGTCCAAGGTTGCCCCATCATTAAATGTTGCACAAATGGAAACGGTGAGATCAGGGGTAGTCGCAACCACTGAACCCACAGGAAGATTGGCCACAAAAAGCGTATCCCCAGCCTCGGCTCCGTCAGTCGCACGTACGGAGTCTTTACTGATCGGGTCTTCAAGTGCAATAGTTCCACTAGGAAAAGCACCTATCTTGGTGAAGCTAAGGCTGCTTCCCAAAAATTGAATGCTGTTGACAGTTGCACCAGGAGGCACCATGATCCGCAGGTAAGGCCCGTAGCCAGGATCTCCGCTCAGGCTAACATCAGCTGTGTAGCAAAACTGTTCGTTGATGAATTCTTCTGCAGGTATGGAGATGCTGGAAGTCGGCACGGGCTGCGCCACTGCCAAGGAGCCAAGACACCATATTGCAACAAATAGCGCAAATGGCAATGTTTTAAGTGGGTACATATTTGGGGTAACTTGAGTTATGATCAAGCACCACGCACAGAGAAGCAATCATAGGGGATTGTTTGTGTTGTTTCTGGTTGGTAAATAAAAAATTAAATGAGTATGGAAAAATTATACATGAGTGTATTTCTAATGTCGAAATATGTTTTGATTGGTTAAAATATGTGACCTTAGAAATCTAGGATAAAAAAATATAAAGGCGTATAGGGAGGATTTAGGTACTATTTCCTAGAAAATGAGGTGTGTCTTTTTGTATATCTGAAAGGTGAGATCTGGAACAAAAGGACCCATATTTTAAACATAGAGAATAAAAAAAATTGTCCTCACCAGCTTTAACTCAAGAATGGAGGAGCAGTGCGTTTACTTAAGAAAGAAAAAAACTGGCCAAGTGTTAAGTTTTATGCCTGGAACGAGTAATTAATCCGCTCCAGACTCTGTCATATGTTGACTACCTTCTTATAGACCTATCACCAGCTCGGTTGCTTGCTTGATCGCTGCCTTCGCATCTAGTTCCTTCGCTTCAAAAGCCCCTCCAACCAAATGTACTGGCACACCTGCAGCTTTGAGCGGCTCGTAGAGTTCCTGGAGCGCGACCTGTCCCGCACAGATGACGACATGGTCCACATCCAATACCTTGTGTTCTCCGTTTACGGTGATGTGCAGCCCTTCATCGTCTACTTTTTGGTACTGAACCTCTGCGATCATATGGACATTGTGCATCTTCAGGCTGCGGCGATGAATCCATCCTGTAGTCTTGCCTAGATTGGCGCCGTGTTTTCCCTTGGATCGCTTGAGTAGGTAGATCTCGCGCTGAGGTGGAGCCAGAACAGGTGCGGCTAAACCGCCCGCAGTCTTCACTTCGAGATCGATGCCCCATTGTTGAAGGAAAGCTTCGCGATCGGGTTCTTCCTTGTGTCCCTCAGGATGGAGGAGATATTCACTGACGTCAAATCCGATGCCTCCTGCACCGATGACTGCGACTTTATTGCCCACAGGTTTCTTGTGTCTGAGGACATCGATGTAAGTCAGAACCTTGGGATGGTCTTGGCCAGGGAGCTGAATATCTCTTGGGGTCACACCAGTCGCGAGAATGACCGCATCAAAGTCTTTGAGCGTTTCCACATCTGCCCTTGTGTTCAAATGTACCTGCACACCTGTGACTTCCAGCTGCTTCTTAAAGTAGCGAAGGGTTTCGTAAAATTCTTCCTTTCCTGGGATCTGCTTTGCCATGTTGAATTGGCCACCGATCTCTGCTGCACTTTCAAATAGGTGTACCTCATGTCCACACTTCGCCGCTCCTGTGGAGGCTGAGAGTCCTGCGGGACCTGCCCCGACTACGGCGATTTTCTTTTTCTGGGGGGTGGAGACAAAGTTCAGTTCTGTCTCGCGACATGCACGAGGATTAACCAAGCAGGAAGCGAGTTTTCCTTCGAACCCATGATCCAGACAGGCTTGATTACAGGCAATGCATACATTGATTTCGTCCTCTCTGCCTTCCATAGACTTGAGGATGATCTCAGGATCTGCCAGGAAAGGACGTGCCATAGAGACCAAATCGGCGTAGCCTTCTTCCAAGAGGTGATTGGCCCTTTCGGGCGTATTGATGCGATTGCTCGTGATCAAGGGAATATTTACTTCCCCCATCAATTTTTTCGTGACATCACTAAATACACTTCGCGGGACCATCGTGGCAATCGTGGGGACACGTGATTCATGCCATCCGATGCCTGTCCCGATGATGTTGGCTCCTGCCGCTTCGATGGCTTTGGCTAATTGAACCACCTCTTCCCATGAGCTGCCATCTTTGATGAGATCCAGCATGGAGAGACGATACATCACAATGAAATCCTCTCCTACCTTTTCCCGCACAGATCGAACAATTTCTGTGGGAAATTTGATTCGATTTTTATAGCTGCCTCCCCATTCGTCCGTGCGCTTATTGGTATGTTTAACAATGAATTGATTAATGAGATAACCTTCTGATCCCATGATCTCCACCCCATCGTATCCAGCTTCTTTGGCTAGTGCTGCGCAGCGAGCATAGGCTTGAATGGTCCTACGAATCCCTCTTTTGGTCAGCTTCCAAGGCGTAAAAGGCGTAATCGGCGACTTGATACGCGAGGGTGCAACGGAAAAGGGATGGTAGCCATAGCGTCCCGCATGAAGGATCTGCAAGCAAATCTTTCCATCTTCTTGATGGACGGCCTGCGTGATCATCTGATGCTGACGCATCTCCTTGGCATTGGTGAGCTTTCCCGCTATGGGTTGAAGACGTCCAGGGATGTTGGGTGCTACGCCTCCTGTAACGATGAGTCCTACCTGTCCTCGGGCGCGTTCGGCAAAGTAAGCAGCCAATCTTTCAAAACCTCCTTTGGTTTCTTCTAGGCCTGTGTGCATGGAGCCCATGATGACACGGTTTTTCAGTGTCGTAAACCCTAAATCTAATGGGGTGAAAAGGTGAGGATATCGATTACTCATAGGAATGGAGAAGCGTAGTGTGTGATTAATATTTGAAAGTACAAAGAGATAAGGGATTTAACCAATTCTCTTAAAGCCATTCCAAATACTCGCGATCTCCATCCGTCATGGGATATAGGAACATTTGCCACCACAGGCAAAAACCTCTCAATGAATCATAATCGCTTGAAATATCGCATGATAGGCAAAGCTTCAAAGCCCGCCTTTTCATAGGTAGCTCTTGCGGGTGCATGTCCTGGATCGCCTCCTGTATCGACCATGACTACTGTAATTCCTGCTTCCTGGATTTTCTCTACAGCAAAGTCTGTTAACCTGCTCCCTATTCCTTGCCCCTGATGCATAGGATCTACTGCAATCATATAGATTTCACCTAAGTTATCTCCTACATTGAGCCTGATAGAGATAAAGCCCACGATATGATCCTCTTTAGAGATAACCCACGTCTGAATATCTTCCGATTGACAGGTAGCTCTGATCGCTTGTTCTTGACTAGTCTCCCATCCCTCTGGATAAAAGGTATGATACAGCATGGGAGAAAGCGTAGCTTGTATAGCCACAAAAACGGGTGTCCATGCACGAAGTGAGAGTTGGACAATTGCTTCTAGATCAGAAGGTTGATAAGGCTGAATCATCTAGTTTAAAACATAAAATTTTTTCTGGTTAATGACGCGCATTCCTTTACTTTTTGGCTCGCGAATTCCAAATATCCAGATAGATTTTCCATTCTCCTTCTACCTTTCGCCATACGATGACATATTTCCCTCCCCAGGAACTCTCTCCTCTCTCCGATGACTTCGTTTTGCCTTCGTAGTAACCGTAATCATAAGCCTCATTACCGATAATCTTGATCTCCTCAGGCGTAACTTTGTGGTAGGTAATTGCTACGCCTTCGGGCATCTTCCAATACGTGGTCACATCCTCTTGACCTGCGATGATGTCTCGATTGTTGGGGAAAATCTTGGCATCAGAAGTGTAGCATTTTCCGACGGCTTCATGATCACCGTCCATCACATGTTGGGAGAAAGCGGATACATTTTCGAGAATTTGGGCAATTTCCTTTTCATCCCCTATGTATGTTTGGGAGAAAAGAGGAAGTGAAACAGAAAGAAACAAAAAAATGGAAATGAAGCGTTGCATATGGATTGCCTCTATGGGTGAAAAAGTGGGTTGCAGTGCATCAAGTTAGGGAGAATTAAGAGATTTTTACCTTCTAATCTTGCGGATAATCATCTACTTCTTCTCTATTCTAAGACGCTTTCTCCCATGGCTATACGATTACATTTCATCAATGCTCCCTGAAGCTCATGTCCTGGAGACCTGAGTGGATCTATCCCTTTGACCAGAGCCACACGCATCTCAAAAAGGGCTTTTTTATCCTTATTCTCTGCATCTTTTACAAGCTGTAGAGCCATCTTAGCTGCTTGTTGGTCTTGCTTGGGATTGAGCCATCCGTTTAGCTCAGAGCATTGATGGCAGATACCCTGCTTGTTGACTAAGGCGCAGCGCTGATCGAAGATGTCTGTCAAGGATTGTCTGGCTGCTTGTAAGTAATATTTTGCTTGCCCCTCTGTTACCTCCATAATGGTCATGATTTCCTTGACAGAAAAGTCGTACATATCCTTGAGCAAAAGGGCGACTTGCTGCTGAATCGGCAGCGTTTTGGACAGGCAAGTAAAACACGTATCAATGTGTTCCTTGATCTCATATCTGCCGTAGGGGGAATGCTGATTGGTGTGGGAGAGCTCTTGGGCCAATGCAGGGGTGATCATGACAAGACGTTTCGCTTCTTCAGACACTTCCTCTGTCCACCTATTGCGCTTTTTGAGGAAGCTGTAAGTGAGATTTGTAGCAATTTGGAATACCCAGGTCTTGAGAGATGCGTCCTGCCTGAAAGTATGTAATTTGTCGAAAGCCCGAATGAAGGTATCGTGTGCCATATCCTCTGCATCTGCACGCGAGGCTGTCATTCTGTAAAGGTAGGACTTTAAGGCTTCATGAAATTCGCCGAAGAGTACCTGAAAGGCCTGTATGTCTCCATTGAGCGCATCCTGAAGAGTTTGAGGGTCGTTTTTCATCATTTTTAAGAGATGTACCCACCTCAAAAGGCAGGTACACAGTGATTAGGTAATATAATAGATGGCTATCGAATTTCTCCTAGATTGCTGGGATAATTCGTAGGCTCTTTGGGTAATATTACTGGGACTTGATCTCTAAAGGCACTGCTAGCCATACCTGAGCCTCCGTGGGTGTGCCAAAATTTTGAAGGGCGAATTTACCTGCTGTTTTTTCGATCCCCTTGGCATGTGCAAGAGCAGATTCAGGCATGACATAGGCTACTTTTTCTATGCCCAATTTGTAGTATCTAGGGTAGTGTATCTCTGATTGCCATTTGGGAAATTCCGCTGGTAGCTGGAGCTGGAAATTCCGAAGGTCGATCAGGAAGTGTTTTACTTGATATTCGAAGCCATATCCCAAGAAATTGCTACAAGCTTCTTGAAAATCTTCATAGCTCATTTGAGCATGAGGCTCTTCCCAGTGGAATAGTAAGGTCTGCTTGTCTGCCTCAAAGCTGAGTCGATAATTGGTATTTTGGAAAATGATCATATTGGTGAAATAAATGTGGATAATGAAGCTGATGGGAATGTAGGAGAATACAGGAGATCAGATGAATCAACAGCATGTATCTGATCGCTTGTGGAGACAACCTAAATCTTAGTGACGGGAGGTGTCAGCGTAGTAGGACGTCGATCTGCCGTACACATGTTGTTGTCTGTGGGTCTGACACCAAAGTAGAGGAGGCCTTCTGCATCGAGAGAAAGCAGATCGTGATCCTCGTTGCATTCCTGAACAGAGGCCCATGAAGCGCAGCCTGAATCAGAAATATCTGCTTCCTCAAATGGAATCAAGCCACACGCGCCTAACCCAAAGGCTTGAATCAGTTCTGGATTGTCTGTTTGGAGGGTGAGATATTTTTTGTCTTCGAGAAATAAAGCTTCAAAGGCTTCAGGTACAACTTGAGACTTTTCGAGTACTTCATACGTGCCTACAGTGCGAAACTCAAAAACAGGTATTTTCAGTTCGGGGTCCAAGCCCAAAGTAAATGTGAGTGTCCATTTTCCTTCTTCGAAAGTGAATGTACGTTGCCCAAAGGCGTCACCATAGGCATAAGGTGTGAGGTCCATATAAGTTCCCGAAAGATTTTGAAGGTCTTGCTTCAGTTGATCATCGGGAGATTGGGGACTCACATTACAAGCCCACATAAGGCTGAGCAGGCTTATAAGAAATGAAGGGGTCATCATCAGAAAATTTTTCATTTGATCCGTTTTGAAATGAAATGGAAACCGACCAGCGCTTTCGGTCATTTATTTCTTTGACCACTGAGGAGCTTCAAACGGATGAAAAAAAGAAGTTTTTTCGAAAAATTTTCTTTTATGGCTATAGTTAATTGAAAATGAGGAGATTAGAATGTTTGTTCAAAGCACATATTGCTCAAATAAATGCGCCAACTCCGCCGCAGGGTCCTCGCATAGTCCTGGATGCACACGTGAGCTTTGAACGATGGTGCTTTTGACAGCTGTAAGCCATCGGAAGCGTTCGGGCCAATCGAGTAAGGCGATTTGACCTCCTGCTTTGTTGCCTTGGCAGATCAAATCCCAGCCTTTGAGGTATTCTGCTACTTCGTCCAGATCCAGACTTCCCTCAAAAACGGCCAGCCGTGCGCGGTCCAACTGATACTTCATCGCCAGAAACCGCTTTCTCTTACAGAAGAGAATGACGCCCACATTCAAGCATTCTCCGCGATCCACTCTGGGGATTACTCGGATGATCCCATATTCATATACCTGCTTTTCTTGCATCTTCAGCTTCTTTGGCGAGTGAATCTAATTTGGAAAGACGAATTCGCAAGAATTCTTTGTAGACCTCCCGCTTTTGCACAGGAGTTTCAGGACGAAACGCATCCGCTAGCCAGTCCTCGGGGATGCTCTCTATAATTCCTTCAATCAATTCCGTGGAGATTTGTGCTTCTATGATCTCTTTGGCTTCGGCTAATTGGGTTGCTTGTGCAAGTAAGACATGATTTTTGATGGCAGGGAAGGTACGCTGGGCAGATTGCTCCCAGTTTTCCCAGTTGTGGTGAAAGTAAAGCGCAGCTCCATGATCGATCAGCCACAATTCTTTCTTCCAGTTCAATAAATTCGTGTTGCGGTGGGTACGGTCCACATTGGTGATGAGGCTATCGAGCAGGACGACTTTGGAGGCAGTCAAAGCATCTGTAGTAGCCGCTACAGGATCATATGTAATGGAGCCAGAAAGGTAGTGTAGCCCCAAGTTAAGTCCTACGCTAAATTTCAAGAGATCCTGAATTTCTTCATCGGGCTCTGTCCGTCCAAAGGAATCGTCTAGCTGTAGAAAGACCAACTCGGGAACCTTTAAATCCAGTTTCCGAGCAAGTTCTCCACCGATCAGCTCGGCAATAAGGGCCTTGGTGCCTTGTCCTGCCCCACGAAACTTGATCACATATTTGAATTGGTCGTCCGCTTCGACGATGGCAGGCAGGGAACCTCCTTCACGTAGGGGCATCACATAGCGGGTGACGTCTACCGTCCTTATTTCAGGCTTACTCATGGGAATAAGTTAGCAGATTTTGGGATAATTGGAGAATGAGAAAAATGAAGTTTTAAGCCCTTCGGAGGGTAAATTGCGTAATCTCTGGCCAGATTCCTACGCGTCCTGGGAAGCCAATAAAGCCAAATCCTCGGTTCACATACAGGTATTCTTTCCCTTCCTGATATAATCCCGCCCACTGTGGATAGCGATATTTGACGGGGCTCCATTTCCATCCAGGTACTTCTACCCCCAATTGCGCACCATGGGTATGGCCCGACAGCGTGAGATGGAAAGTCGTCTCATGTGGGAGAATTTTTTCCTCCCAGTGAGAAGGATCATGTGAGAGCAGGATTTGGAATTGTGCACCCGCCATGTCTTTGGTGGCGATATCTAGATCTCCCTTTTGGGGAAAAGGAAGTTTTCCCCAGTTTTCTACGCCTACCAGATTGAAGGTAGAATCTCCCTTTTGAATGGTTTGATGTTGATTGGTCAATAATTGGAAGCCCATCTGTGCATGGTAGTCTTTGAGGCGTTGTAGATTAGCTGCCTTTTCAAAAGGACTTGCCCACCTGACCGAGTCTCCATAATCGTGGTTTCCCAAGACCGAATACTTTCCCAGAGGAGCTGAGAGCGCAGCAAATGCAGGAATCCAGGGTTTGATCTCGTCGGAGACCTCATTCACGATATCCCCCGTAAAGACAATCATGTCACTTCCCAGATCTTGAATCATATCTAATCCCCTCTGTACATCTTCTTTGCTATCAAAACTACCCGAGTGTACGTCTGAAATCTGCGTTACAGTCAAGCCATCAAAGGCTTCAGGTAGGTCATCAAAGGTAAGTTCCACTCGATGGATCTTATAGTCATAGCGCCCCCGAATGATTCCATAAAGCACAGCTGTAAAAGGAACAGCAGCGAGCATAATCCCAATTTGACTGATAAATTTTCTCCTCGAAGCAAGGGGTACATCTCCTGAGCTCGTCCATTTTTGGATATATCTCACGACATCTTCCAGCATTAGAAAAGCCGCAAATAGGATCTTAGGAAAGTTGATCAGGACAATGTAGCCGAGGATATAGCCTGTCCAGATCATCCTTTGAGGCGAACGGTTCATCGCCAAAAATATACCCAAGATCAATCCAATCCAGGCAAGGGCAGATAGGGCAAGGTAAGTATAGCGTAAGCCTTTTTGTAAAGGACGGCCTAGATCACGTGTCAACGTTTTGATGCCTTGCCAAGCAAATAGTTCTATCAAAAACCAACCTAAAAAAAATAGCAGGAGGATGACGAGGGCAAAAATAGGAGCTCTTTGAGTCATTTTCTAAGAGAGTGAAGCAGTGAATGAGATGATAGAACTACAGACGTAAAGCTTTGGCTGAAATTGTTGGAAGTCAGGCTTTTTATAAAAAAGGGTGAAAACCTATTCCTGATTAACTAGTTGCAGGCTGAGCTGTATTTGGAGCTACGGTTTCAGATGCTGCTGCTTCGCGCTTCCAAGATTGAAACTGTTTTTGGAGAAATTTCTTGACCATGAAGTAAGAAAAAGTACCTCCATATACATAGGTGACAGCATTTGCCGCAAAAATCCCTTCAATACCAAAAAGAGTAGAACCCAAATAGGCAATGGGTAGGTAGATCACGCCCATCATGGTAACCGTGATGATAGATGCGATCAAGGGTTGTTTCAGGACATTGAGGATGGTATTGTCGAGTGCATAGAGACAGCGTGCGGCATATCCCAAGGGCGCAATACTCAGCCAAAGGGCAATGTACTCGACTGTCTTGGGATCTTCTGAGAAAATGCCTCCGATAAAGTTTCTGCTGAGGTAAAGAACGCCACACATTCCGAGTCCCCATAGGATTCCGAATCGTTGGCTCATATTGATACCCGATAATAGGCGATCTGATTTTTTTGCACCGAGATTTTGCCCTACGAAAGGACTCAAGACAGAGGATAGGGCTACGACGACCATGATGGCAAACAGGTCGACTCGTGCGGATACGCCCAAGGCAGCTACAGCCTCGGGACCATAAGCAGAGACCATCCCTGTGATCAAAGCCGTGGTCATGGGAACTACTAGGTTGGTACCTGCGGCGGGAAGCCCAATGTATAGAATACTTTTCCAGGAAGCCACAGCCTCAGCGAGATTGGGTATCTGGAAGGTGAGCATGTCCTTGCGATACAGCACCGTCACACCAATGATAAGGGAGAGTGCCCGCGCAAAAACAGTCGCAATAGCGGCGCCTTGGAATCCCAGCTCAGGAAAAGGGCCTATGCCAAATATCAGGACCCAGTCCAACAGGACATTCAATCCTACCATACTCATCATGATCACAGCAGGTGTCAGCGTATCGCCCGCTGCACGAATGGCACTGTTGCCGACGAAGGGTACAATGACGAAGACCACGCCGATGTACCAGATCTCCATGTATTGGTGAATGAGCGGAAGGGTATTTTCGTCTGCTCCGAGTTGAATGAACAGGGGATCGATTGTAAGTAGACCAAAGAAAACAAAGGTTCCTGCGAAAATACAACCCAAAATCAAGCTGTCTACAGTAAGACGTCTTACTTTGGATTGATCCCCTTCTCCGATGGCACGCGAGATGACAGCTGATGCACCTGTGCTCATGCCCATCCCAATCGCTCCCAAAACCATGACAACAGGAATGGTATAACCCAGAGCCGCCAACTCTACTGTCCCCAGCCTTCCTACAAAAAAACTATCGACTAAGTTGAAGGCAACCATGCTGAAGATCCCAAATACCATGGGAATGGTCAATTTTGTCAGCTGGGTTCCAATTGGTCCCTCGGTAAGTGTTGCTCTAGATTTTTTTCCCATTAGGTGTGATCAAACCTTGTGTGTATGCGTTCCCTCTCTCTAAGACTGCTACGAAATAATGGCAGCATCGTTGTTGGAACACCCAAATAACTCAAACATAGCAAGATGAAACGACAAGCGACGCATAAATAAGTAAATGCATAGAGAGATTGTTTAGATCTATGATTCGTTCACATGTCCAAAATCTCCCGTCTGTAGAAGATATAGTCATTGACAAGTGTGGGGAGATCCTCGCGCTTGAGGAGTAAGTTGATCTGTCCTCTGTGATGTGTACCGTGGTTGACAATATGAAAGAGGACTTGGCTAAATGAATTTTCAAATGTATTTCCCTTTGTATTTTTATACCGAAAGGAGTGCGTAAGATCTGTTGAAGCCATAAATGTGGATGTCCTTTGCATCAATTGGGCGTGTAAGGTGCTTCTTTCCTCCTGACTGTGCCGCATCCAAGGGCTGACTCGCATCTCTGCACCTTCCATTCGATCTAGCCATACCGCATGCGCATTGACGATATGGTCCATGAGTTCCTGTATGCGAGAAGAGGAAGGAATAGGCTGCAAATGCCCAAAATATAGACGATTGGCCTCGTCGTAGTATTTGAATAATTCTAGCAGAAGATCTTTCATAATGGATAAAGGTCTGTACGTGTAGGCTTAGAAAGAAAAAAGGGCTCCCCCAATTGCGGGGCAGCCCTTTATCTATGTGATTTCCCTAGGGAAATTACTTGCTAATCATGACCTTCTCCAATCGGCTTCCTTCTGGGGTGCTTATTTTCACCAGATAGATTCCGTTTGCAGCAGATCCTAAGTCAAATGTGCGTACAACATTTGCTGTCTGAGGCACTTCTACGCGCTCAACCAACTGTCCGTTGTAGCTGAATACTTCCAGTGTAACACTTTGTGCAGTAAACATTTCCAAAGAAACTGTAAATGCATCAGAGGTTGGGTTTGGATAGATGTTCAAGAATCCGACGTTCAAGAAGTCGATATTCATAGGACCACCAGTTGTATCGTTGGTTGTCGTATCTACTCCTTTCAATGGCTCACACTGTGCACCGAAGTTGCCGTTTCCATCGTCAATGACAGCTACATTACCAGTTTGAGTTACTGTACATCCGTTTTCATCCTTTACAATCAACTCATACTTACAAGCAATCAGTCCAGTGAATGTAGACTGAGCCACATCTGTAAAGAGAGAAGTACCGTATAGGAAGGTCGTATCTGTACCGTTGACAACGATGCTGTCTACGATGTTTAATGTGTACGTGTAGCTACCTACACCACCAGCAAACTGAGGTACGATGACACCAGAGTAAGGAGCCATCTGCTGATCATTTGGAGCAGAGATGAAGGCACCCTGGATAGCAGAAGGCTGACCTACTGTTACCGTCTGGTCTTGTGTACATCCGTTTTCGTCGGTGATGGTCACTGTGTAGTTACCTGCACCTAGTCCTGATACGTCAGGCGTGGTTTGTACGGGGTTTGTAGTCCACTCGTAAGTCAATACACCTGTACCACCTGAAGCTAAGGAAGTAACAGAACCAGAAGCTTCACCTGCACAATTTGCATCTGTAGCAGAAGCAGCCAAATTGATTGATGGAGGAGCCGTAATCGTTACAGTAGAGAAGTTCTCACAAGAGTTTGCATCTGTTACGATGACTGTGTACGTACCAGGAGCAAGACCAGTTGCTGTTGCAGCAGACTGTGCCTGTGGATCGTCCCAAGTATAAGTGTAAGGAGCTACACCACCAGATACAGCAGCAGTAGCTGTTCCGTCGTCTGCACCTGCACACTGTACGTTGGTAGAACTACTGATATTTACGGTAGGTGCACCTAGGTTTGGAAGGTTTACTTCCAAGTCTTGTGTACATCCGAGAGAGTCAGTTACAACTACTGTGTATACACCTGCACCTAGACCAGATACAGAAGGAGTTGTTTGGTTACCCGCATTGGCATCCCACTGGTAAGTGAAGGCGCCTATACCACCAGAGGCAGCGATAGAAATGGTACCGTCAGCTACACCACAGTTAGGGGCAGTAGAAGTAGGTACAAGTGAGATTGGACTTTGCTTACAGTTGTAGAAGAACTGAGGATCGTTGGTGAAATCTGTACATCCGTCATACTCGATATCCGTGAATGCCCAGAATAATACAGGCGTACCAGCTTCTCCGTCGTCAAGGTCCATCACTACTGTAGGGACAGTGTATATACAAGAGCCATCGTACAGAGATACAGGAGCAATCTTAGGCATAATGGCCTTTGTGCCCCAGTCGTTATCACCATCTGTCCAGTTTTCAAGATCGGTAGTCTTCTGAAGATCTACATCATAAGCCATACCCCATAAGTCAGGCGCATCGTGGTCGCCTGTAGACGAGTTCGCAGGGTCTGTATCTGTCCAAGAGAAGAAGATAACTTTACCGTCTTCAGAGCGAGATACTTGTCCCCAGTAGTCATTCGTGATAGCAGAAGCACCACCAATAGAGGCAGAGTAGGCGTTTTGGAAGCGTAGGTACATCAAGTTCCAGTCTCCAAAGGCATCTCTTGTCAAGTCAAATACGTATTTCTCCAATCCTGGATAGAATGTATATCCTTTAACTGTAGGTACACCGTTATCGAAGATCTGCGTATTCGCAACCTCAATGATGATGTGCGCATTTCCTTTCTTATCTACTGCCATGTCGATAGGTCCTACAACATTACCTGTACCTACAGACGTGAAGTTACCCAAAGAGTCTGTGAAGAATTGCAGAGAGTCCTTGAGGCCAGGATAGATGTTGATGTCGATTTCTTCTGCGTCAGACCATGTCAAACCACCATCTACTGTACGTGAAGTCCAAACAGAGATCACAGTATCCGCAGTGTTGTCCAAGTCACCTTTAGAAGCAAGGTAACCAATCTGTCCGTCAGGGCTGAAAGCTAGGGCAATACCGCCAGCAAATGTAGCTGTACCATCAAAACCTAGGTAGTAGTCAGGACGGATAGTCGCGCCTACAGTCCAGTCGATGGTATTGTTTGTACTGTTATATACACCCTTGAAGAGTTTGAAATCTTCGAGAAGTTCTTGATTGGTTGCGTCATAAGTACGAGAAGCAAACCAAAACTCACCGTCTACACGCTCGGTCATAGAGTAAGCGAAGTATACACTGTCGTTTGCCCCATTGTAGTATTCTTCAGAGATACTTGTGGTAGTACCAGGCAGTACAAGTCCTTCTACACCACCAGCTACGACACCATCCCATCCAGATACGTTGGGATATCCAGGAAGAAGAACAGGGCCAGAGTAAGCCAGTGCCAAGTCACCTGCACCTTTGTCAAAAAGTACTGCGTTTGGATAGCGAGATACCTGTGTGTACAGAGGCTGAAGTGGACCGAACCCATAACAGCCTGTGGCAGTTGCACTATTAGGGTCATTAGTTGAAGTCGCGTTGACCTGCCAAGTAAACCCACCGTCGCCAGAGTATACCGCACGGAATCTCCCGTTGTCAGTACCTACTGTCGACCCACAAGGTGCGTTGTTTTGACGGTGAATGAATGCCACCGTGTTGGTACTAGGATACGAGATAAGCTGATTGTTGTCAGCCAAAATGAAGGTGAAGGCGTTGCTTGCTTCTGCAATTTTTACAGCTGTTACAGCTTCGCCTATCATAGTCCCATTGGGGATAGAAGGCATTTCGGATTGAGGCGCGTCCTGCAGTGCAGGCTCCTGAATCTTGAGATCCTGTCCCACTGGAATGAGACGGCTATCAAGTCGAGGAGTAGATGTTCTCGAACCGCTTTGAGCAAAAGCAGCTGAAATGCTCAATAACGCCAAGAGCACCAGAGTTGAAATTTTTCTCATAATCTACCTTTTTGGAAAATGTGATTTTGCGTTGAGAATCTAAGATAGTGAATTCACAATTTTATTTAAAAAATTATTAAAACACCTCACAAAGGAAATTTTAACATTTGGTTATTTATTCCAACTTGAGATGGGATGAAAGAACCTGTAAATAAAGCACTTAAGGCTTTGGGGTGCAAGCCAGAAGATATACACAAAAGATTGAATTCTTTGTGGATAAGAAAATGGAGCGTCAATAAAACCAGTCTGATTTATTTTATTTTCTAGCCTAATAGCCCAAATACCTACGCACCTACCTACATCAAATATTCTCGTATAGTAACGCAAATAGAATTAGCCAAAGATCGGGCACCTTTTCAAAATTAATTCGGTATTAGATTACGCAGGTTGAAGTCTTGGTTGCGGAATATGGCTTTCATGATTTCAGCATATTCCGCCTATCTCTTTACATAGGAATCTTCTTTTTTGGACTGGGAAATGCTTGATTATGAAATATATGTATGTATATTCATGTGTAAGAAAGGAAGGAATATTGTCATAACATTCTGAAAATTGATTACATAGATTTCGACCTTCTTTCCATAGATTTTTAAAAATTAAGTATTGGAATTGAGAAATTCCGCTATATTTGTATCGATTACATACCAAATAAATGATGTAATCAGATTATTGAGAATGAGGTGAGAGAACTGGCTCTAGGACCCTCTGGCAACCCTCTCCAAGAGAAATGGTGCCCCATCCAGCCCTTTGGGAATAATAAACTGATCGTATCATGTCTCAATTACCCATCTTATCTTACTTTTCCACCGAGTCACATACTGTCACTCGACTTTTATGCTACTCAGCCTCTAGCAAACCTTCATTGTGTTGTTGCTGGTGCTGCTGAATGAGATAGTTTAGCTATTCTCATTTCTCCCCACTGGACGGTCTTCCCGTCCCATAACTTGATATCATATTTTTATTTTAATATTTATTTCATCATGAACCCGAATTATCGTTTTGAGACGCTGCAGCTACATGCAGGTCAAGAAGAAGTAGAAGCTACTACACGTTCTCGTGCCGTTCCCATTTATCAAACGACCTCTTATACCTTTAAAGACAGTGATCACGCTGCCAATCTCTTTGCGCTCAAAGAGTTTGGAAATATCTACACACGCATCATGAATCCTACGAGTGATGCTTTTGAGAAGCGAATTGCTGCACTTGAAGGAGGGGTGATGGCATTGGCAGTCTCTTCAGGACAGGCTGCTCAGTTTATTGCTCTGCAAAATATTTTACAAAGTGGCGACAATTTTGTGTCAAGCTCGCATCTGTACGGAGGGACTTACAATCAATTCAAAGTCTCTTTCAAAAGACTTGGAATAGAAGCACGCTTTGCCGATGGGGTAAATGTGGACTCCTACGAACCACTCATAGACGAGAACACGAAGGCAATCTATGTAGAAACCATGGGCAATCCCGAGTTCAGTGTACCTGATTTCGAAGCCCTTGGGGCACTCGGTCAAAAGCACGGCATTCCCTTAGTTGTCGACAATACCTTTGGCGCAGGTGGATATCTCTGCCAGCCCCTTAAGCACGGAGCAAATATTGTAACGGCTTCAGCTACAAAGTGGATCGGAGGACATGGTACGAGTATCGGCGGTGTCATCGTCGACGGAGGAAACTTTGACTATGGGAGTGGCAAGTTCCCCCAGTTTTCTGAGCCTTCTGATGGATATCATGGCTTGGTCTTCAATGAGATTTTTGGTCCCAACAATCCACTAGGACTGCCCAATATTGCTTTCTTGATCCGTTGCCGTGTGGAGGGCTTACGTGATTTTGGCCCTGCGATCTCGCCCTTTAACTCTTTCTTACTTTTGCAAGGGTTAGAAACGCTTTCGCTTCGTGTACAACGCACCGTAGACAATGCGCTAGAGCTAGCCAAGTGGTTTGATGCACATCCTCAAGTAAAACATGTGAAGTATACAGGACTTCCTTCTCATGCTTACCATGCACATGCACAAAAGTACCTGACCAACGGATTTGGAGGTGTATTCGGAATCGAGTTGGAAGGGACGCGTGAGGATGCCATTCGCTTTGTGAATAGCTTGCAGCTTGTCAGCCATCTCGCCAACGTAGGGGATGCCAAGACATTAATTATTCATCCTTCTTCCACCACACACCAGCAATTGAGTGAGGCGGAGCAGGTGGCCGCAGGTGTATCTCCTACAGGATTGCGTATCTCTGTGGGCATTGAGCACATCGACGACTTGAAAGAGGACTTCCAGCAAGCCTTCGAAAAAATCAAGGAAGGACCTATTCCTGCTTAAGGATATCCTTTTTAAATGATCCATGATATAAGGTGACAGCGCATAAATTTTATGCTCTGTTGCCTTTTTCTTTCTTTTCATATTACTCGCGACATTTCTCTGATCCTGGAACTCCTTATATTGCCCCTTCATCCAGGCTTTTCCTATGGCAGAAACGCATACTTTTATTTACCCCGATACTTATACCCTAGCGTGTGGAGCAGATCTCCCAGGCTTCGAACTATTTTATACGATAGATGGATGGGAAGAAGGAAAACGAAAACCTGTACTATGGATCTGCCATGCTTTCACGGGGTCGGCGGAAGTCTATGATTGGTGGGATTCCTTGATAGGGCCTGGGGCTTTTTTTGACCCTGCGTCTTACGTGATTGTTTGCGCCAATATGTTGGGGTCCTGCTACGGGTCCACAGGTCCATTAAGTGTGAACCCCCAAACAGGTACACCCTGGTTTCACGAATTTCCTGTTTTGACCAACCGTGACATAGTGGCAGCCTTTGAGCTCCTACGCCGCCATTTGGGGATAGCCAAAATAGATATCCTTATAGGGGGATCTATGGGAGGGCAGCATGTACTTGAGTGGGCCATCATGTATCCAGAGGCTATTCAGAAGATTATCCCGATTGCGACCAATGCCTTCCATTCTCCTTGGGGAATTGCTTTTAATGAGACGCAGCGAATGGCTATTGAAGCAGATGCAAGCTGGGGAGAAAATCGAGTCGATAGCGGCATGCAAGGGATGAAGACTGCACGAGCAGTAGCGATGCTCTCTTATCGAACCTACGAAGGATATAATCTAAGACAAGCTGAGCTAGACAATGATAAGATCGATGGCTACCGTGCCAGTTCTTACCAGCAATATATGGGAGAAAAATTAGGTAAGCGTTTCAATGCTTATTCGTATTGGTACCTCTCTAAAGCGATGGACAATCACCATATCGGAAGAGGAAGGGGAGATGCCAAACAGGCGCTATCATCTATTCAAGCTCAAGCCCTCGTCGTCGCAATGGAAGGAGATATTTTATTTCCTCCAGAGGAACAGAGATATATTGCCGAGCACATTCCCCATGCACAGTTTGTTGCGATTCCCTCTACTTTTGGTCATGATGGATTTTTGGTCGAAAGCGAAGCACTGGCCCAAGCTTGTCAGAGATTTCTCGCAAGTAAGGTTTATTGAGAGCGTCTGTTATCATCCGTAGGGCCATAAACAGATAGCTATCTCTCTGCGATATACGCTGTGGGAAACATCCGCTCCATTCTTCCATGAATATCTCCTACAGTGATTACACCATCCTTATTTTCATCTAGACCTGAGTTTTGGCGGTAGGCCCTTGTGGGGCGGGCAAAAAGCGCATAGGATTTGTCTTGACCTATGGCGCGAGGGTATAGCACAGCTAGGTACAAGTCAGGTAAGGTTTTAAATTGACCATATCGCTCCTGTACGACCTTGAGATAAGCCCATACGAGATCCATCTGCTGATGCGCCGTCATCCGCTTGATGTCACTCATGTAGTATCTGGTACCCAATTGTCTGTTGAGATCCTTGACAGCAGGAACCGTAAATTGGATCAGGCCGATGGCTCCACTGCCTTTGAGATTTTCGATGGAAGGATTGAACTTTGACTCTGTGTACATCACAGCCATGAGCCATTCAGGTGGAACATTGAGTTGCTTAGAAACTTGCCTTACTTTTCCTTCAAATGCAGTGACATCGGCAATGTGCTGTGCAGCATGATCAATGAGGAAGAGGGATTCCTTTTTCACTGTCTCCACAAACGTACTCCTTCCTCTGAAGGCATCAGACATGAAGTAGGTCACACCATTTGTCAATACCAAAAGCGTGAGAAGACCTATGATAAACTTTGTCCTATTTACTTTAGGATTTTTGGGTAAGGTAGCAACAACCGAATATGAAGGGCCGGTCTGGGGTCGATTCCTACGGTAGATATAATACATTGCTTGCTGAATTAGGGCGTAAATAGAAGATTCAACTAACTTATATAGCAAAACTGCTAATAAAATTAGAGATAAGCAAGCATTTTTTAATATTATGATCGTTTTTTTAGCTAAATACATACGCTAAACTAATTATTTTGGCAGAGATATAGGCTTTTCTTGCCACAAAAGGTACTAAAAGGCTTTGAAGTAAGCCTCTTGCGCGTATGATACTTTTCGGAATCGGATGATTGACTACAATATACGTTTTTCCTTTGAGTTTCGTTTTTCACCCCAACAGAAAAGCACATGCCTACTAAAAGACATGTGCTTACGTATTTCGTTGGAATCTATCATTTAGCGAGAGCTTAGGCACTCAATTCGCCACGAGCAATCACTAGTTTTTGAATCTGAGAAGTCCCTTCACCGATGGTGCAAAGCTTGGCATCTCTATAATATTTTTCGACTCCATATTCTTTGATGTAACCATATCCACCGAGGATCTGCACAGCATCATTTGAAATACTGACGGCAGCTTCACTTGTGTAGAGTTTGGCTTTTGCAGATGCATTTGTCACCTTCTGCTTCTTATTGATCATATCTGCTGCACGATACGTCAGCAGGTCTCCTGCCTGGATTTGTGTATACATATCACTCAGCATGAAAGAAATTGCCTGAAAGTCATAGATCTTTTTGCCAAACTGCTCGCGCTCTTGAGCATATTTGAAGGCAGACAAAAATGCGCCTTTGGCTATTCCCTGCGACAAGGCGGCGATCGAAATACGGCCTCCGTCTAGGATAACCATAGACTGCTTGAATCCTTCTCCCACTTTTCCTAGAAGATTTTCCTTAGGGATGCGACAATCTTCGAAGATCATTTCTGCCGTTTCGGATGCACGCATGCCGAGCTTGTCTTCTTTCTTTCCACCTCTGAATCCAGGTGTTCCGCGCTCGACGATGAAAGCAGAGGCATTGTTGCGTGTACGCGGCTCTCCTGTACGCGCCACGACCACCGCAATATCTCCTGAGATGCCGTGAGTGATGAAGTTTTTGGAGCCATTGAGCACCCAGTGGTCTCCGTCCTCTACAGCGACGGTCTTCATATTGCCTGCATCAGATCCTGTATTGGGTTCTGTCAAGCCCCATGCACCGATGTGCTCTGCAGAGGCTAGTTTGGGGAGATACTTCTGTTTTTGCTCTTCTGTGCCAAACTTGAGAATATGATTGGTACATAGTGAGTTATGTGCGGCAAGTGAGAGTCCAATGGCACCACAAAATTTGGCGACTTCTTGGATTGCTACTACATATTCGAAGTATCCAAAACCAGACCCACCATACGCTTCAGGTACAAGGATGCCCATCAAGCCCATCTCTCCGAGCTCCTTCATGATCTCGACGGGAAATTCCTGAGTCTCATCAAAGTGTCCAACGACTGGGCGAATCTTCTCCTCTCCATAGCGGCGAATCATATCCGCAATCATTTGTTGATTTTCCGTCATTCGGAAATCTAGTCCTTCAATAGCCTCAGATAATGTTACGGGTAAACTCATAGTAGTATTTACGTTCCTTTTTGATTTTGATGAAAGCTGAAAATAAATATATCACATGCGAAGTAGTCTGTAATATATATGCACAAGGAGGATAAATCTTTAACGACCATATAAAGATCATTATTGGGAAGGTTTCCTTTATGTAGTGTAATTCACAAGGTAGTGAATTTTATCCGAATAAGGATGTAGCTTTTCATCGCCCTTGAGGTAAGAAAGGTTGATAATAAAGCTAAAACCAATGACGGTTCCCTCCAACTTTTCGACAAGCTCTGCAGCTCCTGATGCTGTACCTCCTGTTGCAAGTAAGTCATCGTGGATGAGGACACGGTCACCCTTGACAATACTTCCCGTCAAAGATTCTATTTCGGCCGTACCATACTCTAACGAGTAAGAGACGGAAACAGTTTCGGGAGGAAGCTTTCCCTTTTTGCGGACCATCACAAAGCCTGCATCCAAGCCGATGGCGATTTGAGGCCCAAGTAGGAACCCTCTGCTGTCGATTCCCACTACCTTATGGATGGAATGGTCCTGCCAGTGCGCACTGAGATGCTCCGCGCAATCTTGTGTCAGCTGGGGATTGAGAAAAATAGGGGAGATGTCTTTAAATAAGATCCCAGGTATCGGAAAATCAGGAACCTCTCTGATGTGTGATCTGACAGCCTCGTTTATTTGCATAACTACAAAAATAGGATTTTTTGTCTATTTATACAGAGAAAAACCTGCCAAAATCAAGATATTAAGCAGACCATTAGACGTGAGAGACGATCCCCATGGGGATTTTACTGCATACAAGAGATGAGACTGAAAGTACCCACTTATTCGTGATCATCATTTATCTATTTACAATTTTTTATGATCTATTCTACACAGATCACTCCCCCAGTCTAGCGTCCATCCAATGTACATCATATAAAAAAATGTGCTTTTAACTCGGCGAGACAGCGATGAGAAAGATGAGGAATACGCTTTACTTGATCCCATGAAGTAAATTTACCCTGCTTTTTTCGTGCATGGAGGACGGCATCTGCCAAGGTTTTATCCATACAGGCATAGCGCGATAGTGTCCAAGACTGCACTTGATTGAGGTCTTTCCTGGAGTAGAAAGAGAGATCGCCTACCCTTAAAAATGGAAGAATCTGCTGATATGTATAAGAAGAAATCCCATATACTGCCTGTAATTGCCTCGGATGCGAATAAAAACCCAGAATTTTACGGTATTTGAGTATGCTGCGTGCCTGTTTAGCTGAGATCTTCAGCTTTTTTTCCAATTCTTCCTGAGTGGCCAGGTTCAAATTTACTGATTGTCTGTCAATCTTCTTTTTGGGATGATGCCGAGCGGGGGTAACATATAAATAGGATTTGAGGCTGTGAAAGGTACTATCTGAGAGCCCATAGACTTTTTGTAATTCGTTTATAGATTGATAGCCATTTTTGGCCTCACGAAAAGCGATGATCCGTTTACTCAGGACAGATCCTATCCCAGGATAGACCGCTAGGTCACTTGCTTTCGCTAAATTCAAATCGAGCCTAGGCAGCTTAGGAGGTGGGGATGGCGTAGAATGAACAGCCATTGGCAAGGGTTTCCAATAGACAAGTGGATGTTGGGGAATCCAATGTAAGGATAGTTTGATACCGAGGATGAATAGGCAAAATAGACTGAGGATGCCCAAGCCTCGAAGTTGTGAAGGAGAAAAGAGTGGATGCATGTGCTTCGTGGTTCAATCAAAAAGAGATGATAAGGGCAACATCGCCTTTTTCATGGGAGTTTACATGGAAAAAATCCTTGAAAAGTAAGATTAGCCATGGATGTGATCAATACCTCATGGCGTATCGTGTGGAAACTTCTGAGTTTCGCCTCATGATTGGGGAATACGGATGGTAATGCCTGTACCCTTTCCTTCCTCGGATTCCAGGTCAATTTCTCCTTTGAGACGATCTACAGCACTTTTGACAATGTAAAGTCCAAGTCCTGAGCCCTTTGACTGGGTATTTCCTCGGTAAAACATTTCAAATACGCGCTTTTGAAGGCGCATAGGAATTCCAATCCCATTGTCTTCTACTTTGATTGCCGCATATTCGCCCTTTGTTACCACAGAAAAGATGATTTTGGGATTCTGCTGCTCAAAGTTGTGATAATTGATCGCATTAACTGTCAAATTTTGGATGATAGAATGGATCAATTTGATGTCAGAAACGAGCGGATTTTGAAGCTGGATGATCTTATGATAGTTAATCTTATCTGCATGGGGTAGATGCTTGAGACTAGAGACGATTTCATCGATGATCTGCTCCATGTTGAGTTCCTGCAACGCCAGTTGGGATTTATTGAGGCGGGTCAGGTCTATGAGCTCCGACAGGATCAGGTCTAGCCGTTTGGTACTACGCGTGATGAGGTCCAGATATTTATGAGCCGTGGCTTCCTGGATTTCATCTCTCGCAATATGGATGACACCCAGTATAGAAGCTAGGGGCCCTTTGAGATCATGAGAGGCTTTGTAGACAAAGGCATCTAGTTCCTGATTCTTCTCGATGAGTTTCAGTTCTGCCTGCTTGCGATCCGATATATCTGTGACCAGTGCGATGGCGCCTTGATATTCGCTATTTTCTCCATAGTGAGGCGCTGCGGCAATTAGAATACACATTTTCTTTCCATCCTTCCTTCTGAAATCTAGCTCATAGGTCTCGCTGCTGCCTCCTTTCCTCCCAGGGATTTTACTCTTGATGATATCTTGAATTTTGGGATCAGAAAATAGGGAATAGCTGGTCGTTCCGATCAGACCTTCTTTGTCTACATTGAAGATATCGGCTAGCCGGTCATTGACAAATAGAATTTCTTCGTGAATGTCTGTTAGGGCAACACCCTCGTTCATATTTTCGACTAGGGTGCGGTATCGCTTTTCGGATTTGGCGAGTTCTCGATTGGCTTTGTAGGAACTGGTTACATCTCGGATGATGGCAACGAGCTCACGATGGGCTTCCATCGGAGCAAATCGTATTTCGTATCGATATTCTGATGCGGCTACGAAGGTCGAGAAAGAAGTAATGCCTGTTCCTGATCCTTCAAGTGCTTGTGACCAAATAGTGAGTACATCCTTACATTCTTCTGTTGAGGTCATGGCCTCCATCAGTTGGGGAAGGTGTGGCTTCTGAGCAATATCTTGCCAAATGGGTGGAGCTTGAGAGGGAATATGGTAGGTGAGAATTTCTCCATCCCCAGCAATGGTCATCAGGATGTCGGGAATAGCTGCCAGCAGCCGCTTGGAAAGGGCTGGAGTCTTATCCATTGATGATGTTTGGTCTTGCTGTCTGGAAATATTTTCACTCATAGGGTCTTCCACTTGCAGTAAAAGATCTGCTTAGCTTCCTGTGCTTTTACCTACATGCTGAAAACTTCTGCCTAGATGAGAAAATTCTACAATTAAAGCAAACGGATCATTTTCAATTTCTGATGCAAAATCAAACACAAGGAGAGGAGGACGTGCTATGATGTTAATTGAAAATTACAGATAAGTCTTCCTAAAACCCAAGGTAAAGCACTTTCAACACAAATGATCAAAATGGGGGATCTATGAGAAAAAATGGGGAGACTAATTATGATGTTAGAAAAGAGATTCAGCAATTACATCTGGGAGGACGAGGCTATCTGCAAGGGGGTATGACAAACAATTTTAAGGGATTATTCAGTTTGGGTATTGAGCGAGACGCCTGTTACCTTAAATCCCTGCTTGCGTAACTGGTGCAATAACCCATACTCTCCTGGAAGTTGTACGGCATGCATGATCGCCAAAACAGGTTGGTTATAGATTTTAAACCGTAAACTATTTATCCACGCCTGATTTCTCACCTCTACGAGTTGGGACATATTGCCACCAAAGTCAGGTGCATCTACTGAAAGGAGCCATACTTGATCTAAGTCTTCCTTGCGGTAGGACTCCATGATAGTCTGATAGGTTTTGCACTTACTACGTCTTTTGTCGAGAAGCAGCAATAACTCTTCGGTCTGGTCTCTATAAGAGAAGCTTTCTATCCACGCTGTACGCGTCCACCCTGTACCGACAAACTCAAAGGGTTTGGGAATGGCTGTCCTCAGATACTCTTCATAGGAAAGGGGCTCAAAATCAGGTCCAAAACCCAAGCAATAGTCAGACATCATCTGACGAGCCAAGTAAAGGGGAGGGTATCGCCCCATAAATTGGTCTCTAGACCGCTCTGATAGACTGTCATCGATGAACTTCTCCATCCACCTGTACGTCTTAGGAGGAAGGAGAACGTCTAGCGTAGAGTCTAGGGGGATTGTTCCTCTTTGTAGATAATCGATGTCATAGTTGAGGGGATCAACTGCCATCAAGATCAGGTCTACTTTTTGAGATATGTTATTTATTTCAGGGTGAATAAAGAAATAAGGCTTTCGAACTTTATGAAGGACTCCGTAGATGTAAGAGGGAGCTGGAAGTCCTTCACCTTCTATTTTCCACAATACAGCTTGCGTAGGCTGAACAGAAGAAGGAGAGCCTATAAGATCTGTGATTACAAAACTGCTATCCACCTGCGCATGAGCAAGGACAGGTAGGATACTAAAAATTAGAACGATATGCCTAAGCTTTTCAAGCATACTAGTGATTACAAATTCTTCTTAAAACTAAGTTATCTGTTAATAATTTAGCTAAAAACTCTCAATTCTAAGGTGCTCTTTACGAAAACCGCAAATTTTTTTAATAGAAAGGCACCTCACATAGGTTGAATGGAAGTGCCTTTCTAGTCGGAACGAATAAAAAGTTCGTCTTGGTATATTTATGTACTATGTCCTACGGTGGATCATTTGGAGAATTCCATGAAAGTTTTGCTGATAATCTCCACACATTCATTCATTTGAGCCTCTGTGATGACGAGAGGAGGGGCAAAACGGATGATATTCCCATGTGTAGGTTTGGCTAGCAGGCCGTTTTCTGCTAATGCCAGGCACATATTCCAGGCTGTGGGGCTATCTTCTGTATCATTGACAAGTACAGCATTCAACAGACCTTTTCCTCTCACACCAACCAAAAGATCAGGGCGTTTTTCTACGAGTTCCTCCATCTTGCTACGGAACACATTGCCCAGCTGGTCTGCTTTCTCGACAAGTCCTTCATCTACGATGACTTCTAGTGCGGCTTTGGCTACAGCGCAGGCTAGGGGATTTCCTCCGTAGGTAGAGCCGTGCTCTCCAGGCTTGATGGACAGCATCACTTCATCATCCGCGAGGACCGCTGATACAGGGAGGACGCCTCCAGAGAGTGCTTTTCCTAAAACGAGGATGTTAGGCTTGATATTTTCATGATCACATGCCAGCATTTTTCCTGTACGTGCGAGACCTGTCTGTACTTCATCTGCGATGAATAAGACATTTTTTGATTGACACATCGCATGCGCTTTGGAGAGATATCCTTCATCTGGAACGACTACTCCCGCTTCCCCTTGGATGGGTTCGACCATAAATCCTGCTACATTGGGATCTTCCAGTGCGGCTTCTAATGCATCTAGGTCATTGTAGGGAATGATCTCATATCCTGGCATGTAAGGACCGAAACCTTTGAAACTGCTAGGGTCTGTAGACGAGGAAATCGCTCCTAGGGTACGTCCCCAGAAGTTGCCTTCAACAAAAATGATCTTCGCCTGGTTTTCGGGGATTCCCTTTTTCTCGTAGCCCCACTTACGGGCAAGTTTGATCGCCGTTTCTCCTCCCTCTACACCCGTATTCATGGGGAGTACCTTATCATAGCCGAGGAGTTCGGTGATATATTTCTCATAAGGTCCAAGGGCATCATTGTAAAATGCGCGTGAGGTAAGGGTAAGCTTTTCTGCTTGATCCTTAAGTGCTTGAAGAATGTAGGGGTGGCAATGTCCTTGGTTCACGGCACTGTATGCAGAAAGAAAGTCATAGTACTGCTTTCCTTCGGGGCTCCAGAGGTGGACACCCTGGCCCTTGCTCAAAACCACAGGTAGAGGGTGGTAGTTGTGTGCGCCGTAGCGATCTTCCCATTCTATGGCCTGCTGTGACGTGATGCCTGAAGTAGTTTGTATCATATGCTAGAAAATTATTTAGATAAAATGATAGACTTCGAGAGATCATCCTGCGAGGAATAATTCTATGATAGATACTCTTTTCGATCCTATGCCTTTCGGGGAAGTACTTTTTACTTTGGTGATATTGACTCAAAATAGGTATCAACCCAGCCTACATATCATACATAAAGAAATGTATATTTTACTGATGCGAGCCTAGCATTGAGTCGAAGAAAGTACCTAAAACAGGACAACTCATATGGTCTGTTGCCCTACAAAATTAGCATGAATATCTTCCTCCTCCAAAGTTCGGGATAGCCGCTGGGAGGTCAGAGGAGGCGATTTTCTGCTTGATTTCTCTGTTTTTCCTATCCTATCATGAATAGGCTACGATTTTATTTCTTATATCTACTTAAAGATTTATCCTTTTTTCTTTTCCAGTGTGCGAAACGTGTAGGCAAAAGCGTGTTTTTCATCGGCTTGATGTGCCTCAAAGTCCACAATTTCCCATGTGTCAGGGGCAGGGAGTTCGAAGTAGGTATCACCCTCGACATCTGCATGTACCAGCGTTTCATAAATCCGAGTGACAAAGCCTTTTTCAATAGACTCTCTGTAGATACCTGCTCCTCCAGAAATACAGATTTCAGCTTCGTCTTGACACATGGCGATGGCTTTTTCGAGAGAGTGGGCGACTTCAACACCTGCTGCTTGAAAATCCTTTTGTCGGGTGACGATGATGTTGCGTCTTCGAGGAAGGGGTTTGCGCCCCAAGGAGTCGAAAGACTTCCGTCCCATGATGACACACTTCCCAAGGGTAAGGTTCATGAAATGCTTGAGGTCTTTGGGTAGTTTCCAAGGGAGGTCATTTTCTTTTCCGATGACACCGTTTTCTGAGACGGCATAAATGGCAACTATTAAGGGTTGACTCATAAGTAAATGAAAGGATAAGGTATGCGAATGATGATAGGAATAGCCGTTATGCATGAATTCCTTTGCTAGAAACGTCACTTATCAGAAAGTGTTGGCGACATCTTGCGCTTTGCTTTAACGTACTGCCTAAAAAAGCGTATCTTTACAACGAAATGATGAAGTCTACCCACCTTTGAATCAAAGAAATACATGATGCGATACATACATATTTTAGGGTGGTTATTGCTCAATCTATGTGTAACGGTAGGTTGTGAAAAACAGCAGGAGGAATTTGAGCCTTTAACGCCCGCTATGATGCAGCAAATCTTGATTGAGATGCATATTTCAGACGTAGTAGTGGACAAGCGTGGAGGTCCACTGGCTATGCGCAGGGCACTTCGTGAGGACTTATCCAATGAAATTTTGGACAAGTATGCGCTCGATAGGCAAACCTTTCTCACACATTATAAGTATTACATGGAGCATCCCCCATTGATGAACCAAATCTATCAAGAAATCACAAAGGATCTGGAGGAGCGAGAAGAGCAGGCCAAGAAAGAATACGCTGAAAAACAGCTAGAAGAGCAAGCCCAGAAAGAGGCTGCGAGAAAAGACTCAATCAAGAATTTAAAAGCCGACTCTAGCGCATTATCCAGAATCACTCTAGACGTCGAGTAGTTGTATAAATGAAGCTAATCCATCCCCACACATACGAAAAGTTAGGCTTTGACATCATTCTTCAACGTACCGAAAAGTATGTTTCGGGACCTGAGGCCAAGGAGCGTTGTCAGAGTTTATCCCCTACATCAGACCCAGATACACTTATTCCGGAACTTCGCCGTGTGGCAGAGGCCAAAAATATATGGGAGTTTGAAGACCACTTTCCAGGTGCGTATTATATGGCGATTGAGCCAATTCTACAAAAGCTCCAGGTGGAGGGTGACTACCTGTCTGCAAGGCAACTCAGTCAGTTTCTTGCTTGGTTGAAAGGTATCAAAACGCTTCGGGGCTTTTTGGAGAAAAAGAAAGAAATTTATCCGCTGCTGGCCTCTCTCGCTTACGAACTCCCTTTTTCTGAGCGAATGATTCCGATGATAGGGGCCATCCTAGATGATCATGGTAATATCAGCGACAAGGCTTCGCCTGAACTGGGGCGCATTCGCAAGCAGATCATTTCTTCAGGTGAGAGCCTGCGCGATACGCTGAACCGTGTGCTGAGATGGGCGCATGAGAAGGGCTGGGCTCAGGACCGAGAGGCCACCATCCGAAATGATAGGCTTGTGATCCCTGTAAGAGCGGATTCGAGAGGACGTGTTCCTGGCTTTGTCCATGATATCTCCCAATCGGGTAATACGGTATATGTCGAGCCTACCGAAGCCCTCAACCTCAACAACCAACTGCGAGAGCTTCAGATTCAGGAACACAATGAAGTCGTACGCATACTCCGTGAGGTAACAGCCAAACTGAGAGAATTTGCCCCTGAAATAGGGGGCTTCCAGGAAGTCATGATCCGATTAGAGTTGATCATGGCTAAGGCAAAAGTGGCACTGGACCTCAACGCTACCCTGCCGACGGTGAATCCATCGGGGCAGAAGCTCATGCTAAGAGATGCTTATTATCCTTTGCTTCAACTCAAAGCGTTGGAGGAAAAGATGACCGTCGTGCCGCTCAATCTGACGCTAGATCCTGGACGCCGAATTGTGGTAATCTCAGGACCCAATGCTGGGGGGAAATCGGTTTCCTTGAAGGTCGTGGGCCTACTGCAAATCATGCTTCAAACAGGCTTCCTCCTTCCTGTAGATGAAGGATCTGAATTTCGATTATTTGATGCGCTCTACATGGATATTGGAGATGAGCAGTCGATTGAATCGGACCTCAGCACCTATACCTCTCGTCTATACCAGTGGCGTCAGATGGGGGACAATATGAACCGTAACTCGTTGTTCCTGGTAGATGAATTTGGGGCGGGTACAGATCCGACGCAGGGAGGGGCCATTGCGGAGTCCTTCTTAGAGCGCTTTGTCAACCAACGGGCTTTTGGTATCATCACTACCCACTATGGCAATCTCAAAGACTATGCAGAGGTGACATCAGGCGTGATCAATGCGGCCATGCAGTTTGATACACAAGAATTGAAGCCGACCTATTTCCTGATGGAAGGCGTTCCAGGGAGGAGTTATGCTTTTGAAATGGCGCGTAGGGTAGGGGTCCACCAGACCATCCTGAAAAAAGCCAGACGTAAGGTCGGTGTAGATGAAATCGAAACCGACAAACTCTTAAAGGAACTAGAGAAAAAGTCTCAGCAGCTCAACAAGCTGGTTGCAGAAAATAAGCGAAAAGAAAATAAACTTCAGCAGCTTGTCGAAAAGAACGAGCGCAGGGAGCGCGACTTAGATGCGCAGCGAAAGCATATCATCCGCGATGCGAAAGAGGAAGCCAAGAACTTGATCTTGCAGGCCAACCGTAAGATTGAGACCACCATCCGCGAGATCCGTGAAACCCAAGCAGAGAAGGAACGCACGCGGAAGCTAAGAAAAGCGTTGATGAATGCGACGCCTGAGGTGGAGCCCTTGGAGGCGCTGCCTGAGCTTCCAGAAAAGAAAAAGAAAAAGCGTGTCGCACAGTCAGAGTCTTCAGGAGTAGAAGTCCTCACAGGAGCTGAAATCGTAACAGGAGACTGGGTGAAACTGAAAAATGCAACCTCTTATGGTCAGCTAGTAGATATTCAGGGAAAGAAAGGCGTCATCGAGACAGAGGGCTTACGTGTCAATGTGAAGTTGAATCAACTCGTCAAGATACGTCCCCCCAAACGCCAAAAAGTTTCTGCTCCACGTGTAGCTGTCATCACACAAGAAGACCATGAGAGTGAGATTCCGATGACACATGCGAAGCTAGAAATGGACGTCATGGGCATGCGCGTCGAGAAGGCCCTGACAGCTGTGGATAAGTTCTTGGATGAAGCAAGAGTCGCAGGACTGAAGCGTGTGCGTGTGCTACATGGGAAAGGGACAGGTGCGTTGAGGCAAGCCATACGTGATCACTTAGCCATGTTTTCTTTCGTGAATCGTACAGCAGATGCACCTGTAGAGGATGGAGGAGCAGGTTGGACGGTGATTGACCTGGATTAATCAGCTATATTTCTGTAAAGTCATACAGAAGGCTATTGCATGTAGGTGCAATAGCCTTTTCGTTTTAGTATCTCGTTTATGGGTACCACACAAATCTTCTGGCTTTCAAAAATAGGAACGGTTCTTGTCTAATGGATGCGTAAGATCACTTCCTATAATCATTCGCGAACTCGAATACGTGAAAGGAAATTGACCTCGATTTTTTTACAACCCAGGAGCATTGGATAGCATGAAAAAAGCATTGGTTACAGACATTAATGGTCAGGATGGTTCCTTTTTGGCAGAATTACTATTAGCAAAAGGGTATGAGGTATTTGGCGTTTGGGTGAAAGGAAGGGTAGGAGATACGCAAAATTTGCCGCACATCGCCGATCAACTCCACATATTTGATGCCTCAGATACTCAGGGGCTCTTGCTTGCAGAGCTCATTAAGCGAATCCAGCCACAGGAAGTCTACCATCTCAATGCACCACTGCGAAGAAGTCATGCTTTAAAGATAGACGAGGTGGAACCCCATGCCGCTGCGACGCTCCACATGTTAGAAGCTATCCGCTTGTATTCTCCTAAGACGAAGTTTTTCCAATCCGTCAGTCCTGAAGTCTATGGCCATGTAACCTCTTTACCCATACAGGAAGAAACGCCCTTTTATCCTGTCAGTTCTCATGGAGTAGCTGAATTGTATGCGGTCTGGATGGTCCGTAACTTTCGAGAGACATATAGAATTTTTGCCTGCAATGGCATTTTATTTAGTCATACTTCCACGAGATGCAAGACACAGTGTTTGACACAAGAGATTGCAGGTGCACTGGGAGAGATAGCGAGAGGCAGGAAAAATGTACTCAAATTGGGCAATCTGGATATTGTCAGAGACTGGGGATATGCGGCCGATTATGCAGCAGCCATGTGGAAAATGTTGCAAGAACCATCAGCAGAAGATTTTGTGATTGCAACGGGAGAGGGGCGAAGTGTACGTGAGTTTGTCACGATCTGTGGGGAAAAACTGGGCATGGACTTAGTTTGGGAAGGACAAGGTAAGAAGGAGAAAGGATACGATGCCCTGACGGGAAAGTTGATTGTGGAGGTTTGCCCTCCTTTTCATCGCAGAATCGAGACAGATCTGCTCGGATGCGCGAAAAAAGCAAAGCGCCAACTCGACTGGGAACCGCAGACGACATTTGACAGCTGGGTAGACGAGTTGCTGCAACCTTATGTAAAAGTGAGTCAAGATCATTTTCAACATGCATAAAGAAGCAAGAATTTTCGTGGCGGGACACCGAGGGATGGTCGGAGCCGCGATTGTCAGATATCTTCGAAAAGAAGGATACTCTCATCTTTTACTGCGAGCAAAATCTGAGCTGGATCTACGAGATCAGGGGGCTGTAGCTGCATTTTTCAAAGAAACTCAACCTGAGTATGTATTCCTTGCGGCTGCCAAAGTCGGGGGAATCGTAGCCAATAACACCTACAGGGCGGATTTTATTTATGACAACCTGATGATTGAAGCTAATGTCATTCATCAGGCCCATGTACACAAAGTAAAAAAGCTGCTTTTCCTCGGTTCCTCTTGCATCTATCCCAAGTTTGCCCCTCAACCTATGAAGGAGGAGCAACTACTTACAGGGACATTGGAGCCGACCAATGAGCCATATGCCATCGCCAAAATAGCTGGGATCAAGCTATGTGAAGCCTACCGCGACCAGTATGGAGCTTCCTTTATATCTGCTATGCCCACGAATCTCTACGGTCCCAATGACAGTTACGATTTGCAAAACTCTCATGTACTTCCCGCTTTGATTCGTAAGTTTCACGAAGCCAAAATCGAGCAAAAGCCTGAAGTGCAGATCTGGGGTGATGGAAGTCCACGAAGGGAGTTTATGCATGTGGATGATTTGGCGCGTGCTTGTGTATTCCTCATGGACCGCTATGATGACAAGCCTTTTTTAAACATTGGGACAGGCGAAGACATCACAATCAAGACATTGGCAGAGACGATTCAAAAAGTTGTGGGCTACCAGGGGCAGCTAGTCTTTGATACGAGCAAACCCAATGGTACACCTCGCAAGTGGATGGATGTCAGTCGTCTTCATGACCTTGGATATCAGCATGAAATAGCCTTGGAAGAGGGAATTCGCCAAGTCTATGCAGATTATTTGGCTCATGAACAAGCATATGTAAAAGGAGAAAGGGTGCCAGGGTGAGGAAATTGAGGCAGCTTGCAACCTTTCTAGGTTCAATTTCCTCTACCTTATACTACTCAATCCACACATATGAGACTTATACTACTATGGATGCTCTGCGTCCCTGCTATTCTTTTTGCTCAAAAATCACCTTCCCCTTATATCCAAATTCTGGAAAGTGCCATTGCTTGTGAAGACCTATCCCAATTCCTCCCTAGGAAAATGGATGAAAGTATTTGTCTATCTACCATTCATATCCACAACTTAGTCCCTGTCAGAGAGACAGATATGCTTATGGGAGGCCTTATCGCTTTGCGGGACGAGCCATGGGATCGCGAAAGTCTGGACCATTGCGCACTAGGATTGGATGCGATTCAGATTCGAAAGCGCAAGGCGAAATTGAAGATGGTCAGCGGGACAGGAAAAGCCCTTTTATTTAAATTGGAAAAGGTGGCAAATATCTGGTATCTCAGGAAGCTCATGGTCAAGCAGCGACATCCAGAAATACCTAATAAAACCCAGATCGAAGTAAGGTACTATCGATCTGGGCCTTAGTGCATAGCGGATGACTAATTGTCTCCCTCGTTTTCTCCTTCTTTTTCCACTTCCTCCTCTTCCTTCATTTCCTCGCCTTTTCCTGCTGTACCCAATGCATACACCACAGAAAGATTCCGTTCTTCGCCCTTCTCCAGGATATAAAAAACCAAACTGGCAGTGCCTGCTTGGAGACTGTCTGTACTTGTCATCCCAATTTGGACAGATTTCGTCTCTCCTGGCTTGATCTCTCCGACCGCTACTTTTTTGGGCAAGTCCAGTCCTTTAATGCCGTTGAGCTCCTCAGGGCGAATGGCCACGTCTTTTGCTGTGTATTTCCCTACATTCTGAACAGAAAAACTGATCAAACAAGCTTCATCTACATCCAGCTGTTTATTTTGATTTTCGTCTTCATATAATAAGTCATCCATGATCTTGAGTTCAGGAAAGCCAAACTTCATGGTGATTTCTTCACTTTCAGCTTGAAATGTCTGTCCGTAAGTTCTCCCTCCCCACAAAATCAGGAGGATGCTCAGTGAAAAGATTAAGATTGCTTTATGTAGATGCATAGGTTTGATTTAGCCAAAAACGATGATGGATGTAAAACTACAGATCCTTTTGGATTTTGAATGCGCGAATGACGCGCCCATCTGCTCGATGTAGACGCAAAACGTAGACCCCAACCGGTAGCGTCTCCATATCGAAGGTCAAGGTTTTACTTCCCATTACCAGCCCTTCTTGAGAAGGCACAGATGTCTCCTTACCTTGCATATCGTAGAGGGCTACACGCATCTCGGCGGGTATGTTGGTCTCAAGCTCTACAAATAATCGATCCTGCACAGGATTGGGGTAGATGTTGTAGGATACCTGGATTTCGGGTGCTTCGATACTAGTAGGACCGAGTGCTTTCGTCGTATCGGGTTGCTGAAAGCCCTGGGTGAATATCAAATCTCCTTGCAAGGCTGAATAAGTCTCTACCATCGGTTCTCCTATCGTATAGGAGATGGAGAGGCCCGCATTATCTGCAAAGGTCCCAGCAGAGTGGAAGACCGACCGAACCAATTGCAAGGTCGAATCTTGTGCCAGTCCACCTGAAACGTTCAGGCAGACTAGCATCGTGAGGATGTAGGCTATAGATTTCATCTTAGCGCTTTTCTTGAGTTTCTTTCTTCATTTCTTGCAATTCCTTTCTCATTTCTTCAATGAGGTCCCGCTGCTCCATGATCAGGTCTTGCTGCTGATCGATGGTTTCCTGTTGCTCCTGGATTCCTTTGATGATTACGGGGATCAACTCTGTGTAGCTCATGCCAAATTGAGACTCTGTAGAGTCTGCTGCTACATGCTCATTGACGACCTCTCCGATGACAGGCTGCACCTCCTGAGCTAGGAAGCCAAGCTGGGTTTGCTGATCAGGATCATTGGTCAACTGATAAGATACAGGCTGTAGCATCAAAAGCTCCGTAAGCCCATAAGCTAGTGGGCGTATTTGCTGCTTGAAGCGTGCGTCGGACAAGACATCAGGGTTGTTCTGCAAGAAAAGCGTCGACCATCTGCTAGAAGAAGAGCCAATGTCATAACTGTTGTTTGCGTCAGGAATTAAGCTGCTGTTCACTAGCAAGGCAGAAGTCGGCAAAGTATCAGGTGTCCATTCTGTACCGTCATATGTAAGTACTTCGCCTTGATCAGGGCTGGTTGCACTGACACTCGTACCCTGGATACCATCTACTACAGGATTACCAACTGTACCTCCCAGGTCACCAGTTGCTGTCTCCGTCACTTGGATGAAGTTGCTTAAATCTACCGTATCATCTGTACCTGTCAAGATCAATTCCTCTGTCAATGTACTAAAGCTAATGTTTTGCAACTCATTGAGTGCGGAGGTGTCGCCTAGTACAACAAAGGATGCATCATCTGAAAGACGCAGTGTGTCATTTGAGAGGCTGATAGACTGGAATTCGTTGGTAGAATCTGCGTCTAAGGTAATGGTATTTCCACCCGAGATTGACAAGTCGTTTCCAGCAATACTCAAGCTTTGAATCTCATTTGTCTCACTTGCATCTGGTACAACAACAAAGGATGCATCATCTGAAAGACGTAGTGTATCATTTGAGAGGCTGATAGACTGGAATTCGTTGGTAGAATCTGCATCTAAGGTAATGGTATTTCCACCTGAGATAGACAAATCGTTTCCTGCAATGCTCAAACTCTGAATCTCGTTTGTTGCGCTTGCATCGGGTAGGACTACAATAGAGGCATCATCTGAAATGGAAATCGTATCGTTGGACAGACTGATGGACTGAATCTCATTGGTGGAATCTGCATCTGCATCGTCCACATTGAGCGTGACGGTATTGCCACTGGAGATGGTCAAATCCGCTCCTGAAACACTGAGTGTTTGCAACTCGTTGGTTTCGCTGCCATCAGGTAGGACGACAAAGGATGCATCATCTGAAATGTTGATCGTATCATTTGAGATGCTAATGGCCTGTATCTCATTGGTTGAGTCTGCATCTGCATCATCTACAAGATCTGTAGCAGGCACCCACTCGATTCCGTCGTATTTAAAGACCTGGCCCGTCGTAGGAGCAGTGGTCGAAACGCTCGTGCCTTGAATCGCCGCTACCGTAGGATCTGGATAAGTACCTGAAAGGTCTCCTCCTGCTGCGTCGCCGATGTTCACATCGTCTGTAGAGTCTTGGTCACCTATATTGGTAATCGTAAGCCCTGTAATATCAATTCCTGGTCCATCTACATAGTTGTTGACAGGGATATTGACAGAGTTGCCGTCTGATAGGCTCAAGACAGAACCTGCGATAGAGAGTGTCTGCAATTCATTGGTCGAATCCGCGTCGGCATCTGTGTTGTCATCCACACTAGGTTCCCACTCACTCCCATTCCACTTCAATACTTCATCTATGGTAGGCGTAGTCGATGCCACATCATTTCCTTGAAGTGCCACTACAGATGGATTGGGGAAGGTACCCGAAAGGTCTCCGCCTGCTACATCGCCAATATTGATGTCATCTGTTTCAAGGGTATCTCCTGTATTGCTGATGACATTACCAATGATGCTGATACCTGCCCCTGCATTCACAGACTGATCAGGAATCGTGATAGAGTTTCCGTCTGAGATACTCACATTGAAACCAGAGATGCTCAAGATCTGTAGCTCATTTGTTGTGTCTGCATCTGCGTCCGTCACAGGAACTGTCACAGATCCTCCATCTGTCAATGAGATAGTAGTTCCTACAATGCTCAGCGTCTGAATCTCATTCGTAGAGTCTGCATCCGCATCATCTGGATTTAAGGTGACGGTATTTCCATCGCTAATCGTCAGATTGTTTCCTGACAAGTTCAAGATTTGAAGCTCGTTAGTGGTATCTGCGTCGGCATCGTCTACAAGATCAGTAGAAGGTATCCACTCGATTCCATCGTATTTAAAGATTTGATCTGCTGTAGGTGCTGTAGTCGAGACACTCGTACCTTGAATCGCCGCAACCGTCGGGTTAGGATATGTGCCCGAAAGGTCGCCTCCTGCTGCATCTCCGATGTTGATGTCATCTGTTTCGAGTGTGTCGCCGATATTGGTAATCACGTTGGCCGAATCAATGCTAATACCTGCCCCCGCAGCAAATCCACCTGTACCCAAGGGAAGGGTGATGGTATTTCCATCTGATAAGCTCAGCTGATTGCCTACCAAGCCCAGCGTCTGCAATTCATTGGTGGTATCTGCATCTACATCCGATAGGGGAATGGTGATTTGATTGCCATCTGAAATGGCAAAGGTAGCCGAATCATTGGTCGCACTTACGAAACTCAGTGTCTGAAGCTCATTGGTCGAATCCGCATCTGCATCATCTACGAGATCAGATGAAGGCACCCACTCGGTCCCGTCGTACTTATAGATTTGATCGGTAGAGGGAGCCGTCGCCGAGACATCTACTCCTTGTATCCCTGCTACAGTAGGGTTGGGGAATGTACCCGATAGGTCACCTCCCGCCGCATCTCCGATGTTGACGTCATTGGTGGAGTCCGTATCTCCGATATTGATGATGGTTTGTCCAGAGATGGCGATCCCTGTTCCTCCAAAGTAGGTGTCCGTAGGGATGGTTACAGAGTTTCCATTGCTCAAAGAAAGCGTCGTACCCGAAATGCTCAATATTTGAAGCTCATTTGTGGAGTCTGCATCTGCGTCTTCGACGAGATCTGTTCCAGGTTCCCACTCAGTACCGCTCCATTGGAGGATTTCTCCTGCGGTCGGCGTTGCATTAGAGATGGCATTGCCTTGGATGGCTGCAACCGTTGGGTTGGGATAGGTCCCCGTGAGGTCTCCTCCTGCCACATCTCCGATGTTGATGTCGTCAGTTTCAAGTGTGTCACCTGTGTTGACGATGACATTTCCGATGAGGTCGATACCCGCGCCAGCATTCACAGACTGATCGGGAATCGTGATCGCGTTGCCATCTGAGATACTCACGTTGAAGCCAGAGATACTCAGCGTCTGCAGCTCATTGGTCGAATCCGCATCTGCATCCGTGACAGGAACTATGACTGACCCTCCATCCGTCAAAGAGATGGTCGTACCTACAATGCTCAACGTTTGAATTTCATTGGTCGAATCCGCATCTGCATCGTCAATCGGTACAGTTACTGATCCACCGTCTGTAAGGGAAATGGTAGTCCCTGAAATGTTCAGGCTTTGGATCTCATTAGTAGAATCTGCATCTGCATCCTCAATCGGTACAGTTACCGAACCACCATCGGTCAAGGAAATCGTCGTACCCGAAATACTCAGGGTCTGAATTTCATTCGTAGAATCTCCATCCAATACAGGAATACTCACAGTATTTCCTCCAGAGATGCTCAGGTCATTACCCGAAATACTCAAACTCTGGATCTCATTGGTAGAGTCTGCATCAGCATCCTCGATGGGCACGGTGACAGATCCTCCGTCAGTTAGTGAAATCGTAGTTCCTAAGATGCTCAAGCTTTGAATCTCGTTGGTTGTATCTGCGTCAGGAATCGTCACAGTATTGGCACCTGAGATACTCAACTGATCTCCTGTGACTGCCAGCGTTTGAATCTCATTGGTAGAGTCTGCATCTGCATCCTCGATGGGTACTGTTACTGATCCACCATCTGTCAGCGAAATGGTCGTTCCTAAGATACTCAGTGTTTGAATCTCATTGGTAGAGTCTGCATCAGCATCATCGATAGGCACGGTGACTGATCCTCCGTCCGTAAGTGAGATGGTCGTTCCAGATATGCTCAAGGTTTGAATTTCATTGGTTGAGTCTCCATCAAATACGGGAATACTCACTGTATTTGCTCCTGAGAGTGTCAGGTCTGTTCCACTGATACTCAAGGACTGGATCTCGTTTGAGGGATCAGCGTCATCGTCATTGACAGAATCCGCCAGTGGTTCCCATTGCGCTCCATTCCACTTGATGACCTCTCCTGTATTCGGTATGGCATTAGAAAGGGGTCTTCCGAGTAGTCCTGCAACCTCAGGATTGGGATAGGTTCCACTCAAATCTCCTCCTGCAACATCACCAATGTTGATGTCATCGGTCTCTAAGGTATCACCTGTATTGATGATGACATTTCCGATGATGTCGATACCCGCACCCGCATTGAGGGATTGATCGGGAAGTGTAACGGTATTTCCATCGGATAAGGACAAGGCTAGGCCATTGAGACTCAGTGTTTGTAGCTCATTGGTCGAGTCAGCATCTAGATCTGAAATGGGAATGGTGATACTGTTTCCATCTTCAATGGCAATGGTGGCAGAAGTATTATCAGCATTGACCAGTGTCAATTCCTGGATCTCATTGGTCGTATCTGCATCCACATCCGAAATAGGAATGGTGATACTATTTCCATCTTCAATTGAAATTGTAGCAGATGTATTGTCCGAATTGACCAATGTCAAATCCTGAATCTCATTGGTTGTGTCAGCATCTGTATCCTCAATGGGAATAATGATGCTGTTGCCATCCGAAATGCTGACCGTTGCATTTGTTTCATTGGACCCCGTCAATGTCAATGTCTGAATCTCATTGGTTGTGTCGGCGTCCACATCTGATAGCGGAATGGTAATTTGATTGCCATCTGAAATGGCGAAGGTGGCGGAATCATTGGTCGCACCCACAAAACTCAGCGTTTGAATCTCGTTGGTTGAATCCGCATCGGCATCTTCTATGGGGATAATGACACTGTTGGCATCTGAGATACTGACAGTGGAGGTAGCGGCATCAGAGCCTGTCAAGGCAAGTGTCTGAATTTCGTTGGTCGTATCCGCGTCTACATCGGATAGCGGAATGGTGATCTGGTTGCCGTCTGAGATGGCAAAAGTAGCCGAGTCATTCGTTGCGCTTACAAATGAAAGCGTCTGAATCTCGTTTGTCGTATCTGCGTCTACATCCGAGATAGGGATAGAAATGGTATTTCCATCAGAAATAGCAATGGTAGCGGAGTCATTGGTTGCACCTACTAGACTTAGCGTTTG
>JBCBFT010000031.1:0-60125 GCA_038527485.1 Bacteroidota bacterium
CCTGAGGCGAACTTCGCCTCCAATCCCGACAGGGAAAACATCGTCCCGCTACCCAATGCGACGATTCAGTTCCAGGATGCTTCTACTAGCGCAGCGGTGGCATGGTACTGGGAGTTTGGAGATGGATCGATCTCAAGGGAGCAGAATCCTGAGCATGTCTACACCCAAGCAGGTGAGTACACCGTCACCCTGACGATCACCGATGCCAATGGATGTAACAACTCGATCAGCTATGGCAGATTCTTGATTATCGAACCTGACTTGACCGTACCCAATGTCTTCTCTCCTAATGGAGATGGAAAGAACGACTTCTTGGTGATTGAGTACACAGGAAATGAGCGTTATACCTTCGAGGTGATGGACAGATGGGGAAGAAGGGTCTTCCGCACCGAATCGGGAAGCAACAACTTCTGGAATGGCAACAACTCCAATGGCAACCGACTCCCCGTAGGTGTGTACTATTACAACCTCGTCTTGAATGGGGAGAAGGTGTACAAGGGAGAGATCACGCTCTTGCGCTAAAGCGCTCTTGGAGACGATGAGATGAGAGACCGTTCCTTTTGGAACTTCGAGAATAGAGACGAAAGTATTGCTTTTGAGATAGAGAAAAACAGCCTCTTGCAGATGCGGGAGGCTGTTTTTATGTAGATGCATCCATTCATAGCGTATCTACTGGTGGCATATCTACCGATAGTGTATCGAAACCTACCAACACCATGTCAGGAGATAAATGGAGAGCTATAAATGAGAAGAGCCGGAGATACAAGATCCCCGACTCAGTTGACCTAGATACAGACCATCCTTAAGCTAAAACGTGTATTTCCCAATTACACGTCTATAAGTCCCTTTATGCGTATCATTCGTAACCTAAGAATTGGGAAAATCTATGATAAAAGGTTTTGTGTGTCTCACAGGTTCAAATGCACTTTTCCATGCTATTCCCATTCTCGAATATCAAACAACGCTTCATCTCCGAATTTCTCACTGTGTAGATAGTCAATCAAGAGATTCGCTGCCTGCGTAGGACTCCACAATTGCCCTGCTTCCTTGAGCTGATGGAAGCGCGCAATCGGAGGGAAGTCTTCGACTGTTTTAGTTCGAATCAACGTCTGCATATCTGTATCAATGACCCCAGGAGCAACCGAAGCAATCCTTACAGGATGCGGTTGTGTTTCCTGCTCCACGGCCCCTACCCTACTCATCATGTCGATTCCTGCCTTACTGCTACAATACATCCCCCAGCCTGGATAAGGCTTTCGACCTGCGCCTGATGAGATATTCATGATGCGTTTATCTGTACCCCAAGACTGCCAATGGCGGATAAACATATGCATCAGCATCATGGGAGCTATCAAATTAACTCTTAGCCCTCTGGCGATTTCACCTGCTACATCTCCTTTTCCCAAAGGCTGAATCGGTTCAAGGATTCCTGCATTCTGGATGAGGTGAATGGATCTAGGCTCAGAAGTCATTACGTGAGATTCAATGAGGGGCCATTTCTCCTCTACAAGCTCTGGATTGCAGAGATCCATTTGAATGGATGTAAAGTGCGCATGTGAGGTAATCTGCCAGGACTGAGGATCGGAGCTAGAAATTCCGATGACATAATGCTCAAGCTCTAACAATCTTTCTACTAAAGCAGCCCCCAATCCTTTGGAGGCTCCTGTCACAATGGTCGTTTTCATATTCAAAAATACAGTGAATTTCCTTTCTCCATAGAAATCCCAAAAAAACCTACCAAATCGTGTGCGTTTCCAAGCTTTCTCTATCCCAATTTCCTGTTTCTGCTGCTGCCTCATAGGTAGATTCTAAAAAGGCCATTAGCATGGCTTCAGGATTATCTGATTTACGCACATCCTCATACTTCAGCATAAACTCTCCTAGATCTTTGCTCCAAAATGCTTGTTCAGGCGCTACCTTGTACGTAGAGAAAGCATCGGGAGAAGGATAGCAGTAAGAGTAGAAAATCGGTTCAGGAAAGGCGTCACTCCCAGGCCAGAAACCTGCACTGCTCACCTCTTGAGAGTAGGCCTCCTGCATCACTTCCAACGGCATATTGGGCATCCCGCCTGGATGCAAGGGAGCAGGTCGTCCAGAGAAACGCGTCACCGCAATATCAAAAGCACCCCAAAACAGATGTACAGGACTACATTTACCTGTGAATCTAGAGCGAAATCTCAAGAAGACATTGTGGATACTTACAGCTGCCTGCCAGAAATTGATCACTGCTTCCTTATGATAGGAGTTATTCTGGGTATTTTCAGCAAATGGAATCGCCTCCTCCATCTCATTTGGCTTGGCGTGAATGTCTATGTGAATCCGAAGAGATTCGAGATGCGCAAAAAGGATCTGGTAAAAATCTGCTACACTTTTTCCTTCTAACTCAATATGAATCTCGTCCTTGAAAGTCGATCGAATAATCAATACATGGCTTTCGAAGTCAAATTCTATTTCAAATAATCCATTCTTGTAAGGCATACTCCCTGTACTAAAACCACGTGAAGTCACGTAGAGGGTCGTATGCCATGAATGGTTTTGCCAGGGCATCGCTTGAAGGCGAATTTTCCCTACGATCTGTGTCCATTGATGGATCGTTTTCAATGTATCCCCCCAAGCCTGATAATTGAGTTCGGGCCAGGGTGAAGGACAGCCAGGTATAATTGTATTCATGATATTCTCAGTCTCGTTTTATATGTTTGAATAAATATTTTTGTACTTCTATTCATCCCAAGTACCTAAAAGAAAACCGTACCCTGATAATCTTTGAATGAGGGCACGGTTGATCATTGGGTCTACCTCATGCGCTAACGAAGGTCCATGGGCACCTCCATGAGGAGGATTTTTGCTTGGCTATTGGCTTTGATGTCAATCGCATCGGTCTCCCAAACACCAAAGCCATCACGCTTACTTAGTGCTTGACCTGCGATGGTGACGCTGCCATCTAGTACGAAAGTATAGACTCCGTTGCGTGGACTTTTGAGGGTGTAATTGATATTCTTACCTTGATCCAGTTCTCCCATATGGAACCATGCGTTCTGGTGTACCCATACACCTTCATCTTCAGCATTGGGAGAAAGAATCTGATACAACTTGTTCTTCAGGTTTCCTGTCGACAGCGTAATCTGATCATAGCGCGGCTTGACGTTGCGCGTGTGCGGAAACATCCAGATCTGGAGGAATTTCACCTGCTTATCGCGATTCTTATTGAACTCGCTGTGGTAGATACCTGTCCCTGCACTCATCACTTGCACATCTCCTTGCTTGATAACGGCCATATTTCCCATGGAATCCTTATGCTCCAAGTCTCCTTCCAACGGAATCGAAATGATTTCCATGTTGTCGTGGGGATGTCTGCCGAAGCCTCTTCCTGGTGCCACCGTATCATCGTTCAGTACCCGAAGTACCCCAAAATGCATGCGATCAGGGTTGTAGTAGTTTGCAAAGCTGAAAGAGTGATGAGAATTGAGCCAGCCATGATTGGCGTGTCCACGGGTATTGGCCTTGTGAAGGACACTCTTTACAGTAGCAATTTCTTCATTGGGCAAATGATTAAAACCGACTTGCTCCATGAGTTTGTCGTAGGTAGACTGACGGTCCTCTGAGGACTTACCCAAGGCTGCTCCTCCAGCAGCTAGACCCGCTGCCCCTAATAGGGATTTTTTGAGAAAGTTTTTTCGATCCATTGTAGTAAGAGACTATGAAAAGGGAGAGACTATCCCGAAAGGGATTTCGCTACACTCAAGATGTGAGACTGTGAAAATATCCTTTCCGCTTCGCTTCTCTCCTGTGTTAGTTTAATACTTTTACAAACTCAGAAATAGGTTTCCGGATTCTAGGGGCTGCTTCTCTACTCCTGTAAGGTTCTTCGAGTTGATCCACTTCTCCCATATACCCTAGCGCCATCACAACTGCTGATTCTACATTTTCTTCCAATTGGAGATATTCATTCATTTGATCCCTGAAAAATCCTCCCATCATATGGACATAGATGTCTCGATGGGCAGCTTGAAGGACCAATTGTGCATTGGCCATGCCCAGATCGTGATTGGCTCCTGGATTGGGTTTGCCATTGCGCTCGAAGGTAGTTCGCTTCAAAGCAACCAGTATGACAGGAGCTTCCTTGGCCCAGATTTGATTGCCTGGCATGACACGCTGGATGATTTCGTCGAAGGCTTCTGTCCCCTTGTGTGCGTAGACGTATTGCCAAGGCTGCTCGTTCATCGAACTAGCGGCCCATCTCGCAGCCTCAAAGAGTTCATTCAGGATTTCTCCTGGGATCTCTCGCTCGGCAAATGCGCGTGGACTCCATCGTTTTTTGAGCAAAGGATGGATGTCGTGGGCAGTATCTGCCTGCTTAAGTACTTGTATAGTTTGATGTATTTTTTCTGAAGCCATAAAATCAATGTTTAAACTTTGATTATGATTGTATATACTGAAAATAAGGAAAAAGGTTAGGCAAAAAATATCGGGCTAGAGAGGATAAATCTTTAGCCCGATCATGGTATGTAAGGTTTGAATGGAGTCTAATTATAGGTAATGAAGATCATAGGAGATGAGGCTTCTCTATCCAACTTGCTCCTCTCCAGCTTTACTTCAATACCAACTCTACCCTTCGATTCTTTGCACGTTTGGCATCTGTACTGTTAGCGTTGACAGGAGAGACGGGACCGACCCCCACAGATTGAAGCTTGGAGATATCTACCTGCCGTTGGCCCAAGGCATCGATGACAGCCTGAGCCCTATCCGCCGAGAGCGTCAAGTTTGACTGATAGTTCCCTACATTGTCTGTATGGCCTACCACGAAGAATTCTTTCTCAGGATTATTCTTCAGGAAAGTCGCGATCTGATTCAGCATTGCATTAGACTCGGACGTCAGGCTTGCCTTTCCAAAGTCAAAGTAGATCCCATAAAAAGCGATTTTCCCATCTTCTTCTATTCCTTTCTCAATGTCAGTAACTGTTACCTTATCTAGTGTCAATTCATCAGATTCGATGATGTGCAACTCATACATCATCTGATTCTTCTCTTCGCGTATGTACACACCTGTATGGTACTGTTTCCCATCCTTCGAAAACTTGGCAATGAGCATGGCATGGGTACCAAAGCGCATATATTCCGTCGTCATGGCACCTAGGGCACTCATGGTGATCATAGGATCTGTTTGTTTGCTCCGACTCCCACATTCCTCCCTCATACAACTGAACAAAATCTCTGCTCCTTTTCCTTTTAGCGCTTGCTCATAATTCTTGTAAAGCTGATACAAAGAGGGAAGGGGTTGCTGATTATATTGATAATTGATGCGGGTAATCTTCCCCTCTAGCTGGATGACATCGCCGAGTTCTTTATCACTTTTCGCCAAACCTACGGGTAGACGATAACGATCCAACTCGATTTCTTTTTTCGCTTTGAGCTTAAAACCCTCATAACGAGAAATTAAGGGGTGATCTTTATCTTGATCGGCTTGGGCGAATGCTTGACTGGGCTGAAAGGAAATCAACACGCCCATGAGCGCCCCCAAAAGAATAGGGAGAGAAACGATCTTTTTCATGTAAATGGTTTTAAGAAATGAAAAATTCGGCCCTAGATCGTGCGCCCACTTCCGATCTTCAGGCCGAATTCAATTAACGTATTTGAAAGAGGATTTTCAAGTACTGTCTTTTGGCTTTACTCCTTCACCCATATCATCAAGGAGGTTGCCTCCATCTCAACAGATATCTCCTCCCCTCCCATGACGTTTCTCAGAGATTTGGCGCCCTTGACTCCATTTACATGATCGATTTCCTTTGTCGTCGCGATGAGTTTCCAGCTTCCTTGGGGTAGCTGGAGATCTGCAAATGTTCCTTGCTGCTGCCCCGCATTGAGCAAAACAAAGACCTTCTCGTCCACGATGTATCCGAGCATACTCTCCTCCTCAGGTGTGATCCACTGATAGTAACCTTCAGGCACAGCCTCGCTGACACGGAAAACTTCCCCATAGGATGACATCCTGAATTGGTTCATGCCCTGCCAAAAAGCATGCATGTTACGGTAATCGTTGACATTCTGCTTGTTGGGTTTCTGTCCTACCGTCTCCCAGACAAATTGATTCGCTGTACGATGGTTATATGTATCTCGATAGCCATGCATGTACACATTAAATCCTGCTTTTGTCTGCTTTTCGACCTCTCCCAAAGGCGCATGTCCTTTGCTGCGCATGATCTCTGATCCTCCGTGAGTGACAATCGGCCCCAAGGTAGTATACAGCAAAGTCACAGCAATCTTATACTCGTCCTGATCCACCGCATATCTACCATCAAACTTGTTGGTTCCAAACTGATCCGCCAGCGCAAAGTTGTCGTGAATATCGAGATAGCTGATACCACTCAGCGGCGTCTTGTCGTCGGGAAACTTATTGGCAAGTCCCTTCATGACATTGGCGCGATCGCTAAACTTACCGCCTGGCCAGCCACGATCTTTGAGCTTGTCTTTGAGTTCGAAAACAGGTCCCTTGTAGGCTCCTCGTGAGTCGTCCTGGAAGAAGGTAATCGGTGCATCTTCCTTGTACCAATCCCAGTCGGGATTGTCTTCAAAATTGGGATCATTGGAACCAATCCAGGCTTCGCCGTAAACGATCTTGTCTTGCCCGATGGCATCACGCAAGGCGATCAAGGTCTGCTGGTCTACCTGGCCTGCCAAGTCGATGCGGAAACCGTCGATTCCAAATTCTTTGATGTAGTATTGACACTGGTCGATCAACCATCTTTGTGTCATGGGGCGGTTTTCGGTTTTGACTTCATTTCCGTAAGCCCCGATATGATCAAAATCTTTCGTACGATAATAATACTGCTTATCAATACCATTGAAATTGAAGAACCAGTCATTGCCGTCCATATTTTCTCCTGTATGGTTGGGGACAATGTCGATGATGACGGCAATCCCTTCGTCGTGAAAGGCTTGCACAAGGTCTCGAAATTCGTCTCTTTCTGCTCCTGGCTCCGCTCCCTTGGTTCGATAACGTGCCTCCACAGCCATGGCAAAGGTCGTACGGTAGCCCCACTGGTAGTTTTCTTCACTCACCCCCTGACTGATCATGTAGGCATCGTCTTTGAAAGAGGCTTTCCAGTCATCCGTAGGGAAATGAATGTATTCCTGCACAGGCATGAGGTGAACCACATTGATTCCTAAATCCAAGAGATAGTCAAAGCCAATTCTCTGTCCCTTTTTATTCTTCAGCCCAGGTGTAATCATTCCTTTGAGTGTTCCCTTGTACTTTTCCTCCAATGGCAACCGATCCGTAAAATCCTGCACATGGACCTCATAGGCAATCACATCCTCCATCTTGGGGATACCCTTTTCCAGCGGAGTTGCAGGCTGCGTACGATGCCAAATCCGACATTTCCCCCACGTATCGTCACTCACACGAGCATAGGGGTCATTGATGTGAACGGGATTGGTTTCGTAGAAAAAGTTGCCAGGATCGTCTGATCCATGAAGCGTGAAATCGTAATACGCGCCGTGTAAGTCCTCTGGAATCACAATTTCCCAAACTCCCTGTGCATCTTCCTTGAGTTCTTCCACACGATAGGCTTCCTCTGGCGCATCATCTTTCTCTTTATATAAATAAAGTTTGACTCCATCCGCTCTCGGTACAAACAGACGAATTGTCGTTTGACCATTATCAATATTGGCACCTAGCTCCTTGGTCGAATAGGTCTCGCGAAACCACCCATCAAAAGAACAGTGAACCTTGAGATTCTGCCCAGGAATTTCGAGGAAATACACCCGCTTTCTATCCAGAGGCTCGGCAGGTACAATCAAGGTCGTATTGGATTCATTGGGTAGGATACCTGCTACGGGAATGACTTTCCCCTTGGCATCGGTGATGCGATAGGCAGAGGGTACAAGTGGTCTTTCCACATTGATTTCGGCCCAGATCAGGTTGTCTCCTTTAAGTTCTGCTTTGAGGGGAATACGATCATCTGATTTCATAAATACCAAGTCTCCTCCTTTTTGATTGGCTGCTGACTCAGGGGGAGCCAGCCATTCCCCCTCATTGATTCTATACTTAAACTTGGTGTTGGGTGCCACGACAGAAAAGTCTGTATTGTCAATCGTAAGCAGCCATTGTTCTCCCGTCTTTTTCAGCTCCCATTCTTTCGCATCCAGATTCTGATCCCAGTTGCGAAACTCCCCTGTCACAAAGACGCGTTGGGGTTTCACGCCGTAAAGGCCTTCGTCGAAGATAAACGTGAGTTTGTCGCCAAATACGCCATAGCCCTGTGTCTTCTGCCCACCTGTAAATGACTGAGCAAACATACCTAAGGAAGCTATGAGAAAAAGTAGAGAAAGTAACGTTCTCATCATTGGTTTTCGAGTAATTGGTAATAGGTCGGGCATGAACATAGGAAAATATTCCCATATAAGGGAAAGGCTATGTTGTTTTTTTGGTCTAAAAGCTCGCTATGTCTCCCTAGCTACGATCAAACATTACCCGCATGCCTCTTACTTGATCATTCACCTCTCCATTTTGGTAGGCAATTTCTCCATTGACCAGTGTCGTGTGGATGCTAGACGAAAAGGTATGCCCTTCAAATGGTGACCATCCGCACTTATAGAGAATATTTTCTTTGGTGACGGCATAAGGTGCTTGCAGGTCTACAATGGCTAAGTCAGCCCAATAGCCTTCTCGGATGTAGCCTCTCTCTTTCACATCAAAACAAATGGCAGGATTGTGAGCCATCATCTTAGCCACAAATGGCAGATCAAAGATGCCTTCTTTCACCATGTCCAGCATCGCAACCAATGTATGCTGAATAAGCGGACCGCCAGAAGGTGCTTTTGTGTAGGGATTGTCTTTTTCATCCATCGTATGCGGGGCATGATCTGTCGCGACGATGTCGATATTGCCATCTAGCAGGGCTTGACGGATAGCTGCTCGGTCAGCTGCTGTCTTCACCGCAGGATTCCACTTGATGTGTGTTCCTTTCTCTCCATAGAATGCATCGGTGAACCAGAGGTGGTGAATGCAAGCCTCCGCTGTAATCCGCTTTTCTCCCAAAGGCAAGTCTGAAGCAAATAGATCCACTTCCTGAGCAGTAGAAATATGAAGAATATGTAGGCGCGTGTCGTACTTTTTGGCTAGCGCTACCGCAAAGCTAGAAGAAGCATAGCAAGCTTCATGAGAACGAATGATGGGATGGTATTCGATAGGAATATCGTCTCCATATTTCGCTTGGTACTCCGCCATGTTGCGACGAATGATTTCTTCTTTTTCGCAATGAGTGGCTACCAAAATAGGGGCATTTTTGAATATTCCTTCTAGGACATCTGCATCGTCCACCAACATATTTCCAGTAGAAGATCCCATAAATACCTTGATCCCACATACTGATTGAGGGTCTGTTTTGAGCACTTCCTCCAAGTTGTCATTGGAGGCCCCCATGAAGAAGGAATAATTGGCAGGAGAAACCGCTGCTGCCCGATCGTACTTCTGTTGTAAAAGTTCCTGCGTGAGCGTTTGCGGCTTGGTATTAGGCATTTCCATGAAGGTCGTCACCCCACCTGCTACGGCTGCCCGAGACTCGGTTGCTAGTTCTCCCTTATGTGTCAATCCTGGCTCCCGAAAGTGCACCTGATCATCAATAACCCCTGGAAAAATATGTAAGCCTTTGGCATCTATCTTATGATCGACCACAGGTGTGAGTCCCTTCCCAATTTGGTGAATTCGACCATTTTTGATCCAAATATCTGCTTCATGGATTTGACCTTCATTAACCAGAAGACCGTGTTGAATCAATATTTCTGCCATAGATACGTTGAGTTTGGGGATGGAAAAAATCGTAAGGCCTTGAGAATCTTTATATTTATAGAAGATGAGGGTCTTTTCACAAGTCCTAAGTGCTTGCTAAATAGGAAAATTTCGGGTTTTACAAGCTTAAAAAGTAAAAAAATCCACTATACACATGTTATACACACCTTTTTCGAAGACCTTTTCCTAGTTTGCACAAGTTTTGGCTCTATGTAGGGTCAATAGCCTACTCGCTAACCAATACAACGTAATTTCAGATCTATGGTCTCATTTAATCCCATGCAGATTCCTCAGGGCCCAGCTACTCAAGATACCACTTTCAAGCACGTCGCTGTCGCTGGCAATATTGGTGCTGGTAAGACTACCCTTGTTCAGAAGTTGGCCACACATTATGACTGGAAAGCCCATCTCGAAGCTGTAGACCATAATCCTTATCTAGAAGATTTTTATCACGATATGCACAAGTGGGCCTTCCCCTTGCAAATCTACTTCCTCCACAGCCGATTCAACCAAGTACTGGAAGTTCGCCAAGCGAGCTACACCGTCATACAGGATCGTACGATCTATGAAGATGCCCACATCTTCGCCCAAAATCTTCGCCAGTCTGGTTATTTGTCAGAAAGAGACTTCCAGAATTACTTTAGCCTCTTTCAGTCCATGACTAGCCAGATTCAAGCACCAGACCTGCTGATCTATCTCCGTACCAGCATCTCAAAGCTGCTCAAGCAGATCGCCAGACGTGGCCGTAGCTACGAGCAAAATATTGATGTGAACTACCTAGAAGATCTCAACCGTAATTACGAAGAGTGGATTGGAAATTATACGGGTGGGAAGCTGCTCATCATTGAAACGGATGAGTTGGACTACGTACAGCGACCCAATGATCTCCAATACATCATAGATCAAATCGAAGCCATGCGCTAGATTGACGGGAATGCTAAGACTATGTGAGCTTGGGTGCTGTTTAAGACTTCCTAAACTCACCTGTTCTTTTACTCTTGATTTTAATATCCCTTCAGCATTGTCTGACAGGGATTTTCTTTTTTAAGATGAAAAAAATAACTGTTTTATGAGATCTCTACATTCACGTACCCATACAAAGGAAGTCGAGGCATGCATTATGTGGAAGTTGTTCATTACTGGCCCTTTCAGTCTCGTGTCTCGCCTCTCACTTCTCATAGTCTCCGTCGTTTTTCTTTGTTTCGCACTCCCCGCCTGGGCACAAGAATCCCCTAGCATCACTCCTCTTTCCATAGGCGAAGTACTAAGGTTCGATTCCAAAGCGCTAGACGAAACACGCATACTCAATGTTTACCTCCCACAGGGATACAGAGACAGCATAGACAAATCTTACCCTGTTATCTACATACTGGATGGATCGATGGATGAGGATTTTCTTCATCTCGCAGGGCTTGTCCAGTTTGGGTCCTTCCCATGGATCAATATGGTTCCCCAGTCTATTGTAGTTGGTATCGCCAATGTGGATCGTAAGCGTGACTTTACATATCCTTCTAAAGACCCTAGAGACTCGAAAGACTTCCCAACAAGTGGTGGTTCTCAAGCTTTCATCCCATTCCTCACAGAGGAAGTACAGCCACTTATAGAGAAAACGTACAGAGCGAAAAGTACAAAGACGATTATCGGTCAATCACTGGGTGGCCTGCTTGCAAGCGAAATCTTGCTTACCTCTCCTGCTTCATTTGATCACTATATCATCGTCAGCCCTAGTCTCTGGTGGGACGAAGAACGGCTACTCAGAGTAGAACCCGCAAATCTGGAGGAAGTCCAATCTGTGTACATCGGAGTGGGTGCAGAAGGCCCTATTATGGAGCGCGTAGCCAAAGAACTTTATCAGAAGATGCAGCCTTTGCTCCTAGATGCTTGCCACTTTCAATATTTTCCTGAGCAAAATCATGGAGATGCCTTACATTTGGCTGTATATGATGCCTTTGAATATATGTATGGAAGGAAGGAGAAGAAATAGGTAAAAGAATCATACAAAGGGGAGCGAGGAGAAATTCAAGTACTCCCGATTCTGAAAGCCTAAAAATTTACTTAATTTTGCATCTCATATAAGCATTGAATTTTATACAAAATGTGATACGCAGTGCTGATTTGAATGTCCATCAAGATACCCGAGCCCAACATGAAGATATTTGATATACAGCCTCCCAAGAGAGGATCATATATAGTGACGGAGCATATTATGCACAGCATAGCAGGTCTGTTAATTGCACAAGGGCTCTTGCTCTTGATGAATATGCTGCTCGGAGGAGCTAATCCTGTATTAAACTGGGAAGACGGACGTCAGTTCTTGGCATTTTTGGAAACACATACCTTTGTGAAGGTACTTTTGGGATTCGTAGCCATCCTGCTGCTCAACCTATTTCCCATACTCCGCAATCTCAAAAAGCAACACCTGATGCGCTTGATATTTTCGGAGGATGAAGAGATGCTAATATTCGAGCTTATTAGCCTGTACTCTTCTAAACCCAAAGTCAAAAAGGTTCACATGAAAAATATCGTGTTAGCCGAAGAGGGGGTTAAAGTCATGGGAGAAGGGAAAGGAGAGGCTTATCACTTCGCAGAAACGAACCAGCAGCCTTTTGCTTTCATCGATCCTCGCGCGCCCATTTGGGCATCCTACAGACCCGATATACTTCCTGGCCTGGAAAAACTCCAAAGGATACTTCCCACTTTGTCAGAGTGATATTTTAGTGATTATCACGAATGAATTCCAATAGGCTTGACTTTCTATGTAAAGACGCGATAAATCGACATCTCTACTTTGAACATAGGGTACCGACTCATTCGTGATCATCGTTATTGCAACACTTATTCTTTCATATGAGTCATATCACGTTTTGCATATATAGTCCCATGTAGCTTCTTCTTAGCGCTGTATATTTTGATCCATACCCTCTAACATCCCAAATATTATGTGCCTTCAGATCCAAAATTTGGAGGTAAAAGATTCATTCCGTTACCTGTTTATTTGCATTTCTTAAACTATCGCGTAAAAAGTTAACTTACTCGTCAAAATTTGTAACTCAAACACTATAAACCTACGTATCCTTATAAAACCACCTACTAATCTGTAAACATGCCACCAGTAAACACGCCCCGACACCTCTTTTTCAGCGATCAACAATCCTTTCTTCCCTTTCTCTTACACCTTTTCTCAAGAAGAAAACAGGTAGGGATATTTCATGTATCTGAAGCATAACTTGCTGTACACATTAGAAAGTATCTCTCTTTACTAATACCTTGTTTCGAATGTACTTGATGAAGGAATCATCATTTCTCCAAGAGAAGTGAACCAGCCCCCTTTATCCCTGATCTACCTTTTCATATTCCCTGATTCATTATTTGTGAAAATTCGTCTCCTTTTAATCTTTATGATCAAGTATCCTTTCTAAACATATCCTAAGTAGACAGAAGAAATTGAGGCATAAATAAAAGGTCTTCAACAGCAATACCTTCAGTCTCTTGTCTTGAACTTCGTGAAATCCCTTTGGGGATCACGTCTCAATGTCTGACCTCTTACTTAGATATTTTACTCAGCCATCTACATTTTCCCAAGTTGCCTAGGGAAGGCTACTGGATTGCCTATACTTTTTACTCTCTCCCAAAAGACAGCATAACTAGAGACACAATGAAACAATCAACAGTAAACCCCAAATCCATGAAAATACGTCTTCTCTATACATGGTTTGTTCTTTTTTTGGCTATGAGTTGTATCGTTGTAGCACAACCTCCAGCACACAGCACAGATCAAAAAGTACTGATGGAGCTCTTAACAGAACTCAAATCGCTTCCTTTCCAAAAGACTGTAACGAGCAAACGCTACGTGAGGAAATGCCATCGACTTTTGGCGCAAGTCGATCATTACCTTCAATCACATACAGCTACCGAGGAACTCTTGTATTACAGAGCCAATGTCTATATCAACCTGGGACAGTTGGATCGTGCAGTAAAGGATTATAAGGCGATGATTCAACTTACGCCTGAAAGTAAGCGAGGCTTGTATGCACTCAATATCACGTACTGGCTATATGAAATCGTCAAACAGGGGCAGATAGAATATCAAGCAGATTGTTGTTACTTCAACTCTATCCGACTCGAAGAAGAAATGTGGACAGAAGACTGTATCCCTGTTTCTACCATTGAGGTAGTCTGTGCTTGTGAGGATCCTTGAAAGATCTATGCTTGTCCGCGAGATGATCAGCACGCTCATCTAATTTAAACCAAAAAATCGGTACTGATGGCTCAGTACCGATTCCTGTTTACAACATACTTGTAAACTTATTTCTTCTTCTTTCCGTAGCGGCTGTAGAACTTGTCTACACGTCCCGCAGTGTCTACCAGTTTCTGCTTACCCGTGAAGAATGGGTGAGAATCACTAGAGATCTCAACTTTCACTAGAGGGTACTCGTTTCCATCTTCCCAAGTGATAGAATCTTTGGTCTTAATGGTAGACTTAGTCTTAAATGCGTAGTCGGTAGAGATGTCTTTGAAAATGACTTCGCGATACTGTGGATGTATGTCTTCTTTCATAACGCTCAATTTTGGACTGGCAAAGATAGAGGCTTTCTATTTAAGAAACAACCAAAACCATATGAATTTCGTTGAACAAACAAATCTAAGTAATACAAAGGGCTTCTTTGGCACTTTTCTCAGTTTCTTCTACATTTGCAGTGAAGGATAACGTTTGGCTCATGAAACAATACCATCTGTTCTTACTAGGATTATGCAGTCTCCTGTTTTGCGTCACTTCCACTCAGGCACAGACACTGACAATCAATACTTTCGAGATTGAAGCAGATGGATCTGATATCCTTGTTACTTGGGACTTACAAGACGAATCTAAGGTTGTCGAATACAGGCTCTTTCGCCGTTTCAACGAGGCCAATACCTCCACACACGTGACCACGCTCAAGCCTGACGGCACAGGTGACTACACCTATCTTGACGATGATATATTTAAACAGAATGCACGTGTCCTCCACTATGAGCTTCAGATTATTATACAAGGTCAAACACATACCTACACGCGAAGCTTAATCCACAATCCGACATCCATTCAGCGTACGTGGGGAAGTATCAAATCTATGTTTAGGTACTGACCTCACCTTCAGTCTTTGCCCAAAGGCTAGGATTCTTTTCATACACTTTCTACCAGAAAGATTTTCACATTTCTTTTTTCGCATAATATTCCCGAGCTTGAAGAAGATTTGATTGCGTGCACGGATATCCGCTTGTGCGGGGATTCGGTGATCCATTTGTCTACTTCATGAAGCGAGTTATTATTCTCTCCTGTATCATGCTGTGGGGCCTTACGATGTGGGCGGACAGTATCCCGTCTGCAGAGGTCAATCTTCTGTTACGAAAGTACCCTGAAACACGTCAGGGCGTAGATGATCTCAATGCAAAAGCCCTTCAGTATGCAAGAAACTTCCCCAATCAAGCACTTGAATTGGCTCAGGCTTCTTATACCCGTGCCGAGCGTCTAGCCTATCCTCAAGGTATAGGCCATGCCCTCCAGGCCTTGGCTAAAGTGAGATGGTATCAAGGAGCTTACGCAGAGGCGAGGGACAGCTATCAATTGTCTTGGGAGACCTATGCCCAGCTAGATGACAGTGTAGGGATTGCCCGAAGTTTACACGGGATTGCTACTGTCGAATGGAGATTTGGAAACTATGCAAAAGCCATCGAGCATCTTCTCCTCGCCTTGAGCATACAAGATCACTATCGAGACGATGAAGGCTTGGCTTACTCTTATCTATGGATGGGGATCGTCAAAGCAAGCGTATCAGAATACCTTGAAGCGGAGAACTACTACAGAGAGGCCTTGGCCCTAGCCCAGAAGTTACGAGATAAACAACTAGAAGCCGACGTCCTCAACCACAAAGGAAGGGTCTTGCGCAAGCAAGGCAAATACGGTGAAGCACTCGAAGTACATACCCGTTCGCTCAAGCTTTATGAAGCACTCCATGACGAGGTGGGTATTTCTGACTACTACAACAATGTCGGCAGTATCTACAGAAGGCAGCAGCAATACGACTTTGCCCTAGAGCACTTTTTCAAAGCATTACGTATACAAGAAAGATTGGGAGATCAGGAAGGCCTGGCTGACAGTTACAACGACATCGGTACTACTTACGGGCAAATGCGTGAGTATGCGACCTCCATTCGATACTTGCGTAAAGCTCTCCAAATCGCTACGCGTACCGGCCTTAAAGACGATGTACGATACGCCTACAGCAGTCTGGCAGCTACATATGATTCTCTGGGTAATTATCAACAAGCCTACGCATATTATCGAAAATTTCACGAAGTCAAAGAAGACCTCTTGAATAGTAAGGTAAACAATGAGATTGCCAATGCCCATACAGAGTATGAAAGAGAAAAGCTGGATAAGAAGCTCAAATTAGAGGCCGCCCAGCGGAGATTGCGAAGCCGCACCATCTTGATCATCATACTAGGTATCATCCTACTTCTTATGGCCTTTGGAGGATTTTTCTATTGGCGAGCCCGAAGTGAGGTACAGAATGCACGTAGTCTAGAAACGCGCAATATGCTCATCGAGTTTGAGAGAGAAAGGGCTGAAACCCTTTTGCTGAATATTTTACCAGGCTCAGTAGCAGAAGAACTCAAACAAAGTGCATTGGGGCGGGTACAAGCGCGGAGCTTTGAGGCTGTTTCCGTTATGTTTATTGATTTTAAAGGCTTCACACAGATCGCAGAGACGCTTTCTCCTCAGCATCTAGTGGGAGAATTGGACTACTGTTTTCGGAGATTTGACGAAATCGTAGAGTCACACGGAGTAGAAAAGATCAAGACCATCGGCGACGCATATATGGCTGCAGGTGGCCTCCCCGAGCCACAAGCCGATCATGCCCTACGCGTCGTCAAAGCTTGCTTAGAGATCCAGCTATTCATGCAGGAATATGCACGTAAACGCAAGGCGCAAAACCAACCTCATTTTGAAGCCAGGATAGGGATTCACTCGGGCCCCATCGTTGCAGGTGTAGTAGGAAGTAAAAAGTTTGCTTATGATATCTGGGGAGATACCGTTAATACTGCCTCTCGATTAGAGACGTCAGGAGAAGTTGGTAGAGTCAATATTTCCCACGAAACCTACCTCCAAGTCAAGGATGCCTGTATCTGTACACACCGAGGAAAACTTCCCGCCAAAAATAAGGGTGAAATTGATATGTATTTCGTGGAGTGGGCCATGTAGTGGCAGTATCGTACGACCCTATGGGCTCAACCCTTTTCTTGGGGGCTCGCTTTCTACTTCTCCCCACATGGTCTGATCGTTTTTCTCCCCCCCATTCCTCATTTTTCACACTGAGAATCCCCTAATATTAGGATATAGATAATATAACATTCTATATTGCTAAACTATCACTTTTTTTGTTTAACTTAAGATTCAACAAAATGCCTTAAAACCATCCCAGAAATACATATAATAAGCAAGATACTTAGTTTTTGTTTAAGAATACTTCTTATTTTATATACACCCAGCTTATGGACTTTTCCGATTATGCCACCGCTTCTCACGAAGCCCAGCAAAGCGATTATGGTCATGGGACTTCCCCTCACGAAAGAGAGCTGGAAATCTATAACCTGACCTACCGAAAGCATCAGTTCTTGTATCTAGCAACAGATCGCTTGAGTCGATCCTACGAACTGATCAAGGGATATATCAAACTATCCCAATACTCTGATAGCGGTAGAGAAACGATCTTTTCTCTCCTAAAGCCAGGTGATATGCTAGGCAACCTCACGCCAGAGACGGTAGAGGCCAATGAGTATGCACAAGCTTTGACTAAGGTAGAGTTAAAAGTATTTGAGTCTGATGTCTTGAAGCAGGCGATCTACGACAAACCTGAATTCGTCCTCAAAATCTTAGCTGCACAGCACAAGCGCAACCATCACCTGCAGCTTAGAATGAGCTCTATCGCCTTTTTAGATGTGCGATTGCGGATTCTGACCTTTATGAAATTCCTAGGAATTGAATATGGTAAGATTCGAGATGGCGTCGCTTTCATGGATAATTTCCTGACGCATCAAGACATCGCATTGATCAACCAGACTTCGCGACAGTCCGTTACCATGGTACTATCCAAGCTCAAGATGAAAGGCGTCATCTTTTATGACAGGTATCAGTTGATCATTTATCTTGACAAATTAGAACAAGCGATGTCAAGTTACTTATCGGACTGACGTTCTTCATTTATCCTTTCTTTATCCCTCATCTCTTCTAGGGAGTAGCTGGCTTGTCCTAAAATTCTCATATATCAAATACCAAATACTTAATAGATCGAAGATTATACTTTTCCATATTTGATCTATTGTGAAGGCTACTGGTAAAATACCCCCTCATGAACGCCTACAGGCCCTAGCTGAGTTACCCATCTCCCGACTATGTACATTTCGCTTCCTAGCGGTATACGTTTAAAATGATAGAGCAACCTGTCTTTGTCTGAGTTCAAGATAATAGGTAGCTGATGTACTCCTTCTCTATATACATGGAGCCAGACTGTATATGTAGTGGGAGTCAATGGCTGCGTGGACGGCCATTTCAATAGGTCGTTATGCATGGGTACAAACGGAAGCGTAAGTTGAAGAGGCTCCTCTCTTTGCCATTCATAGGCAACGTCAGAAGTCCCTACACCCTGAGCTTCAGGGAATACATTGCCCATTTGGTTGCGAAGTGGCTGGAGTAAAACCTGTGTCACTCCTTGACTCAACAATACCACCCAGCACCCCAACATGATTCTTTTCCACAGACTCATATACTGGCATTGCCATTTCAGTCTATCCATACGAGAAAAATCACCCTAGGTAAGAGGGGAAGTAATGTTTTTTCATAAATGATAATTTCTCGTTCATTCCCTGATTTTGACATAACACCCCTATAACCTCCCCTTATTATTACGATAAAAGTAACTTGTGATGCGGTGAATGAAATGTGAGTCTTTTGAACCCTGCTTCTGTATGAAAAAATTGATAGCCAAAAATTCCCATTTTCTTTTTTTTCCTCTTTCTTTTCTTCTCCTAAGTATCCTGATGATAGGACTCCCTCCCCAAGTTTGGGGACAAAATGAGGAAGAAGAAAAAGAACTTTATGAGCTCGTAGAAAAATATCCTGATGGGTATATCCTCTCACAAGCAGGCGATACGACCTACGGATTTATCCGTGTGGGAAATCCCTTCAAGGATCAACAACGCATCCTTTTTTATGATAATTTTGGCGGAAAAACGATCTATCAGTCGGATATATTGAGTGGCTATGGCTATGGAGATAGGCATTTTCACAGTCAAAAAGTGCCTGTTCAATTCTCGGACCTTTTTTCTTCCGATCATTTGTTCATGCAAGTTTTGGTGAAAGGTCCTGCTCGATTATACCGTTATTATATTCGAAGATCCATTTTCACCTTTCAAAGGGGTCCTGCCTTCATTGATTTGATCGTCAAACCCTCTGGCGAAATCTTTGAAGTAAGCTACGCCTTCAAATGGAAACGCATTGCCTTTGCTTTTGAGGATTACCAGTTGCTCAAAGAGGACATCCTCACAGAGCAGTACGATCCAGATGATACGCAACTTATCCTAGCCCGATACAATGAGTGGTTTATTCAGCAAGAGACAGCTGCAAGGATGAAAGAATCAAACTAAGTGACATGGACTTCGGTCCTTTGTCCCAACATCTGCATTTACCTCTTCAATCTTTGCTTTTCTCTGGATCCTTTTCGAAGGTCCTACTCATACTCAAATCTCATTTTTTCAGCTACCTAAAGTGGACTTATTGGGGGGTTTTGCTATTTTCATTTCCTGAAATAACCCAATTGCATGTCGAATACACCTCGGTTCTCCCTCCTCCTTTGGCTACTTTTCCTGACGCCTTTTTGTCTCCTCCGTGCCCAACCCAACCTCAATGCATGGCAGGATCAACGAGAGATTGGTTTCCAGAAACTGGCCCCCAGAGCGAGCTTTATTCCGCTTGCTGATGATACAGAATATCAACCAGGTGATTACTGGGCTTCTTCTCGAATTCAACTCCTCAATGGCACCTGGGAATTTATCCTTCTCAATCATCCCGATGAGATCCCATGGTCAACTATCCGCAATCAAACCCCATCTGAAGAGTTGGTCAAATATAAATCGGGTAATATCGAGGTTCCTGGCAACTGGCAACTGCAAGGATATGGACAGCCGACTTATCGCAACATTGTCCATCCCTTTGAAGTCGATCCTCCCCTCATTCCAGAAAAGGTAAATGAGACGGGCTGGTATCGTCGGACGTTTACGTTGAATCCAGGCGTTCGACAGGAGGAGATGATTCTGCACTTGGCAGGGGCGCAATCGGCCTGTTATGTCTACCTCAATGGAACTTACATCGGATACAGTGAAGGAAGCATGACCCCTGCTGAATTTGATATTACCCAATCTGTCAAGAAAACAGGGCAAAACCGCCTGGATATCGTCGTCATCCGCTGGTCCGATGGAAGCTATCTTGAAGATCAGGATTTCTGGCGCATCAGCGGTTTGCATCGCGATGTCTACATCATGGGCCGTCCGAGTGTCTATCTACGTGACTATGCCGCATGGCCCTCACTAGATGCTACCTTTGAAGACGCCACACTTAAAGTCGATCTTGAACTCAAACTCGCAGAAGTCGTTGAAGCGCAGACTGGAACCGCTACAGTCCAACTATATGAATTGTCGGGAGATACACTGGCCCAACATTCCTTCCCATTCGATCTCAGCACCACAGCAAAATCTACCTTTCTCACCCACTCATTTGCGCTAAATGATCCTCAAAAGTGGACAGCCGAAACCCCTTACCTGTACGGCCTAAAAATCCAACTTACAAATGACCAGGGAAAAGTAACAGAAGTCATTCATCGAAAGGTGGGCATACGAACTGTAGACATTGTCCAAGGTCAGTTGCGCGTCAATGGCAAGCCCATCCTCCTTCAGGGCGTCAATCGCCACGAGTTTCACCCCGTCAAAGGTCGCACGCTGACAAAGGAGGATATGATGGCAGACATCATGCTCTTGAAGCAACACAACTTCAATGCGGTTCGCACCGCTCACTATCCCAATGATCCAAGATGGTATGCGCTCTGTGACGAATATGGGATCTATCTAATGGACGAGGCCAATATTGAGTCACATTACCTCGATGTATATGAAAACGAATCGCCTGCTGAAGATACTTCATGGGCGAATGCATTTATAGACCGAGGCGTCTCCATGCTTGCGAGAGACAAGAACCATCCCTCTGTCATCATGTGGTCTTTGGGCAATGAGACAGGGCTAGGTATCAATCATGATCTCATGGCTGCTGAGATGCGCGACTTGGATCAAAGCAAAAGGCCCATTCACTACGAAGGACTGAGTACCAACTTTGCTGTGAGTAAGGCCCTCAAATTCAATCCTGTACACGTCATCCGCATGGCAAGACATGCAGACGAGAAGATTGCGCTGAACTTCACAGATCAACGCCCTGCCAGTGCCTTCGATTTTAATTCGGGTATGTATCTTTCTCCTAAAGATATTACGCTGATCATGGAGCAAGATTCTGTCCGTCCGACCATTCTCTGCGAATATGCACACGCGATGGGCAATAGTACGGGCAACTTCCTAGAGTACTGGGAAGCATTTCGTAAGCATCCGCGATTGCAGGGAGGATTTATCTGGGATTACATGGATCAAGGCATACAGCAAACGGCTGATAATGGGAGCATTTACTATGCCTATGGAGGAGACTTTGGCGATCAATCTCCTGATTCCAACTTCTGTATCAATGGGATCGTTTGGCCCAATCGCCAACCCAAACCTGCTATGCAGGAGATCAAGTATGCCCAGCAAAACATCCGCATCAAAGCCTCACAGACACCCACGGGGATCGTCGTTCTGCGCCTCCAGAATGATTATACATTCATGGATTTAGACAATCATACGATCCACTGGGAGTTACAACAAGAGGGAACTGTCATCAAGAATGGTAAGGACCCTATCTACCGACTCCCCCCAGGGAGTGAAAAGTCTCTGAGGATCGACACCAAGTCCTATCTGGAAAACTACGATCCTCAGAAGGATCTCTGGCTGGATGTCAGTGTCAGGTTGAATACTGCTACACCTTGGGCGGAGGCTAACCATGAAGTTGCATGGAATCAAACGCTCATCAAGAAAGGAACAGTTCGCAATCCTGCCTATCCCGAAGGGATCGAAGCGCGTATGGCAGACAGAAAAGGATTACTTATCTTTAATGGGAAGGATTTTGAAATCGTCCTGGATAAAGAAACAGGGTACATCACAGAGTGGACCTACCAAAGAAATCCGCTCCTCACTCAAGGGCCTCAACTGAATATCTGGAGAGCACCCACAGACAACGACAAGGGAGGAAATCCCCTCAATCCAGGATATGTCAATGCCTGGAATAAGAAACAAATTCAGGAAACTGAAAGCAAAGTAAAAGACATCCAAGTCACCACCTACAAAGACTTTCACTGGTTGGTAGAGATAGAGTCTCAGGTCAAGGCAGGGAAGCTCAAAGCAGATTTACGCATGCAATATCGGATCTATACGAATGGAAAAGTGGAATTGGAACTTACCATGGACCGCAAACAAACCCTCCCTCTTCCCAAGGTAGGGACAGAGATGCGTTTACCTGTGCAGATGAACCGACTCAGATGGTATGGCTTAGGTCCTGAGCCTACCTATCCTGACAGACTAGCAGGAGGAAGAATGAATGTCTACCAGGCTACTGTAAAGGAGGATTTCGTACCCTATATACGACCTCAAGATTATGGAAATAAGGCCAATGTTCAGTGGGCTGAAATCCAGAATGCCCAAGGCGTAGGCCTACGAATTCAAGGAGAAAATCTCAACCTGAGTGTCTCTCCCTACAGTTTAAAAGATCTATCTCAGGCGCTTCATGTCCCCGAATTGGAAGAAGCTCCTTACACACGGCTCAATGTAGATGGGTTTGTGATGGGCGTGGGTGGAGACTTGAGCTGGTTCCCTGTAACGCATAAAGAATACTTACTTGAGCAGTCGTCTTTTAGCTATAAATATACAATGGAGCCACTGTCCAAATGATATATGATGGAGAGACTTCATAAAAAACGCCCTTGTATTCAGCTGAATACAAGGGCGTTAATAATTGAGAAAAATCTTGATCAGATACTGATGACTCTTGCAGGGATGAAATACTGCTCAATCAAACGCTGAGTAAAGGACTTATGTCCGCGTGGGGCAAGCAGGACGAGTTGACCCCCTTTGCGATTAGCGAGTGTACTGAGGAGTTTCCATCGAGTCACGATGGTATTAGGATTATCCGTCTTGGTAGATATCTCGATATAGCTTTTGGCACCTTGCTTCAAACCTGTGATGTCAGGTACAATGGCACCGTCAGCTCCTGTTTTAGAGAAGGAGGTTGGCTGTGGATAATCATCGTGATTGGCTTTTACCTCCGAGAAACCATTCTGCTGTACCCAACTGAGGGCCTTGTCGAAATACTTTTCTTTTTTCATGTGCTTTTCTCATTATTCCTTATCCAACAAAAAGAAAGTGACCTGTCAACAGGATAGGTCCTGCTTACAGGCGAGTAAAACCGGAATCCGCGTTAGTTGAATACCAACTGATAGAGGGGAGCAGGTGTATACCGGTATTCATTCATATAAACTAATATACGGACATTTTTTCTTATTTGTTTAGCATTCCTTAAAAATTTCCTAACATATAGCTAAATTAATATATAAATAATAATATACAGTACTTCGTTTTATTTCTCGATTGAAATATTATCAAAAAAGTAAGTAAGTCTATTTACGATTGGGTACTCGTCTGATAGTCCTTCTTAATCTATTACTCATCAAATAGATACAGATTAATACTTTTGTAAAAGCAGGTGGGATTCTGTCTAAATATGATGCAGACAAATATCAAAAGCTAACAGATTACCCCTAAACTCTCCTCCTTTCCAAATCTTTGCCTAGCTATTCTTTTTGGGAAGGAAATTGACAGTCAAAGGGATAAGAAAGTATACGGAAGACCTCATCACTTATCACAAAATTATGTTACAAAGAGATAATATTCATTTATCCTAAATAGAAACGGTCATCTGCGTCCATATAGACACAGATGACCGAGTAAATCTGTATAAACACAACAGAAAGTGGTCAATTCTTACAAATGAATGATGCGATTGGCATGTGCTCCCATGGCCGCTTCCTTTACAGACTCTGAAAAAGTCGGGTGCGGATGAGAGAAAATAGCCAAATCCTCAGCTGAAGCCTTGTACTCCAAGCCCATGACACCTTCCATGATCATGTCTGCTGCACGAGGACCGATGATGTGCATGCCCAGCATCTCATCCGTCTCCTTGTGGGAGAGGATCTTGACAAAGCCAAACTGGTCATCCATACTCGCACGCGCGCGTCCCGATGCCTTGAAGGGGAATTGTCCTGACTTGTAAGGAATGCCCTGCTCCTTGAGTTCTTGCTCTGTGTATCCTACACCTGATACCTCTGGCCAAGTATACACCACATTGGGGATTGCACGATAGTTGATGTGAGGATGCTGTCCTGCGATCAGCTCCGCTACGAGCGTCCCTTCTTCCGAAGCCTTGTGTGCGAGCATCGCTCCACGAACCACATCACCAATGGCATAGACTCCTGGAACTGCCGTTTCTAAACTTTCATTTACAGGAATACGCCCGCGGTCTGTCTCGATCCCGATATTCTCCAACCCCAGCTTATCAGTATAAGGACGACGTCCCACTGCAACCAAACAGATGTCTCCCTTGAACTCGACATTCTCTCCTGTCTTGGTATTCTCAGCTGTCACAATCACCTTGTTACGGCTGACCTTGGCTTCCACTGCCTTGTGATTGAAGTGTACCGTATAATCCAGCTCCTTCTTCAGGACCTTTGCAAGCTCTTTGCCTAGTGAGGCATCCATAGATGGGATCAAGCGATCCATAAACTCGATCACAGTCACCTTTGTCCCAAGACGACCAAATACAGAGGCCATCTCAGATGCAATGACGCCTCCGCCGATGATGATCATCTCCTTGGGAAGTTTGGTAATTTCCAATGCCTCTGTAGAAGAGATGATTTTCTCGCCATCAAATAGCAAGCCTGGGAGTTCGATCGCCTCTGAGCCTGTTGCGATGATCACCTTATCGGATGTGATCTGCTCGGCACTTCCATCTTCTTTGGTGACAGCTATCGTGTGTGCATCTACAAAAGAACCGAATCCTTTGAGCAAGGTGATCTTATTTTTTTTCATCAAATACTCCACCCCTGCAACTGTCTTAGCGACAACGTCCGCCTTGCGCGCGATCATCTGCTCCATGTCGACCTTCAGGCTTCCCACCTTGATCCCGTGCGTCTCAAACTGGTGCTTGGCTTGGAAATAATGCTCCGATGAGTCAAGCAATGCCTTAGAAGGTATACAGCCTACGTTGAGGCAAGTCCCACCTAGGGTAGGATTCTTTTCGATGATGGCTACTTTTTTTCCTAGCTGAGCTGCACGAATGGCCGCCACGTATCCTCCAGGTCCTGACCCGATGACCGTCACGTCATATGTGTATGATGCCATAAATTTTCTATGTTTATGTGTTCCTGCGGTTAAGTTACAATATATGCGCAAGAATCTATGTCGTATGTGAAATTTCCTATCCAGATGCAGTTCAAACTTCCCCTCCCCTCCCCTTTTGCGTGGTCATACACCCAGGCTTATCTCTCCAGATCTCGCCAAGAAAAACTGTTTTTCTTTGATGGAGGCTGGCTCTATCGTAAGCTTCCTGCTTCTTACGGTGGGCATATCATACGATTAGAGGTAGATGAATTAGCAAAGGTGATCAGAGCCGAAATTTTAGAGACTGACACCCCAGATCAGACAGCCGTGACAGAGGTAGAAGCTTTTATCAAGGATTGGTTGGACCTAGAGACGGATCTCCCCGCTTTTTACGCGGTGGCGCAGTCCGATCCCATGTTGGGACCTGTCGTACAGGCCAATCCTGGTTTGCGGATCACGGGGGTCCCCGATCTACTTGAGTGCATGGCAGGCACCATTCTGGGACAGCAAGTCAATACCACCTTTGCGACGACACTCAAAAATCGCTTGATCGACGCCTACGGGATCACCAGTCAATGGAAAGGGCATACACTCTGTCAGTTTCCAGCAGCGGAGACCTTAGCGGCTTTGGAACCCGAAGTCTTGCGTCCCATGTCGATCTCTCAGCGGAAGGCTGAATATGTTATTGGCTTTGCCCGTTTGATTGAGTCGGGAGAGATCAGCAAGGTAAAATTGAGTCGATTCGAGACGGCGGCAGAAGCGGTCAAAGAATTGGTCAAGATCCGTGGTGTAGGCATTTGGACTGCTAATTACATTCTCCTTCGATGTCTCAGATATAAGGATGCATTGCCCTTAGGAGATTCAGGCCTTCACAATGCCGTAAGAGATTACCTAGGAATGAACCAAAAGCCCACAAATGAGGAAGTAAAGACGGTAGCAAAAGGCTGGAAGGGCTGGGAAGCTTATGCGACCTACTATTTGTGGTATGGGGTGAATTCATAGAAAATAGAACACACATGATATATATGAGCCGTGCTCAAGAACGCAGTGAGAACCTTTTCGAAAAAAGGCAGGAAATGGTATATTTAAAAAGATAAGCGCGTCCAGTATTCCAACTTTCAAAAACTGGCACGCATCTTTGGCACATATTATACTGTAAACACATGGCAAATCGAACACCTAATTTGAACAATGTACACCCAGATTTACATTCTGTCGTAGAGATAGGGTATAATTTTGACTTTGGGAAATATTTTGAGCGGGGGTTCAAGCTTCTGCAAAGCGAAGCGAGTAATATTTTTATCCTATCAGGTATCATTTGGGCCCTTTCCTTTGCCGTACAGCTCATTTTTTCGGACTTCACTGAAAGCGTTCAAGCTGCTCAGGCTAGTAGAGACTTTGCCCTGCTAATGGAGCTTTATCAAGCAGAAGGTTATTCATATAGCTTGATCATGAGTGCTGTTGGACTCCTCCAACTACCGCTTCAAGCTGGCTTCTACGTCTATTTGAAAAAGGTAACGTTTGGTGAGGAGCGTGGAGTGAATGACTTGTTTGGTGGCTTCAATTACTTTGGCTCATTGTTTGGGATGAACATCCTTATGATCATCCTCATGGTGCTGAGTATGATTACCCTCTTTATTGGTGGTATTTATCTTATCATTGCATGGTCATTTGCTACGATGGTCATCGTCCTTCACAATGGTGGCGTATGGGAGAGTATGGAAACAAGCCGTAAAATCATTCATCCTAAGTGGTTCCATTTCTTTGCTTTGTCTTTGACCCTGGTATTGATGAGTATTTTGGTAAGTCTTATTCCTTATCAATTGGGAATGCTTTTCTCTCTTCCATTTATCTATTGCGTCATCTATGCCGCTTTTGAGGACATCGTATATATCCAACATGAAAACGGCTATGACAGTCGTCTAGATGAGATTGGACGTGATGAAGAGTTCTAGTCTGAGAGACCAATAGCTACAAGATATGAAAGACTGGTTCGAGAGGGCTGGTCTTTTTTTATAGGGAAAATTCCTACTCAACCTTGATCTTTTCCACAATTGAGGTGTAGGATACTATGAAGTAGTCTGACAGTCTTATTGTGTACGAAAGAATTGTATACGAATCGTTGGTTCCTCTCTTGGAAAGTTCCCTATCTTTGACCAAAATATTCATCTATGAGTAGGAAAATCCTCATTACGGGTGGTGCAGGCTTCATTGGTTCACATCTCGTGAGACATTTTGTCCAAAAATATCCCACCTATCAGATATTCAACCTTGACAAATTGACTTATGCAGGCAATCTAGAAAGCCTGAAGGATATAGAAGATGCTCCCCATTATACCTTCTTAAAAGGAGACATCTGTGATACAGCATTTATACAGGAAATCTTTGATACGCATCAGATAGACGGCGTCATCCATCTTGCAGCTGAAAGCCACGTGGATCGGTCCATCCTCAATCCGATGGAGTTTGTCACCACCAATGTCATCGGCACCGTCACCCTACTCAACGCGGCCAAGCACGCTTGGGGAGAACGTCAAGACGTGCGTTTTTATCATGTGTCGACCGACGAGGTCTACGGCTCCCTTGCTGATGGAGAATACTTCCTCGAAACAACGCCCTATGATCCTCAGAGTCCTTACTCTGCCTCTAAAGCCAGCTCAGACCACTTTGTGCGTGCCTATGGCAACACATTCAAGCTACCCTACATCCTGAGCAACTGCTCCAATAACTACGGGCCCTATCAATTTCCCGAAAAACTCCTTCCCCTTTTCATTTCTAATATCGTGGAGAAAAAACCGCTGCCTGTATACGGAAAGGGAGAAAATATACGCGACTGGCTATGGGTAAAGGATCACTGCTCGGCGATCGATGTGATCTTTCATCAGGCTGCCAATGGAGAGACGTACAACATCGGGGGGAGAAATGAGTGGACAAATATTGACCTCATTCATCTCCTTTGTGATCAGATGGATGAAAAACTTGGAAGAGAAAAAGGCAGCTCACGCAAACTCATCACCTTTGTCACTGACAGGCCAGGTCACGACATGCGCTATGCCATCGATCCCTCCAAGCTCGAACGCGACTTGGGCTGGACACCCAGCCTTACCTTTGAAGAAGGACTCTCTATGACCATCGATTGGTATCTCGCACATCCTGAGTGGATCGAGAATGTACGCTCGGGCGCCTACCAGCAATACTACGAAGCACAGTACGGGACGAGACTGGGAGCTTGACATTTTTCATTTTTCATTTTTCATTTTTCATTTTTCATTTTTCATTTTTCATTTTTCATTTTTCAGGATAGAATACAGAAATAGAAGCGAAGGTTGTGCGGCAATCTTCGCTTTTCTAATTTTGCTTCATGACAGAGACACCAACCTATACGAGGGGACAATTGGCGCTACGCAATGGGCAGGATCGAGACGAAATCTGGGTTGCTTTCAAAGGGATCATCTATGACGTCACAGAGAGTCGTCACTGGCGAAATGGAAAGCACTATAGTCACTGGGCGGGGCAGGATCTTACACCCGAACTGGAAGATGCGCCTCACGGAGATTATGTCTTTAAGCGATTAAAAGTGATCGGGAGGCTGGAATAATGACTACAAGGGCGCAGAGAAAAATTGAATGGCTGCTTTTACTTGTGGCAATAGCAAGTGATTCCCATCATTGATGATGGTAAAGTCCGCCCTTCTATATTTTTCCCACTCTGACCATTGCTTGTCCATACGGGCTTTGACAGCTGCTGCATGCGTTTGGTCTCTGTCTATCACACGCTGGATGCGGACCGACTGAGGAGCATAGACGGAGAGTACGGCATCTGTACTTCTGTATGCCCCTGATTCATATAGGATCGCGGCTTCTTTCAAGACAAAGGGCTTGTCATAATCATCTGGTGTCGCAGCTACCCATTCAAGATAGTCTCTCCCTGTCTCTGGATGAACGATGGCGTTGAGTTGCTGCAATTTTTCTTGGTCGCTGAATACGATCTTTCCGATGAAGGCGCGATTGAGGCTCCCATCTTCCCCATAACTTGCTTCTCCGAACAGGTTCTTGACTCCATCGATGATGCGCTGATTCTCAATCATCAGTGATTTAGCCCTTGCGTCTGCTTCGTAGAGACGATATCCCAAACTGGTAAAGATGTGTCCGACTAGACTTTTGCCACTACCAATTCCTCCTGTGATTCCTACATTCTTCATCTTGTATGGACAATTACATAGGTGATTTCTAAGGGATCTCGGTACAAAAGCTTGACCTTTTTATCCATTTTGATGTTGGGGATCATATAGGGAAACTGAGGATCTAGGGTATCGAAAGGTATTTTGAGTTTCTGCTGAAGGATTTCTCTCCGCAAGTTGTCGTATTCATCCATCGGCACCAAACATACAGCTTTGACAGAGGGATGACTCAGTCTGACTTCAATGTCTTCGGGCACATCCATGATTTGTATCGGAATATCTAGCGTCGTCTCTGTATAAAGTCTTGGCTGGACGAAGATACTGGCCTTAGCAGGAATCACTTCGATGTCAGAGGCTGTGTCTACATCTAGAGAGATGGTCTGGGGGTGATCAAGCGGAGCGGTAATGGCATCTAGGGTGCGCCATTCGTCGATGCTGGAAAGGCGACTGGCAGCTCCGTAAAGCTTGACAGAATCTGTTAATTTACGGGGAGGTGCTTCTAGCTGATAGGCTTTCTTCAAGCCGATCTCTGTTGTGAGTTTGAGCGGGACTTTTTTAAAAATCTTGAAATCAAAATCCACAAAGATCTGATCAGGTGTGATTCTGCTCAGCTTGATATTGGGAGAGCGAAAGCTCTTTTGGATGTCGTTGTAATAGCTACTAGAGGGAATCGGATCATCCTGTTCATACTGAGGACGAAACGGAAGCTCTAGCGTATCATTGCGGGAGCGCAGATAAGCCATAAACAGATCTACCCCTAGCCCTTCAGTAGTCAGGTTGAGCGTCTCTGTCTCAAGATCGGTCACTTCGAGCGAGTCAGGAACTTGGACGATCTTAATGGGAAAATACAGGTTGTATTCGTAGGATTGGTTGAGGGTCACCAGTACCCAGAGTGCAATAGCGAGCCCAAGAGAGAGCGAGACTGTGACTGTCTTTCGCTCCCTCATATGCCCGTCTTCTTCTCCAGCTACGAGCAGTTGCAAAAGCCTGCTGATGATCCTACGCATGGATTAACATTTATCTAGGGCATGTATATCAAGTATTGGCATACTCACATAGATGCCCCCAGTAGCTCAAATCAAGGAATTCGAGTTAGACCATGTTTGGGAAAATGAAAATCTAGCTTAAGCGCAAAGATTCTAGGTTTTGATGAAAGCCTAGGTACTGAGAGCGCAAGCTTCTAGCAGATTTGAAGTTCCAGACATGGTCTTAAACTTTACTTCTCTACGGTATCCTTGTTGCTGGCTACTTCTGCCTCTTTTTCTTTCTTGCTATTGTCTTTTTTACTGTTGTCCTTCTTACTGTTTTTGGCGTCGGCATTGTCAGCGGCACGTACTGCTTCCTTATCAAAGGTCATTCTCACACCATCGGCTACATCCATGATGATGGTAGCCTCTCCCACTTTATAAATCTTGCCGTGCATTCCTCCAATCGTCTTCACCTTGTCTCCTTTTTTCAATCCTTCTCTAAACTGCTTCTCCTTTTTGGAGCGCTGTTGTTGAGGACGGATAAAGAAGAAGAAAAAGACTACTGCCATCCCAAGCAAGAGAATAGAAGAAGTATACTCTCCAAAGGGTCCTTCAGGAGCTGCCTGATCTTGCAATAAAAAATACGTAAATGATATCATGTTATACTCAATTGATTGATTGGGCCATGCAAAATACAGAAAAACCACAATGCCCAAAAGAAAAGGCAGAGATCTTATCAATCTCTGCCCTATAGAAGTCGATTAATTCCTTGCTTTATTGTGCAGGACCTTCAGATACTTCTCCAGAAATACGGAGTGTTCTGTTGATGCGTCCATCAAAGTTTCCTGTAACCGTAACTGTTTTGTTCTGGATACCTTTCTTACCAGCTGTATTAAATAGGACATCGATATATCCCTCTTCTCCAGGGGCAACAGGCTCCTGAGAGTAGCTAGGTGTTGTACATCCACAAGAAGCTTTTACACGCGTCAAGACCAATGGTTCTGTACCTGTATTCTTGAACTTAAACTGGTGGGTAACTTTCTCTCCTTGAGTGACCTGCCCATAGTTGTATGTCTCATTCTGAAACTCAACCGTAGTACGTGCCATAGCCTTTGCTTTTGCTTGGTATTCAGGTTCTTTGGGAGCCTGAGGAGTTGCAGATGGTGTATTGTCTGCTGGCGCGTTGGTAACGGCTTCGTTTGTATCTGTGTTGCTAGAATTCTTGCTTGTCTGGCAAGCTGAGAAGATCACAGTAAGTGCGATGGCGATAACCGCAATTTTTTTCATAACCCAAATGTGTTTTGGTATTTTTTCAACTAAATCTTTAGTACAAATATAACTAAAGAAGTTTAACTGTCAAGCATAGGGATAAAAATTGCCCTTAGGAAGAGGAAAGAAGTAGCCCCATGTGGAACTTTTACTCAGATAAGGAAAAAGCCCGAGGCACAAACCTAGGCTTTTCTAAGTAAAGAATAGTGACTATCACGAATAAATTCAGATAGGATTGATGTTCTATGTGGAGACGCGCTATGTAGAGACGCGATAAATCGGCATTTCTACATAGAATATACAAAATCCATTCATTCATGATAATCGTTAATAACTATGCCATATTGGCAATCACATTTTGGGCAAACTGCTCCGTAGAGGCTTCTCCGCCTAGGTCACGCGTTACTTTTGAGGGATCTGAAAGCGTTGTAAATAGCGCCTGCTCCACGCGGTGTGCAGCCTCGTTTAGCTTGAGGTAGCGGAGCATCATGATGGCCGATTGCAGTAAGGCCGTGGGATTGGCGATACCTTGCCCTGCGATGTCTGGTGCGCTTCCGTGTACTGCTTCGAAGATCGCGATGTCGTCCCCAATATTGGCTCCAGGAATGACACCCAGTCCACCGATCAATCCTGCTGAGAGATCCGAAAGGATGTCTCCAAACAGATTGGTCGTCACAATGACATCGTAGCGCTCAGGATACATGACCAGTTGCATACACATATTGTCGATGATGCGATCGTTCACCGTCAGGTCAGGATACTCCTCTGCTACTTCACGTCCTACTTGAAGGAAAAGTCCACTCGATTTCTTCAAAATGTTGGCCTTGTGAGCAACAGTCACTTGCTTACGGCCTTGGGCACGAGCGTACTCACATGCTGCACGGATGATCCGCTCAGATCCGTCTCTCGATACGCGAGCCATAGCGTCCGCCAGTTGGCGGCGTTCATCCCAAATCTCAAAACCTGAGTACAATCCCTCAGTATTTTCTCGAAAAAGGATCAAATCTACATTGTCAAATCGGCTTCTAACTCCTGGAATGGAGCGACAGGGACGTACATTCTGGTACAGGTCAAACTTCTGACGAAGGGTCACATTGATACTCTTGAAACCTTCTCCTACTGGTGTAGTCAAGGGTCCTTTCAGCGCAACTTTGTGTTCTTGTACGGAATCGACCAGATCTTGAGGTATGAGGTCCCCCACTTCGCGAAATGCCGTAAGGCCCGCGGGCTGTTCATCGTATTCAAGGCCAGTGTCTGCTGCGTCCAAAATTTCAACTACTGCATCCGTGATTTCGGGACCGATGCCATCCCCTGGAATTAACGTGATTGTGGGCATATAAATCTTAAATGTGTGTTGTCTTTATCAGAATGTACGCCGAAAACGTCGCCTTCGACACACGATTCCATTCAAATGTTCCTGAGAGTAAAATTAGAAGACTTTCGCTTAAAATACAGGTGAATAACGGTTCAATTCTACATTTATGAGAGGTTCTGAATAACTTTCTAGTCCTCAGAGCCTATGGGGAAGTTCCAAACATAGTTCAAATCTAATCTGAGACGTAGATTCTTTTCCTTTTATTTCATAAAACGTCAATAAAAAAGCCTCCCAGTAATGGAGGCTTTTCATCTCATTATTTTCGTGAATTTTACTTCTGTGATTCATTCGTAGACTCTACAGGAGAGTTTTTGGGAGTAGAATGATCAATCAACCCACGTCCTTTCTTGATGATCAAGCCCTTGGTCTTGAAATCATTGTAAAGGCTGTCCAAAATCCCATTGATAAATTTACTGGATTTCGGGGTAGAATATGTCTTCGCCAACTCTAGGTACTCGTTGATGGTCACTTTGACGGGAATCTCTTCAAAGTTGAGCATTTCACAAATGGCCATGTGCATCAGGATACGGTCGATACGTGCGATGCGATCGAGTTCCCAGTTTTCCGCCTTGCTCTTGATGTGCTCATCATAGCGCTCCGCATTTTTCATCGACTCATAGTACAATGCTACCAGCAAACGCGTATCACCTGTCAATTTCTTCTTCTTCTCTAGGTCCTCTACTTCTTGTTGAATATCCTTGAGCAAGAGATCAAAAACATAATCTTCTGTCTGCCCAGAACTCATGCATGCGTAGACGGCCTGCATCACTTTTGCTCGTATCTGCCTTCTCGTTATCATCTGGAATTATTGGCTAAGGTAATTTTTGGCAATATCGGTATAAAAAACACAAATCTGTATTTTTTCAAGACATCCTACAACTTGGAAGGATTTCATTATACAAAATCTTCTATTTATGAAGATTTGGTTTGCTGTGAATTTACCGATACAATCTATTATTTCCTACTTCCTTTATGCGTTTTTCTGCCAACTCAAGTGCTGCTTGGTGGGTGGTAATCCCTCTTTCTTCAGCTTGCTGGAACACGCGCAAGGTTGTGTCGTAGATTTTCTCTGTCTTCTGCAGGGCAAGTTGACGATGGTAAGTCTCCAACTCAAAACTCACATTGATGATTCCTCCTGCATTCACCATAAAATCTGGCGCATAGAGGATGCCTCTTTTCTTTAGGGCCTCTGCATCGCTCACCTCATCCAACAGTTGATTGTTGGCGCCTCCTACGACCATGTCACATTTCAATAGTGCAATGGTATCTTCATTCAACACACCTCCCAACGCACAAGGAGCAAACACATCTACAGGCCGTGTAAACACCTCTTCTTGAGGCACAACCGTCGCGCCTGTTTCTTTGGCAATCTTGGCGACTGAGTCTGGAAAGATGTCATAGACAAATACTTTTGCGCCGTCCTTGACGAGGTGACGCACGAGTCCTCCTCCCACTTTCCCGACACCCTGGACCATGATTTTTTTCCCAGCCAGGCTCTCACTTCCTGTCGCTTTTTTCATGGTGGCTTTCATTCCCAAGAAGATGCCATAAGAAGTCACAGGCGAAGGATCACCGCTCCCACCCATCAACTCGGAAACTCCTGTAACATACGGTGTTTCCTGGCGAATGGTTCCCATATCCTCCTCTGTCATGCCTACATCTTCTGCGGTGTAGTACTTCCCACCGAGATTTTGGACAAATTTTCCGAATCGACGCAGCAGGGCTTCTGTCTTCTGCGTTTTTGCATCTCCGATGATGACTGCCTTTCCTCCACCTACATTGATCCCCGCTAATGAATTCTTCAAAGTCATCGCACGAGATAAGCGTAGCACATCTGTTAGCGCTTCTGCTTCACTCGCATAATTCCACATTCTCAATCCTCCCATAGAAGGCCCCAAAATGGTGTTGTGAACGGCAATGATGGCTTTGAGACCTGTCGCTTTGTCTTGACAATGAACCACCAGTTCATGTCCGTTATCTCTGAGCACGTCAAATAAGCCTGGAGAGGTTGTTTGGCTTTTTGTTGTAGACTGAATCATGATATGCGTAGTTAGTTGTAGATTATCCTTTTTATCATCGAGAAAGGTGGATAAATCGAGAAAGGCAAAAGCTTCCCGTCCGATTTTCTTGTATCCACTGGCTCCTCAAATAATCCGCAAATATAATGAAAACAGGCAACTTTTGAGAAAATCGAGGGACTTGACAGAGAAGAAGAAAGGAAGAGATAGATTTTTTTGATAAAAAAACTGAATATTGCTTCATATTAGCTGGAACAATGTACTTTTGTGTTAGTTTAGATTTAAAAGTCTATATATGAGCAATGACATATTCCCTCCCAAGGAGCGAATTTCAGATAAAGTAAATCCCGCCTTTTTTCCAGAGCATCAAAAGGCAATTTACGAGCGGCTAGAAGATAAACATACGCTAGTAGAGGTAGAAGATGATCCTTTGGGAACACGTATGATCATCAATCTGGGTCCCCAGCATCCAGCGACACATGGTGTATTGCGCTGTGTACTTGAGGTCGATGGTGAGCGAATCATCAAAGCTGTGGTAGATGTAGGATACCTCCACCGTGGAATCGAGAAGATCGCTGAGAATAAGACCTATCAGGAATTCATGCCTTATACGGATCGTATGGACTATCTCTCTCCATACTCCAACAACGTAGGCTACTGCCTAGCAGTTGAAAAATTGGTGGGGATCGAAGTTCCCATGCGTGCGCAGTATATCCGTACGATTGCTTGTGAGCTGGCACGTATCTCGTCCCACCTGCTGTGGTTGGGTACGATGGTCATGGATGCTGGTGCTGTCTCCATGTTCCTATGGACATTCAGAGAGCGTGAGTATTTATACAACATCTTCGATAAGCTGGCAGGGGTGCGATTCACTGTGAGCCACTGTCGTATCGGTGGGGTACAGTACGACCTCAACCAGGATACCATTAATGATATCATGGAGTGGAAGAAAAACTTCCGCAAAGAGCTCAAGGATTGGAAAAAGTTGCTCGCCAATAATGGTATTTGGCTCAACAGAAACAAAGGCGTAGGTGTATTGACAAAAGAAGAGGCCTTGGATCTAGGAGTCACAGGGCCTGTGCTTCGCGCGTCAGGGGTGCCCTACGATCTTCGTGCATTTGAGCCGTATCTGGTTTATGATCAGGTGGACTTTGATGTCGTGATCCGTGAAGAAGGTGACTGCCTTGCACGCTACCTAGTCCGGATGGATGAGATGGAGCAAAGCGTCCGCATACTAGATCAGCTCATGGAGCAACTACCCGAAGGAGACATCCGCGCAGACAACGCCAAACACACCTACCCCTCGAAGGAAGAAGTATACTACTCCATGGAAGGGATGATCCATGATTTCATGATGACTGATGTGGGCGTGATGCCCCCTGAGGGTGTAGAGGCTTATCAGGCCATAGAAGCTCCCAAAGGAGAGCTCGGATTTCATCTTAAGTCAGACGGTACAGGTTCTCCCTTGAGATGTAAGATCCATGGACCTTCCTTTGTAAATCTACAAGCATTAGAGAAATTACTAGAAGGGAGTACGCTTTCTGATACGGTTGTCGTGATTGGATCCCTCGACCCTGTGATGGGAGAATGTGACAAATAGCCTTATTTGTTGAATATATAGACCCAATTTATTTCGAAAAATTAAAAAATGCCTGCTCTTTGAGCGGGTATTTTTTGTTTTAGGTAAGCGAAACGACAATTTTGAAGGAGGGTTTTACACCCAAAAAATGTCAAATTCTCTTATTCCTTTGCCATTAATCTACGAAACTACAGCAGATGCATATATTTCATTTATATATATATACGAAATACTAGAAAATATTACTCACATATAGTTCCAAGAATCAGTTATAGACATATTGGGATAAAATGATCACCCATGAGCCCAAGAACTATTATCCATGTAATATTTCTTTGTATAGGATTACCCATTTTCTCCCAATCTTCCATAGATTTTACTGCCAATCTCACGGAGGGATGTAAACCCCTGGTCGTCAACCTACAGCCTCAGGCACCTGGAGCGGTAACATACGAATGGGATACAGGACAAGGTATCTCCACCCTGAGCAATCCAAACATCTTATATTCTGATGAGGGATACTTTGACGTCACACTCACGGTGACTTATGCAGATGGAACCCAACAAAGCCTCACAAAAAATCAATTTGTCAGCGTATACGATTATCCACTATCCCAATTCTCTGCGGATACATTGAGTATTTGCTCTTATCAACCCGTCTCCTTTACAGATCTCTCTGCCCCAGGATCAGGATTTGTGGATGAATGGCTCTGGGATTTTGGCGATGGCAACGGAAGCACCGAACAGCATCCAACCCATACCTATGAAACACCTGGTCTCTATCCTGTCTCACTAGTCGTGACGAATAATCATGGATGCACAGATCAGCATGTCGCCGATAATTATATAGAAGTCCAAGCCCCCGATGCAGACTTTATGGGAGATACCCTACTTGCCTGTGGTCCTCCGCTTACAACCATATTCACTCCTTCTACTACTTTGGGGACACACTATTGGACCTTGGGAGATGGCACCATCAGCACGAGCAACTTCCTTTCGCATACTTACCAAGAGATTGGAAATTTTGATATTGGACATGTAGTAGTAGATGCCGATGGATGCCGGGATACTGTCATCCGTTCATCCTATGTAAATATTGGCATTAGCACCATCAGTATCGAGGCCTCAGATACCGTCATTTGCGCACAATCAGAGGTTGCATTTACAGCCAATATCTCAGGTACTTCTACCGTATACTGGGATTTTGGGACTGGAGATACTTCTCTTCTCCCCAATCCCACTTATACCTTTAACACAGCAGGGAACTATCAAGTAGCAGCATCGGTCACTGATCCCTCAGGATGCTCCAATACGCTTCTTTTAACTATAATTGTGAAGGAAGTTCCTACTTTGAGCTTTACAACATCTGATACCATTCTGGGTTGTAAAATCCCCTTCGAGGTAGACTTCCTCAATCAGTCTACAGGTGCTATTTCCTACCAATGGGATTTAGGGGATGGAACACAAATAAGTAATCAGGCACTCACTCACTTTTACACAGCGGCAGACTCTTTTGATGTGAAGCTGATAGGAACAAGTGCGGAGGGTTGCGTAGCTTCTTTGATCAAGGAAAATTACATTGTGCTAGATGAAATTGAAGCAGATTTTGACATAGATGATTCTGGGGGTTGCGTCAACCATGAAGCTCAATTTCATGATACGACACGCTCTCCTTACCCTGTCAATTTCTGGCTTTGGGACTTTGGAGATGGGAATGCCTCTAATAGCCAAGATCCTTCTCACACCTTTCTCGATACGGGATACTACGATGTTACCTTAATTGTTGGAAACACCAATGGCTGCAAAGATACGTTGTCCCTTTCAAATGCGGTTTCTGTAGGCGAGCTTCCTGAGGTAGACTTTGCGATAGACACCAACCAAGCCTGTGCATTCACACCTGTGCAGTTCTTCAATCTGTCTTCAGGTGCTCAATCCTTCATCTGGATATTTGGGGATGGAGATACGGCGATGTCGGTCCAACCCAGTCATGGATTTGGTGCACTGGGTCTTCTATCGACTACTCTTATTGGGGATGACAGAGGATGTCGCGACACGGTATTCAAGTCAGAAGTTATCGAGGTGCTTGCGCCTCTCCCTACTATTGGAACTTCGGATAAAACCCTATGTAAAGTACCTGGAGAGGTGGTATTTACTGACCTTTCTATAGGGGCAGACCAAACACTATGGGTCCTTGATACGCTGTTGACGACCTCGGATCTTAGTTTTACTTATACATTTCTCGAAAATGGTACCTATCCTTTTACATTGACTGTCAGCAACCTTCAGACAGGATGTACCGTGCAGGCTGGAGATTCTATCGTCGTGCGAGAAAGTCGTGCCTATTTTCAAGTCAGTGACTCTGTAGGTTGTCTTCCTTTGGAAGTCGCCTTTTCTGATCAGTCTGTGGATGCTAGTCTCTGGAGGTGGTACTTGGAGGGTGACAATGCAGGTTTCATTCAGGCACCGCAAGCTAGTTTTACCTACACGGAGGCAGGTAGTTACTATCCCAAGTTGATTACACGCAGCAGTTTGGCTTGCTGGGATACTTTCACGATGGGCCCCATTGTGGTCCATGAGATAGCAGCAGATCTGTCGATCGATGATCCGCTAGGTTGTATCCCATATGATGCACAGTTTATGGACCAGTCTAGCACAACCAATGCCATCGTACAATGGGAGTGGGCGTTTGGTGATAGCACAACCTCTACACTGCAAAATCCCGTGCATGTCTACCAATCGTCTGGATTTTATGACGTTAAGTTGAGAGTCACGGACTCTATTGGTTGTACAGATTCGATCTCTGTCCCCGATATCGTATACGCTACCCAGCCCATACCCGATTTCCTCATCAGCCCCGAAATTAATTGTACCGATAAGTCTGCTGTCTTTCTGAACCTCTCTACAGGGTCTGGACTCTCTTACTTCTGGGACTTTGGAGATGGGGATGACTCCAATCTGGCCAATGTCAATCATGCCTATCAAGATACAGGCGCATATGATGTGACGCTGACGGTCACGGATATCAATGGTTGTGATAGCACGCTACACATACCTGAGGCTGTGCTGATTCGAGAAGTTATGGCGCAATTCACTGTAGATACCACCTATGCGTCCTGCCCTCCCCTTACCGTAAATTTTGAGGCAGATACCACCTTACCACATGATGGACTCACCTATACATGGGATTTTGGAAATGGAGCCAGTTCCTCTCAGCCCATTTCTAACATTACCTACTCGCTTCCTGGTGTCTACGACGTGCGCCTGATCGTAAGTAGCGAGACGGGATGTAGCGATACACTTGTCATGGAGGACCTGATAGTTGTAGAAGGTACCTCTGCACAGTTTGGTTTCACACCTCAACAGGGCTGTCCTGGCACAGAGGTGAGCTTCACCGCACAGAGTGACCTACCCGTCAACTATGAATGGTTATTGGGTGATGGCTCTGCCGCTTTGGGTACCACAGTACAGCATACCTATCATACATCTGGTAGTTATACCCCTGTACTCGTAGTAGAAGATACTACAGGTTGCAAAGTCTTCCAGATAAGCGATAGCACGATCGACATATTCGAAGCACCTACAGCCTATTTCTCCATCATGGATACCTTAGGCTGTGATTCATTGGCCGTTCAGCTGATTCAGCAAAGCACAGGAGGAGTCCCCCTCACCCAATGGAACTGGTACGTCGATGGAGTTTTGGCTGATAGCGGAAGTAATCCTGGCATTCACTTAGACCAGTTAGGTGTATATGACCTTTCCTTGATTGTCTCTGATGTACGAGGCTGTCAAGACACGCTGGAAAGATTATCAGCAGTGAAAGTAGCCTCCTCCCCTACCCCACAGATTACCACAGGTGATTCAGTAGGTTGCATTCCTTTCTCGACTCAGGCAGTTGTATTGGTTCCAGGCCATCCCTCACCTCTCTTGGAGCCCCAGTGGACCCTCAACACCAATCAAACTGGGCAAGGAAGTCCTCACACAATAGATGTAGCGATGCCAGGAATGCAAGACCTGATTGTTCGAGTCACGGATGTCAATGGATGTGTGGGAACAGCAAAAAAATCAATAGAAGGGCTTGTCCCTCCTCATCCAGATTTTGCTGCCGATCTACGATTCGCTTGTGCCCCTGTTTCCATACAGTTTACAGACTTCAGCACTGGAGGAAATGGTATCGCCACTTGGTCATGGGACTTCGGAAATGGACTAAATAGTCAGGATTCACAGCCTTTGATTCCCTACCTGCAAGATGGGATATTTGATGTAATGTTGAAGGTCACGGGGGAAAATGGCTGTAGTGATTCCATTCGCCATCAGGCATACATACAGCTTCAGCATCCCGAGGCCAACTTTGCCATTCCGACAGGTGATAGATGCCCAAATGATGAAATCTTATTCGAGAACCTCAGTTCTTCAGATACCAGTATGACGACCTTTCAGTGGACTTGGGGCGATGGAAACAGTTCAAATCTTGAGGCACCTATTCATCAATATTCAACCCCAGGAGCTTACCTCCCCTCTCTTTGGGTGGAGGATGCGAAGGGATGTAGAGACACGTTTACGACTACCGAACCTATTTTGATTGTGGAAGACGTGGAACCCGAACAGATCCGAGTTAAAAGTGTCTCGGTGCGTAGCCCGCATACCGTGGAGCTAATATTTGAACCATTTGACAATGTCCGAGGGGATTTTGGCCGATATATTATCTACAGGAAAAATACACAGGATGACTTCGAACCCATTGCCTCATTGATGGAGCCTGGAATAGGGATATTTACAGATACGCTTGATCAAGGAGTGGATACAGGCGCCCCGCACTGCTATCGCATCATCGTAGAAAATCTCTGTGGAACGCGCGCCCCATTAGCCCCAAGCGAAATCCACTGTACAATTGATCTCTCCACACAGGCGGCAACAGAGCGGGTAGAGGTAAGCTGGACACCTTATGTGGGGTGGAGTCGCGTGGAACAATACCTTTTGTACCGCACAATTTTAGGGAGTTCATCGGATGGGGAACTTATCGCTACACTCCCAGGTGACATCACGACCTATACAGACACAGATATGTACTGCTATGATCAGTATGGGTATAAGGTTACGGCCCTTGGAGGGCGAGGATTGAGTAGTCAGTCCGATACAACCCAGGCAATTCCCGATCACTTGTCACCTACGATACCACATCATATGGAAAGGGTGTCTGTAGAAAATGACGACTTCCTCCTTGTAGAGTGGGATGAGCTGATTCTTGCCCAGGGTGCCTCCGTTTTAGTAGAGCGAGATGCAGGCAATGGATACCAATCTATATTTATGCAGCCCTATGATCAGTCCAATTTCAAATACCAAGATGTGGAGGTAGATGTGCAGGAAAAAAGCTATGCGTATCGTGTCTTTAGCATAGATTCTTGTGGAGATATAACGCCCGCTGGGAGAATAGGGAAAAGTATCTTGCTTGAAGTCCAAACGGATGGCCGCATCAATACACTCATATGGACGCCCTATGAAGGTTGGCCACAAGGAGTTGCTGCCTACCGAATAGAGATATATGACGAAGCGCGCAACCAGTATCAGGTACTGGCTAGGTTACCAGGAGATCAAACCCAATATACCGATCAAGCTTTTGAGCGAAGACAAATCAAAAACTGTTACAGAATCGTAGCGGAAGCGCAGCATCGGGAAGACTACGAAAGTACTTCCAACGAAGTTTGTAATCTTCAAAAGCCTAAATTGACAGCTCCCAATGCATTTACCCCCAACGGAGATGGGCAAAACGATGTCTTTATCCTTGAGGGATTGTTCTTAGGTGAAGTAGAGATGCAAATCTTCAATCGTTGGGGAATCCTTGTCTATCGGACACAATCTCTGGATCTCAGTTGGGACGGATATGCACGCTCGGGTGGACCTTCTCCAGAGGGCGTGTATACCTTTGTCGTGACAGGGAGGGGGATGGATGGTACGCGCCTTAAGCGAACAGGAACCGTTCATTTGATAAGGTAAGAGATGGCAAGTCGATCAAAATAGGGAGGAGTTAAAGGATAAATGTTTCCTTTAACTCCTCAACATAGAACAAGATTAGACTTTTTTTCACTTCTTCAGAAGCATTGCCACCTCTTTTGCAAAGTAAGTCAACATAATATCAGCTCCTGCTCGCTTGATAGAGAGTAAAGCTTCCAGCATGACTTTTTCACCATCTAACCAGCCTTTTTCTGCGGCAGCTTTGATCATGGCATATTCTCCACTCACATTGTAGGCTGCGATGGGCAACTCCGAAGCATTGCGCAGACTGTGAATGATGTCGAGATAAGGCAGGGCAGGCTTGACCATGAGGATATCCGCTCCTTCTAGTTCGTCCTGCTCGGCTTCGATCAAGGCTTCACGCTTGTTGGCAGGATTCATCTGATAGGTCTTTTTGTCACCAAACTTAGGCGTCGAATCAAGCGCATCACGAAACGGGCCGTAAAAAGCCGAGGCATACTTAGCTGTATACGACATGATAGACACCTCCTCAAAGCCCTCATCGTCCAACTCCTCTCGAATAAATCCCACACGTCCGTCCATCATATCTGAAGGACCGATGATGTCTGCACCTGCTTGTGCTTGGGCCACAGCCATCTTAGCCAGAATAGGAAGGGTCTCATCATTCAGGATACGACCATTCTCGACTAGTCCATCATGCCCGTCACTGCTGTAAGGGTCCATCGCAACGTCAGTAGCCAAGGCTGCTTCGGGAAAATGCTGTTTAATGGCACTGAGGGCATGCAGATAAAAATTATCGTCGTGATAGCTATACGTTGCTTCTTTGTCTTTCAGCTCATCAGGTACAGCAGGAAACAGGATAAAAGAGCGAATTCCCAATTCCATACAAGCTTCGACTTCTTTTAACAGAAGATCCTGGCCAAGACGCTCGATTCCTGGCATGGAAGGAATGCCTTCACGTTTGTTCTCTCCTGGTAAGAGAAACATGGGATACATCAGGTCCTGGACCATCAAGTGGTTTTCTTGGACCATATCTCGGATAGCTGAGGACTTGCGATTACGTCGCGGTCTGATCATTTTTTTTGTGTATCAAAATATGGAGGAAAGCAGTAATCAGATCAGAAGATAAACGCCCTCTGATCATTCGCAGACAAAGGTAAAGAGATGCAAAGAATAATCCTCATGTGGACTTCCTAATCCTAATTTCCCTTGCCACACTACGGAAAACATGATCTTTTTAGTAGTTTCGCAGCGAATTTGAACCGATACTATGAAGCGAATCGTCTGTTTTGGGCCTGGCCCCATGTTCAAGGGAGGGATCTCCAACTACAATACAGCTCTGGCAAAAGCCCTAGATGCGCTGCCTGATACAGAAGTACACATTGTGTCATGGACGCAGCAGTATCCTGCCATCATCCCCCGAGACTTCGTAGATCGCAGTAGCAAGACCAGCTTCCTTGATGGAACGCAGATTCAGGTCAAATACATCACCAATTACAACAATCCCGCTACTTGGCGCGAGACTGTCAATTATATCGCATCGATTCAGCCAGATAAAGTGATCTTTCAGTGGGCGATTGCGCTGCAAGGTCTGCCGATGGGAAGAATGGCCAGACAGCTCAAAAAGAAGACGACGGCAGAAATCCTATTCGACGTACATGTTCTGGTCCAAAAAGAAGCAAGCGTACTAGACAAATACTTCACCAAATATGGATTAGAAGTGGCGGACACACACATTGTCCACGCCTATAAAACAGCAGAGGAGTTGCAAGCTACCTTTCCCCAACTTCAATTTGATCTGACCGAAGAAGGAAGCCGCACAAAACCCGAAGGCAACAAACGCAATATCCTCAAGCTCTATCATCCCGTTTACAATTTGTTCCAGCCTGATCCTAATTTTGACGTAGCCAAAGCCAAGGAAGAAATGGGGCTCAAAGAACACGTCTTCCTATTTTTTGGCTTTATCCGTAAGTACAAGGGCCTCCACAATGTCATCCCTGCATTTGCCAAAGTGCTGGAAACAAGAGACGATGTATCTTTAATGATTGTGGGGGAGTCCTTTTGGAAAACATTAGATACCAAAAAGCTTTCGACAAGGGTAAAGAATTTCTTATTTGGGACGGCCAAAAAGATTTTTCTACGAAAATCCGATGATGAGCGCGAATATCGCCCTCTCGAATTGCTGGATACATTGGGTATTCGGGACAAGGTATTTATAGTGAACCGCTTTGTAGCCAATGAGGAGGTGCATCAGTACTTTCAAGTGAGCGATGCTATCCTCACCTATTACTTAACAGCTACTCCATCAGGCGTGGAATCTCTAGCTTACAACTTCCGCATGCCTGTACTGGCTACCCGCGTGGGCCATTTCCCAGAGACCATCAAGGAGGGATTCAATGGATACATGGCAGAACCAGAGGATATCGACTCGATGGCAGCCCAAATGTTGAAGTTTATAGATCAGCCTATTGATCGTCAAAATGTGGATGCCGTGGCACAAGACATGAGTTGGGAGAACTATGCCCAAACGATCATGAAAGTGTAGGCCTCGGCTGGACCTGTCGCGCATGACGGGTAAAAAAACCAATAACGCCTCGTAGGGTCATCACAAATCGAGAGAACTCCAGGGGCTTGGTCAGGTAGCAATTGCCTCCAAACTCATAGGCTTGTAGGATATCAATTTCATGCTCGGAAGTAGACAGCAAGGCTACAGGTAGGTGTTGGAGCAAGTCATTTTCTCTGATGGTGCGTAGCACATCTAGCCCATGGCGTCGGGGGAGATTAAGGTCCAATAAAATCAGACTTGGCAAGTGGGAGGGATAATGATCCAATAGATACTCTAGATAATGAATGGCAGCATCACCGTCTCGCTCTACATGGAGCTTCCCTTCAAAACCCGCATCTTTTAATCCTTCTCTCGCCAAGATTATGTCTGATGGGTTATCCTCTACTAATAATATTCTCATGTGCCGAGTCATAGTTATTTACTTCCCCTCTTAAAATCCAATCATATGAAATTTAAGACTATCCTCAATTATTTAGATATCTATTTGTTCCTAACCCTTACGTGATAAATCAAGGGCAGGTTGGTTAATAAAACATAAATTACATGCAAAAAATTATTGCATGTAAGAATTATCTAAATTTAAACACGACTCTTGCATTTAATAGGCGGCCCGATAATCTATTGGGAACAGGATATCTCACGTTTTGTAGGTCTTTCACCCAGAAATAGGAAGCAGTATTCTGTATTTGCAATAAGTTGAAAATTTCTAGTGTTGCCCAGACAGATTCTACCCCACGCTTTTTCGTAAATTCTTCTTTCCTTCTCTGTGTAATGATCTTGCTAAATCCTAAATCTACCCTATGGTAAGGGTCAAAATTAAAACTCGTACGAAGATTAAATAAGCGAGGAGGACCATGGCGCATGCCCGATCCGTAGAAATAACTTACATGTACTTTGAAGGTAGGATCAGTGGGCAATTCATCTTGGAAATACATAGAGAAGGTAAATCGCTGGTCCGTAGGCCTCCTCACAAATCCCTGTTCGTCATTGACCACGTCTTCTTCTGTCTGCAAGATCCCTAAGCTTACCCATGAGTCCACACCTTTGATGAACTCACCATTGAGTCGCATGTCTACCCCACGCGCGAAGCCATTGGCAGTCTCATCGGGATAGTATCGGATACGTATAGACTGGGTCTCATAGGGGACAATGTTGTACAGTTGCTTATTGTAGCCCTCAGCAAATAACAGAAAGGGACGATCCCACATGTAAAATCGGTAATTGAGCCCCGCAATCATATGTAGGGCTTGCTGTGCGCGGAGATCGAGATTAAGGGTCCCATCAAAGCGGCGAAATTCGCGGTAAAAAGCGGGCTGAGAATAAAGTCCTCCAGCTAGTCTAAATCGCAGCTTTGTCTGTCCGTCCTTCTCCTCCATGGCACGAATCAGCAGCTGTGCACGGGGGCTGATCATCCATTCGTCTGTGATGTCATAGTACAAAGCACGTGTCCCCCAAGACCACAGCACATTCTTGCCGATATTCCACTCATGCTGGACAAAAGCTTTATACTGATTGCCAGACAGCGTATTTCGCCCTCGGACGTACTCTTCTACATCAAACGCTCCTGCGAGATCTACCACAAACCCAGCTGAATCTGACAATCTGTATTCCTTCAGATCATCAATAAATGCTTGATGCTGAAATTTAGCTCCCATATACAGACGGTGCTGACGCTTCCGACCTCCGATGTACCGCAAGCGTGCCTGAGCAGCAATCACGGTCCCTCTGAGATAATTACGGGCATGTAGGTACTCTGAGCCTACATCCTGATCAAACTCTGCTTCCCCAAATTCTGAAGATCCTAAATTGGCATTTACCTCCCCAATACTGTAAGCAGATTCCAGGTCTACCAACTCATTTTCCGCTGTCTGATAACCCGAAAGGATGTAGTCAAACTTCCACTTCGTGTTGGGCTGATGCTCTACCATCAAGGCCCCTAGTCCTGTGTTGTAGGAGCTAATCTCTAATCCCCCAAAAAATACACGGAACTTGATCGGATTATTGAATGTCCCAATCCCTACTTCGTCTGAAACGGGTTCGCTGAGGTAGCGATTGCGTGTAACAGCGGTAAAAGCCGTGATTTTGATGGGTTCATTGGGATAATATACGGTGTCTTGTGTACCGTCTCTGCGTGTACGTATTTTTTCAGGCTTGTAGCGGTTTTTGGGCGTGTAGGTAAACATGCCTTGAAAGTCCATGAACAAGGGCTGATAACTACCCTGACGTCCGAGTGTACCTAGCGCATATCCTAGATCAAATCTTCGCGCCCCCAACAGATAAGTAAACTTCCCATCTTTGTTGGGTTCCTTTTTATTGGTGGAGATTCCTTCTAAATGGAGATTGGTGGTCATCAGCCCCACTTCAGCAGTAGCTTTGAACTCGCGGGGATCGCGATAGGTAATATCCAGGACTGAGCTGAGCCTGTCGCCATAGTTGGCGCCAAATCCGCCTGTACTGAAGTTGATTCCCTGAGTCATGGTCGTATTAGCAAAACCTAGCCCCTCTTGCTGCCCTGCCCGCGCAAGGAAGGGTCGATATATTTCAATGCCATTGACATAGACGAGATTCTCATCGAAGTTTCCTCCACGTACTTGGTACTGAGAAGAGAACTCATTGTTGGTGGCTGTTCCTGGCTGGTACTTGATGTAAGACTCCACACTGGGGGCGACACTGGGCATATTGATGACATCCTCCATGTCGATGGGTGAGATCAGCATGGCATTACGATCATCTATCGAGGTGGCCTCTTGTTCTCCGACGATGTCTACACGATCGGTTTCTAACAGCAGCATCTTCACAGTTTGATCATAAGTACGTCCAGCAAATGGGCGAATCTCTAATGTGGTGGGTTGGTGTCCCGCGTGGGTAATATTGATTTGAATCAATTCCCCTGTAGCAGGAATAGACAACCTGTAGCTTCCTTGCTCATTGGCATAAGTCAACGCTTTTGTGCCCTCAACTTGGATTTTAGCACCATCTATTGGGTTGTTGAATGGGTCAATGACTTTTCCCTTGAGAATAGCTGATTGGCTCCAGGCTGTTCCTACACTCGCCATCAAGCATACACACCAGATCGTTGACCAAACGACGTACATTTTTCTTTTCATCAGAACAAATATAGCAGATCCCAAGGGAATGATTGAGAGAAGAATTTTTTCTCTTATCTGGATAAACGGTTATGCTTTTGTCCATAACCTAATATAAGCAATTTGTAATCAATCCCTTATGGCATTTATTTACAAAAGCTCTACATAAACTTATTTCATAAAAGACCCTTATTTCTTTCGGAATGTTTTTCATAATAGCGACAAGGAGGGAGCTTAGCCCCTCAATCACTCTATTTTCTCTTTCTCCTTCTCAAATTCTTCCTGCTTTCAGAAAATCTTTCACGCGTAATAATCAAGAAGGTTCCGCACTCACTTCTACCATATTATCGGATATTTTTACATCAAAACTGTCTGATAATGACACAATTTCATACCCCAAATAAAACTACGAATCGAAACCTTCCTCATTGGCTGAGGCGAAAGGGCTGGATCTTCTTGTTGTGTGCAACCATCACCTCCTATATAGCGATGGAAATCAATGCGAGAGGAGTTGCTACGGAGGATTGTTTCAACGAAGTAGACGACGATGGAGATGGCTTCATAGATTTCTTTGATCAAGATTGCCAATGCCAGGGAGGCGAACTCGTATTTACTTGTGATACAGGATGTAATGACTTTGTCCAACCCTCGAACTTTAAGCTCAAACTGGTCTACACTTCTATTGACACAGTCCCCAACTATACCATGCCTATTGTGGGAGATCTGGATGGAGACGGGATGCCAGAGATGGTCGCCATGTCAGATGACGATTTCACAGACGAGGACCCACGCCGTGCACGCAACCTTTTGATTATTAGCGGAGCTACTGGCCAGACCATTCGCAAAATCAATACGCCGCTGCTCGGTTGGTTTCCCTCCGTCCCTATCGCAGTGGCGGATGTGGATCGCGACGGAATGGGAGAAATCATCATCGAAACCATCAACACAGGCGTGAATCCCACAGCTGATCAGGGGCGCTTGATCTGTTATGAGGCAGACGGGACAGAAAAATGGCGGTCAGATGTACCCTTTGGATATGGCACGCAGTTGAGATTTGGAGGATCTATTGGTCTAGCGGACTTTGATGAAGATGGCAATACAGAAGTCTTCATCTACAATCAGATTTTCAATGGCCAGACAGGGGTCAAACTCGCTGAAGGGGGGATACAGAATGGGATCGGACGTGTAAGACAATCCAGCTTTGGGGCACTGTGCCATACGGTAGCAGCTAACTTGACTGCTGATCCTGGGCTCGAACTTGCAGCAGGTTTTACGGTCTACGAAATCGATCTGACCAATCCCAACGGGATGGCAGGAAATGTCATGACGCCTATCAATGCGCCTGTCTCAAATGATGGGTTTACCGCTATCGCGGACATGAACCAGGATGGGAACCTTGATGTCATTGTTTCCTCGGTCAATGTCCCCCATCTCTACATATGGAATCCATCAGGCACGCCACAGTTGATCGACTTCATCAATGTATTGGATAATGGGGCATGGTGTGGAATGCCCACCATCGGAGATATAGATCAAGATTGTACACCTGAAATCATCCTAAGTCGGGAATTCCGAATGGTGGCTTTTGACATCTTCAATGGTGACTCCCTTGCGAAAAAATGGGAACGCCCCACCATTGACCGATCGGGGAGTACAGGTGCGACCTTATTTGATTTTCAACAGGATGGTATCCCTGAGATTATTTTCCGTGATGAGCAGCGCCTATTCATCCTTAACGGTGTAGGAGATACCACCTTCATGCTAGATTCAGTAATTTGTCCTTCGGGGACAGGAGTTGAGATGCCTGTAGTGGTCGATGTCAACAATGACGGCCAGTCCAATATCTGTATTACGTGTAGAAATACAGGTTCATTTCAGGACCAGCGAGGAGAGATTCGCGTCTACGAATCGGATACATTGCCTTGGGCACCTGCAAGGAGCGTTTGGAACCAAATGGGATATCAAGTTCTCAACATTCAGGACAATCTCATCGTACCAACTGAGATGCAAGATCCGCAAGTAGCCTTTCCCTTTTCGGCCTGTGGAGCCAATGTATGTACCAATCCCGCCATCTTTAACAGTTATCGGGTACAGAGTACGCGCTGGAATTCAGCAGGCTGTCCTGTCATTTTTGAGCCTGATCCTGCCGTCAATCGCGCCTTCAACAATGAAACATGTAACGGATTGGAGATCATTTATTACATCTCAAATAATGGAAGTCAAACAATCCCTGCCAATCTTCCTGTCAAAGTATACATCCAAGATCCGGGGACTGGTAACCTGGAACTAGTAGATTCTACATCGAATCCTTTCGAAATATTGCCTAGGAGCGAATTTCTCTTCACCTACTCCATGCCTGTAGATCCATCCATTGACTCCTTGATCTTTTGGTTTTCTATTTTGGATACAGGGGGGGATGTATTTACACTTGATCCCACAGGCTTCCCTATTTTCGACCTTGATACAGCTATTGATTGTAATGTGTCCAATAACTATGGTCGTTTGGTTTGGGAGCGATTCTGCGCACCTGGAGATACGACTCCTGTGGATACGACACCCGTGGATACTGTGCCAGTGGATACAACACCCGTAGATACCATGCCAGTCGATACGATGCCGATTGACACCGTACCTCCAGACACAACGCCTCCTGATACAACACCTGATCCCGATCCCGATCCAGACCCTGATCCAGATCCTACACCTGATCCTGATGGGGATTGTGCCAACTATCAATATTGTGTTTCACTTTATCCCAATCCTGCGACGGATCAAGTACTGGTCAAATATTACTTTAGCTCGGAGGATCCTGTGACGATAGAAGTCTATGATGATAAAGGCAGAAGCATATATAGATTTGTAGATGGTCCTTTTACGGATGCGCAATGGGTGAGTACAATAGGGTGGCAAACAGGTACATACTATTTCCGTTTTTCGGATGGAAGAGAGGTCGTAACTGAGAAGGTGATTATCATGAATTAAGTGAATAGACGAAAGATTTCAGGAACCGAAAACAGAGGGGTAGATCGGAGTCTATGCATCGTATTGGGATAAAGTCTACACAAAAAAAAGCGCGAATGGTTCATCCACTCGCGCTTTCATTATTTTACTTCACCCCGAGACTTATTTCTTCTTCCTGGGTGCACGTTTCTTCTTGCGTGGATTTTTTTGATCCTCTTCGAATAAACGGTCGCAATCTTCTAAGGTCAAGTTCTCAGGCTCCACGTCCTTAGGAATTTTGACATTATTTCCTTTGTACTTGAGATAGGGTCCCCACCTCCCACGAAGGATCTGAACTTCATCGTTGAACTTCTTGATGACTTTTTTAGCCTCGGCTTCCTTCTTCTTTTTGATCAGTTCTATCGCACGATCCAGCGTGATCGTGTAGGGATCATCCTCATCTTCCATGGAAGCAAATAAGCCCCCTTGCTGTACATAAGGACCAAAACGACCAATATTGGCTTTGATAGGCTCCTCCTCAAACTCACCGAGCACCCTTGGTAGCTTAAAGAGTTCCATCGCTTCTTCAAAAGAAATCGTTTCCAGGCGCTGATCGGAGCGCAACTTGGCATAGCGCGGCTTCTCTTCGTCGTCAGAAGAACCAATTTGTACCATTGGGCCATATCTCCCCAGTCGTACAATCACTCTGCGCCCAGACTTGGGATCAACCCCTAACTCTCTTTCTCCACCTGCGCGCTCGGCTTCCTCCTGGGTTTTCTTTACCAATGGCTCGAAATCCTCAAAAAACTTCGAGATCATTTCCTGCCATTCTTCTCCACCTACAGCAATTTTATCAAACTGCTGCTCTACCTTAGCCGTAAATCCGTAGTCCAGGATATCAGGAAAAAACTTCACGAGGAAATCATTGACCACCATACCCAGGTCAGAAGGGAACAGTTTATTCTTCTCTGTACCTGTAATCTCAGTCTTTTTGAGTTCTTTGACCGTATCCTCTTTCAAAGTCAGCAAATTGAGATCGCGCGGATGTCCATCTCGGCTTTCTTTGACCACATAGGTACGTTTGATGATCGTCGAAATCGTCGGCGCGTAAGTAGAAGGTCTCCCGATACCCAGCTCTTCTAGTTTCTTAACCAGAGAGGCTTCCGTAAATCGAGGCTGAGGACGAGCAAAACGTTCCAAAGCTTGCATGAGGTCTAGCGCAAGCTTATCCCCTACGGTCAGGGGTGGCAATACGCCTTTCGTTTCTTCGTCTTCCTGATCATCATCTGTAGACTCAATGTATAATTTGAGGAATCCATCAAACTTCAGCACTTCTCCTCTTGCTTTGAAAAGGGCTTTATTCGTAGATACTTCGATGTCTACCGTTGTCTTCTCTAGGCGCGCATCCGCCATCTGTGAGGCGAGTGTCCGCTTCCAAATCAAGTCGTATAAGCGCAGCTCGTTACGGCCCATGTTGCCATCGTTGAGTGTAGAAAGACTCAAGTCTGTGGGGCGAATGGCTTCGTGCGCTTCCTGTGCCGAGGTATTTTTGGACTTATACTGACGACTCTTGTGGTAATCTACTCCATAGTTGGTCTCGATCACTTGCTGCGCTTGGGCACGTGCCTGGTCCGATAGATTGACCCCGTCGGTACGCATATAGGTGATATAACCCGCTTCGTATAAGGTCTGTGCCACACGCATTGTCTGCTGTACGGAGAAGCTCAACTTGCGGCTGGCTTCCTGTTGTAGTGTGGAGGTGGTAAATGGCGCGGAAGGACTTTTCTTGGCGGGCTTCGTTTCAAGCTTCGTGATGGCATAATCTGCACCTTTACAAGACTCAAGAAACGTCTTTGCATCTGCCATCTCGGGAATCTTCTTATTCAGCTCTGCATTGACTTTCGTTCCATTTTTCAGGAGAAAATCTGCGGTTACTTTGAAAGAAGAGCTCGGCACAAAGGCCATGATATTGCGTTCCCGCTCGACGATCAGTCTTACAGCTACCGACTGTACCCTTCCTGCTGAGAGTCCTGTACGAATCTTGCGCCAGAGGATCGGAGACAAGCGAAAACCTACCAAACGATCCAGGATACGCCTTGCTTGCTGGGCGTTGACGAGGTCCTGATTAATCGTTCTAGGATTCTCAATGGCGCTCGTAATCGCCGTCTTAGTGATCTCATTGAATACAATGCGGCGTGTGGTCTGGATATCCAAACCTAGTACATTGGCGAGATGCCAGGAGATGGCTTCCCCTTCCCGGTCCTCATCCGTCGCTAGCCAAATTGTTTCATGGTTTTTGATCAGATCTTTCAAATCCTTGATAACGGATTTCTTATCTGCCATCACTTCGTAGGTAGGGCGAAAGCCATTTTCAATGTCGATCGCCTTATCTCCCTTGGGTAGGTCTCTCACATGTCCATAGCTCGCCTTGACGGTAAAATCTTTACCGAGATACTTTTCTATGGTTTTTGCTTTCGCCGGAGACTCTACGATTAATAAATTTTTTGGCATATATATTATAAAATCTAACTAGATCTACTTTTGGGGGCTAAAATAAGAGAATCCTTAAAAAAGGACCACTACAAACTAGGAACTTTTCGCGATCTTTGATTGTTTGCATACCCTAAAGGTAAGATTCCGTAAAAGTATGTCCAAGGTTGACCCTGACCAATTGCTTATCGAACGCGTAGATGATGATGCTGCATTCGATCACGTTTTTGCCATTCGGCAAGAGGTCTTTGTGCAGGAGTATTCCATTGATCATGAGGCAGATTACGACGGTTTCGATCATCTTGCTCACCACTACCTTATGAGGGTATCAGATGAGCCAGCTGCTACTGCTAGGTGGCGACGTGTACAGACAGGGGGACGTTATCGTATCGAGCGGCTAGCTGTAAGAAAAAAATTTCGTCGACAAGGCATTGGAACTGCACTTTTGCACGCTGTTTTGCAAGATATTCCCAAAGATAAAGAGATTTTTCTTCACTGTCCCATTGATTCAGCTGAATTTTTCCTTGTGATGGGCTTCGAAAAAACAGGCTTTGTTTTCGAGGAAGCAGGTATTGATCATATCAAATTGGTGTTTAGTTAGGGCCTCTTTCTCCAATTAATTTTGTATCCAAAACTGAGTCGTAGATGACTTTCCTTTCTGGCTCACACGCAAAAAGTAGGCCCCACTCCCCCATGAACTTACGTCTATCTGCTGCAGATCTGCTCCTTTTATCATTTCCTTACCATACATATCATATACCACATATAAATAACTCCCTTGCTCAGGAGGAGAAATGTAAAGCACGCTACTTACAGGATTGGGGAAAATCTGCCAATCATTCAAAGCTTCCCTTCCAGCATAAGTGGTTGCAGTATCATAGACAAAGGCCAATTCATCTATTCCTAATACACCAAATATCTCAGGCGCTACTGAAGCAAAAATCGTTAGAGCCATAGAGTCAGGCATTTCACTACTTAAATAAGGGATAGCTAAAGAAAACCGCGTCCATTCGTCTACAGGACTGAGATCCAGCACACTATTGAGGTGAGCAATGGTATCTGTCGTTTGGGTGAGGGAATCATACTTCGTCAAGAAGAGCAAAATCCTTCCCCAATTGTCTACAGCCGAAAGCGAATCGGTAAACTTATAATACCCCGTCAGGCTGTCTGGACGGAAGGTAAAAGGATTCCCGCTGCGAAAAAAGTCGGGATAGCCCATGTGATCCGTGGCCAAATGCTCCCCATTGATGATAAAAGTAGGAAATGGCAGGCTATCTTTTCTGACACGGGAATTATTTTGTGTCAATTGGAGAGAATTAATGAGAAAGGGATCTTGATAAGCACTATTGACGGTGAAAAGGAGTTCGGAGAATTGGAAACCAGGCGCGACGTAGCTGCTATTGGGCTCCAATGGCAAGATCGTGTCCCCAAGGCTTCCTGCGTTGATGGCAAAACCATCAGAAGTAATCCATTGAAATATGCGATCAATGCCGCCGAAGTAGACAGAATCGAAATGGGCATTGGGAATCTGCTGGGCCTTTGCCTGTGTCTGGCTAAGCAGTAAGATACATAGGAAGAGGATGGGCTTTAATTTCACCATATCTAAAAAATTGAACAAAGGATAATGTACAAAAGTTAGGTCTAAATCGATATATATTCCCGCCAAACCGCATCTTCAGCCCTCATATTCAACATTCTGAAGCTTCTCCTATCTGGCCATTATGCTACAGAAAAAATATTGATTTTGCAGCAAAAAGCGGAAAGTATCCCCTTCTGTCATTCCGAACTTCATATAGGTATATTCAAGAAATTATAGGAGTCTTCGCATTAGTTTCAATATATTGAGAAAATTTTCGTTGTAACTTTGCTCAAAGAAGATGATATGAAGACGCAGCATTTGATTCAGCAAACTACAGAATTACGCCAGCTGATGCAGAAAGCGGCCCACGTAGCCGAGGACCTGCAAGCCAGATTTCCCGAACTGGAAGAACCCGCGCTACGTGCGCAGTGTAGCGTGATTCGCGCATTTATACAGCAAGCCTGCAACCTAGAAGTAGGATTGACAGACATGCTCAAATCGAAGGAAAGCTGAGAAGCCTCTAAATGATAAATGGACTTGATCCATTCGTCCACTAGATCCGTTAGAAGCAGACAGAATCCCCCAATTCCTGTTATGATTGATTGTGGTCATATCTATGAGATCACGGTTCCTCTTGTTGGCCTTCATCTCATTCATTTTCCATTCTTTTTGTAAGAAAGTGGTTGTCTCAATTATATATAAGCCATTCAACAGCGGCAAGAAGCTAATTGCTCCTATCTAGGTTCTTACGTCTCATGTCTTTTAGCCTACTCTCTCCCTTTATTTTCATTTGACCATGAATCCATTGTTATAATGGACAACTCGCAATATCTTGCTGGTGGTCCTTTCATTTTTTCAGCCCCCTACCCTCATGTCTACTCAGCCTCATGATCAAGGTCTTGCCATTTATAAATCCTCTGCGGGTTCAGGAAAAACCTTTACCCTAGTCAAGGAATACCTCAAACTCATCCTGGCCGAACCCAAACTCTATCGCCATATATTGGCTGTGACCTTCACAGTCAAAGCGACAGAGGAGATGAAAACCCGCATCATCGAAAAACTGGGAGAACTTGCGACAACAAGTCCCGATGCGCTGCCCAAAGTAGATATGTATCCCATCCTGAAGGATCATTTTACGTCCATAGGCAAACCCAAACTCGACATACAAACCAAGGCCAAAGAAGCGCTGACCTCCATTCTCAATGATTACTCTAACTTCTCTATCACAACCATCGAAAGCTTCTTCCAGCGTATCGTTCGGGCCTTTGCACGTGAGTTGAACATCCCTTTGGGATACGATGTAGAACTGCGACAGGACCTCGTACTCAACCAGATCGTCACCGATACGCTGCTGCATGTGGGAGAAAATGAAGAACTCACGCAGCTATTTGAGGGATTTGTAGAGCGCAATCTAGATGAAGAAAAAAGCTGGAATGTCGATCGAGAAGTGAAAAGCTTAGGAGGCGAAATCTTCAAAGAGTCTTTTCAAGGGTTGTATCTGGAAAATATTGAGCATCCTTCCCTTACCATTCCTCAAACGCTGAAACTCTCGGCGGAGATCAAGGGTATCAGGAAAAAATTTGAGCAGGAGATGAAGGTTCATGCAGAGACTGCCTTACAAATGGTGGAGGAAGCAGGTCTGACGATCGACGATTTTCATTATGGGAAATCAGGGGTGATGGGATATTTTCGGGGCGTGCTGAGAACGCAAGAGTATGCCCCTAAAGCACGTGCACGAAAAGCCTATGAAGATCTGGAAAGATGGATAGGGAAAAAAAAGAAGGAAAATACCCCTGAGGTTGAGGCGCTTGTCCTCGGAGGTCTGTGGGATGCCCTTCGTGCCATGATCGATCTCTATGATAGCCAATTTGAAGCCTACAACACCGCGCTCCAAATCTCACGCACCATCTATAGTTATGGCGTCCTCAACACATTGCAGGATCAACTCACGGAGTACCGGCGCCAAAATGCCCAACTCCTGATCTCGGATACCAACCGCCTCATCACCGACATCATCCACGAGCAGTTTGATACTCCTTTCATATACGAAAAGGTGGGGACGCGCTTTAGGTACTACCTCCTGGATGAGTTTCAGGATACTTCCCAGATGCAGTGGACCAATATCCTGCCCCTGCTGCGGGAAGCCTTGGCCTATGGCCAGCAAAGCCTCCTCGTGGGAGACGTGAAGCAATCGATCTACCGCTGGCGAAATGGAGACTGGAAGCTCCTCCTACAGAAGGTGGAAACCGATATCAGTCAATCCAATATTCCCCCTCGATTGGAGTTTTTGGATACCAACTATCGCACCGTCGAGGAGATCGTCCATTTTAACAATACCTTTTTCGAGCAGGCGGCACAGTTGCTCAGCGTAGGTCTGCAAAATATAGATGTGGAGCGGCAGGACATCTTCCAAATGGCTTATGAAAAAGTGGCACAGAAAGCGAGATACCATAAAGAAGGATTTCCTGGTTGGGTCAGCGTGGAGTTCTTTAAGCATCCAAGTCCTAAAGATGAGATGCCTCCCTGGCAGGAGCAAGCACTGGATCGCTTATTAGAGATTCTGCAAGATTTACCTGAACAAGGGTTTCAATTGGGAGATGTATGCTTGCTGGTACGTACCAACCGCGATGGGATCACGATCGCCGAGTTTCTCCAAAAGCACGACATCAGCGTTGTCTCGGCAGAGTCTCTGCTACTGATCAGTGACCCCAAAGTACGCTTTCTGTTAGCGCTTCTTGCCTACATCAATCAAGAAGATGATCCCATTGCGGCAGCGGCTCTGCGCTATTATTATGGCCAAATCCACGAAGGGCACCCGCCTGATCACGAGGTTTTCACCACGAGCTCTCATCTCGAAGACAAGGTAGTCCCTCCAGAAATACGCGAAAAGCTCCGCCAAAAGTCGGTCTACGAGTGCGTAGAACAAGCCATCGCGCTGTTTCCCGATCTTCAAACTCCCAACGCCTACCTGACAGGTTTCCTCAACGTTGTACTAGAGTTTACAGCTTCTGTCGATGCTTCGATCGGAGGATTTTTGGAATGGTGGGGTGATGAGCAGCACAAGCGATCCATCCATGCTACACCCAATCCACATGCGGTCCAGATCATGACCATACACAAATCCAAAGGATTGGAGTTTCCGATTGTGATCCTTCCCTTTGCTGATTGGGCGATGGCACCTAGTAGTAGAGGCATCATGTGGGTGCAATCAGACCAAGCACCCTACGACCAGTTTCCTTTTCTTCCCGTACATCCCTCTACTAAACTGGAAAACAGCTTCTTCAGGGATCAATATCAGGAAGAATTATTGGCCTCTCAATTGGACAACCTTAACCTGCTTTATGTCGCACAAACTAGGGCTAAATACCGTCTCTATTTATTGTCTAAGCTTCCTGGCAAGTCCCTTTTGAAAAATGGAAATAATAAACCATTTGCTCGGCTGGCAGACTTGGTCTACCTATCGCTGGCTGAGATGGAATCTCAAGAGGTTGCTCCCGGGGGAGAAGAACCCATCATGTGGCACTGGGGATCACCTGTACATGCCGAAAAAGTGATGAAGCGTAAGAAGGCGCACGATCTGCAAACACTTTCTCTCAAAGAAAATCCCCACGCGCGCCAAGTCTGGACAGAAAAGATTCGGGTCAAATATCAGTTCGATCCTCAGCAACGGATGAGCATGGAGCAGCGTGCATCTGCTGTCCGACAAGGGAATCTCCTCCATGACGCCCTAGCGCATGTCCAAACAAGAGCAGATATCCCTGCGGCTGCACAAAAAATTTATTTACAAGGGGCAGTAGATGAGGCAGGAAGGGCACAGTTGGTCCGACAGATGGAGACAGTGACGCAGCACTTGGGGGCTTTTGATTGGTATGGAGAAAACTGGCAAGTCAAAAACGAAGCAGACATCATCTCTTCAGATGGACAACTCCTCCGTCCAGACCGTGTCATGCTCCAAGGACAGCATGCCCTCGTCGTCGATTATAAAACAGGGGCACCAAGCGGAAGCCATGTGAAGCAGCTCAAACGCTACATTCAAACCTTGCAAGAAATGGGATATCGCCCTGTGCAGGGCTACATTTATTACCTGAATTTGGGGCAAATCGACGAAGTCAAGGGATAGGGTTTTCTCATTTTGAATTTTATTTTCTCATTTTGGGAGAAAATATACTTTGGCACACTTCCTAAACAACTGATAATCAGCCATACTTTTCCTTGGCACATAGATTGAAACTGTGAGGATGTCTACGGACAAGAAAAAACGAACGATCCCTTATGAAGTTTTCAATCAAGATTATCCCATTCATACTGCTTTCTTCCATTCTCATGTTTTCTTGTAACGGAGATAAGATCGACTCGCTCGAAAAGCAGAATGCAGCCCTTCTTTCACAAAAAACAACACAAGATTCTTTGCTTAATGACTTCATGAATACCTTCAATACATTCGAAGAAAATCTTGAAGCCATCAAAGAGAGAGAAAACCTGATCGCCCTTAGTGCAGAGGGTGACAACCTTAGAACCGACCAAAAAGAAAAAATTATAGATGATATTCAGATGATCAACACGCTTTTGGAGCAAAACCGAATGTTGATCGATGAATTGACACTAAAAGCTGAGCAGTCCGAATCCAAAAACAAAGAATTTCGTCGCATGATCAGCCGCTTGAAGAAGCAATTGGCCAATCGCGACAATGAAATCGGCACCTTGAAAAATCAACTAGT
>JBCBFT010000032.1:0-57067 GCA_038527485.1 Bacteroidota bacterium
CAACTCTACTTCTCTAAAGTCCCGCTCTTCGTACTGATTCGAATCCTCTGAAAATTGGTTTCTTTCTTGTTCCATGGGGCACCTGAGATCTAAATATAATTATTGGATAGTCATTATAAACGAGAGATAAAAATGGCAAAAGTTGCAAATTTCTTTCCACTCATCGACAAATTCCAATACCAGAATAGAAAAAAATACATATTCGACCAAATCTATCTGCTTTTTTCCGCAAATATTGTTCGGAAAAGCTTCATACAATCATCAATGACTATCTTTCCACCACGGGAAAAGAGCAGAGCATTTGCTAATCGAAAAAATGGAATGGCTACTTATTCTACTTAAAATAGCGGAAATCCATTCCTGCTTCGATCTTTTGTAGACTGGCTAGGATCAATTTGATGACGCCGTCCACATCGTCCTTGTGCGCCATCTCTACGGTCGTATGCATATAGCGGAGCGGCAGAGAGATCAAGGCACTAGGCACGCCAACAGAAGAGTAGGCAAAAGCATCGGTATCTGTTCCTGTAGATCTAGAAGCGGCTTCACGCTGGAAGTCAATTGCTTCTTCTTTAGCCGCGTTTTGTATGATGCGAAGCAGTTTATTGTGGACAGCAGGCGCTACCGTGAGCGAGGGGCCTTTACCCGCTTTGACATCGCCATGGGTAATCTTTTCGATCATAGGCGTGCTCGTATCGTGGGTCACATCAGTGACGATTGCAACATCTGGTTTGATGCGCTCGGCGATCATTTCCGCGCCACGAAGTCCGATCTCTTCTTGTACAGAATTGACGATATATAATCCAAAAGGGAGTTGAATCTCTTTCTCTTTCAGTAAGCGAGCCACTTCCGCAATCATGAATCCGCCCATGCGATTGTCGAGTGCACGACCTACATAAAACTGCTTATTGAGTACCATGAACGCATCTTCGTAGGTAATCACATCTCCCACTTGGATGCCGAGCTCTTCTACCTCTTTCTTGGATCTACACCCACAATCCAGGAAAATATTTTTGAGGGTCGGAGCCTGTTCTTTGCCATTTCTGCGTGTGTGGATCGCAGGCCAACCAAATACGGCCTTGATGATTCCATTTTCTGTATGGATATTTACACGCTTTGAGGGAGCGATTTGATGGTCAGATCCTCCGTTCCGTACGACATAGATGTAGCCTTCTTCATTTATGTAGTTGACAAACCATGCGATTTCATCTGCGTGTGCTTCAATGACGACCTTGTAGGGAGCATCGGGATTTACCACTCCATAAGCTGTGCCATAGGTATCGACATGATATTCATCCACAAAAGGTTTGATATAATCAAGCCATAGTTTTTGTCCACTGGACTCAAAACCTGTAGGTGAGGCGTTGTTAAGGTAAGATTCCATGAATGCAAGGGACTGCTCATTGAGCAAGGATGAATCTGCCATAGGTTTATCTTCTATCATTTTTTAATGGGGACAAAGCTATGAAATTCAATAGGTTCAGCCATAAGATTTTTAACAAAAAATTCATGAAACATATCATATCATCTTTTCTATGTTGTCTCGGCTGTTATTTGGTCGGTTGTGGACAGTCATCGGAGGTCAAAGTGAAGAGTCCTGCTTTTGATCAAACGATCCAAATGCTGATAGATCAGTCGGTTCCCTTGATGGGGGTAGACTCATTATCCAAGACGTATCGATCGGTCCAGCTGCTGGATGCGCGCGAGAAGCGAGAGTTCAAAGTCAGCCATATTGAGGGGGCCACTTGGGTGGGATATGATGATTTTAATGCGACACGCTTGAAGAAGCTAGATAAAAAACAGCCTGTAGTTGTCTACTGTTCAGTTGGATATCGAAGCGAGAAAATAGGGGAGAAGCTGAAAGAATTGGGGTTTGAGGATGTAACCAATTTGTACGGGGGTATTTTTGAATGGGCGAATCAAGGCCATCCTTTAGTCGATAAGTCAGGAGAAGCCACACAAAAGGTCCATGCGTACGATCAGATTTGGGGGGTATGGTTGGAGAAAGGGGAGAAGGTTTATTGAGAATAAAATCTAACATTGTTATTCGGGTCTTTCAAAATCATTCAGGATCATCAATCCTGAATCGCTAGGAGAGAAACTTTCTAATCCGATTGGGATGCCACCATGCAAAAAAACGTTGTTGGAAGGTTGCGAATGACTTTCCATGTTTACGCATTTCCTCTAGTGCTTCTTCAAAATGTTCCGCTTGAAGGAATGTGGCTGTAGCCTCCTGGGGCTGATAGGTTTTTCCTTCAAATAAGTCTTCAACCTGTGCAAATAGCTCTTCTAGTTCATGCCAACCATGTGTGTGGGTTACTTGCCATTTTTCTAGGTTCAGGTCCGATCTCCAAGGCAGCTTTACATTAGCAAAATCAAATGTCTTGATCCGTCCGATTTTCGCAAACTTATACATCAGCTCAAATGCAGGATCTTGTGCCTGTTTGCTGATGCCATTTTGCGCTTGATACGCATCGCATCGAATGGCAAAGCTTCCCAACTCCGAATAAAAAGCATGAGGATAATCCATGTCCTTCAGGCGGTGGACGAGGTTTCTTAAGTGCGTTTCGTAGGTGACAGCGGGAGAGGTTTTAGGATAAGAAAAAGGAATTTCGAGTGCTTGTGTCCCAGGTTTCCTACGGAAAAATTCGTGAATGTATCCGAGGAAGTCAGGTGAAAACTCAGATCCAGAGACCAGAGGAATGAGTTGCCCTTTTCTTTGACCTGCTTGCATCAAACGGTCGGTTGCTTCATCCATGCATACTTTGAATAGTTGACTAAAAGACAGGGAAGTATCCAGACGGAGCGAATGAACCTCTGCATAAGAAGGCAATTTGAAAGGTAAATGGATCGCTCCAAAAGGAATCAAAAATTCAACGGCATAGGGTAGGGGCTGCCCCCCAAGCAAATCCTCTATAGCATCTGGGGAGGCCTGCATATCTCCGAAAAGGATGATGATCTGCTTCAATGCTTGAGAAGGGACGCTGTCAATGATACGCGGGTGTATACGATACTTTTCGAGGTAGCTTTGATGGGCAAAAATGGTCATAGTGTCGTTTCTAATGAGGTATTTCGACTTTTTCGCTTAATCTTTCTACTAATGGCCACTGGGTAGGATGAATAAATACCTTGGCCGTTTCAAGATCCATCCATCTGCCTTCATCGATTTCAGGGAAAGCTTGCAATTGTCCAGAACGTGGAGGCCATTCCATTTCAAAAGTATTTGATGTTAGTCCCTCTTCGGGATTCCAGTTTCCTTCAAAAGCCCATGCGTGGATGATTTTTCTACTACTCCTGTATTGGACTTGCCCAAGTTCGAGATAAGGTGAATGGGTAGAGATGCCAGTTTCCTCTTCAAACTCACGGATAGCTGTAGAGAGTAGGTCCTCATCTCCTGGATCTACCAGTCCTTTGGGAATCCCCCAGTGACCTTCTTGCCTCCGCTTATTGTAGGGACCTCCATGGTGGATCAGGAAGACCTCCAACTCGTCGTTTTGGATGCGATACATGAGCAATCCCGCACTGATTTTAGGCATAGCGAAAATTCTCTAAAATCTAAATATTTGCAAATATAGGGAGTCCACTGAGAGTTTGTAGGGCTTCCTTTACCAAAATATGGATTTATCCACATACAAATTGTGGATAACCATGTGTGAACGGCCCTATCTACTTGTAGATAAGCCATATAAATCCCCTTGTTGGCTTGTTTTATATGGGTAGGTGGTATAACTTGCGCCCGTTGAAAATTCATACACATTCGTTTCAAACAAAGTCTGTTTAGAATGTCAAATTCCTCAGTCAATAAAGGTTTAGTTTCTCAGGTTATCGGTCCTGTCGTTGACGTAGATTTCAGCGGAGAAGGATCTACCCTACCTCAGATTTTGAATGCCCTCGTCATCGAGCGCGAAGGCAGTGGTCCTCTTGTAATGGAAGTCCAGCAGCACCTGGGCGAGAATCGCGTACGTGCCATCGCCATGGATGCAACTGACGGTATCCAGCGTGGAACAGAAGTCATCGACCAAGGTCGTACCATCTCTGTTCCTGTCGGAGAAAATGTTCGTGGTCGCTTGTTCAACGTGATCGGCTCTCCCATCGATGGGCTGAACGTCCCAGAAGGAGAAGATTATTATTCTATTCACGCCTCTGCTCCCAAGTTTGAAGACTTGGCCGTAGACGTAGAGATGCTGGCGACAGGTATCAAGGTAGTAGATTTGTTGGCTCCTTATCGTAAAGGAGGGAAGATTGGATTGTTTGGTGGTGCAGGTGTAGGAAAAACCGTATTGATTCAGGAATTGATCAACAATATCGCACTGGCACACGACGGTCTTTCTGTATTTGCAGGAGTAGGTGAGCGCACACGTGAAGGGAATGACATCCTGCGTGAGATGCTAGAAGCCAACGTAATCAAGTACGGCGATGAGTTCATGCACGCCATGGAAGAAGGTGGATGGCCACTCGACAAAGTGGATTATGAAGCCATGAAAGATTCCAAGCTGACCATGGTATTTGGTCAGATGAATGAGCCTCCAGGTGCCCGTGCCCGTGTAGCCTTGACAGGCCTTACTTTTGCTGAGTACTACCGCGACGGAAAGTCTACCGATGCTACTGGACGTGACGTACTCCTCTTCGTAGACAATATCTTCCGCTTTACGCAGGCAGGTTCTGAAGTATCCGCCCTTCTCGGTCGTATGCCATCAGCGGTAGGGTACCAGCCTACACTTGCTTCTGAGATGGGTGACCTACAAGAGCGTATTACGTCTACAAAACGTGGATCTATTACGTCTATTCAGGCCATCTATGTACCTGCGGATGACTATACGGATCCTGCACCAGCCACGACATTTGCCCACCTTGATGCAACGACCGAGCTTTCTCGCGCCTTGTCTCAGTTGGGTATCTATCCTGCGGTGGATCCATTGACCTCTACTTCCAAGATTCTGCAGCCAGACATCCTGGGAGATGAGCACTACAATGCGGCACAGCGTGTGATTCAGATCCTTCAGAAGTACAAAGAGTTGCAGGACATCATCGCGATCCTCGGTATGGACGAGCTTTCTGATGAAGATAAGTTGGTTGTGGCACGTGCACGTAAGGTGCAGCGTTTCCTTTCGCAGCCATTCTTCGTAGCGGAGCAGTTTACAGGTATCCCTGGACAGTTCGTATCTATCGATGATACCATCAAAGGATTTAACATGATTGTCGATGGTGAACTAGATCACCTTCCTGAGCAGGCATTCTACCTCAAAGGAAACATCGACATGGTGATTGCAGATGGTGAAAAACTCTTGTCTGAAGCTTAATAAGCCTTAACGCTATGAATGCATTCAATCTGGAAATTGTAACGCCTGACAAGCAAGTCTTCTCTGGTAATGTCCAAAGTGTACAGGTTCCTGGTGCGCAAGGCAGCTTTCAGATCCTTTACAATCACGCCCCCATCATCTCCACACTCGGTCGCGGCAAGGTCAAAGTTGTTGAAGAGAATGGAAATGAAATCACCTACAATACACAGGATGGGGTGGTAGAGGTTTTGAAAAATAAAGCGATCGTACTAGTCGAACGTATTTTGGATTAATAGGAATATTCCTTATTCTTATATAAGAAAATATACTGTGTTTGTTTGTTGTGAAAGGGGCCAGTCCATCAGGGCTGGTCTTTTTGTTTGTCTAAGGGGAATAGAAAATAAAAACGCCAGACCCTTATGGATCTGACGCCTGATATACTACTACTACTACTACGAATTCTTACTAAGCATCGCTGGACTTGCGACGACGTGTGGTTTTCTTGGGAGCAGGAGTTTCTTTTGCTTCTTCGACTGCGGGAGCTTCTGGTGCTGCTTCTGCCACAGGTGCAGCGGGTGTCTCAGGAGTATCGATCCCCAACTTAGCTTCGATAGCATCAAGACGACTAACGAGTTGCTCGTACTGGTCTTGATCAATGAGACGTGGAAGGTTGACTGACTCCGTAAACTTGTCGACCATTTCCTTTACGCGAGACTCCACGTCAGTACGGCGGTTGTCTACATCCTCTACGAAATCATTCACGATCTTTTTTCCTTCGTCTTTGGATACTTTTCCTTGACCTACGAGATCATCTACTGTCTCTTGGAGTTTCTCTGCTGTCATCGCTACAAGCCCTACCCCTGTGTACAAAAATTTCTTGAATAGATCTTCCATCTTATGTCTTGGTTATAATGTTTCGAATGCGTTTACGTCTTATGTATTGCATGTAAGGTGCCAATTGGCATAACTGACAAATTATACAATTACTTGCTATAAAAAGTACTGATTTTGAGCTATGAATAGCTGAGAAATATATTGATTGCTATTAATAGTTCTTTTTTAGATTTGAAGATGTTACTATTTCTTGTTTCGGTATATCTATCATCTTTGGTTTGCTATCAAAAGTTCATTTTTTGATCAATTTGGCAGATTTTAGGTCGTTTTGTCAGTAATTTTCATATTTACTTGTGTTTAGAACTTCTGTTTTGTACGCTTTTGTAAATGGGTATGCCAGCTATAGCTTTTTTCATGCTTTATAACGCATAAAATTTCTATGGCATGATGCACGATAAAGTCTAGTATAGTCAGATGTATATTTTTTCCACCCTCCTATCTTTCAAAATAGTACGAGAAAAGTAAGGGCATATACGGCGAAAAGTCATTTGAGAAGGGGAAAGTGTTTAACCAAATCATTCAAAAATCTAACATTAAACTATTGTTCAAATTTCTACGGTTAATTATTTCGTCTCATCAAAATACCCTATCTTAATTTAGGTACATATAAAGTGCCTACCTCCTACGTAAATTAAATTATTGATAGATGGATACTCCAGCTGTATTGAGTGATAAACTCTGGTATATCATACAAGCTGACCCCAGCATTCTTACTTTTATTCAGAATAAACCCCATCAGGGAATATCCATAAAATCCTTGAACGAATCTGAATCCGAGTGGTACAATGAAGTTTTTTGGTCTACATTGGGTAAAAACATTACAAAAGAGGAGATAGAATGGGGCCAATTTAAACCTCACATCCACACGGCTCACTGCTCAATCCTTGAAAACGAAATAGATCAGGCCTTGCTTCACGCCGAAAATAAAATTGAGCATGAAGTGCAGTATCTCCATTCAAATGGGGAGTATATCTGGCTCAGATGCCATGGGAAATTGGCCAAAGACAGCAATGGACTCCCCAGATACCTGGTAAAAGTCTATGAAAACTTGGGTGAAGAGCGAATCATGGCAGATATGGTTGTAGATAAGCTCAACATGCTGACAACTATTCTCCGAAGCCAGGAAATATTATTTTTAAGAACTAACCTCAAGGGCGAGCTTACCTATGTCAATCAATATTATGCAGATTACCTTGGCTATCCACTAGAAAGCATACTTGGAGAATCTGCTCATTTTCATGCCCTTCCCGAATACCATGAAGATATCCAGCGTGTGGTGGCCACCTGCCTACACAATCTGGACCAGCCTTTCAAAATTCAGCTGAAGAAGAAAGATGTGGAGGGAAGAGAACTGACCAGTCAATGGGAATTCACGGCTGTATCAGATCACATCGGGAGACCTTATGAACTCTATTGCGTAGGACACGATATATCCAAAGAATCTAGCAACCTACAAGTTTTTCAGCAGCTCGTCTATCACATGGAAGATGCTGTCCTGAAGATGACGCCCAATGGAACATTTACCTACGCATCCCCTAAATTTATCTCCAAATACGGATTTGAGGAGGAGGAACTTATCGGTAAATCCTTTCAGGAACTGGTTCATCCAGATGACGTGCAGGATGCTATGGGCAAGGTCGCAGAACTGCTGTCGACAGGGATCTCGCCTGAGCCGCTAGAACACCGAGTGAAGCATAAAGATGGAAGGTATCTATGGGGGGAAACGATAGGATCTCTCAATCCAGAGGGGACAGAAATCATCTTGATTACCCGAGACGTAAGTAAATCTAAGGAACAAAAAGAGAAGCTGAAATTTCAATCTCATTTACTAGAGGCAGTTTCCCAGTCGGTGATATTCTTTGACACCGATTGGCGCGTGAAGTACTGGAACAAGGGAGCCGAGCAGCTTTTTGGATGGAAAAGAGAGGAGGTGATGGACGCTATTTTGCCAGAGGGAGCAATTACCTCCCTGTCTACCGCAAGAGAACGAGAACGATTGATCCAAGGATTGATTGAAGGAAAATCCTGGAAGGGCGAATTTTTGGTCAGGCACAAGGATGGCCACGAGTTTTATGCATTGGTGGCCAATAATCCTGTGAAGGACGATCAGGGAAAGATCATGGGGTATATAGGGGTCTCTACAGATATCACCACACTCAAGAAAGCTGAAGAGGACCTTTTACGAAATAAACAACAGATGGAGCTGGCCATCGATACAGCCAAGCTCGGGATTTGGGAACTCAAGCTCGAAGATGGCTCATTACACTGGAATGACGAACTGCTGAGTATGTATGGATTGACAAGGGAGGAATTTGAAAAGGATATACAGGGATTCAGAAAACGTGTTTTTCCTGAGGATCTGGTTGTGGCAGACCACGAGTTGCAGAAAATTGGAGACGGTGAAGTCGTCCACGATGTACGGTTTAGAATTCAAACCCCTGAGGGTAGCGTCAAACATGTGATGGCATCAGGAGCACCTATATACGATGAGGGAGGAAAAATCGTCAAACTGATTGGGATCAATATCGATGTTTCGCCTATCGTAGAATTCGAATCAGCCCTAAAGAAGACGGAGGATCGCTTCGAAGCCTTTGCCAATAATATTCCTGGGATGGCTTACATCAAGTATCCCAAAGGTAGACATGTTTTTGGCAATCAGTTGATACTAGATCGATTCGGAGTAGATTTAGAAACCTTCAAAAAGCTCAAATCAGAAGATCTGATTAGGGAAGAATTGGTCAAAGAGAGTAATTTTTTGGATGATCGTGTTTTTATCACGAAGCAGAGTCAATTACGCGAACTACACGATCCTGGTTCTGATAAGTGGTACGAAGAAATCAAATTCTCTATAGATAATGATCTAATAGGAGGAATCTTACTGGATATCAGTGCCCGAAAAGCGGCAGAGGAAACCCTACAACAATATGCAACCCAATTACAGAATATACTGCGAAGCATCAGCGATGCTTTTGTCACACTAGACGAAAGCGGAAAGTTCACTTATCTCAACAAGAAAGCAGAGGAAATATTTGGGACACAACAGAAAGAATTGCTGGGAAAGACCATCCTGGAGGTTCAGCCGAGTTGGGCAGAGACCGCACTAGATGAGGCACTCGTGAGGGTTAAACGAACCCATAAAGTAGAAGTCTTGGAAGAATATCTCCCAGATAACCAGTCTTGGTTTGAGTTCAGGTTGTATCCATCTGAAGAAGGAATCTCCTTATTTTTTCTTGATATCACTGATCAGAAGCAAGCAGAAATAGGGCTCATTGAGAGTGAAAAAAAATATCGAAATATTACAGATAGTGTACCAGGAGCTGTCCTGAGATATCATTTAGATCCCAAAGAGGGGAAGGACTCGCTGTTGTTCCTCAGTCAAGGAGCAGAAGAGGTGTGGGGTATCCCCTGGGAAGAAGCCTTTCACGATTTAAGTACATTATGGAAACCTGTCATCAAAGAAGATTTTCAGGGGCTGAAAGAGTCGATCTTCAAATCAGCTGAGACCATGACCTACTGGGATCATCAGTGGCGCATTAGAATGTCAGATGGAACCATCAAGTGGCTGAATGGAAAGGGAATTCCCACTAGGTTGGAAAATGGAGAATACGTGTGGGATTCCATCATTTTGGACATTTCCGAGATCAAAGAAGCAGAGAAGGTCCGATTGTTTGCCAAGCAAATGGAGCGAGAGAATAAGGAGATGGAGCAGTTTGCTTACATTGCCTCTCACGATCTACAGGAGCCTTTGCGTACCATCCAGAACTTTGTGATGCTCCTCAAGGAAAACTATCTCCAGAACTTAGACGAAGAGGGAGAACTCTATATCAAGTTTATCTCTGATGCTTCCAATCGGATGATCCACCTTATCAAAGGGCTGCTAGATTTTAGTAGGCTGGGAAAGAAGCGAAAGGTTGTCTCTGTGGACGTTCAAAAAGTAGTCAATGATGTACTATCAGATCTGAGTGTACTGATTGATCAAACAAATACACAAGTGAAGTGGGAGGGGAAACCACCTGTCTTTGAGGGATTTGAATTAGAACTTCGCTTATTGTTTCAAAATTTGATCTCTAATGCTATCAAGTTTAGAAGACCAGCCGAAGCCCCTCAAATCGTTATTTCTGCTACTTCAAAAGGAGAAGAATGGGAGTTTCAAATAAAAGATAATGGAATAGGGATTCATCCACGACATCACCATAGGATATTTAATATTTTTCAACGTCTACATACCCATGAAAAATATGAGGGTACAGGGATCGGCCTTGCGCATTGCAAAAAAATTATAGAGCTTCACAAGGGTACTATATGGGTATCGTCTGAAATTGGAAAGGGAAGTACCTTTCATTTTACCATCAAACAAATATAGAAATGGGGGCTTCCATACATGCAGAAATTAAGTGTATCCTGCTTGTAGATGACAATCAAGCAGACAACTATCTGCATAAGATGGTCATAGAGAAAATGGGGATTGCCCAAGATATCCGTACGGTACATACAGGCGAAGAAGCATTGGAGTACCTTCAGCAACGTGACAAGACGTGCTATCCCGAACCCAATTTGATTTTCCTTGATATCAACATGCCAGGAATCAATGGTTGGGAGTTTCTAGAGGAATACAAAAAGCTAGATTTTGAATTTCACGAACACGTACTCGTCGTCATGTTGTCCACTTCGCCCAATCCAGAAGACCGTGAAAAGGCACAGCAAAACCGGTACATTACAGATTTCTTAAACAAACCACTCACCTCTTCTCGACTAGAAAGCATCTTGAGCAAACACTTTTCTTGAGAAGAGGAAAGTAATCTTCAGGTACACAAAACGCATGGAATAGAAGGCCAATCTCTAGATGAAGAAATCGGGTGCTAATTGTTGACTCGGGTCTACAGCATAGCCTTCTAGATCCGTAATCCCAGCTTCTGCCAGCACCTCATCGTCGATGAAAAAGTTTCCACTATGAGATTTACTGTCCCGCTTCAAGACGTGGAAGGCAGCATCTGCCATGATTTCAGGTTTACGACTCTGAGCGACGAGCATTTTATCACCTAAGACATTCAGGGCTGCTGTAGCAATGGCTGTTCTGGGCCACAGGCTATTTACTGCCAAGCCTTCTTCTTTAAACTCCTCCGACATTGCAAAAGTACAGAAGCTCATGCCATACTTAGCCATAGTGTAAGCAAGATGAGGGGCAAACCAGTGCTTCTCAATATTGAGGGGAGGGGCAATATTGAGGATGTGGGGATTGTCGGACTTCAGGAGATGAGGGATGCATTTTTGGGACGTCATGTACGTTCCGCGAAAATTGACTTGATGCATCAGGTCAAAACGCTTCATTTTTGTTTCCAGCGTTCCTGTCATCATGATGGCAGAAGCATTATTGATCAAGATATCTAGACCGCCGAAGGTATCAATCGTCTTGGCCACAGCCTCCTCTACCATTTTTTCTTCTCTCACATCTACGATGAGTGGTAGGGCCTTTCCTCCTGCGGCTTCCATTTCTTCAGCAGCCGTATAAATGGTGCCAGGTAAGATACGGTGAGGCTCAGCTGTCTTGGCAGCGATGACGACATTGGCGCCCTCTTGCGCCAACTTGAGTCCCATGGCTTTGCCGATGCCTCGGCTAGCTCCCGTAATAAAAGCTGTTTTTCCCGAAAATACTCCCATGTTTTGCTAGTCTTTGTTTGTGTGTATATAAATCTATTTGTCTTCGAACAATGAGGATTCCTAATCCAATGAAATTAGGGATATTTTTTCTGCATTTAACATATCGTTATGACTTTTCAAGCAACTAATAGAAGAATTTAGGTGTTTTCCTCAAAAATAGACTTATGAAACGAATCGTTTTGCATATAGCCATTTGGGGATATTGTCTACTTTCTCTCTCTTTATTTGCGCAAGCACACAAACAAAAAGTGTTTGAAGCCTATAAAGCAGGTGATTTTGACCAATGGGTGGAGGGCATTCAGGAGATGGAACAATATGCAAGAGAGAGGAACCAGGTTCCTGTGTGGCTAGATCTAGCCGACGCTAAATATGGTTTGATAGGGTTTTGTATTGCAGAAGAAAAAAAGGAAGGACTCGACGATTGGATAAATGGAACGGAGAGCATACTGAAAGCAGTCTTAGAACAAGAACCCCAAAATGCCAGGGCAAAGTCTCTCTATGGAGGTCTGCTAGCGTTTAAGATTGCTTTGAGTCCAGCTAAGGCCATTTACCTAGGGCCTCGTAGCCAGAATTATCTCGACGAAGCGAAGAAACAAGACCAGCAAGAACCCTCGGTTTGGGTGGAGAATGGCAATATGCACTATCATGCACCAGCTGTATTTGGTGGAAACATGGACAAAGCTATTGCTTGTTTTGAGAAGGCTGTCGCACTATATGACAACAGCTCCAACGCAAATAGCTGGCAGTATCTCCATGCTGTCGCATGGCTCGGCCAAGCCTATGAGTCTCAAGACCAACATGACAAAGCCATGAGCGTTTACAAGGGGGTGTTGCGAAAGCACCCTGACTTCGAATGGGTCAAAGATGAACTGTTACCTGCCTGCCAGCGAAAAGTGGCAACCGCTTCTCAAGAGAATCGTTGAGTTTGTGGATGTCAATATGTATATTATCTGATATAGGGGATATGCTCTATGAGTAGAGCAGGTTTTCTAGGACTATATACTCACTCACAAGTGCCAAGGCCTCCCATCTTTGATAGACATCACACCCTATTTGTCTTCAGAAGCAGAGAAGTTCTAGGTCACGCTGATCAACAAATGCATGGATACGGTTACCTCACAACCCCAATATTCATTAGAGGAATTAAGGAAAAAGCCCTTCAGTCAACTGACAGAAGAAGAGGCCGCCTGGGCAGTGGAGCACAACAAGGAGATATTTGACAAGCATTTTGATCCTGAATATGTGCGTCAGCTCAACACAGAGATTGTAGACTTAGTAGGTACTTATTTTCGTCCTGAATTTGTAGGATTTGATGAGATGCCTGCCAGAGAAAAAGGAGACCGTCCTTTGATCTATGCATGTAACCATTCAGGGATGGCTTTTCCGTGGGATGCCATGATCTTTGGCATGGGGTTGTTTTACCAGCATGACTTCGAGTTGAAGCGCCTTTTTAGAGCTTTAGCGGCACCAGCGCTTTCAGCCTCAAATCTGATGAATCCCTTCATGATTCCTCACTTTTGGAAGCGGGTAGGAGCAATAGATGCGACAGGTCTCAACTTCGAGACGATGATGCAGTATGAGGATTCACATCTTTTGGTCTACCCTGAAGGTGTGCCTGGAATCGGAAAAGGTTTCAATCGTAGGTATGAGCTCCAGACGTTTTCTACCTCCATGATTCGCATGGCCATCAAGTACCAGACAGATATCATCGGGGTGTCTTGTGTCAATGGTGAATATATCAATCCGTATTCGTATTCTTCCAAGGCTTTGAATAAGTTGGTCAATATGTTGGGTATTCCTTACCTACCTGTGGCACTTCATACGCCCTTGCTATTGATTTTGCCCTGGATGTTTTACTACGGATTGCCCGCCAAGCTGACCTACATCAGAGGCAATAGGTATAGTCCCTTCGAGATGGCAGGGCGGAAACCCATAGAGGAGGTCTCAGAGGAGATGATCCGAGCAATTCGTGACGAGATTCAGGCAGACATGCAAGTAGAGCTGACACAAGGAGTTGAGGAGCATGGTCAGAAGCCCTTTGATTGGAAAGAATTCAGGCAAAAACTGGTCAAGAACTGGCGAGATCTTCCTTATTGGACACCCATAGGTTGGCCTGCTTTATTTACAGAGTTTGAACGGAGGTACCAAAAGGAGGAAGCACCTCCGAGAGGCGTGATCAGGGGCTGGTTTAAGTTTTGGCGTATCATCTTCCGCAACCCCATCCTCATTGGATACTATATTCCGCTACTCGGTTGGATTCCGATCCTCATCAAAGGGCTTTACGGACGTGAAAAAGTCAGGGATTGGAAAGGCCCTAAATGATGAGAGGGAGTAAATAGAATAAGACCATGTTTGGAACGATGAAAATCTAGCTAAAAAGCAGAGATTTTAGGTTCTGACGAAAGCTATTTTGTGAGATTTAGTGGGGCTAAATCGATCAAAATAGAGGAAGTTCAGGTTCTGAAAGCGCAAACTTTTCGCAGATTTGAGGTTTCAAACATGGTCTAAAATATAAACAAAAAAAGGGACCACTGGGCAGTGGTCCTTACCTTTTGGTGATTGGGTAAATGGAGGATAACTCAAAAAAGAACATCCATTTTTCCTTGGAATAGATCGAGATCTCTCGTGAAAATTAGGATGCTATTTTGGGTTCTCCTAAAGTACGAGGTAGGGAGTATGTCAATTTATAAGTGATATATATAATTTCGCGAAATTCGAAGTAATGGGCCTTGTATTTTGTGTGAACGGTCAGTAGGACCACTTCAACCGTAAGAAAAAGCCGGTGTACAGGTGGCCAAAGCGCCCATTTCCCCCTCCCATAAATACCTGAGCCACGGCATCTAGGTCCCAGTTCTCTTTGATAGCATGCGTAACTGTAGGTAGAGCCAAGGTAAGATGCCGATCAATCAGTGGAGGAATAGCAGCTACAGGGGCATACAAAACGGAGAGATTAACAGAAGTAAGCGGTGTCACCTGATGGCTGAGATTGGCAGAGAATGCCCATTCGGCAGGAAATAAGTTTTTGGGAGATAGCGCAGAGGAAGCTAACGCATTATTGGCGATCTCAGATCCATTCCCACCTCCTTGTTGCCTGCCATTGCTATTGTACAGCAATCCCCCACTCAGATACATGCCATTTCCGAAGACATAGTCCGCGCTTAGAGAGGCTTGCACGGATTGTGTCGTATCTGGAGAAAGATCCTCTAAAGGATAAAAGTAGCTGATCTCACCCTTAAATCCTGCGTCCTTGATATTGCCTTCCCAGCCCACACCTACGGCCAGATCCCCTCGATAATACCCAGCCAGGGTCTGAATATCGTATCCTTTGGTATTGAACTTATACAAGGCAGCAGCGACTTGGGATGAGTCATATTGGGCATAGGCAATCTCTAGATGAGAAAGCATCCCCGTATAATATTGGACCCGCACAGCGTCGCTACCTGGTCTTTCTTCATAGTCAAAATCCAAAAAGTTAAGCGCATTGAACCAGTCGTTAGGATTCCAGATCAAGTTGAGTCCCCAGTTGATGCGTTGACGTCCTACGCGAACTTCCCAGTTGCCCGAAGTGTAGTCCAGGTAGGCCCGATCAATGATGCTGTGGAGGTAGAGTCCACGCGTATCTACCCAACGCGCAGACAGGTCTACAATTCCATTATACTGATCGATCTGATCGGCAAAGGTGGTGTCTAGCTTGAGCTGTTCTCCCCAAAAGATACGGTTTCGTGTATCTACAGCCAGGGAGAGCTTATCTGAGAAATAGTATTTGAGGTTGAGCCTATGGTGAATAAGGTTGGTGCTCAGGGAGTTTCCATTTAGGTCAAAGAAGTTGGTATTGTGGAGATACTTTACGTATCCATTGGCCACAAACTTCTTAGGTTTTTCTTCGTCTTGTGCATGGAGGTGTGAGAACATAAAAAATAGACAACACAGGCCCCATGCGAAATATTTGATGTTCGCTTGCATGATGAAGGAGTTTAAAAGGAAGGAAAAGGGAGGAGAATAGTCCATCTCCCCCTTAAATGATTATCCTACGGCTTCAATTTCTTTGTGGATGTCGCGTACGATTTGTCCATCTTCCAGTGTGATGACTCTCCTGGCACGATCGATCACACGCTGGTCGTGCGTCGAAAAGACAAATGTCATGTTTTCCTTTTCGTTCAATCTTGCCATGATATCCAGCAAGTTGCTCGTGGATAGTGAATCTAGATTGGCTGTGGGTTCATCCGCCAGTACAAATTTGGGCTTAGAAGCCAGCGCCCTTGCGACAGCTACGCGTTGCTGCTGCCCACCTGAAAGTTGCGAAGGGCGATTATTGAGCTTATCAGGAAGTCCTACAGCCTCCATGAGTTCTTGTACACGAGCCTCTCGCTCTGACTTGGCGCGCTTTTGAAGGAGCATGATGAATTCCACATTCTCTTTAGCCGTCAATACAGGAATTAAATTGTAGGCCTGAAAGACAAAGCCAATGTTGTTGAGACGAAAATCGATGAGTTCATTGGGTTTGAGTGCGTGAATGGAGGCACCCCCCACCATCACTTCCCCACTCGTAGGCTGGTCTAGTCCACCGATGATATTCAGTAAGGTAGTTTTTCCAGAACCAGAGGGACCTACGATAGCTGTAAATTCACCTTGTCTGATTTGGAGGTCGACCCCATTTACGGCATGGACATCGACAGCTCCTTTATATATTTTATGTAATTGACGTGTTTCGATTACATTCATGATTTCTAAGATAAATGTGTGAATGAAAATTAGATGGCTCGTACAGCTTCTGCTGGATTGAGTTTGAGTGCGCGTCTTGCGGGAAAGATAGAGGCGATCAGTGCTGTGATGAACACCATAATCGTAATCAAGACATAGGCACTGGGCTCGAGATACGTATAGGCAGTAGATGCTACGCCCATGGCGGCTCCTCCTTCTGCAAAAGCAGAGATGTCAATTCCGACATTCCCGAAGTAGCTGATCAATCCAAGGGCTGTGAGTATGCCGATGGGTGCCCCTACAAGGGTTAGGAAAATCGTCTCCAGCATGATCATCAAGAAGACCTGTATGCGGTTCATCCCAATAGACATGAGCATGCCCAACTCACGTGTGCGCTCCAGGATTGCCATAAACATCGTATTGACGATGCCGAAGAGGAGCGCCAGCATGATGATCGACATGAAGATCGTCAGGCTCACAGCGAAGCTTTCGTCGACCAACTTGAGATCTGGCGCCAGATCTTTCCAGTTTTCTACCATCAGATCAGGATGTGTAGCCTGCACCGACTGTAGAAAGGTACTGTCTTCACTGATTTCTTGATCTTCGAGGATCAATGCGATTTCATGCACCTTCTCTCCAGTACCCATGAGGGCTGCAAGGTCACTCCGCTTGACGTAGACTTGGGTTTCATCTACTTTAGAATTCAGAGATTTGAAGGTGCCTACAATTCGAAACTGTGCGGCTTGGGTTTCTCCGCCAGGAATCTGGAATGTCAGCACCACGCGTTTGCGTAGGTTGTAGGAGACATTGCCTGCCTCATCTACCCTTTGCAGACCAATCTTCTCCGCTAGGGATTCTCCGATGAGGATCGGATTACGCTTATTTCCTTCGAAATAGGTTCCGTGGGTTAAACGTTCGGGTAGCTTCGTCACGTGGGCCTCTTGCTCAGGATCTATTCCGTTGATCTGCACGCCATTGGCTCCTTTAGTTGTAGAGAACATGCCGCTGACAAGTAAGCGTGAGGCGACTGCCTTGACTTCGGGCCTTTGGAGAAGGTCAGTTGTCGCCTGTCCTCCTTCTGCTATCAAGGCATTGGCTTTTTGCTCCAATCGAAATTCAGGTTGGTGGATTTGCACATGCGAAATCTTGGTTTCGATGATGTTGCGAGAGCGTTCTTGATTGATGCCATAAGAGAATGACATCAGGAAGGCTCCCGATAGCAGCCCAATGGCTACGGCTAGAATCACCACCAGGGACCTTAGCTTATTACGCCATATATTTTTCCAGGCTATTTGTATCAGCATAGTGATTCAATTTTCATTGTTCGTTTTTAATTTTCATGGATCATTATCCTGTAGACTGTCTATGCACGCATAGCTTCGACGGGTTTTAACCAAAGCAAGCGGAGTGCAGGATAAAAAGCGATGATCACCGCGATGATCAGGACCGTAATGGCTTGGGAGATGAAAATACTGGGGTCGATGATAGCAGGGAAAATCGGCTCAAAGCCAAACTCTGCATATGCTTCAGCCATAGAGTCTACCCGGATAGGGTTGATGTTGAAGAAGAGGACTAGAGGAAAGGCGAGTCCCATACCCATCAGTACACCGAGCAAAGAAATCAGGATGGTTTCGATGACGATGGTGCGAGAGAGTTTGTCCTTTTTCATCCCAATCGCTACCATGATGCCGAATTCGTATTGACGCTCGGCTGTCATCATCAGGACCGTCCCAAAGATGCCAAAGCCTACGATTAAGTATAGAATACCCATGATCAATACATTCCCACCTTTATCTGCTTGGATAAACTGGACCATATCAGGCATCATCGTTTCCCAAGTAAGTGCTTCGTATTCACCTTTGTCCACGAGCAATGTTTCTAAATCTTGGACCACACGATCTCCTTGATCAGACCGTCCCAGCTGCAAGGCATAAGTTGTGATCAGATCGTAAGCCCCATACATCTCTTGGGCTTCCGACAAGGGGAGGTAGACAATGCGACTGTTGAGATCGGGAGAGTTGAAGTCGAGCAGACCTGAAACCACGTATTTCCCTGCGGCAGTCGCACCTCTGTAGCCTTGACCGATCAAGACAATGGTGTCTCCTACACCCAATTGTAGCTGTCTGCCGAGATCTTTGCCGATGAGCGCGGAGATTTCTCCTTTTTGGAAGAGGTCTCCTTCTACAACCTTGCGGCTAATTTCTGAGAAGGATTCTTCGAGTGCAGGATCGATACCTACGACCCCTGCGCCTTTGGAGAGATCGCCTGATGAAGCCAGGGCAAATGATTCTAAGCGAGGAATGACGAGGTCTATATCAGGATGGGCAAGAATGGCGGCCTCTACCTCAGCGTTTTGCTGCATGCTATTTTCGAGCGTCTGATCGTCGAAGTAGCCTTTTTGGTGAACCTGTACGTAGCCCGTGAATCTGCCCACCGTGTTGTTGATCATATTTTCATAGACCCCATTTTGGAGGGACATCATGGTGATGGATAAGAAGGCAGCGAGCGATACGGCTGCCATCGTGATGAAGGTCCTGCGGCGATTGCGCCACAGATTCCTCCAGGCAAGTTTGATTAACATAAGAAGGAGGATTAAGGGTGCTATCTCACGCGTTTCATATTCTGTACACTGAAAAAAGCTTCTTTGATGGGGATGTCAAACTTTAGACTTTGGTATTCTAGCACGGTCTTGTGTCCCTCTTCTTCTTGATTGATGAGCTCCATCTTCTTGGCTACAGGACGTCCGCCCATCTGCTCGACTTGAGAGGCCTTCATCATGCTCACCATGAAGTCTTCCTCATCATAAAATTCTGTTTTGAGTTGCAGGTAGTCTTTCTGGTCGATGTACATGACTACGCGTCCCCAGACTACCGCTGCATCTTCTTTGGGTATGAGTTGGATTTTCCAGCAGGTACGTCCTTCTAGTTCTTCTGTTCCCAGCATCTTGTGGGTATAATCCGTGACGAGCGACACTTCTCTGACCAAGTCATCATTGGTGAAGTCTGATCCCATCCATGACTGTGACATCATAGAGGGTGGGAGCTTGATGGTCCGCTCGATTCTTGGGACCCAGTTCCACATTTCTTTCTCACGCTTCAGCGTAGTCGATCCTTTGTCTCTTGCAGGACCTGTGATAAGGATAAGCGAGTAGTCTTCTCCCTTGCTCCACGACTTCATGGACATGCTCCGAGTCCAGGTGGGGCGCACGATGGTCATGGTCATTTCTGCTTGTGAGCTTTTGATGCCACGCCGCATCTCCTCAGATGTTTGAAGAATCTGTGCGGGTGTTTGTGCCTGGCTTGTCAGCCAAGTGCTAAGTAAAAGCACAAGGGCACTTATGATAAATCGAAGTTTCATAATGATTGATTTTTATCGATTAAATGTGTGTTATCTGTTATTGTATCAAGTAAATCATAGCGTTTCAATAGGTGCTGGTACATGGCATCCAGGTCGAAGGCATCGCCCAATACGAGGTACTGCATGCCTACACCATCTAAGGTTGCTGCAAGTGCGATCGCTTCTGCATGTGGATCGGTAATACCAATGGTCTCCAAAAGATGTGCGTAGACGGGGATTTCCTGTGTGTATTTGCCTTTGACAAATTCCTCTAACTCAGGAAAATCCTGAATTTGCAAAGCCAAGCCTGTGATCAGTCGGACGAACTGTCGCTTTTCCCTGAGGTAGAAAAAGGTCGCTTCGAATACACCTGCTAGTTTTTTTCTTGGATCAGACTCTTTGGCAATTTCCTCCCATGCCTGCTGCCCATCCGCTACGAGATACTCCATAAGGCCCGTCATCAGATCTTCCTTCTTTTCGAAGTAATTGTACACAAGCCCCTTAGAAACACCTGCCTTTTTGGTGATCTGCGTAATCGAGGTATTGTGAAAGCCTTGGGTCGCAAATAATTCCAGCGCAGCATCTAGAATGAGCTTCTTGCTCTGCTGACGCATCTCTTGAAATTGTTGTGAGGAACGTGGGCTCATAGGTGAAAACTATTTTTGGTTGACCGTTTGGTCATAGTTACGGTTTTTTTTCATATGAGTTGGGAAAAGGAGAGAGATTTGCGAGAAATATTTGAGCAAATACGATACATCTAGTGAAAAGCATATAAAATGTATGATGAGCTTTCCATGTTTTGATTGGAGAAATTACCTCTACTTGTAGAGTATTAAGTATTTGTTTATGAGTTAATTGTATTTATTCTTTGGAAAAGTGGTCTGAGGGAGTATAATAAGATAGAGTAGGGGAATGTTGAGATTTTTGGGCAGGGATGATTTTTGTCATTTGAGAAAATGAAAGGAGCATATCGTCACGTAAATACACGGGGTATGTAGAAAAAAATATCTCTTTACCCATCGTGAGGATTTCACATGTGATTACCCGTATCTTAGGAGAGATGATACCGAACAGTGTGTACGCTTGTACGATATGTCTTCTGGCTTGGGGACTTACGGCTTGTTTTCAAATACGACAAGTCGAACCTCCTACTAGCCAAAACTCAGCATGGGTGAGTCCTACAGATTATGAAATTCTACTTCAGAATCTACAGACAGCCATTACAGATGCCAATACACAGAATTATCTCCGCTGCTTCAATCAGGATTCCCTTGTATTTGAGCCTGCTGCCTCTCTGTTCAATGACAATGAAAATATCTGGATCAACTGGTCCATCCTCGATGAGCAAGGGTACCTGGACAATGCCTTTGCAGATTTAGCCGTCAGCTCGGGAAATGTGCTTATACTAGAAGAAGAGGACCTGCAAAACGCAGCTTCTGATTCCATACGATATGTGGGGAGCTATACGTTAAGAATCAACCATCAGGATACGGCATTAACCACCCTGTTTTTGGGACAAATCCAACTGACCATCAAACGAAATACCTTCAACGAATGGGAAATCAGAAGATGGACGGATATTGAACTGTTTCCCGATAGCAGTTGGAGCCATTTGAAGTTGAGATATGTACAATGAGGATACTTCACAAGATCTGAAGCCAAACAAATGGATAAAATGAGTAGATGGATGCTAATCGGAGGACTGGCTGTTGTGATGGGTATATGCATCTCATGCAATCCCTTTGCTCCCGCTTATGACCCCGATGGGCTCAGTCAGGTAAATGTCTTGGGAGATCCTAGGAGTATCGATGGATACTTCAAGAGATTCAAAAATGCTTACGAGCTTCGGGATACGACCTTATACGGCGCACTCTTCTCCACTGATTTTGCCTTTGCTTATTATGATCAGGAGTTGGGACAGGAGATTCAATGGGATCGCGACACCGAACTGACGATTTCCTACCGTCTGTTCCAAGAGGTCATTCAGATCAACCTCGATTGGAATTATTTTATTCAACTAGACAGTACGGCGTTAGAGGCATTTGTCGTCCGAAACTTCAACTTGACTATTGATACAGATGAGGACAATAGCTTTTCTGGATCTGGTAGAGCGAGATTTAGGCTGAGGCGGGCGACAGTGGCCGAGCCTTGGGAGGCCTATTACTGGTTTGACGACTCTGATTTTTAATATGATGCGCTTCTTCCTTATGTTTGCAAGCGTTTTGATTCCTTCTGTCTTTCACTGTGGCTACTATGATTGAAGGAATCTTTCTAGTTCACCGATCGACAATCACTTCTATATATGCAGACCACTTTATGGCACCAAAGATCCCATACACGTGCATTCTTGTGGACAATGGCGATTTTTTGGGCAATAGGATGCCTGATTCTGGCATGGAAGGGATATAATGACAGCTTTCTTCTGTTGAATCGATTTAGGTCGGGATTGGCGGATACCGTGATGCCGCATCTGACACACTTTGGCGAAGGCTTTTTTATCTCAGGCTTGATGGGGTTGACTCTGGTGCGCAGGGCTTCCTGGTTGTGGCTCATGGCAGCTACGATGGTGGTAGTTTTAGGAACTATTATTTTGTGCAAATTTGTGATTTTTGCAGACTGGGATCGTCCTTTGAGCGTATTTGAAGAAGGTGAGTTTTTTTATGTTGCGCTGAAACCACTCCGAAAAAATGCTTTCCCTTCTGGACACAGCGCAGCAGTAGCAGGAGCTGTAGCCTTGGCAGTATTTGGACAAAACGAACGTCCTGCATGGATAGGTGTCTTTGCCTCTATTGGGCTTATACTTGTTGCTTATACTCGACTGTATATCGGCGTGCACTTTTTGGGCGACGTGGTGGTAGGAACGATGGTTGGAGTGGGAATCGCTGCTTTGTGGGCGGCTACACTAGGGACGAAGGTAGAAAAATGGTGGGACAAGCAAGATCCGGCTCAGCAGAGGCGATTGACACAAGTGGGGACAGGATTTGTATTATTGGTGATGTGCTACGGAATCTATTCTTTAGGGACGCGTTATTATTTTTGAGAGGAAATGGAGCAATTGATTCAATGGGACATCGACCTATTTTTCTGGATCAATCAGGCGAATGGTCCTGTTTGGGATGCGATCATGGCCTTTGTTAGTAATAAATGGGTCTGGATACCAGTCTATGTTTTGCTAGCCATCCTCCTCCAAAAACTGTTGGGATGGAAAAAATGGGCATTCTGTCTTTTGATGGTGGGGCTTGTCATCACCCTTACAGATCGGACGACCTCAGGTGTACTCAAACCTGGCGTAGCGCGCTATAGGCCCTGTCGAGTGGAGGCAAGACTCGAAAAACCTGTACATTTAGTGAATAACAAGTGTGGAGGGAAATATGGCTTTGCCTCTAGCCATGCAGCCAACTTTTGGGGACTGGCCACATTTCTATCCCTCGTCTTTCGCAACCGATGGTTTATCTTGACGAGTTGCTTTTGTGCTACATGGGTAGCTTACAGCAGAATATATTTAGGTGTACATTATCCAGGAGATGTTGTTGCAGGTGCTGCCATAGGAATTATAGCTGGGGGATGCGTCTACATATTATATCGATCCATCTCCAATAGATACTTTCCTAATCCTCAGTAGATTTACTCACAATAATGTTGGAAATCTGATTGGGCATCCCCTCAGGACTGAAATCTCGACTCGTGACACGAAGGGTAAGCACCGTTTCTTTTTCAGGCCGAAATGTCTCACGATCCACATTGAACTCTACTAAACCATTGATTTCCTGAAAAATAGATACATAGCTTGTTAAGGCTGCATCCTTATATACAAGCTCTACTTTCTTGTCCTCTGCCCCCATAAATCCCAGAACGGCTTCTGAAACGGCTTCTATTTTCTTCTTCTGCCGCTTATTTACGTATCTGCGGTAGTCTTGAATAGAATATAATTTTCCCTTCGAAAAGTGATATTCCATATACCACGCTTCATCTAGTGTAAGGGTCCAGAGATTTCCCACTTTTGTAATAGTTTTGATGTAGGCTTTTTCTCCCAAGAGAGAATCCACCTCTGCTTCCGTCATTCCAAAAGGGATGAACAACGCGTGCTGTGCTTGAAGCCCTCCCAAAAGCAAGAAAAATAAAATTGTAAAAATTCCTATTCTCATAAATACGGATTTCCTGAATTACATTAGCAAATGTAAGGAGTAAGAATATAAATGGAATTTCTATTTTTCGTAATATCTTGCATAACATAAAAAATCAAAAGTATCGTTAGAGAAAAAGACTTCAGTCAATCAGATTTTAGTTTCATGCAAAAGGAGCTTACATTTGCGCAGATTTCTAGAAAAGTATATGACGACGGTTCCTAAACATATATTCGTAACAGGTGGTGTGACCTCTTCTCTTGGGAAGGGTATCCTGGCGGCATCCTTAGCTAAACTCCTCCAGCTCAGAGGTTATCGTGTCACCATTCAAAAGTTTGATCCTTACATCAACATTGATCCAGGTACACTCAATCCCTATGAGCATGGCGAATGCTACGTGACAGATGATGGAGCAGAAACAGATCTTGACTTAGGGCACTACGAAAGATTCTTAGGCGAAGCAACCTCTCAAGCCAACAATGTCACTACAGGTCGAATCTATCAAACGGTGATCCACCGAGAGCGATTGGGAGAGTACCAAGGAAGGACTGTTCAGGTTGTCCCTCATATTACAGATGAGATCAAGCGAAGATTTAAGCTCCTAAACAAGGATGGGGACTACGACATTATCCTAACTGAGATAGGCGGGACTGTGGGGGACATCGAGTCTCTTCCTTACATCGAAGCCCTTCGTCAGTTTCGTTTTGAAGAAGGGCCAGAGCATGTATTGGTCATTCACTTGACCTTAGTTCCCTATCTGGGAGCTGTTGGAGAGTTGAAAACGAAGCCTACCCAGCACTCGGTAAAAACGCTGCTTCAATCAGGGGTGCAGCCAGACATCCTCGTTTGCCGTTCAGAGGTGCGGATACCTGCCAACGTTCGTGCAAAAGTGGCACGATTCTGTAATGTCCGCCTAGAAGCAGTGATTGAAAACCTCAATGCACCCACGATTTATGAGGTCCCCTTTCTGTTAAAGAAGGAAAATCTTGACCATGTGGTATTGAAGATGCTGGATCTTGATCAAGGAAAAGACCCTGATTTGAGTTATTGGAAGGACTTCGTCTCACGACTGAAGAACCCCATGGATGAAGTCACCATAGGTCTGGTAGGGAAGTACGTAGAGTTACATGATTCCTATCTATCTATCGTAGAATCTTTAGGAATTGCGGGTGCGGAAGATGATTTGAAGGTCAACATTGCCTGGATTCATTCGGAGGATGTCACGGAGGAGAATGTACAGCGGGTTTTACGAGGATTGGATGGTATCCTAGTTGCGCCTGGGTTTGGAGAGCGTGGGGTAGAGGGAAAAATCAGTAGCATCACCCATGCACGTGAGGCAAAGGTTCCCTTTCTGGGCATATGTCTGGGTATGCAGATGGCCATGGTCGAGTTTGCGCAGAAAGTCTTGGGATGGGACGATGCTTTCAGTACGGAGTTCAGGCCAGAAACAAAGCATCCTGTGATCGACATGATGGAGGATCAAAAGGATGTGACGGAGATGGGAGGAACCATGCGATTAGGGGCCTACCCTTGCAGGATTCTTAAAGGGACACGTGCGCATGAGGCTTATCAAGAAGAGATCATTTATGAGCGCCACCGTCATCGTTATGAAGTCAATAATGACTTTTTGGAGGACTTCGAAAAGTCTGGGATGATGATGGTAGGAGTCAATCCCGATACCGAATTGGTAGAAATGGTAGAACATAAAGAGCATCCCTTTTTCATTGGCACGCAATTTCACCCTGAGTATAAAAGTAAAGTGGAACGACCCCATCCATTATTCCGTGCTTTTATTCAAGCAGCACATGCGCACAAGGTAGCGAGAGAAAACCAGGAAGAAGAAGCTGAATCCATATAATGATCCAAGGAAAAGGGCTTCTCTTTGCAGGAATGATCATCACAAATGAGTTGATTTTACATTTTCGACGTAGAGACGTCGATTTATCGCGTCTCTACATAGAAAATAAATTCCATCTAAATTGATTCGTGATAATCACTCGTCTTTCAGACTTTTTGGGGGAAGCCTTCTTGTTTTTTCAAAACTTCTCCAACCCATGAGGCGAATAAGGCATCATTCTCAATAATTATCGTTATTTTTGCCTATTCAATTGTGGGCTATTTGTCTGCAAAAAAATTAGGTCTAGGATAAAATTTTGATTAGAGCGTTTCGTCTGTCATTGAAGACCAAACGTAGGTGTAATAACAAAACATGGATAGAAATACCAGCATCGGACTGATTCTGATAACGGGCTTACTGTTCGCATTCTTCTACTTCTCCAGTCCAGGAGAGCAACCTGAAGGTAAGCCGCAAGCCGAACCAGAACAAACCATCTCCACAGAAGAGCAGTCCGAAATCTCAGAAACCCCCACTGAGGAAATCGCAGTGTTAGAGGAGATGGAACCAGCCAAGGCAGACTCTGTACGCCAATCCAAACTTGCTGATCGTTACAGTGACTTTGCAGGCGCTACACAAGGAGAAGCAGAAATCGTGACTGTAACGACAGATCAGCTCACCGTCAATATCAATACCAAGGGTGGCTACATTGAATCAGCCTATCTGAACAATTATAAGACGCATGATTCTTTGCCTCTCCCCGTCGTAGCACCAAATGAGCAAAACGAATTCTACTTTGAGTTTGGATACAAAAGTCGACGGATTAGTACACAAGATCTCATCTTCATACCTTCCGCCAAGTCATTGACTGTGACAGGAGAAGATGAGCAATCCATCACATTCGTAGCCAATGCAGGTACTGATCGGTTCATCGAACAAACATATACTTTCCGTGGCAATACCTACGATCTAGGATACTCGGTGAGAATGAAAGGCCTGAAAGAAGGACTCAATCAATCTTACTACGAAATCAACTGGAAGTCTTATTTGCCTCGCACCGAGCTCGCGATCAATAATATGCGCCAGAAAACAGGCGTCGTCTACAAGATGGGTGATGAGGTAGATGAAATTGCCCCGACAGACGAGACAGAAGAAGAAAAACTGGTGGCCAAGGTTAAGTGGGTCTCCTTCAAGAGCCAATTCTTCTCTCATATTTTCATTGCGGAAGAAGATTTTCGTTCGGGGAAAGTACGTACCGAGACCGTCGATGTAGATTCTATCAATCGTGTGTTGAGCTCCAGATTGACCATCGGAACGGGCAAGAGTGATGAGCATCAGGAAGCCTTCACTTTCTACATGGGTCCCAACGAATATACGACGCTGGTAAGCTATGATCAGGACCTCGAGCAAACCATGGACTTGGGTTGGTCATTTGTAAGCTGGATCAACAAAGGAACGACGTATGTCTTTAAGTTCCTCGAAAAATATATCAGTGATTACGGGATCATCATTATCCTGTTGGCATTCATGATTCGTCTTCTGACATTCCCATTCTCTTTCAAGAGCTATGTCTCGATGGCTAAGATGCGTGTCATCAACAATACCCCTGAGGTAAAGGCCATCGACGAGAAGTACAAGGATGATCAGCAGAAAGCGATGATGGCGAAGCAAGGCCTTTATCGTGAAATGGGAGTGAGTATGCTAGGAGGATGTCTTCCGATGCTCCTTTCCTATCCCTTCCTAATTGCGCTCTTCTTCTTCTTCCCACAGTCGGTTGAGCTTCGTCAGCAAGGATTCCTATGGGCGGATGACCTTTCGACCTACGATTCGATTATATCATGGACGACAGAGATCCCGATTCTGAGTAGTGTGTATGGAAATCATGTGAGTTTATTTACGCTACTCATGGCGATTTCTACTTTTATTTACACCTACTATCAGCAGCAATCGCAGCCTTCGACAGGAGCAAATTCTCAGATGCGTATCATCGCATACGTCATGCCGATTTTCCTTCTCGTGTTCTTGAATAATTATGCATCAGGTCTGAGTTTGTATTACTTGACTTCGAATATTATTCAGATCACCCAGACTACCGTTATTCGAAAGTTCTTCGTCAATGATGAAAAGCTCCTCAAAGAGATGCGTGACAAACAGAAAAAATCTCGGAAGAAGAATGGTAAAAAAGGTGGAGGCAATGGAGGAGGTGCTCCCAAGTCGCGCATAGAGCGTTGGGTAGAAAAGCAGCAAAAGAAGCAGGAGCAGGTACAAAAGCAGCAGCGCGGACAGCAGGGAAATAACCGCCGCAGCCGCCGTAGTCAGAAGTAATTGAATAAATCATATAGAGAAAGCGTCATTCCATAGATTGGGATGGCGCTTTTGTTTTTGGGAAACCTATCGGGAGTAGCACCAGCGGGAGTGGATATCGAAGCTGTCTAGGTTGACCACGCCATGGCGGTGGTCCTACGTAGAAAATGAATATAAAAAATAAGCCACCCCCATAATGGAGGCGGCCCTCGCCACATACTTCATCTAGACGATGAAGAGAAAATGAATATCTTACTCTCCCTGGCCGAGAGAAAATCCTCGTCTTCCATCGAACTCGTACAAGTTCTCCGTTTTGATGATGTCAAAGCCAGCTAGATGGATTTGACTCATAAGAGAAAGGACGCGTTCAAATGTGACCTCTTTATACTCAGCAGCCGAAGCTGCGACTTTGGATTCGGCAGATACAAATCGGCAGCGCCAATGATCTGTGCAGTAGGTGTATTTATGTCCCTGCGGATACACCTTGACGCCACGGTTGGTGATCATTTTTAGCTTCATCTTATCACCTCCTACTTTGGATAGAAGGTCCCCCATGATGTTTGGATCTGTACCTGGCCAGTCAATAAATACATCTATCCCCACCAGATGCTTTTCTTCTTCGCGTCTCTCATATTCCTTGATATGAATGACACCACTTCCTTTATTGAGCTGACTTGTTTGTAATGCATAGGGCACTTTTCCTAATCGAGCGATGATGGCTTCAGCAAAATCACTCGTACTGACTTTAAGTGCACTTATTCCCTTTTGATGGATATCTGCGGTATGAATGCCATCTTCAATAGTACTCAACCATGCATTTTTAATCTTATCTGCTACGTCTACCTGCCCCATGTGGGCCAGCATCATGACCGCTGCATTGAGGATGCCCGAAGGGTTCGCAATATTTCGTCCCGCAATGTCTGGGGCCGAGCCATGAATCGCTTCAAACATGGCAATTTCCTTTCCGATGTTGGCGGAGCCTGCTAGCCCGACGGAACCTCCAATCTCTGCTGCAATATCCGAGATAATGTCGCCATAGAGGTTAGAGGTGACAATCACATCATAGTTTTCGGGTTGTGCAGCGAGTCTAGCAGAGCCTATATCGATGATTTGAACTTCCGTTTCGATTTCAGGATACTCCGAGGAAATCTCCCTGAATACCTGATGGAACAATCCATCGGTGAGTTTCATGATATTATCCTTGACCATGCATGTCACCTTTTTCCTTCGGTAGGCGCGCGCATATTCGAAGGCATAGCGAATGATCTTTTCACTTCCTGGGCGGGTGATGAGCTTGAGGCACTGTACGACATCTTGCGTTTGCTGATGCTCGATCCCCGCATACAGATCCTCTTCATTTTCACGGATAATGACAACGTCCATTTCGGGATGTCCAGTCATCACAAAGGGGGCAAGGGCACGGACAGGTCGAACATTAGCAAATAGTCCCAGGGACTTTCGAAGGGTGACATTTAGGCTTTTGTATCCCTTTCCTTGAGGCGTAGTGATAGGGGCTTTAAGAATAATTTTATTTTTCTTAATCGTCTCCCAGGCTTCCTCCGTGATGCCAGAGGTATTACCTGCGAGATAAACTTCCTCTCCTAGATCAATAAATTCGGGATCAATATCCGCCCCTGCGGCTTCGAGAATATCTAGTGTAGCCTGCATGATTTCCTTTCCAATACCATCTCCGTAGGCTACGGCTATCTTAGTGGCTTTTTTTGTATCTACTGTTAAAACTTGCTTTGATCTTATGCTTGTTTGCATACAAATAACTTTGTGTGGTTCCTAATCTATAGAACCAAAGATCAAGAATTCAATTCATAATAAAAAGTTTATAATTTTTATGATTAGCATAATATATTAATTATGTTATTGGTTTTGCATGAGAGAAATGAGCTGTGAATCTGGGAATTATAGAGTAGGGTAGCAGGTTGATTTTTATAAAAATTGGATTACCAAACGCTCGCAAATTTTATCACATCTAGATAATTGAGTGAACTCATTTTCCCTTTTCTCCCATGCGATGTGCTTTCTCTATCCATTGCGTCCTAAATGCATCTGTAGAGCCTTTGATAGTGGAAATGTAGGTCACCTTGACAGGTTTAATGCCACAAAATTCCAAGGTACCTTTCTTAAATTGCTTGATGGCAGGACTACCCATGATCAGACGATCGTACCATCTTGGCGTATCTGCAGTGACAATGATGTGCCCCGTTTTCCCTTTTAGTAGAGGTTTAGGAAGTGCTTTCCCTTCTTCATAGGCAAAGGTAATTCCAGGCAGAAACGTTCGGTCAATGAAGCCCTTCATGACTGCGGGATAGCCATACCACCACATAGGAAATACCCACGTGATGTGGTCAGCTTCTTTTATTTTCTCAATGGAATCTAATAGATCTGGTTCCCACTCCGTTCTTTTGCGATACCCAAATTGTAGGTTGGGATTAAAAGTCAGATCCTTGAGATGGATGATGTCTACCTCTGCATCTGATCGCCTAGCACCCGTTTCATAAGCAGAGGCCAAGCTAAAATTGAAGCTTTCGGGATCTGGGTGTCCATTGATGACCAGTATTTTTTTGTCCTTCATTTTTTTTTGACAAAACTATCGCAGCTACATCTATTGTGATAGGACAAATGTCTAAAAAGCCTTTTTACTTCTCAGACGACTCAGATGCCTTTGGGATATGCCGAGGTAAGAGGCCAAATATTTTAGAGGCACTTGTTGGATGTATTCAGGATTGTGAGCCAGCAAGTCCTTGTAGCGATCCTCAGCAGATTTCATTTGAAGCGCGAGGAGCCTATTTTCCATGAGCACATAGGACTGTTCGGCAAAAAACTTAGAAAAGCGCAACCATGCTGGGCTAGAATGGATCAGCTCCTCATAAGGATTTTTATAGATCAACAACATGTCCACCTCCGTCATGGCATGGATAGTCTCGAAAGTAGGCTCCTTTTGAAGAAATGAGGAATAGGCGGTAACAAATTGATGAGGGAATGTGAGGCAGTACGTGACCTCTTCGTCCTTACTAGAGATATAATAATTGCGGACAATCCCTGAGCGAACAAAACCTATCCAGTCGCAGGTAGCCTCTGCTTGGATCAGATAATCGTCCTTCTGGAACGTTTTAGGAACCATGACCTTCATCCCTGCGTCAATATCTTCCGCTGAAAATTCCCCAAATGAGGCTAAAAGATGATGCAATGTATGGTCCATATGCTCAGCTGATGAAAAGATCATAACCTATATTACCTCAAGATATATCCTACCTTCAAGATTACATTTTGTGGCGTATCGTAAGAAAGGCCAATCAGGAATCGACTGCGTTCGAGGTAGCCTCCCAAAGAGAAGCCCAGGTTCCACTCGCTGGTGATGACGTCGCGCGCTGCTTCTCGATTGTAGTTCCCTCCCAGCAACAGATTGAGGTATAGACGATTTTTCCTTTCTTCAGAAAGAAGATACACTCTACCTCCTGCCAATATATTGACCGCTTGGCCATTGACTTCTTCCCCCGTCAAAAATGTCGTACCTGCAAAGGTATACAAATAGGAGAGCTGGCCTTCTAGAGATAGGAAGGGCGATATCGCATAGGCAGGATTTACCCCTAGGTGTAGACCTAGTCCATTGTCTAGAATGGGAGTAGTCGGTCCTGCAGTGATTGCGGTAGAGAATGATGTCTCCTGCGCTTGTATACCTAGTCCAGATAAAATCAGGACCATAAGAATGAAAAATTGCTTAATCAAATGATGCATAGTGATGATATCCCTTCAAAGAAAATGAGAGGTAATATAATAAATGGAATAAGAATTATGTTAATGAACAAAATACAAAAACCCACCTCGTAAAAGGTGGGTTCCTTGGTTTGATAATGGGGTATATATAGAGCTGAATCTTAGTCTAGTTTGGCTATTGGGCCTGTTTTTAAGCTGCGTTGCAATTCCACGGCCTCATCGAGGTTCAAGAACTCAGATACTGCGTCGAAGTCTTTGTAGTCGATGGCTTGCTTGGCGATCGGGATACCGTCTGCGATGATGAGTCGTACGGTTCCTTCGTAAGCAGTGGCTGGACCTGCATCATCGGCTTGACTCTTGAAGTTGACAAACCCTTGTCCATAGATAAAGTCAAATACTTCTACATAACGATCGGCAGTGGAGGAAATGAAAGTATAAGGAAGTAAGATCCAAGGATCACCCTCTACGGCACGGTAATAAGCTAATACGAGTCCGTCTTCTACTATCAAATTATCGATTTCAGGCACAGCAATTTCGAGTTCGAGGAAGTATCCAGGCTGCCCTTCGATACCATTGACTACCCAGTCGCTTGCCGTGACATCGTAGCGAATGCTAAATACATTGGCGTTGCCATCTTGCCCAGGGATACCCTGTGGCCCTTGTGGTCCTACAGGACCGTCATTGACGACACAGCTAGAAAGAAAGCTCATAGCAGCAAGTCCGAAAGCGATTTTGATGAGTGTAGTGATCTTCATATTTCTTGTGATTGAGTGTAACAATTTCATTGTGTTTGATTCTAGAGACGCAATTGAGAAGGATGTGTTGTCTAGTTTTGTGATTGTCTTAACAAGCGTGTACAAATCTGGGGTAGGTGTGAGGGTTGGGATAGCAGCGAACCATGGTGGATTATTGGATTTTTTGGCTTCTCGAAGGGTAAGCATGCGGTTGGATGTGTCTGCACTGAGGTCTGAATTCGCATCAAAGGGACGTGGGCGCTGGCTTGGCGGTTCGTATTAGCCTGATAAAAAGGAAAAATGGGCAGGAAACGGCATTCCCACCCATTTTCTAGATGACCCATCAATAGGACTTTTTATTCTAACTCACGTATCTTGATGTTGCGGAACCAGACGCGGTCTCCGTGATCCTGCAGTGCGATGTGGCCTTTGCGGTAGGTACCAAAGCCTGGCATTTCCACAAATTTGCTACTCGCCACCATTTCCTTCCACTCGTCGGTGAAGAGCTCTGTCTCGACGACTTTCTGTCCATTGAGCCAGTGCTCTAGGTGTCCATCCTTGATGATGACGCGCACCTTGTTCCAATTGCCTGCCGCTTTCACACTGACGAATTTGCATTCGATTAAGTCGTAGAGATCGCCCGCGCGATGCTTCTCGATCTGTCCATCAGGATGGCAGGTGTTATCTAGGATCTGCATCTCGGGACCTGTTTGCCAGACATAATCATAATCTTCACTTTCATTGACCAAATAAATGATGCCACTATTCCCACAATCAGAGATCTTCCACTCCAATTGGAGTTCGAAGTTCTCATATTCGCCATCGGTGATGATGTCCCCTCCATTTTGGATCTGCCAGTCGTCCTTTTCGCCCCCTAATGTCAATGTTCCATTTTCTACTGCCCAGGCACTGCCGATGGTTTGGGACTTGAAGTTGCGCCAACCTTTTGTCGTCTCACCATCAAATAGGAGCTTCCATCCTTCCCGCTTTTCCTTCTCACTTAGCGTATTGGCCACCACTTCTGTAGCTTGTAGACTACTGATAAAGCCTTTTTCTTTAGGAATATTGTTGAGCGTGTACCAAGCTTCTGTCGTCCACAAGGCGTGACCTGCGGCGCTGACCCAAGGAGCTTTCAAGTGGATATACACCACATGCTCCTTTTTCATGCCATCTACCTGTAAGAATACCCTGCGACGGTCTTGAGATACTCTCACATCTTTTACGCTGAGATTGCGCTCATCCATTTTGGGACCGCCATAGTTTTCCGTAGGAAGATAATACCACTGTTTGACTTGATAGTCGGCTTTATTGAAGCCATCTCCTTCAGCCAAAGGCTCGGTAAACTCGATCTCCATCCCATCTGCCTTGGCGCGAACCGCCAGCATCTCGAAGGCAGACTGCCCTGTGAACTCCAGCTTTTGTAGCCCGTACCACTGCTTACCCGTCTGTCCCCAGTTGCCAGGATTACCAATACCTCCCACATATAAATCTCCGTCTGGACTCCATGCTACGCGGTTGACACCCGCTTCCAGCCCCTGCGTAAAGCGGAAAACGGCACCTTGATATTCGCCATTGACTTTCTCTGTGAAGACACGTTTCAGTCCTCCGTGCGTCACTTCGCCGTGGATCATCTGCCCTGCATAGGGACCTTTGTCTAAGTAGGTGGGCTGACTAGGAGAATTGCCAATCTCATCTTGTGGGAGCCAAACGACGGGAGGCTTCATCTTGGTATTGGCTGTACCATTAAAGTTCACTGCACGCGAGCCGAGGAAGTCACCTTTTTCAATGTGCATGATTTTATTGGCAGGGAGCCAGTCTCCTTGGTTGTCAGCGATGAATAGCTCTTGGTCTACTCCTAGTCCTACGCCATTGGGTGTACGCAAGCCGTGAGCGAGGAACTCGAACTTACCTGTCTTGCGATGGATCTTAATGGCGCGCCCACGATCCTGAATCTGTGGCTGGGTACTCTTTCCTCCTGGTTCGATGGCAATGGCCAAGGCACAGTAAAAATGATCGTCCTTATAAGCCAATCCAAAGGCAAACTCATGAAAATTGGAGGATACTTCCCAACCATTGCAGATCGTACGATACTCATCTATGACTTCATCTCCGTCGTGGTCGATCAGCTGTGTGAGTTCCTGCTTCTGAAGAATGTAGATCTCATCATCGACAATTTTTACCCCCAATGGCTCAGCCAGTCCTTTGGCAATCTCTTTTACTTTGATCTCTTCAGGGTCAGCTGCATCCAGATTGCTGAGGATGTAAATGCTTCCCTTAGGCGTCCATGTACTCACGACCATACGTCCATCACTCAAGAAATCCATCCCACCAACCATGGGTTTGAAGCTAGAAGGTCGAGCCTGCTTGAGACGGAAGGCAGGGTGTACGTCTTGTAGAGAAGCCGAATCACCAGGTACGGCACGTACCAATTTCTCGATGGGGATGTAGGGTTTGGCTTCTTTTTTCTTGGCTGGATCATGCGAAAAGGCCGAGGGAGGAACAGGCGTATATTTGTCCGCTCCATGTTTCAGCCAAAATAGGGAAACCGCCTTTCCGCCGCCGCGCTGGAAGTAACGGACTTGGATAGGATGCTTGCCTGCAGATAGGAAGATCTCGCCCTCTTTCCCCACATATCCATGCAAGCCATCATTATCTATAATTTCTTTTCCATCGATGTATAATTTTCCTCCATCGTCACACATCAACTGGAAGAGGTAGTTGTCGTCTTTCTCGATTTCTAGCATTCCCTCAAAGGAGATATAGAAGTCATTGTCCAGCTCGAGCTTGGAGTTCTGAATTTCGAAATCTTGACGATTGACGGCGTGTATACCTTTTACAGTGGTGACGTAATTGGGGGCCTTCTTTTCGTCCATCTCAGGAAGTTTCTCGTAGGCGCCAGCTAACCTGTAAGCATTTAGAATCAAGCCACTATGGGTACCTCTCGGCGCACTGTTGAAAGCAAAGGTTCCCTGCATCTTATCGTCGCGTCTGCGCTTGGGGGCGGGTTTCTCTCCATCCATACCCATGATGTAGGAGACCATCTGCTTGGCATCTGACAATGGCAATCCAGGGTGCGCACTCATCAGCTGTGCACCCCAAACGCCTGATCCGCCATTGATGATCTTATTGGCGAGTTTCGAAACAAGGTAGGGGGTGAAGGCATACTTTTCGGCAATAGCCACATAAGATGGGCCAATGGCTTTTTCCTTGGGATTGTGACAGGTCTGGCAATCGCTTCGCGCGATGAGGTTTTCTCCAGGATGTATGGCTGTCTCCGTTTCACTGGCATCCTCTGCAGGCACGACCATAGGCTTTGATTGGAGATAAGCTGTGAACCGCGTCTTGCCGTTGGGGATCAGCATCAGCTTTCCATCTACGCTGTATCCTTGTACTCCTGGCATGATTTGAGTATCAGAGGAGTCCATCTCAAACGTGCTATTCGTTTTGAAGCCGTTTTTACTGGTGAGAGAATTGAGGTGGGTAACCATCCAGATCTCGGTTCCCGAAGGAACATCCGATGTCTTAAAAGACCTGGCTAGTTGGATCAAGCCTTTCTCGGTTTTGCTGAACTCAGGTCTTTCTTCTATCTCTATGCTATGTCCATCTTTGAGGATCATTTCATATTGGAGGAAAGCTTGCTTGCCTTTGAACTGATGGCCACGGTATTGAATATCAGGTTGGTAGAGGTCCTCTCCTTGCTTGACATACCAAGGCTTGACGTGTGGACTCTGTAACCATGCTGGACCTTTGGTGACAGGCTGAGGACCGTGTGCTCTCGTGTAGACAGGTCCATCAAAGTCTACTCCATCTCGCCAAACTTTGTAAATCGAGGCTTCTTGAGCATCGTAGGATACCCAAAAGTCGTCGTCCAACGCAAATGTCACCATGCGGGCCCGCCAGTCTAGTACGGAGCGAAATACCCATGGATTATGTCCACGGTTGACCGCGCTTTCGTGGACGTCTCGTTGACAAGAAGGAAAATTGATGGAGGCTACCAGTCCTGCGAAAATCACGAGGAGGGTAAGCACAATTGTTTTGATATTCATAAGTAGATGTAGTAGTAGATCATGAAGCGTATGATCACAGATAGCATGAAAGCATACACCTTTTATTCATTAGTCTAACGCTTATTTAAATCTACACATAGGGACATAGTTTTTCAAAGATATTCTACAGATTGTTCACACTTTCGGAGGAGATAAGGAAAATGCTGAATCCCATGGTATATTTGTAGGCATGATTTAAATGAAAGAAAGTATGGTCATGCACTTTGTGAAGTACCACGGAACGGGAAATGATTTCATATTGATAGATGATAGGGGAGAGGTCTGGCAGAGCCGACTGGATCGAGAAACTATTGCCCATCTGTGCCATCGACGATTCGGGATAGGAGCCGATGGTTTGATGTTGTTGCAAAATCATCCTGAGCTTGATTTTCGTATGGTTTATTTCAACTCAGACGGGAGAGAGAGTTCCATGTGTGGCAATGGCGGAAGGTGTATCAGTGCCTTTGCCAGACGATTGGGAATCGGGGGAGATATGTTGAGGTTTGAGGCCATAGATGGGGTCCATCAGTCCGCATTTTTAGAAGAGAAAGTCCAATTGAAGATGGGTAAGCCTCGCGATCTTAGGCAGATGAGCCCTGACACTTACTGGTTGCATACAGGTTCACCGCACTTTGTGGGTTTTGAGCAGGGAAATATTCAAGATTTTCCTGTATTCGAGCGGGGGAAGGCGATTCGTCATGACACTGCCTATGAGGGGATAGGAGGGACGAATGCCAATTTTGTTCAAGTGATAGAAGATAATACATTGTTCGTGAGGACATTTGAACGTGGAGTGGAGGATGAAACCTTTAGCTGCGGGACAGGTGTGACAGCGGCAGCTTATGCTTATCTCAGTCAAAAAGCTCAAACTCAGAAATTGGAGGATGTGGCGATTCAAACCTTGGGCGGGGAACTGACAGTGACTATAGAAGATTTTGGAACAGAAGGAGAGAGGGTATATCTACAAGGGCCTGCAACTTTTGTTTTTGAGGGGGAAATGGAAATTTAGGTAGACTTTTGGACGATGAGAAAAGAGGTAACGGATATACATCAGCTCGATTTTGGTAAGTCATATTCCTATGATGATTACCTCTCCTGGAAACTTGAGGGCCGAATTGAGTTAATTCGAGGAAAGATTTCCTACGTGCCCTCTGCTCCAAGTTTAGGACATCAACAACTATCGGGAGAGCTATATTTTCAAATAAGATCCTTCTTGAAAAAGAATAAATGTAAAGTTTTCTCTGCACCTTTTGATGTTCATCTTCCTTCTCCTCAATTGGAGGATTCTGATACGGTGGTTCAGCCTGATTTATGTGTGGTTTGTGATCCCGCGAAGCTAGATAGAAGAGGCTGTCATGGCGCACCTGATTGGGTCATTGAAATCCTTTCTCCAAGTACAGCACATAAAGATCTCAATGAAAAGTTTCAATTGTATCAGCTTGTAGGCGTCCCAGAGTATTGGGTGGTGTTTCCTTTTGAGCGTTCCTTGGCGGTCTATTTGCTCAATGAGGAGGGACATTATCAGTCCTTGCAGCCACAGCCCTTTACGGTCCCTAACCAGGTACCTTGTCATACCTTACCTGGGCTGAGCATTGACATGGAAGCGATTTTTGAAGGATTGGAAGATGAAGATTTTTGAGGAATAAAAGAATGACCGCCAAAGCCTAAAACCTCACACGCATCTGCAACTTCACTTCTGTTCTCCGGTTGTCATCGATTCGATCGAGGCCAGAGCCAATCTGACATACTTCCTGCGCCCCAAAGTAAGGCCCGCCAAAAGGATCGCGGTTTAGCTGGCAAACATCACGCAGCCTCGTTTGAGCGATGCGGAACCAAAAATCTACCTTTCGACTAGCCTTCGCATTGAAGATCAGGTAGTATCTACTGCCTTTGTTGGCGTAAGCAGGAATGGAAAAGAAGCCTAATACATCATTTTCATAAGCATAAATACGGGCATCAAAATCGCTCACATCAAATAGCGCATATCGTCCTGTGATCTTGAAATTGTACCCAAATTTCCATACGAGGTCCTGATACAAAAGAAAGCCGCGATGCTGCTCCTCCTCACCTTGGGTAAACCAATTCATCTCCGCTCGTGTACGATAAATGATGTTGCGGTCGAGCTTCGTTTGGAAGTGGAGGCGAAGGGTGTTTCGCTGAGTAGGGACTAGATAGCGTATCTTTTGTCCGTTGGGATAGAGGGTGGCATTTTGCTGGCGGTTGTCAGAGCGAAAACGTACGTAGACTTCAGTCCCTCTTCTAGGCTTATAAGAAAGCTGTGACAGATGCTCCCAACCATTAGAGGGGTAGCCAGTACGGAATTTATTGAATGGAAAATAGAACTGGTCGAAGTAGGTGGAGAAGGTCCATTTTGGGGTAGGGGTGACGCGAACGCCAATGTAAAGTCCTGTTTCATTGGCCAGAGCGATGGGCCGTTCGGCGAATACATAACCCTTGGAGCTATGAAAATCCACGTCAAAGTGGCGAGCGGAAATCGCAACATCGACTGTCGGAGCAATACTTCCCATGATACCTGCTGTCGCTCCTATGCCTCCTGATCGGGAGCGTCCTACTTCTCCAAAGAAGTTAAAGTTTTGGATGATCCAGTCCCAGTCGAAGCTATTGACATAGTTTTCATCGCCACGGAAGTCAAATTGGTTATACTCGTTGAGTGTGCGATTAAGCTCTGAGCCGAAGGCTTGGTAGTAGTGGGTGGTCCCCAGCATGAGATTGCCATTGCGATATTCGATACGAGTTCCCACCATATTTTCCAGTATGGATTTGCGGTTGGCGCGCTCTGAGGCTGTTCGGTGTAAGCCACTCGTCTGCAGTCCGCTGGCTTGCAGAACTTCATTTGTCAGTGTATCTGTTTCCTGGACGGAGGCGTCCACATTGAGGCGAGAAACAAAAGGGGTAACTTTGAACTTGCCAAAGCGGAGGGTCGCCGCGACTCCGCGTTGGTATTGGTTTTCATTCACGGAAGCATAAGGTAGGATGCCACGATTGGCTTGCTTGATGCTGTTGATGACAAAAGCACCTTTGCCAAATCCCAATCCCCGCGAAAGCGTCAGTCCCTGTCCTGACTGTATGGCGAAGTCCCCAATGACCAATCGTTCGATGATGCCATAGCCTCCGATCGAGACATGTCCAGAGAGAAAATCATAGCCATACAGATTGTTTTCTGGCTGCCAGGCAAAAATTTCTCCTGGATCTTTTTCTCCCGTAATTGCAAAGGAAAAGTTCTGCCCATATCTCCCGCGTAGTCGTGTATAGGATCGCCAGGGAGAACCCGCATAGCGAGAGCTCAGAACTGTATCTAATTCACCCGAATTCTCGATTTCTCTAAAGGTTGTATCTGGTGCTGTATATCCTCTTTGCTCCTCTAATATCCGCACAAAGCGCTGGATCAACTCTACCTCCATACCTTCAAGCACTTCTTTTGCAGGGGGACCCGCAGATGTCGTCGCATTAGGGCTGATGTCCTTCGCTCCAACAGCTCTTACAGTCACATATGGCTGAACCTGTCGAATGATATCTTCATTGAAACCTTCTACGGCCTGTAGCTCATACAGACTCGTCAGCGCACCAAAGCTGGAAATATAGTCTCGTAATTGTGTGTAAAGCAGGGTATTGAAACCTGGAATTTGAATAAGCTCTTCTTGCGTGGCAGTGTTGAGATCCAAAGGATTCTTTTGCAAGTCCTCCAATAAATCTGTCAAGTCGGTATAATCGACCTGATCGTCTACCTCTGCGCCTGTGATAAAATCTTCAATATAGAGGTTGAGGTCGGTGTTTTCTATAAGTGTATCTGAGGGAGAGGGGGCAGGATCTACCTGTGCTTGTAGAGAAAGCAAAGGATATAAGACACCAATAAAAAAAAGGGTGCGTGCCAACTGATTCATAGATGGTAGGTTTTCCAGGTAGACGAATTAATGGATTGTTCCAAGCAATTCCAACTTCCTTTTTCATCACGGTAGAAAGTCTAGGTTTATTGTTTAGGGGAATAGTTTTCATACAGAAAGCTTCTATGTCCTTTCCTTCCCATACCTCCTTCTTCCCGATCATCCATCTTGTAATTGGAGGGGAATTTTCCTTTTTTCCCATAGATGCATGAATGCATGCATGTTTAAGCTAAAGGCAACCACAAATGGATTTATGTGAGATGGGATAATCTGCCTGTATCCTAGGCATCTGTGGTGCGAAATGTCTACTTGTTAATCTATCTTATTTCATCAAAGCTGTAACGCATACATGACTTTTTCTACTGAAACGTATCAAGCACGCCGCCAAACCCTCATCCAATCGATGGAAAACGGACTGGTATTTCTTTTGGGGAATGACAATGTAGGGATGAGCTATCGCGATAATCATTACCCCTACTTTCGGCAAGATTCTACTTTTCTGTACTATATAGGTATTGACCTGCCAGAACTCACAGCCGTGATCGATCTAGACGCTGAGGAGACAACTGTGTTTGGGCAAGATGTGACAGTAGATTCTATGGTGTGGACAGGTCCTCAGCCCTCTTTGAATACTTTAACTGAAGGCAGAGGGATCGAACAATATGCCACTCCAGGAAAATTGGCCGCCATCCTCGAAAAAGCGCAATCCCAAGGTCGCAAGATCCATTTTCTCCCCCCTTACAGAGCCAATCATACGCTCAGATACATGGAACTTCTGGGGATGACCCAGGAAGAAGTAGCTGCAGGAGTCTCTGTCGAACTGATTCAGGCGATTGTGAGACAGCGGTCGTACAAGACAGAGGAGGAATTGGTAGAACTCGAAAAAGCAGTGAAGCTCACCAACAGTATGCACTTGACAGCCATCCAGATAGCGCGTGCAGGTATGACCGAAGCTGAGGTGATGGCGAAGGTGCATGCAGAAGCCCTTGGCGCAGATAGCTATGTCAGTTTCCCGATTATCATGACAGTGCATGGCGAGATTCTGCATAACCATCACCATCACAATACCCTAACGGATGATCGGCTATTGCTTGTAGATTGCGGGGGGGAATCGGCTTTACATTATTGCGGGGATATGACCCGTACCTTTCCTGTGGCTGCCAGCTTTACCCAGCGGCACAAGGAAGTATATCAAGTCGCTTTGGATGCCCAGCTTGCCGCAATTGATGCGCTCAAACCTGGCGTACTATACAAGGATGTACACCTCCTCGCTTCTACACGTATTGTCGAGGGCTTGAAGGCATTGGGAATCATGAAAGGAGACGTGCAGGAAGCGGTTGCAGCAGGTGCGCATGCGATGTTCTTTCCACATGGGCTAGGCCATATGATGGGATTGGATGTGCATGACATGGAGAATCTGGGTGAAGACCATGTAGGCTACACAAATTCGCTCCAACGCAATCCTCAGTTTGGTCTAAAGTCTTTGCGCTTGGGACGCGCCTTGGAATCAGGTTTTGTCATCACGGTTGAACCTGGCATTTACTTCATCCCAGGTCTCATCGACCAGTGGGGCACTGAAGGGAAATTCAAGGAATTTATCGATTATGAGGTCTTGCAGGGTTACCGAGATTTTGGAGGAATTCGGATCGAGGACGACTATGTGATCACAGATACGGGGGCAGAACTACTGGGAGATCCTGTGCCTAAAACAATAGCAGATGTAGAAGAGATCAGGAAGGCAGCACTGGCATAAATAAGATCAAGTAGAGAACAACGATTTATGACATATCAGGAAAAACTGGCGCGATTAAGGGATAAAATGGTCCAACACGACCTAGATGTATACATTATTCCCAATACCGATCCTCACCAGAGCGAATACCTCGCTCCTTACTGGCGTATTATGCCTTGGTTGACAGGATTTACAGGTTCTGCTGGGACGGTCGTAGTGAATGCTACCCATGCAGGGGTGTGGACAGACTCTCGATATTTTATCCAAGGGGAACAAGAGCTTGCGGGTACTGGATTTGATTTGATGAAATTGCAAGTACCCCACACGCCGGAGTATAGAGAGTGGATCAAGGACCATGCACCTGAGAAAGGGCGTGTAGGGGTAGATGGAAGGCTATTTTCCCAGCAGGGCTTCGAGAAGCTTGCCAGTGTATTGGGAGAAAAAGAACTGGCCTTGATAGATGTAGGAGATTTGCTAGAGGAATTTTGGGAGGATCGTCCCCCGATGCCAGCGGACTCCGTACAGGACTTCTCTGTAAAATATTCAGGAATAGATCGCGTACAGAAACTGCAGGATATCCGTATTCAGATGGCTAAAAAAGGGATGGATTTTACCTTGATTACCAGTCTGGACGATATTGCCTGGACACTTAACCTGCGGGGGACAGACATTGCGTTCAACCCCCTGTTTTATGCCTACTTGGTCGTTTCTCAGTGTGATGCTACGCTGTACATCGACCAAAATAAGCTATCCGATGATTTAAAAGCAGAATTGCAGGAGGCGGTGATTCATATCACAGATTACCATGCGATTCCTGAATTTTTGTCCAAACTAAAGACTGGAAAAAAGCTCTCCTTATCTGGGAGTGGGTGTTCGCATCGCCTATTCAAAGAAATTCCAAAAGGGGTCAAGGTTATTCGAGAGCCCAGTCCTAGCACGCATATGAAGAGCCTAAAAAATGAGGTTGAGCGAGCGCACATTCGACAAGCAATGGTGAAAGATGGCGTAGCTTTGGTCAAGTTTTTCAGATGGCTGGAGGAGAAGGTAAGACAAGGAGGAGTCTCCGAATATGAAGTAGGGAAGCAACTGGAGATATTTAGAGGAGAGCAAGCGGGCTATGTGGGGCCAAGTTTTTCGCCTATTGTGGGATATAAGGGAAATGGAGCCATCGTACATTACAGTGCCAAGGAAGCGTCATCGGCGACCATAGAGGCAGAGGGGATGTTATTGGTAGACTCTGGTGGGCAGTATTTGGATGGGACTACAGATATCACTCGGACGGTGACGCTAGGGGCGCCTACGACAAAGCAGAAACGTGATTTTACGCTGGTGTTAAAGGGGCATATTGCCGTGGATAGGGCTATTTTTCCCGCTGGGACAAGGGGCAATCAATTTGATGTACTGGCCAGACACCCGCTGTGGCAGCACGGATTGAATTATGGTCACGGGACAGGGCATGGCGTGGGGTTTTATCTCAATGTCCATGAAGGACCCCAATCGCTCAGTGGTTCTACCCGTGGAGGACAAGCGTTTGAAATCGGAATGCTCACGTCCAATGAGCCAGGGCTGTATCATGAAGGGGAATATGGAATCCGCATCGAGAACCTCATCCTTTGTGAGGAGAAAATGCACTCGGAAACCTATGGCCAATTCCTTGGATTTGAGACGGTGACGCTTTTTCCGATTGATCAACAACTCATTGACGTGGCCTTACTTGATGAGGAGGAGAGAAATTGGCTGAATACCTATCATCAACAAGTCTGGGAAAAGCTCAGTCCTCAGTTAAATGAAGAAGAAAAGACTTGGTTAAAGATCCAAACGCAGCATTTGGAAGAATAGGCTACTGCGCAAATGAAAAAGACCTGCCATTCACTTCGAATGGCAGGTCTTTTTTATGTCGAAAAGTTGAAGGACGATCTATGCGACCATGTAAGATTTTCTTTCCTGCGGACACTGTGGCAGTCTTGCTTCAGCCAACATATTCAAATAGTATTCACTGCATTTGGCGAGGGCTTCTTCAAGTGAGCCTTCTGGCTGCGTGAATGATCTACCGCCTTGATGATGCGCGAAGTCCTGATTCCATGACCCTTCTTGTGCTTGGATGAAGTCGGCCATTGGCTTACGCTCTTGCATGCTTTTTTCGAAAGGTACTTCGCAATACGAACAAATCATTTGAAGCGCACTTTTTGGCTCCTCATGCATCATATTCGCATCAATGACTAAGGGTTTAATATCTTTATGGGTAAGATATTTGAAAAGATCGTATTGCATCTTGTAGCTCTCTAAAAGTTGATCGGCTTGGATCATGTCACCAGAAAGTCTGCTTACAACCTGATGAGGTCGCCTAATCATGAATATGTGGTGTGTGATTTCTTCCAAAAAGGAAAGATCTAAGCCCAGCAAATGATGCGTCATGAATCTTACACAGCGAATGGATTGCTTTAAGGGGGTAAGAATTTGATTCGAGACGATGGGATTGGCATGCAAGGTCATGCTAGATAGGATCTCTTCTTTGGCTGGATGCGTGGAGCCTGATACTCGTAAGAAATATCCCCAGAAGGGACGATCAATGGCTTCTGTGTCACGTCTTTGTGCAAAAGCATACAGCAATTCTGATGCTCCATGCCTGGGCCCCGACCAGATGGAGATAAGTTTGCGATCATTCATATGTCAATCGTAGTAGTAGTTTGGTAAAACCAATATATAATTTTTTTTGAATTTTTGTTAAAGAAATATTTTAGCTTTAATGTGACTTTTGTGATAAATTCTTACGCGTTTTATTTTAATTTTGAGAAAAAATATAACATTCTTCATGGATGTTAGTTTTCTGTTTGTCCTAAAAAATGTACGTAAAAACATATTTTTTGGGACTGCCTATTTTTTATAGTACTTTCTTTTTCTCATATCTAAACAAGAGAATTTTATTCACAATAAGTTACTCATCAATTCCTAGCAGTAATGGAACAACCAAAGCGCGTACGGTCTTTTCGTAAGCCCTTCACCTTAAAATGGGGCATGAGTATCATGGGAGCACTTTTGCTCATGGGAATGATTGCTCCCCTCAGTGTATTAAAGTCAGGTATCGATGCTCCCGAAGCTGTCGGTGCCTATATGAATGGTGCACTCCCTTCTACCAATTCCAATCAATGGGATGTCGTCTTGGCTTATCCAAACCTTACATTTGTTGACCCTCTAGATATGATAGAGGTTCCCAATGACAATAAGTTTTTGGTAGCAGGAAAAGCAGGAACCATCTGGTGGATCAGTAAAGATTCGACCACTGCGATCAAAAATGTCGTGCTAGACATTCAGTCTCAGGTTCGTACAGGAGGAGACTGTGGATTGATGAGTATTTTGCTCCACCCAGAGTTTGGTCAAGTAGGCTCTCCCAACCGAAACTATTTCTACGTTTATTATCGGTATGCGCCAGAACCTACCAATACGGCTTATGGGATGCTGCGTCTTTCGCGCTTTACGCTAGATCCCAATACGTACACCGTTGATGCCTCTACTGAGTTTGTATATTTTCAGCAATTTGATCGTCACCACTTTCACAATGGTGGTGGAATGTTTTTTGGCCCTGATGGATTTCTCTACATCGCGATCGGTGATGAGGGAGGAATCAATGATGAGTATGATTCGGGACAAAAGACAGATGAAGCCTTATACAGTGGGGTATTCAGGATAGATGTAGACAACGATCCGACCAAGAGCCACCCGATTCGCAGGCAGCCCATCTCGCCAGGCGAAGAGGATGAGCCTACAGGCTGGCCCGCCACCTTCAGTCAAGGATATAGCATCCCCAATGACAACCCTTGGCTATCGCCCGACTCTTCTACGCTAGAAGAATTTTATGCCATAGGTCTGAGAAGCCCTCACCGCATGGTCTATGATTCCGTTGCAGATAGAATATTTTTCGGAGACATTGGGCAAGGATCTCGTGAAGAGATTTCTGAAGTGACCATGGGTGCGAATCTGCAGTGGCCTTACAAAGAGGGAATCATCGCAGGACCCAAACCTGTACCCAATACGATTTTGGGGACGGAGGTGGCGCCCCTCTATGATTATCCGCATAGCATGGGGACAAGTGTCATTTGTGGACCTGTATACCATGGAACCAAATTTCCTTCTCTGCAAAATAAACTGATTTTCACTGACCATACGGTACGTAAAATCTGGTCATTGAATCCCTTGACAACAGAACTAGAGTATCTAGCGACTGTTCCTGCATTTGGTGTAGGAACCAAATCTGGGGTTTCTTCTCTCTATACAGACAGTGAGGGCGAAATCTATGCGATGAAACTCTATGGGACCGACCTAGATGGAGGGCGTATTTATAAACTGGTGCAAAGTGGTACTCCCAGCAACCCCCCGACACTTTTATCTGCTACAGGTGTATTCAAGGATCTCTCCACTTTGGAGCCTAGTGATGGAGTCTATCCCTATAAGATGAATGTGCCCTTCTGGTCAGATGCAGCAGATAAATATCGCTGGATGGCCATCCCTAACGATGGAACGCATGATTCAGATACAGAGCAGATAAAGTTCAAAGAGTCTGAAGAATGGGACTGGCCCAGTGGCTCCATATGGATCAAACACTTTGATCTACAAATTGACGAAAGCAACCCCAACCTGAAAAAGCGACTTGAAACGCGTATCATGGTCATGGGAGAAGATAGAAAACTGTACGGACTTGATTACCGCTGGAATGATTCGGAAACAGATGCGGTGCTGGAAACGGATTCTCGTCAGGATACGATTACTGTCCAGACGGCAGCAGGACCTAAAGAGGTCGTATGGTACTATCCAGGGGATCAGGAATGTATGTTCTGTCACAACGAAGCTGCTGGTGCTGTGCTAGGGCCCAATACCCGACAGTTGAATGTAGATCAATTTTATCCTCGTACAGGTCGTACAGCCAATCAGATTTACACGCTGGCACATCTCGGTGTATTCTCTCAGATGCCAGATACTGCCAACCTGGATCAATATTTGACAGTCTCAGCAACGGATGACGAGACGCTCCCCCTAGAGGATCGTGCGCGTTCCTATCTGGATATGAATTGTGCTTATTGTCACCAGCCTGGCAATGCTTTCCAGGCACTTTTTGACGCGCGGCTTTCTACACCCTTAGAGAACCAAGGCTTTATCTATGGTCCCTTGTATGCGACGGGAGATGAGGATGAACTACGTGTCATTGTACCAGGAGACTTGGACAATTCCTATCTCTATCAACGCCTCGCAGCCGTTCACGATCAGTTGGCGATGCCACCCTTAGCCAAGAATCTTATGGATTCCTCAGGCGTCGAGCTGATTGCCGAGTGGATCAATAGCATGGAGCCCGAATTCATGCCAGAGGGCAATAATTTCTCTCGAGTTGCATGGTGGAACTTCGAAGACGGGACAAAAGACGTGGTAGGTGAATCAGACGGTGTCTTATTCAATACCGCTGCCATCGTCAATGATGCTGAGAGAGGAAATGTTCTAGACTGCTCGGTAGACACAGATTTCATGGGTGTCGCTCACAACAGTCGATTCATGCTTGGACAGGGCAATCAAGACTTTTCGCTCGCCTTTTGGGTCAAAGTACCGACCAATAACTACGGTACTTTCCGCTTCTTGGCACACAAAGGAAATACCATTTTGGATAGAACCTTTGCGATCTGGTTGCGCCCTACTTCGAATCAGCTTCACTTCCGTGTATCTACAGACGAAGATTTCAATGAAGGGGGTAATTCTAATAGTGCCCTTCCAGATAACACATGGACGCACGTCGCTTACATCAAAGAAGACAACGAGTTGAAGATATTCATCAATGGGGAACTGGATAATTCTCAGACTTTGACTGGGAAGACCATCGCCAATGATGGTCCGATGACCTTTGGTGGGTCTAATCAAGGACAAAGCGCCAATCTAATGATGGATGACATCATGATTTATGATCGTGCGCTGACTGAGGATGAATTAGACGACATGGTGGGAGGAGAAAAAGACTTTTCCCAGTTGGCTTGGTGGCCTTTGCATGTGGACGGAAAAGACCACGTAGATGATGCCAATGGTTTTGTGAAAAATGGGCCTGTGTTCAAAGAAGACAGTGCGAGAGGAAAGGTCATTGAGTTTGATGGACAAAATGACATGGTAGAGATTCCGCACAAGCCGCAACTCAATGTGGGGCGTGAAGGAAAAGAGTTTACCATGAGTGTCTGGGTCAAACTGCTGGAAGGTGCCACAGGTTCTGATCGTGACCTCATTCATAAAGGAACGACAAACAATGAACGCAATTTAATGCTCCGACTCAATGGAGCAGACAACCGTGTGCAGTATCGCATGACGACAAATTTGAGCTTTGGCCAGGGAGGTACTTCGGTGACTCCCTTGCAGGTAGGGGAGTGGACACATTTGACCTACGTATTCCAAAGTGGTGTGCTCAAACTATATATGAATGGGGTACTGGACCATAGTGCATCTGTATCAGGAACGCCTGAGATGAACGAAGGCTCTATTTACTTAGGGGATTCTCCCTGGATGCCAGGCGTGAAGTGCCAGATGTCCAATCTCAAACTATTTGGCCGAGCGCTCAGTGATAGCGAAATCCTCAGCGAGAGTCGCGATACGGAGGCACTTGTACTAGGAAACGAAAGCTTTGAAGGAGGTGCGCAGGACGCTTGGATTGCCAACTTGGTGATCAATGAGACAGATGGATATACCAATACAACGGGTGCTACTCAAGAGATCGAAGTAGAGCATTTCCGTTTCTTTGCTAGTCAGAAAGCCAATCCGTTGACACCTGTAGCAATTGTCGAGGCTGGTGGAAACAAAATTGTAGCAGCTATCGGTACTACCCGAAGCAGTAGCGAATATAATACAGGAGAAAACGTATTTGACTTTGTAAGCTCGGGTCGCAAAGTGATCAGCTTGGCAAATGGGGAGACGTTGCTGACAGGTTTCATTGATGCAAACTCTGACGGGACAGGCGGTGAGATTGGACCTGTCATTCCATACAGCATCACAGGAGGACAAATAGACAATGTGTGGCGCTCAGGAGGGACAGCCGCAGGCTCCTCGGCTCAAGTACAAGAGGGCGTAGCGCCAACGCTGGGAGCAAATACGCAGTTTGGCTTGCAACGCAATTACAAGTACTCCTTAGAGTTTACCATCGTAGGGGCGCAAGAAATGCGGAACCAGAAAATCATATTCCCTGAAATTCAGGATTATGAAAACAGCGTAAGCTCCTTCCAGGTTCAAGCATCTGCTACGAGTGGCTTGCCCCTCGAGTGTGAGGTTGTGAGTGGCCCTGCGACTATGACAGGAAACACGGTGACGCTGACAGGCACCACAGGAGAAGTGACCATCAAGGCATCTCAGATCGGTAATAACCACTTTGTGCCCGTGAAATCTGTCGAACGCAGCTTCTACGTGATTCCTTCTGCCAATGGTACAGGTACAGGTCTCATTGCCAACTACTTCAACGACGAAGCATTGACGCAATTGGCGTTTAGCAGGGAAGACTCTGCGATAGACTTCCAGTGGGGAAGTAGTGCCCCCGCCGCGAGTATGTCACCTTTAACTTTCTCGGTGGTATGGGAAGGCGAAATTGAATCTCCTGTATCTGAAACGGTCACATTTATCACGAGTACGGATGATGGGGTACGTCTTTACATTGACAATACATTGATCATTGACCAATGGACAGATCAATCGGTCACAGCACATACAGGAACCTATACCTTCAATGCTTGGGCGAAAGTACCCATTCGGATGGAGTATTATCAGAACCGCGCTTATGCTGAAGCGAGATTGTCTTGGACGAGCACGAGTATTACTAATCAGGTAGTACCCCCGCGTTTCCTTTACCCCACAGCTACCACTACGCTCCCGATCGAGTTGCTCAACTTTGATGCAAATTTGGTCAATAGTGAAGCTGTGCTGGATTGGACCATTATAGATGATGGAGATTTGGCTTCATTCGTAGTGGAGAGAGGTACAGACGGTCGTGTATTCTCGCCGATCGGAGAGGTAGAAGCCGCCGACGCTGTAGGGACGCCATACACCTACGAGTGGACAGATGCAGATCCTAAATTTGGAGACAACTACTACCGAATCCGTATCATGGATCAGCAGGGAAGGCAGACGCTTTCTCGCACAGAACGGATAACTCGTCAGGGAATTAGCATGGCGATTTTCCCGAATCCCCTGCGCTCAGGTGACTTCCTCAACCTCAATCTTTATTCACAAGAAGATCAGGTAGCGCAAATATCCATTTTGGATGTTCAAGGGAGAAGGGTATTTACGGAGAATGTCCCCATGACGGGCCGTAGAACACAATTCCCTGTGGATACCAGAAATTGGCAGAGCGGGGCCTATTTTGTTGTCATGCGGGTAGGCGTCCAGAAGCCAATTGTAGAAAAGATTTTGATCCAGTAGACAAAGCATACACTTAAGGGCTATATGTAAGAGAATCAGCTTCCTTCACTAAGGGAGCTGATTCTCTTTTTTAATTCAAGGTAATTTTTTCTATTAATAAGGGTATAAAATCAAACTCAAAAATTCAAAATGTCCATACTTTTTATTATTTTCATTTATAGAAATGATTCACGGACTACACGTAAATTTATTTTAATAGGGTAGTTTATCATGCTATTGATATATGTGTAGAAAATGTAATATGTTTCTCTTATCCGTATCTAATAGAAAAAGCCTGATTTTATTTTAAAAAAATAGGTAAGGTCTTTTGTAAGACGATTAGATCCACCTCTTTATATATACATTACTCATCATTCTTATAATCAACCTGTTACTACCCTCATGGGATAAAATTCACTTGACATAAACCTCTAAACAAACCAACCTCGCCATGTATCGCCCCCCCAATCAAGCTAGTCGATTTCAGCCTCGTTCGAGTCGCTGGATATTTACCTTATGTATCCTGATGTGTGTATGTGCCCTGGCTTTTGCTCCCCTGGGCATCCTACAGTCAGGCCTTGACGCGCCCGCACCTGTAGCCGCCTTCGTCAATGGTGCGCTTCCAGATGGGACACCTCCCAGTATCAGTTCATGGACGGTAGAGGAGGCTTTCCCTAATCTCACCTTCATTGATCCCATCCAATTCATCGAGATCCCGACCAAGAATCGATTCCTCATGGCTGGGAAGTCGGGATTCCTGTGGGACTTTTCCAAGGACCCTACGACGACCACCAAACATGTGATGCTGGATATCACGAGTCAGGTATATACGGCAGGGGATGCAGGAGTCCTAGGTGTGGCCTTCCATCCTGATTTTGGCAATACCTTTTCCACCAATGGAAGCTATCTCTACGTCTATTATAGATATACGCCCCTGCAAGGAGCCAAGCCTATGGCCTACAACCGCCTTTCCCGTTTTACAGTCAATCTTTCCAATCTCACGATTGATCCTGCTTCTGAGTATGTCATGATCCAGCAATTTGATCGGCACGATTGGCATAATGGAGGAAGTATGTTTTTTGGGAATGATGGTTTTCTCTATCTCACAGTCGGGGATGAAGGGAGAATTCAAGATTTTTACAATTCAGCTCAACAACTTAACAAAGGATTATTTAGTGGGATTTTGCGGATAGATGTAGATCAAGACCCTAGCAAAGGCCATCCGATTCGTCGCCAGCCTCTCTCAGGTTCGACACCTCCTACGGGCTGGCCAGGTTCTTTTTCGCAAGGTTATTATATCCCCAACGACAATCCCTGGCAATCTGCATCGGGTAGTTTGCTTGAAGAGTTTTTTGCTGTTGGCTTAAGAAGTCCGCATAGGATGGACTACGATCAGGTAACAGGAAATATTTGGGTAGGGGATGTCGGAGGAGGACAAAGAGAGGAAATTTCTATCCTGGGATATGGAGACAATGCCCAGTGGCCCTATCGAGAAGGGAATTTGACAACCACAAAAGCCAAACCTTTTCCCCTGATCGGAACAGATAGACCGCCTGTTTTTGAATATGATCGAAGTATGGGATCTTGCGTGATTGGAGGTTTTGTCTACAGAGGCAATAAATATCCTTCCCTTCAAGGCAAGTATATCTTTGGGGATCATACTGTAAGGAAGATTTGGACCTTGACCTACAATTCCCAAACAGGCATATATGAAGACGATTTTCTGACGACAGTTCCTGCTTTTGGTGTGGGATCAAAATCAGGTATTTCCCATTTTTCAACAGATAGTGATGGGGAGATTTATGTATTGAAATTATTTGGAACGAACTATGACGGGGGGAAAATCTACAAGCTCAAAGGATTGACATTTGGACCGCAGGATGAGCCACCTGGCTTACTATCCGAAGTAGGCATATTCAAAGATATGCAGACCCTTGAGCCAGAGGACTTCATGATTCCTTATGAGTTAAACGAGCCTTTTTGGTCTGACGATGCGCTCAAATTTCGCTGGATGATCATTCCCAATGACGGAACGATGGACACACCTGGGGAGAAGATTAAGTTTTCTGAAAATGGGGATTGGGAGTTTCCTGTGGGAGCCGTCACGGTCAAGCATTTTGAGATGCAGGTAGACGAGAGCCAGCCGCATGTGACCAAACGATTGGAAACCCGCCTGATGATCAAAGACATTGCAGGACAATTCTACGGCTTGACATACAAATGGAGAGACGACCAGACTGAGGCCGATCTACTCGGTGTAGGACGATATGACACTGTCGGTATTCAGACACCCCAAGGCCTGAAAGAAGTACACTGGTACTATCCTGACCAGCAGGAGTGTATGGTCTGCCACAATGGAGGCTCAAAATGGGTGCTAGGACCAAAAACGAGGCAATTGAATGGAGACATTACGTATTTCCAGACAGGTAGACAGTCCAATCAACTCAAGACATTGGCCAAAATTCAGGCATTTGATCAAGTACCTGATACCAATAATCTAGGAAACTACTTGGTATCTGCCAATCAGGATGATGCAGGCGCTTCGCTAGAACTGCGTGCCAGAAGCTATCTCGATGCCAATTGTGCCTATTGTCACAGGGCAGGTAACTCCATTCAGGCAAACTTCGACGCTCGACTCAGCAAGCAGCTAGGGGACCAAGGACTTGTGTATGGCTTCTTGCATTCTCAGTTTGGATTGTATGACCCACGCGTGATCGTGCCTGGCGACCCTGAGCATTCGATCTTGTATCAGCGCATCAAAGCGGTGCATGATCCTATGGCTATGCCTCCCCTTGCCAAAAATAAAATTGACGAGGAAGGGGTAAACTTGATTTATGATTGGATCATGAGCATGGACCCAGCCTCAAGCGTAGGCACGGCGGCAGGTGCCATTGTCGGAGACTTTCAGGCTGATTTTCAAGGTAGCGCCGCGCCACCTAACTGGGAGTACCTTTGGAACTCGGGAGGACCGATCGGAAACGATGCCAATTATTCTTCCTTAGTTTGGAATGGGCTTTGGTACGATTCAGATGGAGTTTCGGCATCGACAGATCCTACCGATTTGGCACATGGTTCTATCAAACCTACAGGAGGACATCCAGGTTGGGCAGACTGGCAGTCCGCCTATGATCGCTATGTGATTGTGGGATACACGGTTCCTTACTCAGGAGAATATGTTTTGGATAATACCAGTCTGACCAATAGTAACTCCGCTTGTGGAGATGGTGTCGAATTGCGCGTATATGTAAACAATAGTTTAAGGCGTACCATCCTGGTTGGTAATGGCGCAACAGAAGACTTCTATGTAAATTTTGGCCTGATGACCGCAGGGGATAAAATCTATGTGGCTGTAGGACCGGGTGCCCATGATTACTGTGATGGTTTTGACATGGATTTTGGTGTTCGTTTGGCCAATCCCAAGAGCGGGCAGCGTATCGTCTTCGATCCTATTCTTCCTAGATCTACGAACCAGCCTCCTATTACATTAAATGCAACGACGACTTCAGGTTTACCTGTCAGTTATAGCCTCATCTCAGGCCCTGCGACCTTGAGCAATGGTGTGCTGACACCTACAGGTGGTTATGGGGAGGTGATTGTGAGGGCTTCTCAGGAAGGAAATGACGATTTTATCGAAGCGCCTACCGTCGAGCGAAGCTTCTGGATGACACCTGGAACAGGGGGCTCGGGGACAGGGCTTTCTGCTACTTACTACAGCGACAAAAATCTCCAAACACCCGTCCTCACGCGATTGGACTCTGTCATTGATTTTTATTGGGGAAGTGAGTCCCCTACACCTGCTACAGGTTACAACGACTACAGTGTAGCTTGGGAAGGTGAGATCGAGTCTCCTGTAAGCGAGACGGTGACATTTAGGACGACGACAGATGACGGCGTTCGGCTCTTTGTGGACGGACAATTGATCATCGATCAGTGGACCGACCAGCCCGCTGCGAGCCATGCAGGAAGCATCTCACTCAATGCTTGGCAACGTGTGCCGATTCGGATGGAATTCTATGAGCATCGCGTGTACGCCAGTGCCAAGCTGGAGTGGTTTAGCAATTCTATCCCTGCAACGGTGGTACCTCAAGCTTTCTTGTATCCCAATCCTGGAACAACATTTCCTGTCGAATTTTTGTCTTTCGACGGAAGAGCGGAAGGGAGCGAAGTGTGGCTTGACTGGCAGACAGCTTCAGAGATTCAGTCAGACTACTTTGAGGTTGAGCGAGCGCCTGAATCGATGAATTTTGAGCCGATCGGTCGTGTAGCAGCAAAAGGGACCAGTCAGGCAGTGGTGGGCTACCAATTCATTGATCCAGCACCCTATGTCGGGAAGAACTACTATCGACTACGACAAGTAGACTTGGACGGGAATTATACCACCACTCAATCGGTAGAGGTTATCTTTGACCAAGAGCGTTGGCAAGTGTTTCCCAATCCTGTTCGTTCGAGTGAGACGCTCAACCTGCTTGTCCATAGTACCGAAGGAGGACAGATCCATATTCAGATGTGGGGCATCAAGGGAGAAAAAGTCTGGGACCAAAAGCTAGATGTACAGGCTGGTAGTGAGAGATATCGTTTGTCCACAGAGCATATAAGCCCAGGCACGTATCTACTTGCAGTTGTCCAAGGAGGCAAGCGGTCGGTGAAGAAGATACGTATACAGTAAACAGGCGAATAGATACATACCCCTTCTTAGCATCTACTCATGCTAGGAAGGGGTTAGCTTTTTTATTTTATCCTACAAAAGGTTCAAATACGGGCTTTGCCCATCGGAGTCCTTTGAATCGTGCTTGATCATAGGGTGTATTTCCCTTTTGATCCTTCAAGAGTGGATTGGCTCCATTTTCCAAGAGCAATTTTGCTACAGCTTCCTGGTCAAACATGGCAGCAAATGTCAAAGCAGATGCTCCTTCGTTATTTTGTGCATCTATTGCTGCTCCATGCTGAAGCAGGGTTTCAACTGTGGCCACAAACCCTTTGAAGCTTGCCCCCATCAATGCGGTATTTCCTGATCCATCTCTGGCTTCGGGATCTGCACCCAATTGGAGGAGAGTGCCTACCATTTCTACTTGGTCATAGTAAGCAGCCAATACCAGTGGATAAAACCCTCTTTCATCTGGCTCTTGGAGCATGTGGGGGTGTTGGGTGGCTATTTCCCTTACTGTATCTACATTTCCCGTTTTTAAGGCTGAACGAAACGTTTCTTGGGTTTGATTCATCTTCAATGAGATTTTGAGTTTTCTTTTCTGCAAATATTTCCTTTCTTGGCTTATTAATCAAATTAATAATGATTATTTAGTATAAATTAAATCAATGACGATTCAGCAGCTCCAGTACATCATTGCATTAGACAATCATAGACACTTTGTGAGAGCAGCCGATAGCTGCCATGTAACCCAACCCACGCTGACGCTTCAGATACAGAAGCTGGAAAAGGAGATCGGTGTATTGATTTTTGATCGCTCTGCGCACCCCATCAAGCCTACGCCCGTAGGAGAAAAGTTTATCAACAAATCGAGGCAGATTGTTCGCGAAATTGAAGGACTGAAAGACATGGTCAATGCGGATAAATATCAGCTCAAAGGGACTTTTCATATTGGGGTGATCCCGACATTGGCTCCCTACCTCTTGCCCTTATTTGTCAAGGATTTCAGTGAATCCCATCCCGACATTACCTTGAACATCAAAGAGGTCCAGAGCGAAGGGATTATCACTGGTGTCACAAACGGGACACTGGATATTGGAATTATGGCTACGCCTTTACAGGAAGGGCAGTTGAGGGAGATTCCTCTGTACTATGAGCCTTTTTTTGTGTACGTCCATCCCGACCACGCATTTTTTGAGAGAGAAACCCTTAGACCAGATGACATCAAAGAAAAGGGCTTATGGTTGTTGGATAAAGGGCATTGTTTCCGCAATCAGGTGCTCAATATATGTCAGCACGACCACCTTTTGCAGTCGGAGCGGATCGCTTTTGATACGGGGTCCATTGAGACATTGAAAAATTTGATTCAAAACTATACAGGCTATACGTTGGTACCTGAATTGGCCGTCCAGCATCCAGCAGACACGCCTTATATCAAACGTTTTGAGGAACCTCAGCCCGCGCGTGAAATCAGTTTGGTCGTCCACAACAGTTTCACAAAAGAGCAGCTACTTCATAACCTACGAAAGTCCATCCTAGCAGGTGTACCCCATCATTTTGAGAAAAACAAAGAGTTTATTCGTGTGAAGTGGAGGTGAGAGGAATAGATAAAAAAAGAGGCACCGCTTGGTGCCTCAAAAAAAACCGAGGGACTCAAATCCAGATTCTGGACGAATCGACCCCGGCCCTTGCTCTGAAAAACCGAGGGACTCAAATCCAGATTCTGGATGAATCGACCCCGGCCCTTGC